>NZ_AP028070.1:1258172-1887259 GCF_030297175.1 Marinobacter sp. LA51 | reverse complement strand
GCGCCACCATTCGAAAGGCCATCAATAGCACCAACGCTACCAATCCAACCTGCGTCACTAAAATCAGCCCGTCTGTCATAACATCCGAATCCAAGCATTAAGAAGATAAGCAGATTGTAACGGAATGTAATCGGGCGCCAGAGCTAACGGATTGGCAGAATGCGCCAAAACCGCGGGGGTTATCTTCGAATTGTGATTGGAGTCCCACTCCGCATGCCATGCTTTCCGAGCGGGTCAGTGTCAGTTCCTTTTACAAGAATCGAGCGTTGCAAGGAATGTAACTCCTGATTAACAGCTATGCGTCGATTATTTTTACAGGTGCCAATCGTCCACTTAAAAAAACTGAGAAATATCCAGCGCCTACGGTCTCTGGCATGGTTCTGGCTAACTGTAAACTTGTAGCCAAACCATTCGTGAGAGTGGGACGGAAAGCCGCGGGTCTCCAGGAGACAGCCGGGCTGCGCCGAACGAGTTCCAAGCCTCCCCGGAGAAGGTCGATGAAACTATTTAAAACGGCACTTGGTTTCGTGTTTGCAGCAGTAGCAGGCGCCGCTCTAGCCACACCTCAATACCATGGCACTACAACAGCGAGCGGTGATCTCACGTTGAGCCACGGAGCGGGTTACTACATCTGGAATGACCTGCACAATAGTCGTGACTGGTTTGTTCGCTGGGCAGCTCCGGGAGTCAGCGATTCGGACGGCACGGTAGAGTGGTTCGGACACCTCCAATTCGGAAACTCGATGCTTGGCACCGTCGAAGAGTTCGGTTTCGAAACCTCCGGTACTCACTTGGACACCCTCAGCAGCATGAGCTTCGGGACTTCCGACTTCATTGTCTGGGAGGCTGCTACTAACGACAGTGGTGGTGTCGACGGCTTTAACTTTACGCTGACGGGCCATACTGAGTTGCTGCAGTTTGCACTCGGTTCCAGCATCTATTCCGGACTTGCTCCGGCGCTGGCAGATCCGGGTGTAACTTCTACCGGGATTTTCATTGGCGACGGCTACGCCTCGACCAATACTCTGGTTTTGGAAGGTTCCGATGGCATCTATCAGCAGTTTGAAATTTCTGTGGCTGAACCGTCGACACTGGCTCTTTTAGGGTTGGGTTTGGTGGGCTTTGGCGTGTTGCGAAGAAAAAAGAAATCCTAACAGGTTGGCATAGTCTGAAGGGCCAGCTTCCGCCTTATGAAGCGGCCCAAAATATCCACACCGATGTTCAGCAGCGCTGTAATAACGATTAGCACCATGGCCCGGTCGAACTGGATGTTTTGGATGGCGCTGTCAACATAGAAGCCGAGGGTGTAGATCCCCAGAATGCCCAGAATTGCGGTTTCCCGCATGATGATTTCCCACCGGTAGAACAGGAACGCCAGGAACGCGCGGTACACACGTGGCACCAGCTCGTAGGTGTAGCGGTTGAAACCAATCACCGCATCGGGTCGAAGCTGTATTGCGCTGGATTGCCGACCGATCAAATGCCCGATGATTCCGCCATTATGCAGGGCCAGGGCGATTACTGCCGGCAACATTGATGGCCCCCAGAGCTGCAAGAGAATGTAGGCGAGAATGTACTCTGGGGTAGAGCGGGCTATGACAAGAAATATGTGCCCGCCAGTTCGGCGCGCCGGCCCTCCAAAGTGGCTGGATATCAGCGGAAAGGTCAGCAAGGCAATCAATCCCGTCGCCACCAGGGCAATCTGGGTCAACACCAGCGTGTTCCAGATGCCTGGCGCTGCTTCAGTAACCATAACATCCCCGAACCACGGCATCAGGCCAGCGAGTCCCTCACCGTTCCGGAGGGGTGACGGGATAATATCCTGGGTGAAGAAGCGCTCGACATTGCCCCAGACGATGGGCAAGCCATCACCGAGAAAAAAGGGTGCGCCGAGGATGTAGACCGGCAGCAGCTTGGGCTTCACCCAAAGCGGCATCGTCGCGATCAGAACATAAAACAGAATCAGCATGGCCCCGGCTTCGGAGTAATGTCCTTGGGAAAAAGCGGATTCCAGGAAAAAGCCCAGGGTTGGAAGCCCGACAAAGCCCAGAATCGCGCTAGACCGCAAACCGCACTCGAGCCGATAGGCCGTGTAAGTTCTTAGCTGAACCCAGCAGTCCGGAATGCGGGTGTACAGGAAGGCCGATACCCTGCCAGTTCCTGGCGGCAACAAGCGGCCTGGGGTTGGGTCGGCCTCTTCGAAGATCTCGGAATACACCTTTGCAAAAATACCGGCGTAAGGGATGGCAATGGCCAGTACACCGGTGAGTGGGTGAAAGCCAAAGAATTGCAGAAAAATCAGAGCCCAGAAAAGTTCGTGAATGGCGCGGATGAACGCGCAGAACGTGCGCACCACCGGGCTGCGATACACCAGTGACAAAACGAAACCACACAGGCTGCCCAGCGCCACCCCCACGAAGGCGAAGGCCACTGTGCGCAACAAAGCCACTGCGACACCTTCAGAGCTGAAAAAGTCCGGAGTGACAACGCCCATGAAAAATCGACCCAGGTCTTTCCAGGGGTTGGCGGCCGTAATCGCAATATCAGCAAACAACAGCGCGACCAGAGCAATGGCAACAAACAGAAAACTGACTCGAACCGTGGGTGAGGAGAACATGGGAGGCGTCAGTATAGTGGGGTGATGTCGGCGGGAGTCAGTCGCTCGCTGTATTCATCAAGAGCGATCTGGCCGTCCTGAATGCCAACGATGCGGGTACAGTATTGAAGAGCCAACTCAACGTCGTGCAAAGCCACAACACTGGTGGGAAATCGCTTGCTCATCAGCTTCATAACCAAGTGAGACATGGGGCCATCCAGTGCCGACACAGGCTCATCGGCCAATAGCATGTCTGCTTTGCGAAACACCGCCCTGGCGATAGCGACCCTTTGCCGTTGCCCGCCGGACAGGGAAGCGGTCGGCACCCAGATTTTTTCCGGCATGGAAAGATCTTTGAGCAGTGCGCGCACGGCGGCTGAGTCCTTGGAAAACGGGCGCATCAGGGTTAGCGTGTTGTACCAGGTTGGGTGGGCGTCAAGCTGCCCCATATACACGTTGTGAAAAACTGGCAGGGCATTGACCAGTCCAAGGTCTTGTGGAACCAGGGAAGAGGTGCGGCCAACCTGCTGATGAATCAGGCTGATCAGCGTCGACTTGCCAGCGCCGCTCTTGCCGACCAGCGCAACTCGCTCTCCTTTTTTCACTTGGAGCGAAAGCGGACCAATCACCCGCTCTCCTCCAAACGAGGCCGTTAGCCCTGATAGATCAAATCCCGACATTAATCGATGATTCCGATCTGCTTTCCTACCACTTCAATCGGCTTGTAGGCATCATTGGAAACCGGAATAAAACCAGAACGCGGGAAGCTATTGAGCAGCTCCTCATCCTTCATGTTCAATAGCGCCTGCTGAACGCGATCGGTAAAGCCGTCGCCAAACCGCTCGTCCGCGTCACCGCGAATGCTCCATTGGTAATTGGGGTAACTGGGTGTCGTCCAGATGACTTTAACCGCATCGGTGTCCACGTTGCCGGCTTTGGTCTCTTTGTCCCAGACCGAAAAATTGATGGCGCCCACTTCATAAGTGCCTGCCTCAACCAGACGCAGGGTGCGGGTATGGTTACCACTGAAACCAACCCGTGAAAACACGTCGTCCGGTGCTTCGTTGAAAGCTTCGCGGATGTAGTATTCGGGGATCAGACGGCCGGAGGTTGACCCTTTTGAGCCAAACGTGAAGGTCTTCCCACGCAACTCCTCGGGCAAATCTTCTGATTCGTCGAGGCCGGTACTTTTGTGGGCGATGATGTGAGAATAAAACGCCTCGTCTTCAACACCCTGTGCAATCGCTTCAGAGCCGGGTACCAGCGAGCGTGCCTGTACACCAGACAGGCCGCCAAACCAGGCCAGCTGCACCTGATTGTTACGGAACGCAGACACGGCTGCGGCATAGGATTTCACCGGGATGTATCGAACATCGACATCCAGGTTCTCAGACAGGTAATCGGCGATACCACGGAAACGCTCAACAAGCTTGGTTTCATCTTCGTCAGGAATCGCTGTGAATACTAGGGTCTGGGCTGAAACAGCGGCCGAACAAGCGAACATCATGACACTTGCGGCGGCAAATTTCCGTATCATATTCAGAGCCATTTGAGGGTCCTTTCTTTCCGGGGATGGTTCGTTCTTTTGAGTTGTAAGCTGCCGAAAATACTGGCTTCATCAGCATACCGTGATTTACTACGTCTCGGAACAGCTATACGATTGCAGTCCAGAAAAAGTGCAACCTGACGGGGAAAATTATCGTCGCAGGCAAACCAGCAGGAATTCAGCCGCCATGCACATCACTCTGATCACACCTGCGCCCTCAGGTTCACGGGCTGGCAACCGGGCGACAGCGGATCGCTGGGCATCACTGCTAGAAAATGCCGGGCATCACGTCAGTGTTGTCACTGAGTACGAAGGCGCGCCCTGCGACCTTTTCATCGCGCTGCACGCCTGGCGCAGCCACGATGCCATTCAGACCTTTCGTAAATCCTGGCCGGAAACGCCGCTGGTTCTGGTACTGACCGGCACGGACATCTACCGGCATCAACAGGAATACCCGCTGCCTACCCGGGCATCCATGGCGGCCGCCGATGTGCTGATTGGCTTGCACGCGCTGGTTTCGGAGGACATCCCTGAAGAGTTCGCCGGCAAACTTCTTACCCTTTATCAATCCGCCAATGAGATCCCGCCCGTCACCAACAAAGCGGCTGCGATCGAAACGTTCGATGTTTGCGTGATCGGGCATCTGAGGGAAGAAAAGGATTCGCTGCGGGCGGCGATGGCTGCCCGGTTGCTGCCGGATAAATCGAGGGTGCGTATTCTCAATGCTGGCAAGCCCCACAATCAAGAATGGCAAGCTTTAGCAGAGCAGGAGATGGCGGCGAACTCGCGTTTCCAGTGGCTTGGTGAACTCGACAAGCCCAGCACCCAGAACCTGATGGCGCAGTGCCAGTTGATGGTGATGAGTTCGGTGATGGAAGGCGGTGCGAATGTAATATCGGAGGCCTGTCGGGCAGGGCTGCCGATATTAGCCTCAGACATTTCTGGTAATCGGGGGTTGCTGGGCAATGACTATGAGGGTTATTACCCGGCTAAGGACCAAGCGGCTCTGGCCAAATTACTGCAGAAAGCAGAATCCGATCCGGAATTCCTGAAGTGTCTGACAGAGCAGGTGAGTGAGCTCGCCCCTCGGTTCACACCAGAAAATGAACAAAGATCATTGGAGCAGGCACTGGAAATGGCTCTCCAGCGCCGCTCCAATCTGAGCGGCTAGGCTAGGGGCTCCAAACCCAATCGATCAATCCTTGAGCGAAATAGGTTCGATGGCGCCTTGCATGTCCTGGGCTGTAACCCGACCGATGATGGCCGTGTGCGGGTAGCCCAGTGCTTTCAGCTCGTGCACGCAAGCCTCAGCCTGATCCGCCGCCACACTGGCAAGCAGACCACCGGCCGTCTGTGGATCAAAGATCAGGGGGTACCTCGGATGATTTACCCACTTTTCCTGATCTCGGATACCGCGACGCAAGCGGATGTTTGCCGGCTGCAGCGAACTGAGAATGCCTGCGGCCGCTGTTTCCTCGGCACCCGGCAAAACCGGGATGGCAGACAAATCCAGTTCGGCATCGACGCCAGAAGGCCGAGTCATCTCTACCAGGTGGCCGAGCAACCCAAAGCCAGTCACATCGGTACAGGCCTTTGAGCCATAGCGCCTGAGGCACTCAGCACCGGCTTTATTGGACTGGATCATGGAGCTCAGGGCGCTATCAATCCAGCGACCCCTGGCGGCCAATTTGGCGTGGGCTGCGAACAGAGTTCCGGTGCCAATCGGTTTGGTCAGAATCAACACGTCACCGGCACGCAGGCCGCCTTTGCTCATGACTTCGTCAGGATCGATCAGTCCGTTTACCGCAAAGCCCAGAGCCAGCTCTTTGCCTTCGCCGGTGTGACCACCGACCAGGGCACAACCCGCTTCGTTCAGAACCTCGACGGCGCCAGACATCATCTGGTAAACGACATCTTCAACCTTGGACTCAATCCCGTAGGGCACGGTAGCAACGGCAGTGGCACTTTGAGCCTCTGCACCCATGGCGAATACATCACCCAGGGCGTGGTTGGCTGCAACTCTGCCAAACACGTAGGGGTCGTCGATAAACGCCCGGAAAAAATCCACCGTATGGACCACAGCCTTCCCCGGCGGAACCTCCAGCACGGCGGCATCATCGGGCGAATGCAGCCCGATGATGATGTCATCCCGATCGATAGGGCGGAGCTCGCCAAGAGCGCGGGAAAGAACCGTACTACCGACCTTGGCACCACAGCCACCGCAACGCATGGCCACCGCCGAAATTGCCTGAGAGGCTTCTTCCGAATTCTGGGCCGCAGCCGTATCGGGCAGTTTGGCGTTTTCTTCCATCTCTGGAAGATCGTTGAACTTCTTCATGAAGCGACGGTCGATCCAGTCTTTCCAGCGCCAGACCGCTGCGCCATCCACTTCGAAATTTCCCCGGGAGGCGATGGCGTACTTGTCGCCGGTGCTGATCAGCGCCAGCCAGTTTTTCTGGGGCTGGAAATCCTTGGGCGCCTTGCCGAGAGTCAGCCGCTTGAGGTTGTCGGCAAGGGGCGGGCCCTGACGAACCGCAAACACGCCAGCCTTTTCGCGCGGGTGATTGAGAACATTGGCAATATCGCCGGCAGCAAAGATGCTGTCGTCGTTTTCTGCCTGAAGAGTATCTCGAACCCGGATAAACAGACCGTCGTCCAGAGCGAGGCCGGTGTCCTTCAGCCACTCAGGCCCGCCGGCCCGGGTAACCCACAAAACTTCATCAACCTGCAGCGACTCGCCGGATTCGGTTTGCAGCAGGCCTTCCTGAACTTTTTGCACCGGCGAACCGAGGTGAACTTTCACCTTGCGTTCAGCCAGGGTTTTCTCAAACACGGCTCGCACTTTCGGGTTGTGCGTGGGCAGGATCTGATCGGCAGCATCGAAAAGATGAAAATGGAGCTGATCCGGATCCTTGCCCCGCTGCTTGAGTTCGCGGGTTAGTCGGAACTGCATGGCCAGCGTTAACTCCACGCCACCGGCTCCGGCGCCCACCACACCCACGGTCAGCGGGCCCTCGTGATTTTCAATTCGTGAGAGCAGGGCAAGCCAACGGTTGTTGAACCCGGTGATGGGTTTAACCGGAACAGCATGCTCCGAAGCGCCTTCCACCTCATTTACGCGAGGGGAGGAACCAATGTTGATCGAAAGAAGATCATACGGAACATCTGGCCGCCCACGGCACAGTACCCGCTTGTTCTCCCGATCAATACCGATCGCTTCAGCCCGATAGAATCGAGCGCCTGCGAATTCCGCAAGCTTGCTGAGATCGATATGAACATCGTCGTAGCTGTAGTGTCCGGCAACGTA
The DNA here is from genome assembly GCF_030297175.1 of Marinobacter sp. LA51. NCBI lineage: Bacteria > Pseudomonadati > Pseudomonadota > Gammaproteobacteria > Pseudomonadales > Marinobacteraceae > Marinobacter > Marinobacter apostichopi. The sequence continues at coordinate 1,879,810 of NZ_AP028070.1, read as the reverse complement.
GCCGGGCAACATACCGGAGTAGGGGGTGTGGGTGTCACGGCAGATGAGGGTCAGGCGCACGCCGGGTACCGGGTTCATCGCGAACCGTTTAAGTACCCCGACGTGGCTGTGCCCGCCGCCAATCAGGACTATATCCCGTAATACAGGCTGGTCAGGCGTGCGCATCAGATAATTTTCTTAGCTTCGGTACTGAACTGCGCAAATCCTTTGACGCTGGAGAAAGCCTTCAGTTTTTCCTGATCGGCGGCGGAGGGGTTAGCAATCTGATCGATGGAGGTAATACCTGCGTCCTTCATTTTTTTCGCGGTCGCCGGGCCGATGCCTTTGACCAACGTGAGGTCACTCTTGTTTACCGGCTTGGCTGCCTTATTAGCCGCCGGCTTCTTTGCTGCAGGCTTCGTGGCCGCAGACTTTTTGGCAGCTGGTTTCTTTGCTGCGGGCTTCTTAGTTGCAGACTTCTTGGCAGTTGACTTGGATCCCGGAGTCTTCATCGCCGCCGAGGTGGCTTTACTGGTCGCGGACTTGGCTTGTTTCTTGGCCTGCTCGGCCTGTTTCTTGACGTCTTCGGCGGCATCTTTGGAGGCGACACCAAGACGCTCAAGAATACTGTTTTGCAGCTCATGGAATTCGTTCAGGCGGCGCTCAAACTCCTCATTGAAACGCTTCATCTCGCGATCGCGAAGCTCGTCGACTTCTTTGAGAAGCTTCCGTACCGGATCCTGAACTTGTTGCTGCAGGCTATCAAACTGCTTCAACGCATCATTGACCAGCCCCTCGATCTGAGAGGACGTTTTTTCGAACTCCTGGTTTACCTTTTTGACAATTTTGTCAACGCTAGGTTTGGCCTTCTTTGCCATGAAATGTCTCCTTGGGGATGAGGGCATTACGAACAACGGGGATTAGGCCATTTGCCGAAAACCGGAAATAGACCCGGGCGAACGCCTCGACTTCAGAGACTGTTTTTTCGAGAGAACTTCCCGAATTCGCCGCAGTTTCTCCGCGAGGGGAGAGTCGTTATCTGAATCGAACTCAACAAAATCAATTGAATAGTAGAAGTTACTACAGTGCTTCCTTCGCTCGGTTACCAGGCCGGTCACGCCCTCCGCACGAAGCTTGTCGAACGGCATATCCATCACCAGATCCAGAACGATGGTGTCGCCTGGATTAAACATTTTGTCGGTTTTCATCACGCACCCGTACGCATCCAGCTCATAAAGAGCGGCTTCAACCAACTCCTTTCGGAACAGGCCCTGCCTGATTCGAAACTGTGCGATAAGGTCCGGTAGTGCTTCAGTCATTAACATGGTCTCGAGTGATTTCCGTATCGGCCTTAGCCTGCCTTCCCTAAGGCAGCTTGATATTGATTAAACGATAGCCACTGAATTGCAGTTTAGCAACGCTATCAGTGTCCTACGAACAGGGTTTGAGGCAGTTATTGAACTCATAACTGCCTTAACCCAAGCCTATTACTTCTTTTTCAGATCGTACATGTCAACACGGCGATCCTTCAGATTCGTTACTGAGCCCTCATTTCGGACCAGTTTGAGCTTTTCCAGATCCATGTCCGAGAACATGATCATTTCAGTGTTTGGCGTTGTTTCTGCCATCACCGCGTCATGGGGAAACGCAAAATCAGAGGGCGAGAATACGGACGATTGCGCGTATTGGACGTCGAGGTTTTCAACTTTTGGCAAATTTCCCACGCTGCCGGTGATCACAACGTAGCATTCGTTCTCAATGGCTCGGGCCTGGGCACAGTGACGTACCCGCAGGTAACCATTCTTGGTGTCGGTCCAGAACGGAACCATGATGATGTCGACGTCCTCACTTGAGGCAATCCGACCCAGTTCCGGGAACTCAATGTCGTAGCAGATCATGATCGCAACGCGGCCTGCGTCGGTTTCGAACACTTCAAAGTCGCTGCCGCCTTCGATAACCCAGTCCCGGCGCTCGTGCGGGGTAATGTGGATTTTGCGTTGCTCATCCACCCGGCCGTCGCGATGGCACAGGTAAGACACGTTGTAGACCCGGTCATTTTCCAGCAGTGGCATAGAGCCGGTGATGATGTTGATGTTGTAACTAACTGCCATCTCGGACATCTCATCGCGGAACTGCTCGGTGAACCCGGCCAGGAAGCGGATGGCCCGGGTCTGATCCATCTGATCGGTCAGCCCCATGAGCGGCGCGTTGAAGAATTCCGGGAATAGGGCGAAGTCACTTTTGTAATCGGAGAGTGCGTCCACGAAGTACTCAACCTGTTTGAGCACCTCTTCGACCGATGTAAATTCGCGCATTTGCCACTGAACCGCGCCTAATCGCACCTGGGTCTTCTTGACGTTCAGAACTGACGAAGGCGGCGTGTATAGAATGTTCCGCCATTCCAGCAGCGTGGCATAACCCAGTGACTTCTCATCTTCGGGCAGGTATTTGTGCATCAGCCGCGTGACCTGGAAGTCGTTAGACAGCTGGAAGCTCAGAATCGGGTCGTAGATCTCTTTGCGATCTACTCGCTGGATATACTCTGCCGGGGTGTATTGGTCTGCGTACTTGTAATAACTCGGTATACGACCGCCCGCGAGAATGGCTCGCAGGTTCATGGACCGGCACAGTTCCTTTCGCGCCTCGTAAAGACGGCGACCAAGACGGTACCCGCGAAATTCCGGATGAATGAAAACATCCAGGCCATACAGAGAGTCACCGTTAGCGTTGTGCCAGATCTTTTCGTTCCGAAGGATCAGGTCGTCGTAGGTATGCGGGTTGCTGAAGCGCTCGTATTTCACGCTCACGGTCAGCGCAACCGCAATCAATTGGCCATTGTCCTCAATGCAGATCTGGCCATCAGGAAACTGCTCCACCAGTGCCTTAATAGTCTCTTTAGGCCAGGCCCCGCCAATGTCGTCGTAGATACGATCCATCAGGACCTGGAGCTGGTCATAGTCGTCAAGCGTCAGGTTTCGGAGATTGAGGTGCAGTTCTTCGTGGGCCATTCAGATCGGCTCCCGCCAGTGAGATGAAGCTGTGGACATGCAGCTGCTTGAGCAGCGAAACAGCAAAAGTTTATCAGAAGCAGCTAAAGAGTTCGCAATTTAGGTCGAAACAACACTTAACAGAGATTAGCTACTCGAACGTGTATCTTTCTACGCCTTCGATTTCTAAAAAAAACATTTTTTGAGGACACCACCGTGAACCTGAGCTTCGGTCAAAAGCTTCTGGCTGCCTTCAGCATTTTGCTGCTACTTGCGATGGGCGCCTTTACACTTTCTGGCGATCTCCGCCTTCAAAAAACCACGTCCACGTACGTTGATGCATTGATCGACGATGCCGTGGCCCAAAGTACGTCGAGTATTGCCCAGTGGCTCAATACCCGTCTGGAAATGACGGAGTCTGCGGCGCTGTCACTCGAACGGGTTGAGGACGATGAGCAGGCAAGAACCCTTCTGCAGGCCATTACCGCAGGTGGTGGGTTCCGGGACGTGTATGTGGGCCGTAACGACGGCTACATGCTGATGAAAACGGAAAAAGACACTGCGTCCCTGCCGGCCGATTACGATCCGCGGGTTCGACCCTGGTACAAGAAAGCCATGAGCATGGGCCAGGCGTCCTTTACCGAGCCGTACCGCGATGCCGCCACCAGTGACACCATCATTTCCACTCTGGCGCCGGTTGAGCGTGGTGCTTACAAGGGCGTTGCCGGCGGAGATATTGGCCTGGGCGACATCGAAAAAACACTGGAGACCGTGACCCTGGCGAACACGGGCTATGCGGCATTGATCAACGCCAAAGGTATTGTGCTGTTTCACCCCAACCAGGCACTGATCGGGAAAAACATCAAGACCCTGATCGGCAAAGCCCCGAGCCTCGATGGACGCGCTCACCAATACCAGGACGATGACGCGTCCTGGGAAGCCAGCTTTCACGCGATCGAAGATGCCCGTGGCGTCGATTGGTATCTAGGCACCTTCGTCAACCAGGACCTGATCAGTGCGCCGGTTCAAAGCGCCCGCATGACCGGGTTGTTGATGGCCGTTATCGGCTTGGTGATCTCCCTTGTTGTGTTGCACTTTGGCATAAAGGTATTGATGGCGCCCTTACGTCGCCTGAACACCGCAATGGCCGACATTGGTACTGGCGATGCCGATCTCACCCAGAGACTCGACACCCGCGCCAGTGATGAATTTGGTCAACTGGCGAAGAGCTTTAACCGCTTTGTCGAAAACATTCAGACCGTGGTTCGTGATGTTCAGCGCGGCAGCGAGGAGCTGGGCAGCAACGTACGCTCACTGCGCGAGACCGCCAGCACCAGCCGTTCCAGCGTTGAGCAGCAGCAGTCGGAGATCGACATGGTGGCGACCGCCATCAATGAAATGTCCGCTGCAGCTGGTGAAATCGCGCAGAATGCCCAGCAAACCGCCGATGCCGCCAATACCGCCGATAACGACAGTCGCGCTTCGCTGGAAACCGTTGCAGCATCTCGGGACGCGGTACAAAAGCTGTCTAAAGAAGTTAACTCCGCGGCGGAAGTCATCAACGCCCTGGGCAAGGATGTTTCATCCATTACCACGGTGCTGGAAGTGATTCAGGGCATTGCCGAACAAACCAATTTGCTGGCGCTGAACGCAGCCATTGAAGCGGCGCGGGCTGGTGAGGCAGGGCGCGGCTTTGCCGTGGTTGCCGATGAGGTCCGGAACCTGGCTCAGAGAACCCAATCGAGCACCGAAGAAATCAATAACATGATTGAGCGTCTGCAAAAGGGTGCCAACAATGCGGTTACCGTGATGAATGCCTCCACGGCGGTCTCGAATGTCAGCATGGAAAAAGCGCAGGACGCCATGGAGGCGCTGAATCGCATTGCCGAGGCCATTACCTCCATTAATCAGATGACGTCTCAGATTGCGACCGCATCGGAGGAGCAGACCTCGGTCACCGAAGAGCTGAATTCGTCCATTACGCGCATTGCCGACCAAGGGCAGGAAGCGGCCGCGGCGGCTAGCGAAAACGACGTTTACAGTGGGCAGATCGAAAGCATTGGCCACACGCTGAACCAGAATGCGTCACGGTTCCGAGTGTAATAGGCACCTGGAAGCCAATTGTGCGAAGATTAGTCAATCTCCCTAACAGAGCACGAAAATGGCACTAATTGACACAATTATTGGCGCAACTGGGCAATGGGTTGCGCACTCAGACTCCCATGCCACCCTGGCCAATCCTTTGGCATGGCTCCGTAAGACCGGTGGCTATGCCGCCGTGAACCGGATTATCGGCCTGTCGATTCCGTTTGCCACCCGTAATCGATTCAGTGTGGAGGAGTTGCGGCCGGGCTATGTGAAGGCCCGAATTCGCCTGAAGGGCAACAAGAACCACTTTGGCAGTTTGTATGCCGGCGCCTATTTCCTGGTTGCGGAAATACCCGGTGGCGTGCTGACGCTGTTTGATTTAGGCCCCTCTTATACGCCGATTCTGAAGGAGATGACCCTACAGTTTCTGCAGCCGGCTAACTCTGATGTCACCGTGGAGTTCTCACTTACACCGGAAATGGTCGAGGGTATTCTGGCGGACGCCGATGCTACCGGCCGGGCCAAGTTCACTCTTGAAGGCCAGCTGCATGATCAGGAAGGCAACCACGTTGCCAACTCAATCGCCCATTACCGGGTTCGAAAGCAGGGCTTCAAAGCTGAGGGCGAATAAGCCTTTCGAAATGAGTTGTTAGCGGGGAATGGTAAGTGGAGCGCTTAGGAGCGCTCCAGGCCAGACAGGGTTTCAAGGAAAATGGCGCCGTACTTCTCCAGCTTGGCGGCGCCGACGCCGCTAACTTCTGCCAACTCGTCCAGGGATCGGGGTTTGCGCTCCAGCATGTCGAACAGAGTGGCGTCGTGGAAGATGACATAGGGCGGAACCCCTTGTTTGTCGGCAAGCTCCTTGCGACATGCCCGCAGGGCATCCCAACCCGCCTGATCAGTAATCTGATCGCGAATGGCTGCGCCACTGCGGCTGCCTTGGCCTCTCGACGAGGTTTTCTTAACCACCGGATCCTTGCGCAGCTCAACCGGCTGTTTGCCTTGCAGCAGCGGGCGACAGGTCTCCGTTAATTGCAGGGCTCCGTAGCCCTCGGGGTCCGCCCGCAAATAGCCGTTGGCAACCAGCTGCCGGAATACCGACTTCCACTCGTTCACTGACAACTCGGTACCAATCCCGTAGGTGGACACTGCCTGGTGGCCCGACTGCAGGATTCGTTCGTTTTCCGATCCCCGAAGCACATCAATCAGATAGGTGACACCGAAGCGCTGGCCCGTTCGAAAAACACAGGACAACGCCTTCTGAACCGCGACGGTTCCATCCCAGGTTTCCGGTGGGTTCAGGCAGGTATCGCAATTGCCGCAGGGCTCATCCTGGGTGTCCCCGAAATAACGCAGCAACACCTCGCGCCGGCACCGGGTGACTTCGCACAGGCCAAGCATGGCGTCGAGCTTCTGCCGTTCTACCCGCTTGAACTGATCGTTGCCCTGTGACGCTTCCAGCATCTGGCGCAGCTTGATGACATCCTGCAGGCCATAGACCATCCACGCGGTTGAGAGTTTGCCGTCCCGGCCGGCACGACCGGTTTCCTGGTAGTAGGCCTCGAGGCTCTTGGGCAGATCGAGGTGGGCCACAAACCGAACGTCAGGCTTGTCTATACCCATCCCGAACGCAATGGTGGCCACAATAATGACACCGTCTTCGCGCAGGAATCGCTCCTGATGGAGGGCTCGTGTCTCAGACGGCAGGCCGGCGTGGTACGGCAGAGCGGTATAGCCTTTGTCGGCCAGCATGCGCGCCGTTGCATCCACCTTGTTGCGAGACATGCAGTAAACGATTCCGCACTCGCCATCATGTTCTGCTTTAATAAAATCCAGTAATTGCTTGTTTGCATTGATTTTAGGTGCAATTCGGTACTGGATGTTCGGGCGGTCAAAGCCGCTAACAAAGTGCCGAGCTTCGGTGAGGGACAGCCGCTCGGCAATCTCCTTACGGGTGCGCTCGTCGGCGGTGGCGGTCAGGGCGATGCGTGGAACCGTCGGAAATTCGTTGGCCAGCATACTCAGCTGAAGGTAGTCAGACCTGAAATCATGGCCCCACTGGGATACACAGTGAGCTTCGTCGATGGCGAACAGAGAGATCGATGCGTCGTGCAACAGATCAATGGTACGTGGCTGGATTAATCGCTCGGGCGCGCAATACAGCAAATCGAGTTCGCCCGTTGCCAACGCGTATTCGGTAGCCCGTGCCTGCTCCATGTCCATGGTGGAGTTCAGGAACGCCGCGTTCACGCCCAGCTCCTTCAGCGCTGCAACCTGATCCTGCATCAAGGCTATCAACGGCGAGATGACCACGGCGGTACCGGGCCGAACCAGGGCCGGCACCTGGTAACACAGGGATTTACCACCCCCGGTTGGCATCAGCACCAGGGCATCACGGCCATCGACCACTTCCCGGATGATGTCGCCCTGCAACGGCCGGAAGGTTTCGTACCCGAATACCTCGTGGAGCACCTGTTCGGGATCCCTGCGGGAGGTGGTAGGGCGCTCTGTGCTCAGTTCTTCGAAGTTCTGATCAAAATGCATAAGGTAACCGGTTAACCGACGTGTTTGCCGGCAGGATTGCAGGGTCAAATTGCGTGGGCGCGAATGATACCAGATTCACCGACAGATTCATTGGTGAGGGTGGCGAAACCCCATAGTAGGGGATGGAGGCAAAAAAGCGTGAGAAACGCTACAATACCGCGTTTTTGAATCACCGTTTAGCGGAATTCTGTGACAGACACCGATAATAACAGGGCTTCCATGCAGGAATTTGATGCCATCCGTCCGTATTCGGACGAAGAGACCGGCCCGGCCATTCAGCGCCTGGTAAACGATCAGGAATTTCTCGACATGGTCGGCCGGTTCAAATCGCCGACACTAGCCCGTTGGGCCCCGGCAGTGCTCAGAGTGTTCATTCGCCGCTGGCTGGCAAACCATTTTGGCCATTACCACCGGGTTGATGATCTGCAAGCCAGCTTGTCTTCCTATGTCGGGGAACTGGTAGACGGCACCACATCACGGGTTACTGCCAGTGGCCTCGAAAACCTGGACAAAAACAGCGCGCACCTGTTCATCTCCAACCACCGGGATATCGTCTTCGACCCGATGGTGGTGAACTACCTGCTGTTCCAGAACGGCTTTCACACCACTCGCATCGCCATTGGTGACAACCTGCTCGCCAACCGCGTGTTTGCGGAAATGATGCGACTGAACAAAAGCTTTGTGGTTCGTCGCAACATGACGAGCCCGCGGGAAATGCGGGACGCTTATCTAACGCTGTCTGGTTTTATTAACCACAGCATCGATACCAACAACAGCATCTGGATTGCACAGCGGGAAGGTCGGGCCAAAGACGGCCTCGATTTTACCGATCCCGCCATCATCAAGATGTTCTACATGAGCCGCAAAAAGAGCGGGCTCAGTTTTGCAGAGGCCATGAACCGGCTGCACGTGGTTCCTGTCTCCATCGCCTATGAGTACGACCCTTGCGACGAAGACAAGGCCCGAGAGCTGGAAGCGCGCGCCCGCACTGGCAACTACACCAAGGCCGAAGGTGAAGACACCGATCAGATCATGAAGGGCCTGACCGGCTTCAAGGGCCATGTGCACGTTCATTTTGGCAAGCCCATTCAAAACGCCCCGGACGACGCCAAGGCAATGTCTGCGCTGATTGATCGGGAAATGCACGCCAACTACCACCTGCATGCTTCCAACCTGGTCGCGTACCATGCCCGTGGTGTTCACCCCGATGCCCACGCCACACCTGACACCGTCAGCGATACCGTGGTGACGGCCGAAGCCTGGTCACCGGCGGAAATGGAAGCTGCCGAGGCCGAAATGGATCGGCGCCTGGACGCCTGTGATCCGGCCATCCGTCCGTACTTGCTGGATATGTACGCCAACCCGGTAGTGACGGCACTGGAAGCGAATTCAGACGAACCGAATCCGGAATAATCCGAATCATCTATTTACCGACGTCAACGAGGTGTTGAGTGCAGGATCTTGATTACATTGAACTGGAAACCGCTCCGAATCCGACAGCTGCGGTCATCTGGCTGCACGGCCTGGGCGCGAGCGGGCACGATTTCGAGCCGGTAGTACCGGAGCTGGGCCTGCCTGAAGGCGCGGCTGTACGCTTTATCTTTCCCCATGCCCCGGAGTTGCCGGTGACTATCAACGGCGGCATGCGTATGCCCGCCTGGTACGACATCAAGGCTATGGATATAGATCGCGTGGTGGATACCGAGCAGCTGATGGCATCCGCCGATGCCGTGGGTAAATTGGTGGATCGCGAGATTGAGCGCGGCATTCCGTCTGAAAAAATCGTTATCGCGGGTTTCTCCCAGGGCGGCGCCGTGGCTTACGAGCTGGGCCTGAGTTACCCGAGCCGCCTGGCCGGTGTGCTGGCACTGTCCACTTACTTTGCCACCGCCAAAACGGTGAAACCGTCGAGCGCCAATGCCGGGATACCCATCTCTGTTTATCACGGGACCTTTGATCCCATGGTGCCGGAATCACTGGGGGTACAAAGCGTTGAGGCTCTGAAGTCTCTGGGCTTTGCACCGGATTACCAGACCTTCCCGATGGAACACAGTGTTTGTCTGGAAGAAGTGGTCGATATCGGCCGTTTCATCCAAAAGCACGCACTTTGAAGTTCGCCAGCACAGCCTAATCCCAAATGGCATGCTGCCGTTCGGCTAGGATGTTCTGGTACAGATCGCTGTATAGCCGGGCGCTGCGGTTCCAGGAATAATCGCCTGTCATGGCGTTTTCCTGAAGCCGGCGCCAGGCCCTTCGGCTTTCGTAATATTTCAGTGCCCGCTCAATGGTGCAGAGCAAAGCCGAGGCGCCTGGCGTGTCAAAGCTGAAGCCGTTGGCTATCTCACCGCTGTTGTTGGAGGCATCGAATACGGTGTCTCGCAACCCTCCGACCCGATTCACGATGGGAAGGGTGCCATAGCGCAGACCGTAAAGCTGGTTCAACCCGCATGGTTCGAATCGCGAGGGCATAAGCAGCATGTCGCTGCCCGCAATGATGCGGTGGACAAGGGCCTCATCGTAAACAATGGTCACTGACAGTTGTTGAGGCCATTCCCGGGCCAGCCGGTCCAGTGCCCGCTCAAACTTCCTTTTTTCAGAATGAGACTCCCGAGAAACAGATCCGGCGCCTATCAGGGCCAGCTGGCAGCCTCGTTTGAACAATGCCGGTAACACATTCAGAAGCCAGTCCAGGCCCTTTCGTTTAACCATTCGACCGACAAAGCAGAACAGTGCGGCATCCGTCTGTTTCAGCCCCAATTCCTGTCGCAACTGAAAGCGGCACAGGCGTTTGCTCTTAACATCCTCGGGACCAAATTGGCGAGGAATGTGAATATCGCTCTCAGGGTCCCAAGTGCGGGTGTCAATGCCATTCAGGATTCCGGTCAACTCATGACGACGTTGGTAAAGCAGGTCGTCCAGGCCACAGCCGAATTCCGGAGTCTGGATTTCCTCAGCGTAGCCTGGGCTCACGGTGGTGATGCGGTCACTGAAACCCAGGCCGCCCTTGATGAACGCGAGCTGCCCCTTGAGTTCCAGTAAATCGTAACTCCAAGCATTCTCGGGTGAGCCCAGGTTTTGAAAGGTGTCCCGCGGGAACAAACCCTGGCTAGCCAGATTATGAACGGTGAAGACTGTACTGGGACGCTCGGGGATTAATTCCAGGTAGACCGGCAGCAACGCAGTTTGCCAGTCATTGCAGTGCACTAACTCGGGTGTCCAGGATAACCCAGCCTTACCGAGTGCGATCTTGGCCCCTACCTTGGCAAACAATTGAAATCGGCGGGCATTATCCTTCCAGGGATGCCCCTCTGCGTTCTTGTAGGGGTTTCCGGGGCGTCTGAACAGCTGTGCGCAATCCACCACCCACAGGGTAACGGCGGTGCCCGGTAATCGCGTCTGCCAAAGGTTTATATCGTAACTGTCGATCCACAGGCGCGCTTTGTGTAGAGCCCCTGTGTCATGGACTAGCGACATAGCCGCAGGATAGCCGGGTAACAGGATGGTGACATCGTAACCAATATGGCCCAGAGCCTCTGGCAAACTGGCGGACACGTCGGCCAATCCGCCGGTTCTGACCAACGGATGAGCTTCACTGGTGACGAACAGGACTCGGGTCATGGAATGACCTTGGCTTAACACCCTAAGGGTGGTAGGGCTTCCAAGCTGCGTACTGGGTTAGTTCGATGGTACTTATTTTATAATAGCCTTAACTGCGCCAGAAGGCGGGCGACAGTACGATAATGACACTGAGGATTTCCAGGCGACCCATCAGCATGCCGACTGAGAGTAACCATTTGGCGCCGTCTGGCAGGGGACCAAAGTTCCCTGAGGGACCAATGATGTCACCCAACCCTGGGCCGACATTGGTCAGCGAAGACAAGGCGCCCGACAGAGAGGTGATGAAGTCCAGCTGCATAGCGGCGAGCGCTACCGTAATCACCAGCAGGGAAAGCAGAAAAATGAAGCTGTAGGCGATCATGGACGAGATGATTTCGTCACTGACCGCCCGGCCGTTGTAGTTCCGCGTCAATACGGCGCGAGGGTGAAGCAGGCGCATCAACTGCTCTCTAAGGATGATGATCGAGAGCTGGAACCGGAAAACCTTCATGCCGCCGGAGGTTGAGCCCGAACAGCCGCCGATGAACATCAGGAAGAAGAACAGCACGAAGGCCAATGGGCCCCAAGCCGAGTAATCCTCTGAGGCATAGCCCGTGGTGGTCACTACCGAGGTTACGTTGAACAGAGTAGAGGCGTAGTTGTGCAGAGGGTCAAAGGGCACTGGCGACACGGCCCACCGGTAAATGGTCAACACCGCTGGAATCAGCAGCAGTAACGTCAGCAAAAACCGAACCTGCTGGTCACGAAACAGCACGCCATGTTGTCCGTGCATCTCCCGAACAAACAGGAAAAACGGCAGGCTGCCCAGAATCATGAACAGGGTTGCTTCCATCAAGATCAGGTCACTGAACTTGCCCATGGACATGTCTGAGGTGGAAAACCCGCCCGTGGCGATACTGGTCAGGCCGTGGTTGAAGGCATCAAACAAGGTCATCCCGGAGACCCAGTAGGTCAGCACCGCGACAATGGAAAAGATTATATAGACCACCAGCAGCCCCCGGCTGAGGGTTTTCATCCGGGGGAGGGCCTTATCTGTCCACTCCGAGGATTCGGTGGCAAAAAGCCGCATACCGCCAACCCGCAGGAACGGCAGAACCGCAACGAACATACCGATTATCCCGATACCACCGATCCACTGAAGAATGGAACGCCACAAAAGCAGGTCCCGGTCCATGGTATCCAGGCCGCTGAGCACGGTTGCCCCTGTGGTGGTTATGCCGGAGGTTGCCTCAAAAAAGGCGTCCGGCGCAGAGATGTTATTGCCGCTCAGGTAAAAGGGCAAGGCAGAACACAGGGTGAGGATGAACCAACTGGAAACGGTGAGGACAAACATGTACCGGGGCTTCAGATCCCTGGGCTGCCGATAAGTGGCAACGATGCCAAGAATCCCGAGGCCACAGACAATACCGGCAGATTCTGCAAACGCCGAGGCATTAGGCGCAATAGAACCTGCCAGAAAGATGACCGGTAACGTCATGAAAACGCTCAAAAGCACAAACATGACACTGACGATAAATATTACGGGATAGAGGTTTCTCAAAGAATGCTCAGGCCAGCTGAAACAAGAGTGGCGTCAGAATACCTGTGGGTGCCCGCTTCCGCAACAAAACGGCGCTTTCAGCCTACGAATTACCGGAGCATTAAATCACTGTAAAAAAGGGGTAAATAGGGATCTCGGCTCTGGTATTGCCCGTGTGATTGGTGCAACTTCTAAAAAGAGCCAAACTTTGCTCGATAAGGAGAACAAGCAATGAAACACTCACGTTCACTTGCCGTAGTTCTGGCCTCTGGCCTTTTTGCCACCAGTGCAGCCAACGCTCAAGACATGTACAAATCCGGGGTTGGTGGGGTTTACACCGGCCTTAACTACACCTTTATGAGTCTCGACGCCGGAGGAGAAGACGCTGACGTGGGTACGCTCTCGGCCAAAGCCGGGGTTATGGCCACTCCGTTTCTAGGCTTTGAAGCTCGCGGCGGCTTTGGGGTGGATGACGATCGCGTCCGCGGCATTGATTTTTCCGTCGACAACTTCTTCGGCGGCTACGCCACGTTCAACATCGCCAACGAATCCCCGATAACGCCGTACGCGGTGCTGGGCTTTACCCGTGTTGAAGTTGAGGCGGAAGGGCCATTCAACACGGTTAAGGATGACGACAGCGACGTATCTTACGGTGTCGGCCTGAACATGGAGTTCGCCCGCAATGTCTCTGGTAACCTTGAATACATGCGATACTATGACGATGACGACGTTACCGTAGACGGTCTTGGAGTTGGCGTTCAGTTCAACTTCTAATTCTATAATCGCCAGGAGTTTGCTTGAATCACCTTGCCCATGTCTTTCTCGCACCGGATTCCCCCGAGGCCAGAGTGGGCAGTATTCTTGGCGATTTCACGCGGGGTATCGATGTAGCCCTGTTGCCCGTATCGGTGCAGCAGGGCATTCGCCATCACCGGGCGGTCGACAGTTTTACCGACCAGCACCCCGAAGTTCTTGCCAGTAAGGCCGTCTTTTCGAGGCAGCGGCGACGGTTCGCCGGCGTAGCCCTCGACATCCTCTACGATCACTATCTGTTAAGACATTGGCAACGTTTTAGTCAGACCGATCGTGGTATCTTCGTTGAGCGTATTTACCAGGAACTTCGGCGTAATGAGCACCTGATGCCCGAGAAAATGGCTCAGGTGACCCGACGCATGGTCGAGCACGACTGGTTTGGTGCGTATCGAGATCTGGAGAGTATTGGCTATGCCCTCGATCGCGTTGCCGGTCGCATTCGGTTCGCCAACAAGTTCACCGGGATGATTGACGAAATCCGGGCAAATGATGTTGAACTGGAAAGACGGTTTCTTCGTTTTTTCCCCGATTTACAGTCCTTTGCAGGAGATTTTGAATGAAGCTTTTAACTTCACTGGCACTCGCATTTTCCTTGGCACTGCCGGCAGGGGCCGCATTCGCTGAAGCGTCAGAGGATTCGGACAAGCCCGTTCCGGAAACCCTCGGCTTCGTTGAATGGCTGGTCATGAACGACACCAGCGTGCGCCTGAAGGCCCGCCTGGACACCGGTGCCAAGACCTCGTCACTGCACGCAGTGAACGTGGAAGGATTCAAGAAGGGCGAAGAAGAGTGGGTGAAGTTCCAGCTGCCGCTGGGAGACCATGAAGATCAGCCCAGCGAAGGCACGATTGAACACGAAGACGTAATCCTGGAATTCGAGCGCCCGGTTCATCGCACTGTGTTAATCAAGCGCAAGAGCGCGCCGTCGCAGCGCCGGTACGTGGTAAAAATGGACTTCTGTATTGCCGGTACCGTGCACGAAACCCAGTTCTCACTGACCGACCGCGGCAACTTTAAATACCCTGTGCTACTGGGCCGTCGCTTCATGCGCGACGACAATATCCTCATCGACTCCGCCGACAGCTTCATTGCTGAGCGCGAATGTGAATACAACACGCTTGAGGAAATTGCCGCCCAGGTGGACTAACAGGGCACCGAGGGGAGCGTCAGCTTGCGACGCTCTCCTTTGCTGCGCTCGTTACCATTCCGCTCTCCGCCATTTCGCTTTACTCCGCTGGATTGCGCACCGAATTCCTTCTGATCCAGCGATTCCAGGATGGTATCGAGTTCCTGGCCGATCAGCGTCGCATTGCGAATCATCGCCAGTTTAGGCCAGGTATTGCGCTTGCCCGCAAGCACGAGATTATCGATTTCTTCCTCCCCGTGGTAACTGAACAGCACATTGCGCCAGTGGAAGTTCTTCTTCTCAAGGATAATATTTACATCGCCCGTATAGCTCTGATTCAGCACGCCGTGCGCCATCAGAATGGCCGGACTGATGAGTGAAACCCCAACCCGAGTCAGGTAGTGCTCCAGGCCACTGAGCAGATCGGTTGCTGCATCAGTCATCATGGTATTAGTTACCGTTCGAATACGCCTGCGCGTGCGCAGCTTTGGATCGTCTACAAATGGCACAGCCACCGGATTAATCATGCTGACGATGTAGTGATTAACCCCGAACAGCCGGGATAATCGCTTGGCAGGTAAATCCTCGGCAAAGGAGCCGTCGACCCATTTTCGAGTGGGAAGATAGGGCTTGGGTTTGCCATCGGCACCGCGCGCATAAAGAGTGACCGGTGGCACCACGCCCGGAACACTGCCAGACGCATCCATGGCCGAGCGGATATACACGTTTGGCGAGGTAATCGCATTCATCAAACGAGAATTCTGGTGTTTCTCAGCGGGCGCAATTGAGATATTGATGTAGCGACCAGTGTGCTCGTAAGCTTCCTGGAACGTCATATGGTTATCGATGCCATCCATCGCGCACTGTTTAATCGACAGCGGCGAAACGCCCGGCTCCAGGCCTGCCAGGACCCGCAATGGGTTCAGGTGTATTGGCAAGTCGTAGCGATAGCGGCCAATCACACCCGATTTCAGTTCTTCGTTGGTGTACATCGCCAACAACCCCGACACCCAGGCTCCGGCACTGGCCCCTGAAATAACGTTCGGCAAAAGATCCTGCTCAATGAGCGTTTGCACGACACCATGGTGAGAATAGATCAGGCCGGCACCACCACTGAGCATGAGCGCAGAGCGGCCGTAGCAGTGACTTGCCCGGCGGAAGAAATCGACTTTGTCCTGCAATGGAATCTTGTTCGAGGGCGATCCGGCAACCAACCAAAGCGCATCGGCAATGGCTGTCACGTATTCATCAATCAGGCATTTGGTACCCGTCAGCGCCCGATCGTAAAGAATCGGGCGGCCCATGCCGCTCATGTTGCCGTGAATGCCTTCATTCAATACATACAGCAGTTCTTCGTGATTCTTGTCGTCGAGGAGGGTAACCAGCTGCTCGTAACGAGCGCGGATATCGAGGAAATCGTAGTAATCGGAGGCATCGCTGTGGCGCCAGACCTCCGCGCCAGAGAGGTTATCGAGGGCTAAAGCAGCCATATACCAGTCCTGAAAGCTGGTAGCGGTTCGTAAGCACTGTCGCAGTTCCTGCAGGCTGAATCCGTTCTGCTTCTTCAAGGACATCATCGGTTAATACCGTTGTCCTATGCCGAGAAGTTCGCATTTAGATCAACGCATGGTCGTTTTTTTAGGATTCGCGTTGTCTACCCGGTCCCTCCGGATTTCTGAAGTATGGCCCTCAATGTTTATTCCTGCCAGTTAATGAGGTTTTGCCCAGTGCGATACCAAGCTGGGCGAAATAGTCACTGAAAGCCGCCGCGACCCGCTCGCGCTGCTCATCTTCGGGATACAGGCCCAGCCGAGCTTCCGGGGAGGAGCGGGTACCCCTGACCAGAAACCCATTATAGGGGGCTCTGTCTTCGATGAACGCTTCAAAGGCACGGGCGCACATTTCCTCTGGCCGCGCCCAGTAAAGAACCTGCTGCTCTTTGTCCACCTTTTGCGACGCCCGGAACAGCTCGCTTGGCTGGGTGCCGTCGTCGCTTAATAAAATGGCCTCAAAGCATCGGAACAGCCGGGATGTGAGCGAGTGTGACTTATACGCCTGGCTGTCGAGCCACAGTGAGCTGGCAAAGGCCTGACGGCCCGGCTGCACAAAGACTTTGCCGGCAATGTAGTGGTCAAAGGCGTGAAACCA
This sequence comes from Marinobacter sp. LA51, assembly GCF_030297175.1. Lineage (NCBI taxonomy): Bacteria > Pseudomonadati > Pseudomonadota > Gammaproteobacteria > Pseudomonadales > Marinobacteraceae > Marinobacter > Marinobacter apostichopi. The sequence continues at coordinate 1,862,988 of NZ_AP028070.1, read as the reverse complement.
TTCGTGGGCGAGGCTGCCTGCGCCTGCGTTCTTGGCCAGGGCCAGTTGCCGGGTCGCAGGAATGTAGTGGGCACAAACGCCGAGCTGGCCGCCAATGCCATATTGCAGGCCCAACGAGCTTTTCAGCGAGATGACTTCTTCCGGCACATGAAGAGTGTCCATGAGGGTGATCAGGGCTTCGTGAAATCGCACCGCGGCACGATCACGCTCTGTTTCGGTAACCCAGCGCCCGATCTCAATGCTTCGGAAATCGTACTGGCGACGGATGTGCACAAATGAAACGGTCACTAACTACCCTCAAGCCAAACACTGTATGAATAGCCAGTATGGTAGAGAAGGGGCAGGGCCGTTGCAATCGATGTAGCTACTGATTTTGCTCGGGTTGGCTGGGATCCTTGCGCACCGGTTCTGTTCGGATATGAATATCCCGCTGCGGGAAGGGGATTTGAATGCCCGCTTCTTTCAGTGTGCGGGTAATGGCCGAGTGTAGCTCATGAGACAGCGGCATGAAGTCCAGCAGGTCGCGGACAAACACGCGCACCTCGAAATCGATCTGACTGTCGCCCAGTTCGACGCAGAACACCGCCGGTGCGGGCTCTTCAACAACCCGTTCGTTCTCGATAGCCACCTGGTGCAGTAACTCCTGAACCTTATCGACATCAGAGCCATAGGCGACGCCGACGCGGATAATTACCCGGGTGATGGGATCCGACAAGGTCCAATTGGTCAGATCCTGGGTCACGAAGGTCTTGTTCGGAATGATCTGCTCTTTGCGATCCCAATCCACCAGGGTGGTTGCCCGAATGCGAATGCGCGAAACCGTGCCGGTAATGCCGCCAATGGTGACCGTATCTCCAACCCGGATCGGGCGTTCGAACAGCAGGATAATCCCCGAGACAAAGTTGGCGACAATCTCCTGAAGACCAAAGCCCAGGCCGACACCCAGGGCGGCCACCAACCATTGCAGTTTGGACCATTGAAAACCGAGCCCGGCAAGAGCGGCGGCAATGCCGATAAAGACGATGGTATAGGTTGCCAGCGTGGTGATCGCATAACCCACACCCGGCTCCAGGTTAAGCCGGCTCAGGAACACCACTTCCATGGTGCCCGGCAGGTTACGGGCCGCCAGCACCGTGCCTACAACGATTGCCAGGGCAATCATCAGGTCGCCGAGATTGATCGGAACCGGACTTTCACCTTCAATCCCGGTGCTGATAGTCCATAGGGTTATCTCATCGAAAATTCCCAGCGCAGGAAAAACATTGTCCCACAGCGCCCAAAGCCCGGCGGCGGCCAATATCAGCGAGAAAATCTTCAGCACGGTTTCACTTTGCTGGCTGATGTCATCGATATCGCGCTGGGGCATCTCGTAATTCAGCGGCACGCCTTCGCCTGAGGTCTCCGCAGCTTCGCGTGTTTCGGCGATCTTACGCTCTGCTTCACGATTCTCGATGACACGCTTGAGGGTCATCCGGCGTTCCCGAACGGTAAGACTGCGCAAACCCAGGTAATGCAGCAAGATGACGCAGGCCAGCCAGCACAGACTGATGAACATCAGCCCCTCAAAACGAACAGCGGTGTAGTGGTAGCCCCAGAGTGAAATGAAGGCGAGCACCAGCGGCATGGCGACCGCGGCCCCGTGAAGAAGCTTGAGTATTTTTCGATTGGGCTGGTCCTTGCGCACTGCCGACATAAAGCGCTGCGCAAAAAATGCGAGGGCGATTGACGCTATCGCAAACAGCAAGCGCCCCAGGCTGTCACTGAATGCGGCACCTTTGGTAGTGGACATCGTTGGCATTACCACAATGATCGGAATCAGCACGGCTAGTAACATCGGGATCTGTTTTCGAAGCACCCTCAGCGTATTTGATTTCCACTGGAAGTGACGTTCACCCAACCCTTTGTTGTAGGCCACCGTGAATATGCCTCGCAGCAGGAATGCCACAAATGCCGCGTTGGAGAGCCCACGGGAAAGCGCACGCAAGAACCGGTCACCGCCCTCCAGGGCCAGGTGCCCGATGGTCAGCGCAATCACGCCCGGCAAAGCCAGCAACAGGCTGTAAATGAGCGCAGAAAACGTAAACTGCCAACGATCCCGGCGCACATTACCAACGTGGTACCCGGTGTCGACGAGCGCCTTACGAAGCCCTCGGCGACGGACCGCCATGATCAGGAGCAGGGCGGTTAGCAGGCTCATTAGCGGCCAGTTCTCATCGATCGATACAGAAACAGCTTCCTTCAAAGATTCCCATTTGAAGCCGGAGACAAACCAGGCAAGCCCCCGATAGACCTCGCCAAAAATGGTCAGATCGACCCGTTCCGTACTGGGTAGCCAAAACAGCCGTTGCTGGAGCAGTGTCTGATAGGCTTCAAGCCGGTCCTGGAGTTGAATGACAATGTTGTAGTACTCGTTCAGCACCTCAATATGCTTGGTGACCGTGCTGTGTAATTGCCGAAGAAGCTGCGCACGCTTCACTGCGAGCCTGCCACGGGCGTCGTCATCGGGTTCAATAACCGCTTCAAACTCTTCCAGCCGTAACTGTTCTTCACGCGCTGCCGACAACTGTGCGGTGATGCCTTTGGTGAGCCCGGCGGCTATGGTCTGGTCACGCAAACGTTCGAGTCTCTGTCGTAACAGATTCGCGTAGTCATCGGTCAGATTCAGTCCGGCGCGCTCCAGGCGAAGCTCAAAGCTTTCGTACTCGTTATTCAAACGATTCAGCAGCGACTCGGCGTAGCCCAGCCTTTGTTCACTCAGGCTCAGGGCATGTTGCCTTCCATCCAGGGCGTCACGCAGTTTTTGAATCTGTTGCTGAATATCGGCGGTTTTTGCCGTTGGCAGGGAGCTTCTCAGAGGTTCCTCTGGCGCTTCTATTTCCGGTTTAACCGGCTCGAGCTGCGGTTCCGGTTCCTCTTCTGCCTCGTCTTCGACGTTCTCACCTTCCGCGTCTTCATCTTCAGCCGGCGGGAATCGTTCGGTTTCGGTCTGTACGGGCGGGAGCAAGTCATCAAGTGCTGCCAATGTGGTGTCGGCATGGCTTGGCCCTGTGACAAGGACGAGCGCGAAAAAGATGGTCTGAAGATAAGGGATTTTCATCTTGGCGAGAGAATCTCGGGCGGATTTCCTACAGTCTAGCGGAATCAGCAGCGCGGCCAAATTGGCAAAACGTAATGCCCATTGCCACAACACGACGAATCGCGCGATCTGAAGGAGATTTTCGTAGGCTAGTTAGCGGCGGGAACAGAGCAGGGAAGGAAGGCGATCTTCTTTCCCTGCTTTCTGATAATCAGGCTTTTTGCAGATCTCGCAGCCTTGCCTGTTCATCAAGGTGCGCCAGGTTCTTGTCCTGCCAAGCCTCTTCGGCACCATGAACGAATGGCGGCCAGGTGCGGGGATCGTTCGACAGTTTGTCTATGCCAATCTCTTTGCCGGCTTCGGCAATGGTTTCGTTGACGTTCAAGCCTTGCTGCCAGCATTTGGCACCAAAATATTGTCCTTTTCTTTCGCTCATCGTGTTTTACCTTTTTCAAATGTGCACCGAACCCTAGTGCAACTTCTAGGTTCCTGCCATCCGTGATTTCTCGGAGCAGCGCCTTTCGGTTCCAAAATTCCTGAGAACTTTGAACGCCTGGCCCCAGGAACGTTTTCGACTGGTTAGCACTGAATTGGTCGTGGGTGCGTGGCACGGCGGAGTAGTCCAGAAAGACCGGCTCGCTTCCTCGATCAATTCTGATCTGGAAATTCCGATGTCCCGAACAAGTGCATTCAGTTCCTGAGGGCTCATCCCTTCTAATCGATGGGAAAGATTTCGGCGCGTTGCATAGTGGGTCCGATAGAGTCTGAGCCGTGAAACGAGAGACTTAAGAGTAGCCATAATTCACCTCCAGTGATCACTGAAAGTTTATAGACATGGTGATCAAAAAGTAGACACACCAGGAAGGGTTCGGCCCATTACAGATTCGAGGATTTGGAGAACTGTACCGGTCTTGGTTCGTTTCATCTGTTCGTCTTTATAGAGTGCTTAACTTAGGATCCCCAATCTATTATGCCGATTTTACGAAAACTGAAATAAAGAAAGTCCGGTTTTTAACGTGTATAGCGACGAGTAATCTAGTAGCTCCGTTCAATTCACAGATACACGGTGCCCCCCAATGTACTCGCGCAGACTGATACTCACGCTCTTCCTCACCAGTGCAGCAGCGCTGGCTAATGCAGATAACCACAACGCTGGCACCCTGGTAAAAGTCATGTCCATTGATGACGTGGAATGGGGATATCTCAATCCTTTGCGGGGAGTGCTCAGTCCCGGCGCAGCAGATCTATGGGGAGATCGAACCACCGGGACTGCGACAGGCATGCTCGTTCGGTTCAAAAAGGGTTTCGAGTCACCACCTCACATTCATAACATCACTTATCGCGGCGTCGTTATTGAAGGGGTGATGCACAATGATGACCCGACGGCGGCGAAAATGTGGATGCCACCTGGATCTTTCTGGACTCAACCAGCCGGTGAAGACCACACAACGGCAGCCGATGGGGAAACAAACCTGATTTATCTGGAGATCGATTCAGGCCCCTATTTGGTTAAGCCCTCTGCCGAACAATTCGACAACGGCGAACGGCCCCTCAACCTGCACGTTGATAACGTCGTCTGGTTGGAAAACAGCGATCTGCACAAGATCAATGCCGACAATGTTCAGGCGACTCATCTATGGGGCAGCAGTGCCGAGACAGGTGGCTCGATGATCAAACTGGGCGTTGGTTTTGAGGGTGAGCTGACGACTGAAGCCAGTGAGTTTCGCGCGGTGGTGATTGGGGGAGAGGTCAGTTATAGCGCTCGCGACCTTGATGGCGCAAAAACCCTCTCAGCTGGAAGCTACATCGAATCCACCGGCGCCTACACGCACCGGTTCGCGAACGACAGCGATGATGAGGCAACCATATACATCCGCACTAACAGTGCGTATCAGTTGAACTAAACGACTATTGAGAGCTGGCGCAAGAACGTCAACTGCTCCTTATTTATGTAATAGTCGGCAGGCACCTGTAACAGCTCGTCCCTGGTTAGGAACATGTTCAATCAGTCCCAGGCCGGAAATGGTGTGTTCAGGCTTGGCTGGACGACCACAAAAATCACTAAATTTCCGATACGCCATATCAGAGACTTACACGCCAAAATCCACGCATAGTACCCAACAAACTTAAAGCAGATTCTAGAATAGGCCGCTGCCTCGGATTTCCGAATAAAGTGCTACATTCGTAGTCAACGATCGGACGACAGATTTTTCCAACTCTGGATTGGTTTAGAACGGGGGAGAGCGTCAAAGGAATCACGGCCCCCTAGGTCCATCCGGGTGCATTGGGTGGATTGACAACCCGTGATGAAATACATAATAGAAATCAGGTTATTAATGATCTGGTGGTCAAGTGGGGAGAGAAAACCCATGTTCAGGAGATTGAGCTTCAGCCCGGGACTAGAGTGCAGGAGAGTGTTGTAGTACCGCAGCGCGCAAACCAGATAGAACCATTAATTCCGAAAAGAGGAAGAGCCTTAAAAAAGGCGGAACGAAGCGAGGCAATGGTTCCGGTTGGAAAGGCGAAAAAACTGCCAGAAAATTGAGGATCAATCTTTTCGATTTTGCATGATCCTGATAGCTGAGAATTTATATGTTTCACCAATATTTAGATTTTTTAGTGGATAAGAACTTAGGTGGTGATAAATCTCGAGTAGTCGAGCTTTTCCAAGATGACTCCGTTTTTGAGGAGTTGAACAAAAACTCGTCCTCATACGACTGGTTTCATTTCGAGCCCAAGACGCTTGATGGCGATTATTTCATCAAAGCAAAAAACGGATACCGGTGTTTTATGCAAGAAAGGGGACAGCTTGTATCTTGTGTAGAGAAGTTCCCAAATATTGAGGACGCTGCCAAGCATTTCTTCGAAACAGCAGGGTATTACTAGGCTAAGGAAAGCCATAAAACCGGGGCGGATTTACTTTAGAGGGCCTCAGGTGTTTCGGTTCTGCCGGGTCTGGCTTGACCCCCAGCCGGATGGTTTTGGGTAACATCCGCAAGTTAGCTTATATCGTATTTAACATAATATACATTATGCGCAGTTGGATACTGGGGATTGGAACCTGTTTTGCCCGTTTGGCTCATAAGGAACCCCCCGCACGCGGGTGCCCCCCTTATGCAGCGCCTGACTCAGAACCTGACCCTCAGCACCTCTGGTTGCCCGCTATCCCTTGTGCCACATGGCTTTCAGGGGTTTTCGGTGGACCTCCAAAGGGTCAAATCCTTTGGGGGGTTGGCTGGTTTTGGAGTACCTGACCCCCCTATTAGACCGAGGGGGGTTAGACACCCTGTACCGCAGTCGAGATTTTGCCGATACACTCGACCTGTGACCTCAGATCCCGCTAGGTACGCCAATACCGATGATGCGGGATTTTTTCGTTCAAAAGCCTGCTCTGGATGCCCAGGCGGATTCTCCACCTGGGGAATATCGAGACCGGGATTGCCGGTCTGATTCCGCTGTAGGCCTTCTCTGGACGGCGATTAAACGCCGTGGCGGGAATTTACAGACCTACGAGCCATGCCATCTCAATTCACCATGACCAAAGACCAGCAGCTCACATTTCTGCGTTTGCCGGTCAAATTGCGCGGCACCTACGTAACTTGGCTGATGGGCTACAACCCGTATTTCCTGATGTCCCGGGAAACCTATTACCGCCACAAAAGGGAGCTACTGTCGACTTTTGGGATCGATATTTCGCATAGGGCATGACCCGAAAACCCCTTAAGAAACAGACCTCTAAATATACATTATGCGCAGTTGGATACTGGGGATTGGAACCTGTTTTGCCCGTTTGGCTCATAAGGAACCCCCCGCACGCGGGTGCCCCCCTTATGCAGCGCCTGACTCAGAACCTGACCCTCAGCACCTCTGGTTGCCCGCTATCCCTTGTGCCACATGGCTTTCAGGGGTTTTCGGTGGACCTCCAAAGGGTCAAATCCTTTGGGGGGTTGGCTGGTTTTGGAGTACCTGACCCCCCTATTAGACCGAGGGGGGTTAGACACCCTGTACCGCAGTCGAGATTTTGCCGATACACTCGACCTGTGACCTCAGATCCCGCTAGGTACGCCAATACCGATGATGCGGGATTTTTTCGTTCAAAAGCCTGCTCTGGATGCCCAGGCGGATTCTCCACCTGGGGAATATCGAGACCGGGATTGCCGGTCTGATTCCGCTGTAGGCCTTCTCTGGACGGCGATTAAACGCCGTGGCGGGAATTTACAGACCTACGAGCCATGCCATCTCAATTCACCATGACCAAAGACCAGCAGCTCACATTTCTGCGTTTGCCGGTCAAATTGCGCGGCACCTACGTAACTTGGCTGATGGGCTACAACCCGTATTTCCTGATGTCCCGGGAAACCTATTACCGCCACAAAAGGGAGCTACTGTCGACTTTTGGGATCGATATTTCGCATAGGGCATGACCCGAAAACCCCTTAAGAAACAGACCTCTAAATATACATTATGCGCAGTTGGATACTGGGGATTGGAACCTGTTTTGCCCGTTTGGCTCATAAGGAACCCCCCGCACGCGGGTGCCCCCCTTATGCAGCGCCTGACTCAGAACCTGACCCTCAGCACCTCTGGTTGCCCGCTATCCCTTGTGCCACATGGCTTTCAGGGGTTTTCGGTGGACCTCCAAAGGGTCAAATCCTTTGGGGGGTTGGCTGGTTTTGGAGTACCTGACCCCCCTATTAGACCGAGGGGGGTTAGACACCCTGTACCGCAGTCGAGATTTTGCCGATACACTCGACCTGTGACCTCAGATCCCGCTAGGTACGCCAATACCGATGATGCGGGATTTTTTCGTTCAAAAGCCTGCTCTGGATGCCCAGGCGGATTCTCCACCTGGGGAATATCGAGACCGGGATTGCCGGTCTGATTCCGCTGTAGGCCTTCTCTGGACGGCGATTAAACGCCGTGGCGGGAATTTACAGACCTACGAGCCATGCCATCTCAATTCACCATGACCAAAGACCAGCAGCTCACATTTCTGCGTTTGCCGGTCAAATTGCGCGGCACCTACGTAACTTGGCTGATGGGCTACAACCCGTATTTCCTGATGTCCCGGGAAACCTATTACCGCCACAAAAGGGAGCTACTGTCGACTTTTGGGATCGATATTTCGCATAGGGCATGACCCGAAAACCCCTTAAGAAACAGACCTCTAAATATACATTATGCGCAGTTGGATACTGGGGATTGGAACCTGTTTTGCCCGTTTGGCTCATAAGGAACCCCCCGCACGCGGGTGCCCCCCTTATGCAGCGCCTGACTCAGAACCTGACCCTCAGCACCTCTGGTTGCCCGCTATCCCTTGTGCCACATGGCTTTCAGGGGTTTTCGGTGGACCTCCAAAGGGTCAAATCCTTTGGGGGGTTGGCTGGTTTTGGAGTACCTGACCCCCCTATTAGACCGAGGGGGGTTAGACACCCTGTACCGCAGTCGAGATTTTGCCGATACACTCGACCTGTGACCTCAGATCCCGCTAGGTACGCCAATACCGATGATGCGGGATTTTTTCGTTCAAAAGCCTGCTCTGGATGCCCAGGCGGATTCTCCACCTGGGGAATATCGAGACCGGGATTGCCGGTCTGATTCCGCTGTAGGCCTTCTCTGGACGGCGATTAAACGCCGTGGCGGGAATTTACAGACCTACGAGCCATGCCATCTCAATTCACCATGACCAAAGACCAGCAGCTCACATTTCTGCGTTTGCCGGTCAAATTGCGCGGCACCTACGTAACTTGGCTGATGGGCTACAACCCGTATTTCCTGATGTCCCGGGAAACCTATTACCGCCACAAAAGGGAGCTACTGTCGACTTTTGGGATCGATATTTCGCATAGGGCATGACCCGAAAACCCCTTAAGAAACAGACCTCTAAATATACATTATGCGCAGTTGGATACTGGGGATTGGAACCTGTTTTGCCCGTTTGGCTCATAAGGAACCCCCCGCACGCGGGTGCCCCCCTTATGCAGCGCCTGACTCAGAACCTGACCCTCAGCACCTCTGGTTGCCCGCTATCCCTTGTGCCACATGGCTTTCAGGGGTTTTCGGTGGACCTCCAAAGGGTCAAATCCTTTGGGGGGTTGGCTGGTTTTGGAGTACCTGACCCCCCTATTAGACCGAGGGGGGTTAGACACCCTGTACCGCAGTCGAGATTTTGCCGATACACTCGACCTGTGACCTCAGATCCCGCTAGGTACGCCAATACCGATGATGCGGGATTTTTTCGTTCAAAAGCCTGCTCTGGATGCCCAGGCGGATTCTCCACCTGGGGAATATCGAGACCGGGATTGCCGGTCTGATTCCGCTGTAGGCCTTCTCTGGACGGCGATTAAACGCCGTGGCGGGAATTTACAGACCTACGAGCCATGCCATCTCAATTCACCATGACCAAAGACCAGCAGCTCACATTTCTGCGTTTGCCGGTCAAATTGCGCGGCACCTACGTAACTTGGCTGATGGGCTACAACCCGTATTTCCTGATGTCCCGGGAAACCTATTACCGCCACAAAAGGGAGCTACTGTCGACTTTTGGGATCGATATTTCGCATAGGGCATGACCCGAAAACCCCTTAAGAAACAGACCTCTAAATATACATTATGCGCAGTCTTGGATGTTAATCAGGACGATAGTAACGGTTATTGCATACGCCTGGAGCAGCGCTCCTCCCGTATAATAAGCACACTATCTAAACGGGCCTCTTCAACGCGAGGCATAAACCTGTTCTTCCATCACGACAGTCCTTCTAGGTTTAACGAAGTGGATCCGGACGGAAGAACCAATGGAGGTTAACCAAGCTATGAATCTTATTCCTGTCATTACCCTGTTCGGCGGCCTGGCTGCATTTTTCACTCTGGCCGTTACACTGAGATTCGCATTTGCCAAAACTCAGACAGTCGAGACTCAAAACGACAACCAGCTCGCTGGCTCGTAATCGACTCTAAGAAAAACTGCACACCCGGTTGAGCTTCTCAGCCGGGCTGCTTCCTCAGCTCTTATTCTCCCGCTCACACACGCAGAAACTCCAGCCTCAGTTTATTGCGGTCAATCCAAACCGCTAACGTCTGATCTTCATTGAGCTCTGATCTTACTATCCGACCATAAGCGCTGACATCGGCAGTGAGTTAATGCCTGGAATCGTTCTGTCAGTCTCATCAGTGAAACCAACGCCACATTAGTTACACGTTGAGGTTGTTCCGGTAATATCCTGATTTTACGAGGATATAGGTAATGTCCAATATTTGGGAGTATTGGACATTATTGCTATTGTTTCGTGCACCTCACGTCCCATAGAAAGATTTCCTTTATGAATACCAGAACTCGATTTCCCGGTTATCCCTTGTTCGATACTGCCGAGCTAATTCACGAGCAGGCAGATCTTGAGCTGTACCCGGATCTCCAAGCAGCTCTGATGGCCTTGCCACAGACTCATCGGGATGACTTTCACATTGCCCAACGGTTTCTGGTCAAATACAGCGACGTTTCCGGCACTTACAATCGTTTTCGAAGTGAGATTCAACGCTTCCTGAACTACACCTGGCATATCGCGAAGCGGCATCTCTCCCAGGCTGACAGTGACCTGCTAAGTAGTTATTTCTCGTTTTTGAAAACGCCCCCTACCTCCTGGATATCGCGGGGTATCTATCCGGCATTTTTAGACAGCAACGATTTGAGGCATCAAAACCCCGATTGGCGGCCGATGGCCCAACGTTCGAAGGATTCCAGTGCGCCCTACTCCGTGACTCAGGCCAGTCTCAATGCCAGTCGAACTGCATTACAAACCTTCTTTAAATACCTGATGGCACAAGATTATCTGCAGCATAACCCGCTCATTGATGTTCGCAAACGGGACCGAAATGCCAAACCGAACCTCAATAAGGACGTCGATGCCGAAGTGCGACGCCTCACGGACTGGCAGTGGTCCTATCTGTTGGAAACGCTGACCCAACTGGCCAGCGCCAACCCGAAATTCGAGCGCAACCTCTTTGTCATCGTGACCATGAAAAGCCTGTTCCTGCGAGTCAGTGAATTGGCTCCCCGGCCTGTAGACCGAGGTGAGATTCGGACGCCCAGCTTCAGTGATTTCAGGCGCACTATCGTGGATGGCGAGGCCTACTGGATCTATTCAATCTTCGGCAAGGGCGACAAAACCCGTCAGGTCACACTTCCTGACGCTTATCTGGGTTACCTGAAGCGATGGCGGTTACATCTGGGGCTCACATCTCCCCTGCCCGTTCCCGGTGAATCAACGCCCATCCTGCCTTCGGCCAAGGGAGATGCCATTGGCAAACGGCAGGTGCAACGGATTTATGAACAGTCAATTGTTGCTACCGCCGAACGAATGGAACAACAAGGGTTTGGCGACGAAGCCAGACAGTTACTGGCGATCCGCACCGAAACCCATTATTTGCGACACACGGGCGCCAGCCAGGCCATAGAGGCTGGAGGTGATATCCGGCACATCAGTGAGGAACTGGGCCATGCCAACGCAACGTTTACGGAGTCTGTGTATGTGAACTCAGAGCAGGCCCGTAGACGGACAGAGGGTCGACAGCGGTTGGTGTGATAGGTAAGGCCGCCAATCGGTGTGGAGAATTAGGGACTTGTTCCGTATTCTAACGGGTTCACGAAATACAGCTTCCGGAAAGGTAAGGCTCGCCGGTGATCCGAAAGAAACCCTCCATGCCATCTCTGATTGCTTTCGAGGCAACTGCCAGGCTGGGCTCAATGACCGCCGCGGCAGATGAGGAGCGTGCGACTCAACCCACCATCTCACAGCGGATTCGAGTGCTTGAGGAAACCCTGGGCGTACCACTGTTTGATCGCCGTGGCGGACGGTTGGAGCTTACTGCTCACGGCGAGCGATTCTATCGAGAAATAGCTCCCGGCCTGAAGGACATTCAAGAGGCCTGTGAACACCTGATTCACAGCAGCCACAACCCGTCACCCTCACTGGTTATTGCCGCCGGGTCCGGATTTACCCACCTATGGTTGCTGCCACGCCTCCCTGCTTTGAAACGTGCATTTCCGGATCGCAGTTTCAGATTGATGCCCGTTGACCGGGCTGATGATCCCGAACTGCAAGCTGCCGACATCGCGATACGGTTCGGCCCTTACGTGCCCCAAGACGCCGCCCAGCTCGTTGCCAGTGAAGCGGTGTTTCCGATTTGCAGTCCTGACTACGCCCGCCGGCACAGGCTACACAAAACCCTGACCTTATCGGTTCTGCAACAGCTCACCTTGCTTCATCAGGACATCAAAGATCCACGCTGGCTCGATTGGGTTCAATGGGCTCGTTTAGCCGGTATGAACCTGGCGCCCAGAGACGATGTCTTTGCATATCATAACTACGCCCTTCTATTGAACGCAGCTTTGGCCGGTGAAGGCGTAGCGTTAGGCTGGACACCACTGGTTGGGGATTATCTGGCCAGCGGCGAGTTGGTCGCGCTGGGTCCCCGGGTGACCCGCAAGGACTACGGCTACTGGCTAAGTACCAAGCACCATCGCAGTGCGATTGCCGGCCCGGTGGGCGATTGGCTGATCGACGCAGCCCACCAGCCAATAATCTAGCGCCTTATCCTATAAAGGAGGGCCCCTTCAGTCCTCAGGACTATTCCGGTTAACCTTTGGCCTGGTTAGGATTCCTCAACCAGCGGATCTTCTTCACCAATCACTTCTGGGTCGAACGGTTTGCGGGAAAATATCCGCCGCAACATTGGCTCAAAATGAGCTAGAGGCGACGTCGGGTAATCTGGATCGAACGATGCCTGGTCATATCGTTCGCAGAACTCTACGCAGGTCCGGTACCAGGGGTGGTTACGGTAACGATCCCGTTCGTTTGGATTTTCTCCAAAGTGATGAGCGTAGTAATACGACTGGAACACGCCGTGGTGCTGTACCACCCAGGTCACTTCTGCACGAACGTAAGGACGAATGATCGATGCAGCCAGTTGGGAATGGTTGTATGGCGCAAGGTCATCACCCAGATCATGAAGCAGCGCGGCAATGATCATTTCTTCGTCAGCGCCATCGGCTTCTGCCCGGGATGCAGATTGAAGCGAGTGTTCCAGTCGACTCACCTGATAGCCGCTTAAACTGTGCTCCAGGCTGCGGAGGGCATGAAGCAGGCGGTCTACAAGCCCCTTGTTGAACTCCTCTTCCAGGCCATCAAGAAAGACATAGTCTTCCCTCGTACCCTCTTTCATTTGTCGGAACGACACCGTTTTCATTCAGGCCACCTCTCCTTTTGGTTCCGAACTTTTCAGTAAGCTGGCAAAGCGCTCACGAGGCCCGTCACTATCAAGATAACAGCCCTGGACATGCCTATGCCCTTCATTAGAATCGTAGCTGGTTCGGCCGTGCAGAACTCGGCTGTTATCAAACAGGATCAGCTCCCCCGCTTGTAATGCAAAGCGAACCTCGTAAGCCGGATCAGTCAATAATTCTCCCAGCCGCTGACGTGCCTGATGAAATTGTCGAGTCTCGGTGTCGGTCAGAAACGGCAGAGCGTCCAGCCGAGGGCTGTAGTGGACGCCGGTTGGCTCGCCCTCGTCGTTCGTCTGGATCATGGCGCGTTGGGTAATCAGCTCGGTTCCGGCGTCCACAAATCGGAACCGGACTGGAGTATCTTTGAGCAACTCGTAACCTTCGGGGTGCTCAGTGCGAAGCTGTTGCAGTACTTTGAGGCTGTCGGCCAGCGTTGAGAGACCGCCGGACGTGTTGTTTACCAGGCAGTGAAGCAACTGAATACCCGGAACCGGGCTTCGATACGGGTTATCCGTGTGTGGTCCCAGCGCGACGCTACGGTAGGCCAGGTCGTTACCTGAAGGTCGCGAGTAGACCTCGAAATAGCGGCCAAAATTGGTCTCTTTGATGTATCCAAAGTGGCGGCCTACTTCAAGAATCCGCTCAGGATCAGTCGGAACGCCGTGAAGAATTATGTAACCAAAGCGTAGATAGGCATCAAGCGAGGAACGGAAATAACTCGATTCCTTACGAACCCGCTGCCAATCAAACGTCGCATGACCTTGATCCAGCTCAGCGTCCCAAGGCTCAGGCGCAGGAAACACCGCTGTATCGCTAAGCTCGCCGGTTAAAAACCGTAAATCGTACGTCTCACGATGACCATCACTGAAAACCAATGCGGCATGTTTGTCATCAACCCGTGTCGCGCTCTCCAGTGTCAGCGTTGAATCGATAGCGTGAGAGTCGAATAAGCGCTGCTGTGTCATAGGCTCTAGTTGATCTGGCGCCTGAGTGCGTTCACGCAACCACAGTGGACTCAACTCCTGGGTGGTCTCGTAGCCGCGAACGACAACTGATGGCGGTTGTTCACAGACAACAAGCTCTATAGTGCTCGACATATCCGGCCTCTATTTCGGTATCAATTACGGGATGGGATTGGGCCCTAGTATGAAGAGCTCTTGGTGGGGCTTAGTAGGGCCGGATTGTTATCGACGTGCATGCAATTTCTTTATAGGGGGACTGGTAAGCCTTCACGCTTCGATTGGTAATCTAGCGAAGTCCGTTTCCGAAATGTAGGATACAGGCCTCGCCGGGCCAACTCCGAGCCCGACGCACATCCTCCGATTTGAACCAAGTTTCTCATGCGCACCAATATTCAACCTCTCGACTGGATTCAGTCTTTCACTCCAGACATGCTGGGCCCGGAGCAGATCGCTCATGCCAAACGCTGCCTGATGGACCTCATCGGTGTAGCCGCTGGTGCCACCGCTACACCACTGGCAGACAAGGCACGCCGGTTCACACTAAGCCAATACGGCGGCGACCGCCCGTTGCTGTTTGCTAATTGCCAGGCTTCTCCGGCCGGTGTTGCATTGCATGGCGCCTGGCTGATTGATGCGCTGGACGCACACGATGGTCAGGTACTTACCAAAGGGCACGTAGGGGTAGCGGTACTGCCCGGCCTGCTGGCCCTACCGGCCGTGAATTCCTTGTCCGGGCGAGAGTTTCTGGGGCTGATGGTTCTAGGTTATGAAGTGGCCACCCGCGCCGGTATTGCCCTGCACCAATCCGCAGATGACTACCACACCTCCGGTGCCTGGAACGGGCTAGCTGTGGCGGCCGTGTGTTCTCGCCTGCTGGGATCGGATCGCGATACTCTGCACCATGCGCTTGGTATCGCGGAATTCTATGGCCCCCGCAGTCAAATGATGCGCTGCATTGATCACCCCACCATGCTCAAAGACGGTTCCGGATGGGGAGCCCTGGCCGGAGTATCTGCCGCGCTGTTGGCTGCCGACGGTTTTACCGGTGCACCGGCGGTGACAGTCACCGATCCGGAACAACAATCAGTCTGGGCTGATCTGGGCCAGCGTTGGTACCTCCATGAACAGTACTTCAAAGCCTACCCGGTGTGCCGTTGGGCGCAACCGGCGGTAGAAGCCGCACTCGCGATTCGGCCATTAGATGTCGATCCGGCCCGAATCGCGCGGATCGAAATTGAAACGTTTCACGAAGCCAAGCGCCTACACACCCGAACGCCGCTTGATACCGAGCAGGCCCAGTACAGTTTGCCCTGGTCGGTCGCCTGCGCCTTGGCCCGGGGGACAATTGATACCGACGGTATCACCACCGCGCTGGGCGATACATTAATCACTGAACTGGCAAGCCGAGTTGAAATCGCCGAGTCCGAAGCCTTCAACGCGGCCTTCCCGGCACGCCGCTGGGCCCGGGCAACTCTCGTTCTGGATGACGGCCAAACCTGGCACAGCGACGCAATGGAAGCCCGGGGAGACCCCCACACTCCGCTCGGCGACGACGAGATTCGCGCAAAATACCGCGCACTGGCAGAGCCCGTGCTGGGCGCCGAGGTTGCTGCGGAGCTGGAAGCAGTGATTGACACTCTGGAAGAGCGGCCTGTGACCGACCTGCTGGAGAAGTTGATCCGCACTCGCTAGCGGGTATGGCGAGTGATCAGGGGAATAGAATATTTGCCGGGATTCAGAGCTCGAGCACAACAGGTGGATTTGTTGGCTCATATCTGACCGTGCAGGTGCTGGCGTTGACCATTTGAGTTACGCCTTTTTTCTCTACGCCATAGCCCTCATGAATGTGCCCAAAGATATGGGCTTTAAGCGACAATTTTTCTACTCGAGCAAGAAGGTCGAGACAGCCAACATTTTCAACACCAAACCCCATATCGACTTCATCCCCAATGCCTTTGGGAGGGCCATGGGTGATGAGAACATCCGTATTATCGGGAATTTGCTTCCATTTCTCATGGAGGGGTTGTCCTCGCTCCAGCATAAAGGCCCAGTCCAGAAACGCTGGAGTCCACGGCGATCCCCAGAACCTGACCCCCTCAATCTCCACGCCGCTGTCTTCCAGGTAAAGAGCATTGGTTAGCGTCGCGCGGGCCAACTCAGGAATCTCTTGGAACGCCCAGTCATGGTTGCCTGCAATAACAATCTTATGGCGATGTGGCAACTCACCGAGCCAATCGTTAAGGTCCTCCAGGTTGTCCAATGTCCCTTGGCCCAGTGAATCCCCAGCATGGATAAGAACATCCCCTTCCGGAATATCCACTAAACGACGGTGTAGGCTATGGGTATCGGAAAGGCAGACAAGTTTCATCAGGCGTTTACCGCAAAGTAGGATTTTTCCTATTAAACCAAAGGCTCCTCTTCCAGAACACCAGAAACCCTATTCGATACCCAATTCGATCTTCCTGAGAGCCGCTATTCTCATTACATAGAAGATTTTCAGACCAGCCGCCCACAGTGGAATTGAGAGGTGCATCAGGATCTGGCCCGCAAGCGATAAATTCGCCGCCCACCAGTACGCAACAAACACTGTCGCACACAATGCTGTTACCGATATAGCTAGTCCCCAATTGGCTCCTGTCAGTAATCTGTTCATCGATTAATCACCTATGATCCGTGATCTTTTAGCTCATGTTTGGAAATCGGACCCCAGTATGGAGCGCGCTTTATATTTGTGATAATGAATTGTTTTTGGCTTTAATATCAGTATCACTGATACAAAAATCGTGGAGGATAGGTAACGATTGTGGACATCGAGCTCGCCCGCACCTTTCTGGAAATCGTCCGAACGGGCAGTTTTATCGCGGCGGCAGAAAGGCTTCACATTACACAAACGACCGTCACTGCTCGCATCAAGAACCTCGAGGCCCAGCTGGGTTGTCGTCTCTTCATTCGCAATCGCAGTGGCGCCTCGTTGACAGCGGATGGTGAACGTTTTGCAGGGCGTGCCAGCCAACTGGTTCAAACCTGGGATGCCGCCCGCCGGGAACTTCCGCTCCCAGACGGGGCCGACAGGGTTGTCACACTCGGTGCTGAAACAAGTCTGTGGAATCCATTGCTGCTTGATTGGTTGTCAGCGCTGAAAGAGGACGCGCCCACTCTCGCTCTGCGAGTGGAGGTTGGCGAACCTCAGACTCTTCACGACAAGCTGGAAAAAGGTGTGATGGATGCGGCGCTGGTTCACCAACCCAACTACTGGCCGGGAATGCAAATAGAACAGTTGCTGGAGGAGAAACTGGTACTGGTGAAAACCAGGAAACAATCAGGCGATTACATATATGTGGACTGGGGTCCCCATTTCCGGCAACAGCACGACGCTGCCTTCCCGGAAAATGCTCGCCCACGACTGACATTTAACCTGGGGCCACTGGCCATACAACATCTGCTGGCACATGGAGGTAGCGGCTATTTCAGGACGCGGGTAGCCCAACCCTATCTGGAAAGTGGATTGCTTGAGCGGGTCGAGGACGCACCCGAGTTCAGCTATCCGGCGTATCTGGTCTATCCCCGTGCCGGCGAAGCTTCAACTCTCAGGACAATTGTCGAATCAATACATTGCTCAGTTTCAGGCAGCAACCGCTAGTTTATTCCGTTGCGACCACGGGAATTCCTTAACAGGCAGGTGGATCAGCGCAGACAACGCCCCTACTCCCACACCAACCCACCAGACCAGCGTGTAGTCGTTATAGAGATCGTACAAGGCACCGCCCAGCCATACACCCAGGAAGCCACCAAGCTGGTGCGAGAAAAACACCACGCCGTACAGTGTTCCCATGTATTTCAGTCCGTAGATGTGCGCCACTAAACCGGAGGTCAGTGGCACGGTTGCCAACCAGAGTGATCCCATCGACACCGAGAACAGGACGACGGTTTCCGGGGTGATCGGCGCCATGATGAAGGCCGCCGATACCAGGGTTCGCAACAGATAGATGGTGGCCAGCAGATACTTTCTCGAATATTTGTGCCCCAGCCATCCTGCGAGCAGCGTCCCGCCGATGTTGAACAGCCCGATCAGCGCGATGGAAATGGCGCCGAGCCCCGATGCGGATGTCACACCCAGCACATACAGCATGCTATCCGGGCTTATCGGCCCACACATTTCCGTGATAAAGGCTGGAAAATGCGCGGTGATGAATGCCAGTTGATAACCGCAGGAGAAGAAGCCGATGAAGATGAACCAGAAGGTGGGATCCTTGAGCGCCCGCTTGAGCACAACGCCCATGGGTTCTTCCGTCTCGGTCGACTTGGCCGATTTCGGAGCCCGCATCAACGTAAGTGCGAACATGGACAACAGAACAAACCCGGCGAAGATGACGAACACCGATTGCCAGGGCATCTGGCTCAACAGCGACTGGGCCACCGGTGGCCCGACGATCTGACCGGCAGACCCTGCCGCCGTGGCAATGCCCAGCGCCATAGACCGGTTCTTGTCCGAAGCTGCACGCCCGACCACCGCCAGAATGACGCCAAAGCCGGTGCCCGCAATCCCGAAGCCGACCAGTATTTCCAACAACTGATGCTGGCCCGGCGTGATGGCAAATGCCGACAAAACCAGCCCAACCACGTACACCACACCACCGGTGAAAATGGCTTTGCGATCGCCATAGCGCTCCGCGAACGCGCCGAAAATCGGCTGACCAATTCCCCAGAACAGATTTTGAATGGCGATGGCAAGGGAGAAGGATTCCCTGGGCCAGGCGAACTCCAGTGCAATGGGCAGCTGGAACAAGCCAAACGAAGCGCGAACCGCGAAACTCACGAGAATGATGATGCAGCCGGCAACGAGCACCGGGTTAATCAACCGGTCGTACGTCCCCGAGGGTGAGCTTTCCATCACCCGGCCTTCACCGCCCCGTTGTTGTCCCATATCGATGCCTGCTCCCGGTGGGTTCTGCGCTAAAACCCTTTTTTTCTTCGCTTGGCCGCATAGCTTACGAGAACCCCGGCCAGAACCGTAAGGAAGCTATGTTAGCAGAATTCGTTTGATCCGCACGCCTCGGTTAACGGGCGTTTTTTCAGTTACCGGGAAGCCGGTATTCGCATCAGCGTGCAATAAACCACCGGCAACACAATGAGCGTCAGCACGGTCGCCACGCCAAGACCAAATACAATCACCACCGCCATACTGGCAAAAAAAGCGTCACTGAAGAGGGGTATCATGCCGAGCATGGTCGTGATGGCAGCCATCAACACCGGCCGAACCCGACTCACCGCTGCATCGACGACCGCATCGAAGGCGTCACTCTGCTGCTCCACCTGAATCTTGATTTCCTCCACTAGCACAATGGCGTTTTTCAGTACCATGCCAATTAGGCTCAGGGTGCCCAGCAGGGCCATAAACGTGAACGGAGCGCCAAACAGCACCAACCCGCCGACAATACCGATCAGAATCAAGGGTACGATGGACCAAATGGACAACGCCTGCCGGAAACTGCCAAACAGCAGCATGGAGATGATGAACATCCCCAGCAATCCGACCGGTAAAGAGGCAAACAACGAGGTTTGGGCCTCCGTGGAAGTCTCGTACTCGCCGCCCCACTCAAGGGTATAACCCGCGGGCAGCTCCAGGGCGTCGACCTGCGGCCGGATTCGCTTCAAAACACTGGCCGCGGTCTCGCCAGAAAGAGGCATGGGTTCGGCGTACACGGCAAGCATTCGCTGCCGGTTGCGCCGTTTGATCAGGGGATCCCGAAGTTCAGTGCGTGTTTCGCTCAGAACATTGCCGGCACTCACATAAGCCTGCTGCTCGTCGCTCCAAACGTTGATCGCGCCCAGATTCTCGATATCAAAACGCTGGCCTTCGCGGGAACGCATCAGAATCGGAATCAGATCGCTGCCATCCCGATAGATACCCACGCGTTCGCCCTGATTATTGAGCAGTAACGCCTGATGCAGGCTCTCACGGGACACCCCGACACGCCGCGCCTGTTCGTCCAGAAATTCCGGTACGAGAGCCAGTTCGCGGTTGCTCCAGGAAATCCGGACGCTTTCTGCCATCTGTTCCTGACGGAATATGGCCTCGACCTTAGCGCCCAGTTGGCGTAGAACAACCGGGTCGTCGCCGTGAATCCGGGCCTCGAGACTGGCCTTGGCCGAGGGCCCGACCTGCAGCGCCTGTACCTTGTACTGCACGTTCGGGAATTCCGCTCGCAGCAGCCGGATGACCTGCTCCATCCGGGCCTGGCGAGAGTCCCGATCCGCCGTTTCGACAATTAGCTGCCCGTAACTCGCGTAGCGCTTCTCGGGCGAATAGGTCAGGGTAAAACGCTGGGCTCCGCCGCCGACGACGCTGGTTACCTGATTGACCTCCGGCATCTGCCCGACTTGCTGCTCCAGTTCGCTCACTACCTGCTCCGTACTCAGAATATCAGTACCCTCTGGCAGCCAGACATCCACGAAAAACAGCGGTGTTGTGGCGTTGGGGAAGAACGCATTTTTTACCTGTCCGGAGACCGACAGCACGCCCACCAGCAACAGCAAGGCACAGCCGATGGTGACGTACTTAAACCGAATCGCTACGGTCAGCATGCGCCGGAAAACCTGAAAAATCAGGCCCCGATACGGGTCCTGCTGTTCAGAACCTGAGGCCAGCTCGTCTGCCCGATCGGCGAAAAAACGATCAAAGAAGAATGGCGTGAGAGTGAGCGCGGTTACCCAACTCAGGATCAGCGAATAGCACAGCACCCAAAACAGCGAACCGATGAATTCGCCGGTGGTATCCGGCGACAGGCCAATGGGCGCAAACGCCGTAATGGCGATGACGGTAGCACCCAACAGTGGAAGTTTGTTCTGAGCGACGACCTCTTTCGCCGCATCCCGCTTGGAGCGCCCTCTGGCCAGACCAATCAGCATCCCCTCTGTGACCACGATGGCGTTATCGACCAGCATGCCCAGAGCAATGATTAAGGCGCCCAGGGAGATCTTCTGCAACTGCAGCCCATGGACCGACATCAGCACAAACGTGCCGAGGATCGTTATCAGCAGGATCAGGCCCATCAGCAAGCCACTGCGCAGGCCCATGAAGATTAGTAGCACGATTATGACAATGCCCACCGCCTGAGCCAGATTCACCAGAAAACCGGACACCGCCTCTTCCACCACCGCGGGCTGGTTATAGACGGTGCTCATGGTCATCCCCAGCGGCATGCGCTGTTCAAGCTCGGCCAAACGCTGATCCAAGCGTTCACCGACTTCGACCACGTTCACACCGGAGGTAAAGGAAACCGCAAGGGTCAGTGCCGGCATGCCATCCGAGTGGTACAGCAGATCCGGCGAATCGGAAAACGATCGTTGAACCTCTGCGATATCCCGAAGGCGAATCAAACCGCTGTCGGCGGAACCCACCACCAGCCGCTCCAGTGCCGGTATCGTATCCAGCTCGCCACTGGGCTGAACGGATAACGACAAGCTCTCGCTCGTAAGATGCCCGGCATTTCCGACCGTGTTCTGGGCATTCAGCAAATTGGCCAGGTAGGACGGCGAGATCCCCAGCGCCCGCATACGGTCACGATCAAGAGCAACGATGATCTGCTCTTGCGCCCGACCACCAATGCTGACTTTTGCTACGCCATCGACAAGCTGCAGTTCTCGCTGGATCAGGTCGGCGTGGTCCTCAAGGTCCTTCAGAGAATAGTCTTCACCGCTCAAGGTAAGAAACAGGCCGAACACATCACCAAAATCGTCATTGACCACCGAGCCTGAAACGCCCGGTGGCAGCATCGACTGAGCGTCATTAATCTTGCGTCTGAGGATGTCCCAGTGCTGATCAAGCTCGTGAGCCTGGACCGTTTTTTCCAGCTGCACCGTGATCTGGGAAAGGCCGTCCGAGTTGATCGAGGTGATGTCATCGACACCGGGCATTTCCTGGATCGCTTTCTCAAGCGGAAGGGTCACTTCCTCCTCGACTTCCAACGGCGTTACGCCTGGGTATTGGGTGGTCACCACCGCAGATCGAAGGGTAAATTCCGGGAATTCCAGCTGCCCCATTCCGAAAAAGGATTGGATGCCGCCAAGAGCCAGCAACAGTGCGAACATCCAGCTAATGGATTTTCGGTTCAGAAAGTAGTCGACCATGTCAGAGACCGCCCTCTTTCACCCACGGCCGAACCTTCCGACCCTCGCTCATGAGATGTGAGCCGGCGGTGACAATGCGATCTCCCGCTAGCAATTCGCCTTTCAAAAGCACGCCCGCGCTGGTCTTCGCCCCCGGTTTAACCACCACCGGCTCGACTTGCCCGATCTCTTCGCCCTGGTCGCCAGTCTCGCTGACAAAACGCCAGACAATGGCCTCGTCCGGATTGCTCGCCAAGGCGGTAATCGCACCGGCCGGGACCAGCCACGAAGAATCGTCGCCACCGGTAAGGGTGTTAAAATCCAACAACACAGATGCACTCATTCCCGAGAGAATGGTGTTGTCCTCGGGCGCGGGCAATGTGACCGTAACCTCGTAGCTAAGAGATCCCTTGGCTGC
Organism: Marinobacter sp. LA51; assembly: GCF_030297175.1. Classification (NCBI taxonomy): domain Bacteria; kingdom Pseudomonadati; phylum Pseudomonadota; class Gammaproteobacteria; order Pseudomonadales; family Marinobacteraceae; genus Marinobacter; species Marinobacter apostichopi. The sequence goes on along the minus strand of NZ_AP028070.1, from coordinate 1,840,144 downwards.
ACTACTGTCATGTTCCTTGTAGCTGGCCTCGTAGCGATGATCCGGCCGCTCGGCAAAGGTGACCCAGGCCATTGGCTCGGCACTCTCACGGGCTGACTGGGCCCTTTCCGGACGGACCTGGCGAATGTCCTGCTCCGGCATCTGGAATGTCACGTCAATAGAACCCGGGCGTTGTAGTTCCACAATGGTCTGCTGCGCGCCGACCACTTGGTAGACTTCGGCCGGCACCCTTGAAATCACCCCCGAAAACGGCGCTTTCAATAGGGTGTAGGACAGTTGGTCCTGAGCGCGGGAGAGCTGAGCCTTGGCCGATAAGTATTGTGCTTCTGCCTCATCGAAGCGAGCCCGGCTGATGGCATTGCGCTCCAGGGATATCCGCATGCGTTCGTAGGTTGCCTCCGCCAGATTGAAGCTGGATTGGGCGTTTTCGAGTTGAACCTGGGCATCGCGCTCATCCAGACGGGCGACCACGTCACCTTTCTCAACGCTGTCACCTGCCTTCACGTTAAGGCGAACAAGTTCCCCCCCCACCCTGAACGACAATTCCGAGTGCTCCGACGCGGTTACCTGGCCGGGATACCGTTTAAGGCCACTCACGCGCTTGGTATCGAGCGTCACTAGTTTCACAGGGTGAACAGTCTGCTTGGTCAGTGGTGGAGCCTCGGCAGAGCAACCGGCCAGCACCGCAAGAGCCGCTGCCATGCATCCCCAAAAAGCCGACTTCCAAACTTGTGCGCTGATGTGGTTCATCGTGTCTCCCGATTTCAATCTAGGGGTAAAAGGCAGTCAGGCCTGGGCTACTGCATCCCAGGCCATGAGGAATCCAAGTTCTACCTGCTCATCAGTTGCTTCAAAGGAGCCCTGAAGAGTTCGCTGCACCAGGTGGTAAATGGGCCGGAACATGAAGGTCTCGAGAAGTGGAAAGGGCACTGGTTTGATAAGCCCTTCCGCCTTCCCCTGCTCCACTGCATCAAGGAGCGGCGATGCCTTGGCCTCGTTGCGCGCCTGGATCTCAGGTGTCATCCAGGAGGAATGGGTGAAGCTGTCGTGGTAGCGGAAAAATTCCGGACGGCTAAGGCCAAGCTGGAACAGTGCGTGCCAGTTTCGTCGCAATCCATCTTTCAGTGTTGTTCCTTGTTGAAAACTGCTCACAGCAGCCTCGATGACGTGGTCACTGACATAAAAAAACGCCGCTTTTAGAAGTGCATCCTTGTCGGCGTAGTAGATGTAAAGCGTGCCCGGAGATACCCCGGCGCTTCGAGCAATGCGCGCTACCGAGGTGCCAGAAAAGCCGAACTCTGCGACCTCTCTGAGTGTGGCTTGCAGAAACGCCAGGCGTTTTGATTCGTCTCTCTGTCGCATGCGTGAAACTCAACTCGAGTGCATGGAAATTGAATAAGCCTAAATTAAATGAACGTTCATTTATTATCAATACATAAAAATAGGCGCATACCGAAATATACGCCCTCGTTATTGCAGACTGGAATTATCGAAGGAAACGATTCACATCTTCTATTGCGGGCAATGACGTAAAGGCACCGGCATGAGTGACCGCGTGGGCACCACAAGCACTGGCAAAGGTCAGAATGCTCTCCAGCCGCTGTTGATCGGTACCCAGCCCTTCCAGGCCTGCTACCGACATATCCAGCTCAGATAGGCGATACAGCAAACCACCAACGAACGCGTCTCCGGCGGCAGTACTATCGACCATCTGTACATTGGGTGGCTGGATCGAACCGCTATGATAAGCGGTGTGGTAACGCAGTGGTTGGCCGCCATCGGTGATCAGCACCAGGGAGGCGCCAGCGTTCAATATCTGCTTCAACACCTGTGCTTCATCGGTGTGCCGGCACAGGAAGGCCAGCTCTTCAGCGGACAGTTTCACCAGGTCCGCCTGTTCCACACAAGACCACACCGATTCAAACGGATCGGCGCCTTCAGGCCAGAGATTGTGCCTGAGGTTCATGTCGAAGCTGACCAACCAACCGGCGGCTCGTGCGGTTTCCAGACCGGCCTGGGTAGCTTCGAGGATGCCCGGCTCAGTCAACGTGTTAGAGCAGAAATGAAAGATGCCACGGTCCTCAAACCATTCCTGCTGAAACTCGTGGGGGCCGAATAGAAGGTCCGCTGAAGGCCCGCGATAAAACTCAAAACTGCGTTCGCCGTCTTTATCCAGCGATACAAAGGCCAAGGCGGTTTTCGCCTCTTTGGTTTGCAGCAGGTAGTCCGTGCGAACCTGCATGGCTTCAAGCGACTGCACCAGGAAATCACCAAACATGTCGGCGCCGACTTTACCGGCAAAATAACTGTGGCCACCGAGTTTTCCAATTGCTGCGGCCACGTTCGCTGGCGCACCACCCGGGTATTTGGTGAAGCGCTCGTTCTCCGTCCCAGCGCCCTGCCCGTCCTGGGCGTCGCTTACCCGGCTCGAGAGCATGTCTACCAGAAGTTCACCGAACGAAATGACTTTAATCATTGGGTACCACTCTCCTCAGCCATTAAACCCGCATTGCCTGTTGAACCTGGGGCTACTGCGCTTGGCGGTGCCGTGCTTGCAGCCAGATGCTGATTAACGATCGCCATCAGGCCCTGGGTAGATGGATCGTACTCGTTGCTCTTGCCGTCAATATCACGGCTAATGTCATTGGCGAGCCGCTTGCCGAGCTGCACGCCCCACTGGTCGAAAGAATTGATGTTCCAGATAGCACCCTGCACGAACACCTTATGTTCATAGAGCGCGATCAAGGCGCCCAGATTTCGGGGGCTCAAATCTTCCAGAAGCAGCACGTTGCTTGGGCGATTGCCGGGACAACTGGCGTACTGGTTATCTTGAATGTCGCCATTCATGAACGCATTGGCCTGGGCCAGCATATTGGTCAGCAAGGCAAAGTGATGATCCTTGGTCTCTTCGTCAGCTTTCAATGACGCAATAAAGTCGATGGGAACGAACCGGGTGCCCTGGTGCAGTAGCTGGAAAAAGGCATGCTGGCCGTTGGAGCCGGTTTGCCCCCACACGATGGGACCGGTGGCGTGGCTGACCGGGTTGCCATCAATGTCCACGGACTTGCCATTACTCTCCATATCCAGCTGCTGCAGGAATGCCGGCAATTGGTGCAAGGCCTGATCGTAAGGAATGATCGCCTGGGTTTCGGCACCCAGGAAATTGATGTTCCAGATGCCTATAAGGGCCAGAAGGACCGGCATGTTGGTTTCCAATGGCGCATTCAGGAAGTGCTGGTCCATGGTGAAGGCGCCGTCGAGCAGCTCGATAAACGCGTCGTACCCGATGCTCAGCGCAATGGGCAAGCCAATGCTGGACCAGAGCGAATAGCGGCCACCCACCCAGTCCCAGAATTCGAAGATGCTGTCCTCGCGGATGCCGAATGCCGTCGCCGCCTCGATGTTGGTCGAAACCGCCACAAAATGCTGGCCCATGTCGGCTGTGGTGCTCTGGGTCTGCTCCTGGAACCAGCGCTTGGCGCTGTTGGCGTTCAGCAGGGTTTCCTGGGTGGAGAAGGTCTTGGTCGACACAACAAACAGCGTGGTTTCAGGGTCCAGCCCTTTCAGCACCTTCTTCAGGTGCCGGCCGTCGACGTTGGAGATGAAGTGAACGCTGAGGTCCGGGTGCTGATAATCAAGCAGCGCCCGCCACACCATGCTGGGCCCAAGATCCGATCCGCCGATGCCGATATTCACAACGTCACGGATGCGCTTGCCGGTGTAGCCCAGCCATTGCCCGCTCCTTACCTGCTCGGTAAAGGATTTAAGCTTTTCCAGGCTGGCCCGGACATCCGGCATTACGTCGCGACCATTGACGACAATCGGCTTATCACCCAGGTTCCTCAGAGCGATGTGCAGAACAGGACGCTCTTCGGTGACGTTGATGGCCTCCCCGGAAAACATCTGTTCCCGGCGCCGCTGCAGTGGCGAGTTTTTGGCCATTTCAAGCAGAGCGTTCATGACCTGCGGCGAAATTTTGTTCTTGGAATAGTCCAGAAACAGCTCGCCCAAACGCAGGCTCATCTTATCGAAACGATCCGGATCGGCTTTGAAATAATCCGCGATCCGATCGCTCCCGGTCTCATTGGCGAGTTGTTCAAGCTTGCTCCAGGACATGGAGGTGCCCAGTGCGTTCATATCTGTGCTCCCTAATACTTCAGGCGTCTTGAAGTGACTGAAGGCCTGCAAAAACACCGTTGGTTTCCAGCTTGTCGAGTGCCGCATCAAAGGCCTCTTCAAAGTCGCTGGAGCTGGCGAGCGTGGTCCCGAAAATGTCCGCCATTCCCAGGAATTCCGGGGTCAGGTTGGCCCGGTCTTCAACCGCAGATTTCAGCCGCGCAGCCATCGGATCGTTAATCTCGTGGTGCTGACCCTGCTCATCCTGGCCTCGGAGGTAAAGCGCCCAGCTGGCGATGATCATAGCCACCCGTGACAGCGGTCGGCCTTCGTTCACCAGCGTCTGTACCGTCGGAACCAAAAACTTTGGAATCTTGCTGGAGCCATCCATACAAAGGCGGGCCAACTGGTCGCCCATTTGAGGATTGGAGAAGCGCTCAATCAGGGTCTGCTTATAGGCGGGAATATCGATGCCAGAGATTTCGCCCAGGATCGGCGTTACGTCCTCGTCCATAAAGCTGCGGATAAAGTGACTGAACCGCTCGTCGGCCATCACCTCGTGGGTGTAACGGTAACCGGCCAGATACCCGAGGTACGCCATAGCCGAGTGGCTGGCATTCAGCAGGCGAATTTTCATGCGTTCGTACGGTGCCACGTTATCCGTGAACTGAACGCCGACCTTTTCCCACTCCGGGCGACCGTTGCAGAAATCATCCTCGAGCACCCATTGGTAAAAGGGCTCGCAGATCACTGGCCAGCCATCTTCGAGATCGTAATTTGCCGTCAGCCACTGGCGGTGTTTGTCGTTAGTTCCCGGCGTGATGCGGTCAACCATGCTGCTCGGAAAGCTCACCTTGGCATCAATCCAGCTTGCCAGCTCAGCATTCCTGAGGTTGGCGAAAGCCAGCAAGGCTGAGCGAGCAACGTGGCCATTCTCGGGCAGATTGTCACAAGACATCACCGTGAACGGGGGCAGATTGCGCGCCCGGCGCCGGTCCAGTGCTTCGCTCAGGTAACCGAACACGGTTCGCGGCTGCTGGGGATTTTCCAGGTCATGCAGGATGTCCGGGTGGCTTTCGTTGAAACGACCGGTATTGTCGTCAACGTTATAACCACCCTCGGTGATGGTCAGTGAGACAATTTTCACCTGCGGGCTCGCCAGTTTTTCGATCACGGCGTCCTGCTCCTCAGGTGCAAACAGGAAATCCGTGATAGAGCCAATCACGCTCAGTGCGTTGGTGTTGTCGGCGCCCAGTTCGATCAGGGTGTAAAGGTGGTCCTGCCCGGATAACACCTGTTGCATGGCTCGATCGCCTTCACGCAGCCCCACACCGCAGATCGACCAATCCGAGCTGCCACCGGCCTGCAACAGCTGGTGAGTGTAGACCGCTTCATGGGCTCGGTGGAATCCGCCTACGCCGATGTGAACGATGCCGTGCCGGAGGTTACTCCGGTCATAGGCAGGCACGGACACCTCTGGACTCAATTGGTCCAATGTCGAGTTATTCAATTTCATAAGAGGTCACGCTGCCATGCGACTGGGTTTCTGAACGGCGTTGCCCTGTTCATCGAACAAGTGGCACTCATCCACGTGCAGGCGCAGACCGATGCGATCACCGTAGTTACAGGCAAAGTTGCCCGGCATACGGACAGTCAGCGTCTCCTGGCCATCGGTCTTCACATAGCAATAGGTATCGCTGCCCAGGCTCTCGGCAATGTCCATGTACCCTGTCAGTGCACTCTCGCTGGGTTCGACCACATCAATGTTCTCCGGCCGAACGCCAACGGTGACCGCACTGCCCTTGCGCAGATGGTCACCGGCCGCGGGCAAGGTCACAGAGGCACCTGAAGTCAGCTCAACCGTCACACTGGAGGCATCGATGGCAGTCACGTTGCCCGGCAGAAAGCTCATCTTGGGCATGCCGAGAAAGCCGGCTACAAAGCGGTTGGCGGGATTGCGATACAGCTCCAGGGGCGTACCCACCTGCTCTATCCGGCCCTGGTTCAATACCACAACCTTGTCAGCCAGAGTCATGGCTTCAACCTGGTCGTGGGTGACGTAAATCATGGTGGCGTTCAGGTCGTGGTGCAGGCGCGCCAGCTCCAGACGCATCTGCACCCGCAGGGCGGCATCCAGGTTGGACAATGGCTCATCGAACAAAAACACCTTGGGCTGGCGCACGATGGCTCGGCCAATGGCCACCCGCTGGCGCTGACCACCGGACAGTTCTTTCGGCTTGCGCTCCAGCAGAGGCTCCAGCTCCAGAATTCGGGCAGCCTCGGCTACCTTGGTGCTGATGACGTCCTTGTTTTCCTTCGCCAGCTCCAGCGCAAACGACATGTTCTTGCGCACCGACATGTGGGGGTACAAGGCGTAGCTCTGGAACACCATGGCCAGATCCCGTTTGGCCGGGGCCAGATCGGTGATTTCTTTGTGGTCCAGCATAATGTGGCCGCTGGTGACTTCCTCCAGCCCGGCAATAGATCGCAGCAGCGTGGACTTGCCGCAGCCTGATGGCCCAACAAACACGACGAATTCGTTGTCTTTAATCTCAAGGTCGATGCCCTTGAGAATTTCGATATCCCCGAAGGATTTCTTGAGGTTCTTTATTGTTAAGTTAGCCATGGGAAATCTCCGTTATTTGACGGCGCCAAAGGACAAGCCGCGAACCAGCTGTTTCTGGCTGATCCAGCCAAAGATAAGAATGGGGGCACAGGCCAGGGTCGATACGGCTGACAACTTGGCCCAGAACAAGCCTTCAGGGCTTGAATAAGATGCGATCAGGGCCGTCAGCGGGGCCGCTTCCGAGGCCGTGAGGTTGAGTGACCAGAACGCCTCGTTCCAACTGAGAATCAGAGATAGCAGCACCGTCGCGGCCAGACCGCCCTTGCTCATGGGGAGCAGCACTCGCCAGATCTCCTGGAACAGCGTGGAGCCGTCCATTCGAGCAGCCTCGAGTACTTCTTTGGGTATCTCTTTGAAGTAGGTGTAGGCCATCCAGATCATGATCGGCAGGTTGATCAACGTGTAGATGATCACCAGCCCGGTTTTGGTATCGAGCAAGCCGGTGTCCTTGAACAGCAGATAAATCGGCACCAGCACGCCAACCGGCGGCAGCATTTTGGTGGACAGCATCCACAGCAGTGTCCCTTTGGTACGCTTGGTCTCAAAAAAGGCCATGGAATAGGCGGCAGGTACGGCGAGCATCATTCCGATGATCGTGGATCCGAAAGACACCACCACCGAATTCCAGGCAAAGTGCAGATAGTCACTGCGTTCGTTAACCAGCGTGTAATTCTCGAGGGTCGGCGAGAAGAACAATTGCGGCGGTGTGGCGAAGGCATCGATTTCTGTTTTGAAGCTGGTCAGCAGCATCCAGAAAATCGGGAAGAAAATGGCCAGGGCCACACCCCACGCCAACACCCCCAAAAGCAGGGTGTTAAGGCTACGTCGTTGTTTCAGGCTAAGCATTTTGTAACCTCCGGGAATCATTGTTTTTCTGTAAGGCTTTTGCCGATCAGCCGCACCAGGAAGAAGGCGGCAATGTTGGCCAGCACAACGGCGATCAGGCCACCGGCAGAGGCGAGTCCGACATCGAACTGCAGCAACGCCTGGCTGTAGATCAGGTACGCAAGGTTGGTGGTCTCATAACCCGGGCCACCGCCCGTGGTGGTGAATATTTCGGCAAAGATCGACAGCAGGAAGATGGTTTCAATCATCACCACCACCGCGATCGGGCGCGCCAGGTGCGGCAGGGTGAGATGGAAGAACAGCGCCCAGGGACCAGCACCGTCCAGGCGTGCCGCTTCCTGTTGTTCCTGATCCAGCGACTGCAATGCGGTCATCAGCAGCAGGATGGCAAACGGCAGCCACTGCCAGGACACGATCATGATGATCGAGAACAGCGGAAACTCGGAAAACCAGTCGATCGGCGTGGCGCCAAAGAACTTCCAGATGGCAGAAAAGACACCTGAAACCGGGTGCAGCAGCAGGTTTTTCCAGATCAGGGCGTTCACTGTCGGCATGATAAAAAACGGGGATATCAGGAGTATCCGGACAACACCCCGGCCCCAGAACGCCTGGTTAATGAGCAACGAAATCAGGACACCCAGAACCACCGTGATCAGCAGCACGGCGCCAACAAGTAGCAGGGTGTTACTCATCCCCGCCATAAAGCCGAAATCGGTGACGAAGAACTGGAAGTTTTCCAGCCCCACAAATTCGTTATCGCCGGGGTACAGCAGGTTATAGCGAATCAGGGAAAAGTAGATGGTCATCGACAGCGGAATCACCATCCACAGCGCCAGGACGAGCACCGACGGCGACACCATGAAACGATTGATGCGGGAGGTCTTTCTAATCTCTCCCTTGCGGCTGTCCTTTTCGGGTTCCGCGGCGGAGCTCACGGAACCTGCATTCAGAGCGGTTGTCTTCATATCGGTTCTCCGGTGACCCCAAGCAGGCTCCGCCGAAGCGGACCCTGCATCAGGTCATTGTTGTTTCGTCTTGGCCGGGTATTCAGTTGGAGTAATAGCGGGCGCGAGTCATCTCACGAAGGGTGATCGATTGCGCTGCCCTCAAGGCGTGATCGACAGACATCGACCCTGCCAGGGCACCCGAGATCAGCTTTCCGACCTGGGTTGCGATCGACTGAAACTCAGGGATAGCGGCAAACTGAACGCCCACATAGGGGGAAGGATTCAACGTGGAATCGTTCGGATCGGCGTTGCCGATTGCTTCCAGGGTACGGGTCGCAAACGGGGCAGCTTCCAGGTATTCGGCATTGTTGTAGGTAGAGGTGCGGGTGCCGGGCGGCACATTGGCAATGCCATAGGTTTCCTCAACCAGCTGGCTGTATGCCCGCGAGGTTGCCCAGGTGATAAAGGTCTTGGCCGCTTCCTTGGCGTCTGAACTCACCGGAACCGCCAGGGCCCAGGACCACAACCAACCTGAACCTTTAGCGGTTACCTGCTGCGGCGCCAGGGCAAAGCCGATCTGGTCAGCCACCCTGCTTTGCGTCTCGTCGGTCAGGAAAGCACCGGCCACGGTCGCGTCTACCCACATGGCGCATTTGCCACTGTTGAACAGCGCCAGGTTTTCATTGAAACCGTTGGAGCTGGCTCCGGGAGGGCCATAGTTACCGAGCAGGTCAACATAGAAGCTGATGGCGTTCTGCCACTCAGGCCCGGTGAACTCAGGCTTCCAGTTTTCATCAAACCAGCGGGCACCGAACGCATTGGCCATGGTGGTGATCAGTGCCATGTTCTCGCCCCACCCTGCCTTACCGCGCAGGCAGATACCGTACTGCTCTTCTTCCGGCTTATGGAGTTGCTCGGCAAAAGACTTCATCTGATCCCAGGAAGGCTGGTCAGGCATGCTCAGGCCGTTGGCCTCGAACAAATCCTTGCGGTAAAACGTCATTGAGCTTTCGGCGTAGAACGGCAGCGCATACAGCGTGCCATCGGAGGACAGGCCCCCGAGGACCGACGGGAAAATGTCCGCCATATCATAGTCGGCGGGCAAATCCTTCATCGGCGTCAGCCAACCCTTTTCACCCCAGATCGGCGCCTCGTACATGCCGATGGTCATCACATCGAATTGGCCGCCGTCTGTAGCGATGTCTGTTGTCAGGCGCTGCCTCAGGACATTTTCCTCAAGCACTACCCAGTTCAGATCGATGTTTGGATGAAGCTTTTCGAATTCCTCGGAGAGGCCCTGCATGCGAACCATGTCGCCATTGTTCACTGTGCCAATGGTTACTTTGGTGGCGGCCATTGCGGAGGACGCAACAGCGGTCATGCCAACAGCCATAACAGCGGAAAGATATCGTTGGTTGTTCATGCTCGAACCTCTGTTTGTTTTTGGAGTAGGTCGATCAAAATGCTCTGTTATCGTGGAGCTTTTTTTCACTGTAGACCCGGCGCGCGCACCACGCTTGGGCACAGCTAATCGCATGAGCCAATTACACGCTCTATGTGCAAACCGAACAAATACGTACCTTGTCGTTTTTCTATACTTTTTTGCTGTCCCTTGGCTCCATCCACGATTGGAGTCGCACCTTTTTAGGGCCCAAACCATGCCCCACTGGGGGCTAAAGGGAGGATCGGCCCCGCAGAACAGCGAAACGCCTATCACCAGAAAGTATTATTCAGGAAGGGCCAGCTGGTTAATTAACAGGCGGGAGGTAGTGAGCGATCAGCTCTGGTACAGGGCGTCCAGGGAGGTTTTTCGATATTCCGATGGCGTCATTTTCTTCACGTCGTAGAAGCGACGGTTGAAGTTTGCGATGTTGTTGAAGCCCACCAAAAAGCAGATTTCGGTGATGGGTTCATCGCTGTGCGCCAGGTGCTCGCAGGCTTTGTTGATACGGAGGCTGTTGATGAACTCAATGAACCGATGCCCGGTGGCTTTCTTGAAGAACTTCGAGAAATAGGTGGGGCTGACGTTCACATGGGCCGCCACTTCCTCAAGGGAAATTCCGGTGTGGTAGTGCTCGAAAATAAGATCCAGGGCCTGATTCAGCCGGTTAAGGATCTTTTCATCGGTAATGGGCAGGTAGGTTGAAGAGGACAATACGCGGTAGTCACTCATAGCCGCCAGGAGTTCAATCAGCGACCAGAAGCGGGTCAAACGTCGGAACCCGGTGGATTCAGCGACTTCTTCAAATAACGAAACGGCTTTCGGTATCTCAGCGGCGTCCAAAAACTCAATGCCATAAGCCGCCCGTTCCCAGAATGGCCCCAACGCACGGGTTTCAGGAAATACTGCATTACAGGCATTGATCAGATCATGGGAGAAATTGATCACCCGGTCACGCAGTGCCACCCTCTCCCCTTTCTCAATGTGACTGATCCAGTTATGAGGAAGGTTTGGCCCAACCAGGATCAGACTGTTGGGTGAGAAGTTGCCAATGTAATCCCCGACAAAAACCTTGCCGGATGTTTCGGTGATCAGGTGGAGTTCGTATTCTTCGTGGTAGTGCCAGCGAACCAACGGGTGCGGGTAGCCATGGTCCAGGTAGCGGATCGACTCATCCCCGCGCTGATCAACCCATTCAAATTCGGGTTTGATGCGTTGCTTCTCCGCGCCCATTAAACCTTCCTTCCGATATTTCCACTATCTGCAGTGTACCGCATTCGCCTGAGTTATAAATCTGGAGCTCATCACTCACGCTGATGTTCGCCATACCACCTCATTATTATTCCCGCACGAACAAACCAGAGAGAATACTTTCAAGCCAATAAGGCGTTGTATCCAACACATTCCATTTAAACAGGTGGTATTTAAGATGAAAGCACTGAACAAACTCTTATTCGTTGTAACCGTTGTATCTTTCTCTGCCCTGGCACAGGCCGAGGGCGTGAGCCAAGACGATATCGAGCGCGGCAATAACCCGCACTCCGAAACAGTTGAGATCAAAAGCGAAGTCTGAATTATCGCTTAAAAGAAAAGGCGGTCCTGGTGACCGCCTTTTTTGTGCCTGTAGAAAACACCGCGTATACGGCTCTCCGATACTGAAACAGGGCTCTATGAGCCCTGTCTTTGCTCGATCAGTTCACGATGTGCCGCAGAAGACCACACCCCGCTGAACTCCTCAACGACCCCCAGCTGTGCCGTGGCGAATGCCAGCTTGGCTGACAAGCGATCCTGTTGGGCGGAAATGAACGTACGGTTGGCGTCCAGCAGGTCAAGATAGCCGATGGCGCCCTCGCGGTGCATTGTCGACGCGATGCTGAAGGATTCATTAGCGGCCTGGAACGCCCTACCCGTTGCGCGATCCGCCTCCAGCGCTTGTCCGTAGGCAAACACCGCCACCCGTGCATTCGCCACAGCATCGATGATGGTTTGCCTGTAGCGAATGTAGCTGTCTTCTGACGCGGCGTCTTGGCCCTCCACGCGCTGGAGGAGCAGCGGATAACTGAGCAAGGACCAGGAGATCCTCGGCGACATACTCGCGGTGCTCTCTAACCCGTCGGATACTTCCGCCAGATTGGTTAAACCCAGAAAACCTTCCACCGAAAACTGCGGGTAGAGCTCAGCCCTCAATGCGTTGCCCAGAGCCACTTCCCTCGCCAGCGAAGCCAGTGCAGCGCCAATATCGGCACGCAGTCGCATGGCTTCGTTCGCTCGATCAGCTTCCGGAACACCAACGGATGCTGCCAGTACACTTGAGGCGGGTCTCAAGAGCAATGACTCGGGATCCTCATTAACCAGAACTGAAAGCACCGCTTTCGCTCGGTACAGCTGCGCTCTGGCATCAGGCAATTTCGCCCGCTGCTGTTCCAGCAAGGTATCTGCCCTTGCAAGGTCCAGCTTGGGGGAAATACCTTCTTTCACCCTCATCGCCATGACCTCCCGAGTGTCTCCAAGCGCCCGAATATCGGCGCGGATCAACTTAACCCGCTGTCGAGAGGCTTCCCATTCCAGGTAGGCACGTACAACGCCCACGGTCACTTCTTTCAGCATCTCGCGTTGGTTATTGAGTGCGACTTCCAGATTGGCTTCCCCAGCATCAATCAGGGCGTTAAGGCGCCCGAACAAGTCCAATTCCCAGGACGCCGCAAGGCCGACCGAGGACGATTCCTGAACACCGTTGCGGTCGATAACCTCGTAGTCACCGGCTGCCTCCCCTTGTGGCAGCAGCCGGTTCTCATCGGCACCAAGATCCGCCAGAGCCTGACGGACCCGTTGCCCGGTGGAAAGCAGATCCAGATTGGCTGCCTGAGCGACTTCAACCAGTTGGTTGAGCTGTTCATCCTGGTAGTCTTCCCACCAGTTAACGGTGGTGAAAGCATCAGGCTGGACGCCGAATTCCAGACTATCAAGGTAGCGCTCGTTAGCGTCTTTTCGTTGCTCGTAGTCAGGCGTTGCGGCACAACCGACGAGCAATAATGAACCCAGCACTATGCTGACAACGTTCTTAGGCATGGTCGGTCTCCGTGATCTGTTCAAGTGTTGCCTGGGTTTTCTCCCCGGTCTTTGCCTCGGTTTTGGTCCGCTGAATCACGGCGTAGAACACGGGGGTGAACAGCAGGCCAAACACCGTTACACCAATCATTCCGGAGAACACTGCAATGCCCATGGCCTCGCGCATTTCAGAGCCAGCACCACTGGCCAGCACCAGCGGAACCACGCCGGCGGTAAATGCGATGGAGGTCATTAAAATCGGTCGCAACCGAAGTCGGCAGGCTTCCACGATCGCCTGATAGTGGCTATAGCCTCTCAGGTTGAGATCCCGGGCAAATTCCACCATCAGAATGGCGTTCTTGCTCGCGAGGGCCACCAGAACGATCAGCCCGATCTGGGTGAAGATGTTGTTGTCCCCCGAGGTCAGCCATACTCCGGCCAGTGCTGACAAGAGAGTCATCGGTACAATCAATATGATGGCAAACGGCAGCCGAAGACTCTCGTACTGGGCGGCAAGAACGATAAACACCAGCAGGATCACCAACGGAAACACATACATCATGGTGTTGCCGGCCAGCTCTTGCTGGTAGGTCACTTCCGTCCATTCGTAGGCCATACTATCAGGCAGTGTTTGAGCCAGTACTTCCTCAATCGCAGCCTGAGCCTGGTCGGAGCTGAAGTTTGGTGCCGGTGAGCCGTTCAGTTCGGCTGTGGGGTAGCCGTTGTAACGCATAACCCGGTCCGGGCCGGTAGTGGCCTCGACATTCATAATCGCTGACAGCGGAACCATCTGGCCCTGCCCATTGCGAACTTTCAGGTTCATTATGTGCTCTGGATCAAGCCGTTTTTCAGCCTCCGCCTGGGCAATCACCTGATAGGTACTGCCAAACAGGTTTACGTCATTGACGTAGCGTGACCCAAGGTACACCTGCAATGTGTCGAAGACCGACTCCAGGGGAATCCCCAAGAGCATCGCCTGCTCTCGGTCTATGTCCAGGTCAAACTGGGGCACCTGAACCCGGAAGCTGGAGTAAAGCCCGGTCAACGCAGGGTGCTTGCGCGCTTCGTTCAAGGTGGTCTGCAAACTCGCGAACAGTGCTTCGAACCCCTTGTTCCCGCGGTCCTCTATCTGCAGCTTAAAGCCGCCGGTGGTGCCCAGGCCCAGAATTGGGGGCGGCGGGAACACCGCAACGAAGCCTTCGTCGATCCCGGCAAACGCTGCATTCAGCTTACCCGCAATGGCGCCGGCACTCAGCTCCGCACTTTTTCGATCGCCAAAATCATCCAGTGGCAGGAAAACTATGCCGCTGTTTGGGCTGTTGGTGAAACCATTGATCGAGAGGCCCGGAAAGGCAACCGTGTTGGCTACGCCCTCTGTTTCCAGAGCAATCTGTTCCATTTCGCTAACCACGGCTGTGGTTCGGTCCAGACTCGAGGCGTCAGGCAGCTGCGCAACCGCAACCAGGTACTGCTTATCCTGCTGGGGAATGAAACCACCGGGAACACTGTTGAACAGGAGGCCTGAGAAAACGGTGAGGCCAATGTAAACCACCCCGACAATAGCGCCGTAGCGAATGAGTTTCTTGACCAGCACTTCATAAGCTTCACCGGTCCGGTCGAAGAAACGGTTGAAAGGCTGGAACACGAAACGGCCGAATACCTTGTCCAGCGCGCGGGACAACCGATCCGGTTTTTCATCGTGGCCTTTCAGGAGCAACGCCGACAACGCAGGTGACAGCGTGAGCGAATTGATGGCCGAGATCACCGTCGAAATCGTGATGGTCAGTGCGAACTGCTTATAGAACTGGCCGGACAAGCCGGTGATAAATGCAGTCGGAATGAAAACCGCACACAGCACCAGGGCAATAGCAATAATGGGTCCGGTCACCTCATTCATGGCAACCTTGGTGGCCTCACGGGGCGAAAGGCCCCGCTGAATGTTCCGCTCCACGTTTTCGACCACCACGATGGCGTCGTCGACTACGATGCCGATAGCCAATACCAGACCGAACAGCGACAGCGTGTTGATCGACACCCCAAGCCACTGCATCACCGCAAAGGTGCCTACCAGAGAGACGGGGACCGCCACCAATGGAATGATGGATGCGCGCCAGGTCTGCAGGAACAAAACTACAACCACAACCACCAGCAGGATTGCCTCGAGCAATGTGGTAATCACCGCGTCGATTGAGCCGCGAACAAACACCGTTGGGTCATACACGATGTCGTAGGTTACGCCCTGGGGAAATGATTCAGACAGCCGATCCATGGTTCCACGAACGCTGTCGGAGAGCTCGATGGCATTGGAACCCGGGCGCTGGAAAACCGGCATGGCAACAGCGGGATTGCCGTTCAACATAGCCCGTAGCGCGTAAGTGTTCTGGCCCAGTTCAACACGGGCCACGTCCGATAACCGGGTAATCGCCCCGCTCTCGCCAACCTTGAGCACAATATCCCGGAACTCTTCCAGCGAGGTCAGGCGACCGCGCACATTCAGCAGAAGTTGGAACTGGCTATCAGTTGGCGCAGGCTGCGCGCCCAGGGTACCGGCCGCAACCTGACGGTTCTGAGCGCGTACAGCGTTAACAACATCCGATGCGTTCAGGTTGCGGGCAGCGAGTTCATCGGGCTGAAGCCAGAGACGCACTGCATACTCACCACCACCGAACAGCTGCACATCACCCACGCCACCCAGGCGAGCTATTTCGTCTTTGACATTGAGCTCAGCATAATTGGACAGATAGGTGATATCGCGGCTGTCATCCGGCGAGTGCAGATGCACGACCATGGTCAGATTCGGTGACGATTTCTCGGTCACCACACCCAGGCGTTGTACTTCCTCGGGCAGACGTGGCAAGGCACTGTTGACGCGGTTTTGTACCTGGACCTGGGCTTTGTCCAGGTCCGTACCCAGCGCGAAGGTCACCGTTAGCGTCATGCGTCCGTCGGCGGTTGCCTGGGAGGACATGTACAGCATGTTTTCGACGCCATTGATTTCGTCCTCAAGGGGCGAAGCCACGGTTTCAGCGATAACTTTCGGATTTGCTCCCGGGTAATTCGCGGTGACAACAACCGTTGGCGGTACCACTTCCGGGTATTCACTGATTGGAAGCTGGAACAGCGAGATACCGCCCCCGATCAGGATGACCAGGGACAGCATGGCGGCGAATATCGGCCGATCTATAAAAAAGTGGGGAAATTTCATGATATCAGCCTCAGAACTCTAAGCCGGCAGTCTGCTGGACGTCCGGAGCGTGCTCTTCAAGTGTGAACGCAACGCCTGATGGCGACTCAGACAACATGATCGGATCAATCGTCATACCAGGCCCTACCTTGGCCGTGCCATTGGCCACCAGTACATCGCCCTCAACCAGACCCTGCTCGACAACCCGGAAGCTGCCAAATCGCTCTCCAATTTTCACTGCGGTGTAGTTGGTTTTACCCTGATCGTTCACGGTCAATACAAAGCGGCTGTCCAGATCGGTGGCAATGGCACGCTCTGGAACCATGATCTTGTTTTCCGTTTCTGCTACGGCAATTTTCACCCTGGCGAATGCGCCCGGCACCAAGGCGTCACCGGAATTGCCCAATACTGCCCTCAGCCGCAGAGTACCCGTATTGGTATCAATGGTGTTGTCAACGAAATCTATCTGGCCGACGTGAGGGAAATCCTGTTCGCCAGTTAGTTGAATGCGAACCGGAGAGCCCAACGCTTTGTCTCGAGCGCTGAAGAACCGATACCAGGTGCCTTCGTCCATGTCGAAATAGGCGTAACGGTCTTGATCAGAAACAATGGTCGTCAAATGACTCTGGTTGGCGATTACGGTATTCCCGGCGGTAATGTTTGCCCGGGAAATCACTCCATCAATCGGTGAACGAATAGTGGCGTAGCTCAACTGCAGCTCTGCTTCCTTGAGCTGGGCGTTCAGGGATGAAACCTCGGCTTCCGCCTGCTGCTGAACGGATCCACGCAGTTCCGCCTGCTCTTCAGAAATGGCGTTGCTGCGCAACAGCCGGCCTGCACGCTCGGCTTCCGCTTTTGCCTGGTCAAGCGCAGCGCGCGAACGAGCCAATTCAGCGTTCAGCTGTTCAATGCGAGCTTCGAGATGGCGATCATCCAATTGGAGCAAGATGTTGCCCTTCTCCACCTTTTGGCCCTCAACAAAATGGACCTTGTCGATCACGCCGGACAGTCGAGGCCTGAGCTCAACACTTTCGGGTGCTTCAATGCGGGTCGTATACGTTTTCTGAGGTTGAACCCGGGAACTGGCGGCGGCGATTACCTCAACCGACGGAGATCTCGCTTCGCTCACAGTGTCCTGCGCTGCACTCTCGCAACCTGCTAGAACAAAAACTGCCGCACTCAGTACGGCGAGAATTCGATAATTCATCGGCTAGACCCTTTTTCTTTCATAATGGGGACTTCGGCGGGGACCTGAGAGAGGACACAGATCAGTGACTGCGAAAACCCAAACCGGAGTTGTTCTTGCCGAGAATTATCTTTACATCGTGGATGCAGGAATAATCATCATGCCGTATTGGTTTTATCACTGGGGGTGATATTGCTCTAGCCCTACCCACGACCGAAATCACCGGTGCGCTTTAGGCCAGAGTACCGAGCAGCTGGATCAAGCCAGATTTTCGGTTACTCGAACCCTTCCAGGACTATCTTGCCCACGGCCGTTCCGCCTTCCAGTTCAGTATGCGCCGCACGCAGATTGTCAGCATTGATTACACCAAGGTTCTTGCCAGCGGTGGTTCGAATATGGCCTTCGTCCACCAGACTGGCGACCTTTCCCAGCAGGTCGTGCTGAACCTGCATGTCATCGGCGTTATGCATGGAACGGGCGAACATGAACTCTATATGCAGCGACAGGCTTTTTGGTTTGATTTTCATCACGTCCAGAGAGTCTGGATCGTCAATCATGGCGATCCTGCCGAATGGCTTAAGCACCGCCACGTAATCATCGAAGTATTGATCGGTCGCATTCAGGCTGGCCACGTGAGTGATCGAGGCAAATTTGCCCTCAGAAACCAGTTGTTGGATCTGCGCCTGCAGTGGCTCTCGGTGGTTCACAACAAAATCTGCACCCAGTGATTCCACCCATTGGCGAGACTCAGGACGAGAGGCGGTCGCCACTACTGTGGCACCCGTCAGCTTTTTGGCCAACTGAATCAGGATAGAGCCCACACCGCCGGCTGCTCCAACCACAAGGATCACATCGTTGGTCGGCGTGATTTCCCCAGCACTCTGCTGCTCAAGGCCAAGATGATCAAAGAGCATTTCCCAGGCGGTGATGGTGGTCAGCGGGAGTGCTGCGGCCTCTGCATCGCTGAGGCTCGCAGGCTTGCGGCCGACAATGCGCTCGTCCACGGTCTGGTACTCTGCATTGCTACCTTGCCGGGTAACGTCACCGGCGTAGTACACTTGATCGCCCGGCTTGAACAGTGACACGCCCTTGCCTGTTGCCACTACTTCTCCAACGGCATCCCATCCCAATACCTTGACCTCACCAGGCTCCGGCGCAGCACGTTGACGTACTTTGAAATCAACGGGATTGACACCAATAGCCCGGACCCGGACCAAAAGATCCCGTCCCTCGGCAACTGGTTGAGGGAGCTCAACGTCCTGCAAGGCGTTCGGATTATTGATGGGTAAGGATTCGGTATATCCAACAGCTTTCATGCTTGTCTCCAGGGTGGTCGCTGGCAATTGGTCGCAATTGCCAGTCGTTAAAAGTGGCGACCAGTGTGATCCCTCTTTACACTATGAAAAACAGCCCAATCCCATAAACATATTCAAAGATTTTTTGAAAATGAACTTTGACGATCTCACCGTTGTGCTCAAGGTGGCAGAGTTCCGCAATATAACGGCGGCTGCTACTAGCCTGGATATGCGTGCAGCAACGGCGAGCGCCGCCGTCAAACGCGTTGAACAGGAATTGGGGGTAGAGCTGTTCGTCCGCTCTACCCGTCAACTTCGACTGTCTGCGGCTGGTGAAAAGTACCTGCCCCAATGTCAGCAGGCATTGGCTTTGATGGACGAAGCCCGCAAGAACATTCGTTCCGGAAAAGAGACAGTGGCGGGAGAAATTCGGCTATCGGTGTCATCCGATCTGGGGCGGAACCGGGTAGTGCCGTGGATCGATCAGTTAATGACATTGCACCCGGGGCTGAGTTTGCGGGTTCAGATTACCGACAGCAATGTGGATTTTTTCCGGGATTCGGTCGATATGGCTCTGCGCTACGGATCGCCAAATGACTCCAATCTTTACGGGTTCAAAATCTGTGATGTGCCCCGCCTCCTCTGCGCAACGCCGGATTACCTTGCACAGCATGGCACCCCGGTTCACCCGCACGACCTGGCAGGCCACAACGGTCTGTTTTACCAGTTGCAGGACATTCCCTTTGACCTGTGGACCTTTAAACGGAGCGGTGAGGAATTTCGGGTAAAGATGAAAGGCAACCGGGCATCCAACGACGGCGATCTGGTTCGCCGCTGGTGTATCGCCGGGCAAGGTTTGGCGGTGAAATCCTGCCTCGATATGTCAGACGACCTGCTTTCAGGCCGGGTGATGAACGTTATGCCCGACTATGCACCACCGGTATCGGAACTGTGGCTGATCTGCCCGACACGACAATCCATAACACCGGCTATGCGCATGCTGCGAGACCACCTGAAGCAGCAGTGTCGGGACTTAATAAACGCCATGACAGCCCGGGGCATACTTCCACGTTGTGATTAAACCGCTTCCAGGTGCCGACCACAGGGCGAGTTGGTCATTATGTCTTGCCAGCGGTCGCGAAGCAGACGCTCGAGAAGTTCACGCATCCAGATAATGCCGGGGTCACGGTCATGACGGGCGTGCCAGATCAGGTAAAGACTGGTGGGATCAATCTCGAACGGCAACGCACCCATCCAAAGTCCATTTACAAAACCACAATCCTGACTGATCAGCTCCGGCACCGCCGCGATCAGGTTCGTATCTCTCAATATCTGCGGCACAATGGAAAAGTGGTTAACCGTGGTGGCAATTCGGCGGCTCTGCCCCTTCTGATCCAGGTAGCTGTCTACGAAGCCATGAGCTTCGCCTGACATGGACACCAGCAGATGGCGCGCCGACAGGAACTCTTCCATGGTGATGGGCCTGCCCGCCAGCGGATGGTCCTCGCGCATCGCAAGAACATACCCACCCTCGAACAACCAGGTACTGCGCAGGCTGTGGTCATGCTGATTCAACACACCAACCGCCAAATCAACATGCGCCTCTCTCAGATCGTCATAGCTGCCATCCGGGGTGTACGGAACCGCGTGCAGGTCAACGCCCGGCGCTTCTCGCTCTAGTAACTCTATGAGCGGCCGCCAGATCATTTCCACAATGACATCGGTCGCAGCAATCCGGAACTTCCGTTTGGAACTGGCCGGGTCGAACTGGGTGGCACTCACCGCGTTGGTTAGGGCGTACATGGGGTTGCCAACCTGGTCCCACAGACTCAAAGCGTAAGACGTGGGCTCTATGTTGCGCCCCTTGCGGACGAACAAGGGGTCGTTCCAGATCTGGCGCATCCGGGAAATAGCGTTCGACACCGCTGGCTGCGTCATGGCAAGCCGCTCTGCCGCTCGAGTAACCGAGCGTTCTGTCATAATGGCATCAAAAATATAAAGGAGTTGCAGCTCCTGCGTTTTCATCGTGTGGGTTCCTGGATGATGACGGCTGTCGCCAATAAGTCTGCCCAGCAATTACATGGGGCGCAACACAAACGCAAAAACGCCCTGCCACGTGACAGGGCGCTTAAGCAGTTTAGGTCGTCAGATATTGCCTTTCACGAAGGTGCGCAATTGGCCAAGGCTTCCAGCGCCAGTTTGCCGGGCGATAACTCCACCGTCGCGGAACAGTGCCAGCGTCGGGATACTTCGGATACCCATGCGGGCGGCCGTTTCGGGACTGTCGTCCACGTTCACCTTGGCTACAACCAATTCGTCACCAAACTCATCGGCGATCTCCTCCACTATCGGCCCCACGGTTTTGCAAGGGCCACACCAAGGTGCCCAAAAATCCACCAATACTGGTTTGCCGTTTTGACTGACTGCCGTTTCAAAATTGCTGTCGTTTACGTCAATGATGTTTGTCATTTCACTACTCCTTTCGCTTCGATACTTGCTGTAACCATGCGGTCTGGGTTGAATAAAAACCAATTGTTCAGACGTATACATGGCATTTCCCCAGATGATGACCGCGGCGGCATCAACGACTGCTCAGTCGTTTACTGAGCACCAGGCCACCCCAAGCCAAGGTACGATCCCCCGTACCACTCTTGATCTCCGAGCTCTGGACCCGAAGCACATAGCTCAGCTCCACACCGTTAGAAAACGCGTGCGTATACCCGCCCCACACCTCGGCCAACAGGATATTCACGTCGTTAGCGCCAAGTTCATGGTCGGAATCCCGGAACTGCCCCTGTAAGAACGCGTTGTAGGCGCGGGCCTTTACCGATAACCCTCCCCAGAAATAGTTTTCCCGGCCGCCCGAGGCTGAAACACCTGGAGCCCGCTCCCCGTAGGCCATCAACTCGGGGTTGAAGCGGTTATCAGGTGAGGAGATCAGCCCGTCACGAAACACCAGGGCGGCACCAAACTCGGTTAGATACCCCACGCTCCCGAAATAGGTCACCTTGACCTTGCTGTCCGGCTCGCTGGCATCAAGATATTGATGGTAAGCGGCTGAGTAGCGAAGGGTCGGCTCGCCACCCTCTGAGACCTGATGGTCCCAGCCCTCCGCCTTGTCACTCCCAATGACCTTATGGATGGAATTCTGCCCGGATTTGAACAGGTCCAGCCCAAGGGCGCCGACCGTCAGCGAGGTGGTCCAGCCTGACTTGCCGGCAAGGCCCTGGTAGCTCTTGCTGGTCGACAGGTACACCAGGCTACTGTATGGACGGTCGTCATAATCAATCTGCGGGGCGGAGATTTCCTCGGGAGTAAAGCCATAAACGCCGAACTCCAGTGAGGTACTCGCAGCCTTATCGGGAAATGCAGTAAAGCTACCCAGCAAACTTTGATCGATATGCCCGGCCAGGCGCGAATACACATTGCTGCCAAACTCAGGAGAATTCGATGCGTAGGTAATCGCCACGCCGGCGGTATAGTCCCGGTCTGTTTGAGTTGGAGCAAACAGATCGTTGTCCGTAGACAAAGCGATCACAGAGTCCGGACCAGCCGCAAGGCCGGTGGTTGAAACTGCGGTAAAACCGAGTGCAAAGGCGAGTGAAAGGTAGCGCATGGCCAACTCCAGTACTTCGAGATCGTTGATCGAGTTGGTGGCTATTCTTGGGAGGAAGGGCGTCGAGGACTAATAAGAAGATCGTATTTTGAGCATCACTATCCGTGATGTATACGTAGTTTTACTTGTCTTTTTAACAAGTTTTATTTCTTTCACTCGTTAGGTCATTTTCATAAAACAACTATATATTATTGTTTTATTTCGAAATTTAATATCTTTCATTGGAGAGTAAAAATTTCGAATAAGATCCAGATGAAGATCGATCGACCAAATTCATAACCTGGTGTGATATCACCCATACTGATTTCGAATTATTCATGACACACCGCAGTCCGCATACTTCACTCCATCAGATAGCGACCAGCTAGTCGGTATCGATTGAAGCGTTAACCAATTTGAACTCAGGAGAATATGTTATGCGTAAATTTGCTCTGGTCACCCTCACCTCGCTCATCGCCGTAGCGGCAGTTCCTGCCCATGCAACTCTGGCAGACCGCAAATCTGACCAACCGAGCGCAGAAACTGCTCAGCCCGCGCCTTATAGTGGCCAAGTGGTCATTCGCGGCGAAGTTCGTTCTGAGGATGCCAAGAAGGACTCTGCAGAACCAGCTCCCTACAGTGGTCAGCTCGTTATTCGTGGTGAAGTTAAGTCAGCAAGCCACGGCTAAGCTTTGAATATTTCATGTGCGTCTTGGCACCAGGGACGGTGCGTTTTTCCGATCACTCCGCTTTACCCGGCTTAACTGCGCTGCTTTCCACTCTGCCCTCCATCCATGGCGGTCTGCTGCCAATTCGATCCAGCAGGAAATCGATGAACACGCGAACCTTGGCCGTCAATACATTGGATTTGGGGTACACCAGCCAGAGCGCCGGCTCCGCATCCATCTGGTAATCTGGCAAAACCTGAACCAGGGTGCCTTCGGCAAGTTCCCGATGAACGCTCCACAGAGCATGTATGGCAATTCCTGCCCCCTCCATGGTTGCTATCTTGTAGCTCAAACCGTCATCGATAATCAGCCGGTTCTGCGATGTGCGGGGTTTAAATTGACTCTGCTCACTCTGGGGGCCGTTCAGGTTGATGGTAGCCTGGGATTTAAAGGCTATGATCTGGTGGGCACGCAAATCATCCGGGTGCTCTGGTGTTCCCCATTTCGCCAGATATTCGGGGGAGGCGCAGAATACCCGCTGATCCTCTGCCAGTTTCCGGGCTTTCAGGTTGCTGTCTGGCAGCACGGCATCTCTCAGGGCGAGGTCAAAGCTACCCTGAATAAGATCCAGCTCCATATCAGATAACCGCAAATCGAGATTAATGCCCGGGTACTGGTCCAGAAACTCGGGTACTAGCGGCATGATGTATTGCTGGGCGAAGGTGCTGGATGCAGCAAACCGCAAGGTACCGGACACGTTTTCATTGCCAAACCCCATGGCCGCCAGCGCCGCGTTCTCCTGCGCCAGAATTTCCTTTGCGAACGGCAAAAACTCCGCGCCTTCAGTCGACAGTGCCACTTTTCGTGTGGAGCGGCGCAGTAGATCGGCCCCGACCGTTTTCTCCAGTTTGGCCAGCCTTGCACTGGCAACGGCCGGAGGCATGCCCAGCTCCCGCCCGGCGGCACTGATGTTGAGCTTCTCGGCGGCCAGAACGAACAGTTTAATTCCCTCAGTATCCATATGGATCAGGCCTCAGCAGGAATACAGTCGATGTCCTTTTGACCAGACTTCCGGGTCGATAGCCATGCCTGAGCAATACCCGACAAAATAATCAGCAGACATCCCGAGAGCTGCAAAGTATTCAGACTCTGGTCAAACAGCACCCAGGCAATTGCCACAACAGTGATGGGTTCGAGATAAGCAAGGGTACCGAAGGTGGCTGCGGGCAACTCCCTTAATGCGACAACGGCCAACATGATCGCGAGGAATCCAGGTACCAGGCCCGCGGCAATCAGCCAGCCCCACTGCGCCATAGCGATGCCCTCACCCTTAATCAGCATCAGTGGCAGCATGCACAAAGCCCCTGCCAGCATTTGGAAGCCGCTGCGACTCAATACATGAATACGATCGTCGATCAGGCGATTAGTTAACATAAACGCTGAGTAACACAGCATGGCACAACCCGCGTACACCAGACCGATAGCCTCCTCTGCTCTCCCACTCACGCTGAAGTTAAACTCCATCATCATCGCGAACCCCAGTAACGCGAACCCAATCAGCCCGATACTGGCAGTGGTGAGACGCTCGCCGAGGAAAAAATGGGCCACTACCGAAGCCGTCACCGGGGCCAGGTACATCACCATGACAGCGTTCGCCATACTGGTGTATTCAATGGCCAGTATGTAGAACATCACGAATCCGGCCAGGAAGGCACCGGTGACAAGTACCTTGCCTCCAGGCCACATCAAGACCTTATTGCGTTGCCCGCTTGCAAACAGATAGGCCGCCATCAAAAGCGCACCGATGAAAAGCCGATAGAAGGTGACGGTCTCAGCACCGGCACCAGCATATAGAGAGATTGCACCGATGGTGCCCATAAAGACGGCTGACAAAGCTGCTGCCCAAAGAAAAACCACCGAACCTGACTCAGTCCTCATATTCCCTCTCTAACCAGAATAAACACGACGCCTAATCCTCCCTGAGCGCAACCGGCCAACATCATTGGCGGCAATGGGAACTGCCCTCAAAGAAAAAGGAGCAGAACGTTGCCCCTAAATCCCCGCTGTGTAAATACCACCAACCGACAGCCATACGTTGAACCCAAACACGCCCATGGCCGCGGCGTCTTGGCATTTATATCCTTTTTCCGAATTCTGAAAACCATTATTGGCCATTTATTCCGCTTTTACGAACACCTAATCTGTTCGATAGATACTTGGACAAACCACAGAATGAACTGGAGGCACACAATGAAAGCGATGGTTCTCAACCAGTACGGCGAGCAGGCAGCGTTTGAGCAGACGGAAATGACAGCACCCTCGGCCCAACCCGGTCAGGTGATCGTCCGAGTTGCGGCAACAAGCATCAACACCGTCGACACCATGATTCGCCAGATGGGCAAGGATCTCCCCCTCTCCCCGGAGCTACCTGCAGTGCTCGGCATGGACTTCGCCGGGACCATTGAGGCCGTGGGTGAAGGCGTGACCGGTTTTGCACCCGGCGACGAAATTTACGGATGTGCTGGAGGCCTGGCCGATTTGCAGGGTGCCCTGGCTGAGTACATGCCAGCCGACGCACGGCTGATTGCCCACAAACCCAAGAGCCTGACGATGCGTGAGGCGGCGGCATTGCCGCTGGTCGGTATCACCGCCTTTGAAGGTCTGCAAAGGGCCGGCGTTAAAGCCGGACAGAAAGTTCTGGTGCACGGTGGCACCGGTGGCGTCGGCCATGTCGCGGTTCAGCTGGCCAGGCACTTTGGTGCCACTGTTTATTCAACAGCCTCCGGTGAACAGGCATTCGATATCATCAAAGGCTATGGCGCTACGCCGATTGACTACAAGACTGAAACCGTAAACGACTATGTCCAGGCCCACACCTCAGGCGCCGGTTTTGATGTGGTATTCGATTCAGTCGGTGGCGCAAACATGGCCAACAGCTTTGAAGCGGCAGCCCTGAATGGGCACGTGAGCAGCACCGTGGCCATGGTTGATTTGGACCTAACCACAGCCCACTTCAAAGGGCTGTCTGTCCATGTTGTCTTCATGCTGATTCCCATGTTGCACAACCATCATCGGGAAGCGCACGGAGGCATTCTGGCTAAGCTCGCGCAGATCGTGGATCAGGGTGGTGTTAAACCTCTCCTCGATGAACAGCGCTTTAACCTGGCCGAAGCGGGCAAAGCCCATGATCGACTGACTAGCGGCCAGGCCATCGGCAAGGTCGTCGTGGAGGTATAACAAATGCCGGCACTGAACGAGAGCACAAAGACATTTGCCCAGATAAATCGGGGCTACAATCAGGTCTTTCAGCCGAATCGATTGAGTATTGGCCTGGCAGCTCCGCTGGAGAGTTATACCAGGGGGCCCGTACCGTCGATGAATCGCCACCTTGAACGTGTGCGGTTGGCCGAAAAGGTTGGTTTTTCGGCGGTATGGTTGCGCGATGTCCCATTCAATGTGCCCTCGTTCGGTGATGCCGGCCAAGTCTTCGATCCGTTCGTTTACCTTGGCTTTCTGGCGGGCCAAACCGATCGGATCGCCCTGGGTATCGCGAGCCTGATACTGCCACTCCGCCACCCTGCGCATGTTGCGAAAGCCGCAGCTAGTGTCGACCAACTGTCCGGTGGTCGTCTGATACTCGGAATCGCATCGGGCGACCGACCGGATGAATACCCTGCCCTCAACGAGAACTACGCAAACCGGGGCGAGCGTTTTCGGGACAGTTTCGAGTACATCCGCAAGATGGCCGCAACCGCACCGGCATTTAAAAACCGTTACGGTCAAACGAACGGTGAGATGGACCTGCTTCCCAAGCCAGCGGCGGGAAAGATTCCGATGTTGATTACCGGCGGAAGCCAACAGGAGCCGCAATGGGGTGCTCGCCACAGTGATGGCTTGATTACTTACCCACGGAGTATTGACGACCAGGCAAACGCCGTGAGTTCATGGCGTGACGGTATTCCCAATAAAACAGGGGTTTCAAAGCCCGTAATGCAATCCCTGTACATCGATTTGATGGCAGATCCCGATGCACCGCCGCAGCCCATTCATCTGGGCTTCAGATCGGGCATGAAGTTCCTAAAGAGCTACCTGAAATCGTTGGAAGACATCGGTGTAAACCATGTGGCGCTGAACCTACGGTTCAATCAGGCGGACATTGAGGAAACGCTCCTGTACCTCGCAGAAGACTTGCTCCCCGACTTCCGGGCATAAGGACACAAACCATGACCAAGAAAATCCTGATCACCGGCGCCACTGATGGCATCGGGCTGGAAACTGCAAAACGTCTCTACTCCGAGGGCCACACGCTGCTTTTGCATGGAAGGAACTCAGAAAAACTGGCGGCGACAGAAAGAACGTTGGCGGACACCAAAGGTGCCGGACTGATCTTCACCTATAAGGCGGATTTGTCGCGCCTGGCCGAAGTGGATTCTTTGGCAGAAGCCATCGCCAACGAACATGACCAGTTGGACGTCATCATCAATAACGCCGGTGTCATGCGCGTTCCTGAAACCATCACTCAGGACGGCCTGGATGTCCGGTTCGCCGTGAATACGGTTGCACCGTATCTGCTGACAAAACGCTTGCTACCCCTTCTGGCGTGCGATGCACGGGTTGTGAACCTGTCATCCGCCGCACAGGCGACCGTGGAGCTTGACGCCCTGCGGGGGAAGAAGCTCCTTCTGGACGACATGTCGGCCTACGCCCAAAGTAAGCTGGCTTTAACCATGTGGAACCATACCATGGCGCAGTCCAGCAGCAATCAGGGGCTGGTTTTTGTGGCGGTCAATCCCGGCTCCCTGCTGGCGTCAAAGATGGTGAAAGAGGGTTTCGGGATAGCTGGAAAAAGCCTGTCCATCGGAGCCAAGGTGCTCGGCCGCGCGGCACTTTCAGAAGAGTTTGCCAATGCTTCGGGCAAGTATTTTGATAACGATAAAGGTGGGTTCGGAGCGCCACACGCGGACGCTCTGGATGACCGGAAATGCCGCGAGGTTGTAGCGGCTATAGAAAAGTTAGTAGCCGCTCCCACATGAAATCATGACGAACAGCTGTAGTGCGACGACCCACCAACGCCAAAGAGTTCCAACGGCTTTAGCCGGTAGTATTTGTCATTCACGTCTTTCGATTGCTCGGCGTATGGTTGCGTGAAGACTTCC
Source organism: Marinobacter sp. LA51 (assembly GCF_030297175.1). Taxonomy (NCBI): domain Bacteria; kingdom Pseudomonadati; phylum Pseudomonadota; class Gammaproteobacteria; order Pseudomonadales; family Marinobacteraceae; genus Marinobacter; species Marinobacter apostichopi. Next base: position 1,812,036 of record NZ_AP028070.1, on the reverse strand, counting down.
TGCAACTCTCGCAGCAAAGAATAGTCTCCGGCAGCCGCTTGTTGATAGGCAGGTACCACGAACCATTCCCGCAAACTGTATTTTGGATTAACCAGTTTCATCTGACGAGAAAGCTCCTCGCGAGACTGCAAAGCCGTCAGTGATTTCCATTTCCTAAGCCACTCTGACCAGGCTGCATCCATCGCTTCCGGATTGGCACCATACCTCGAGCCGGTATAAAAGCTTTTCTTCAAAGGGGTAATATCATCAGGCACGCCGGAGAGCTCTCGAAAGAAAAGGGTGTAATCAACAGGTGTGTTCACCATCAAGCTTTCGAGCTCGCTGAACAAGGTCGCGTCAAAGGTGGCAAGCCCAAGTTTGGCCGCCCACATTTGCTCCATCTGCTCGATCATCACCCTTGAAAAACCACTTTGAATCTCTTCGAGCTGTTGCAGATGCTCTGGATCTGCCGCCAGCAGGGGCCGGAGTGTCGAGCAGAACGAGTGGAAATTGCGCTCTGCTGCCGCCGGTTGATTCAGGAAAGAATAGTGGTGTCCGCCCCCCGTCCATGGCTGATACTGCGGGTTATAAACGTCGCAGAATCCGAATGGACCGTAGTCGAGAGTGAAGCCCCCGGCGGCACAGTTGTCACTGTTAAAGTTGCCCTGGCAATAGCCAACGCGGACCCAGTTGGCCACCAGCGACGCGAGCCGGCCACGGAACTCGCGCGCGAGCAGTACCAGTTTTTCGGCAGTGGTCAGTGTTTGATCAATGACGTCACTGTACTCACGATCGATCAAATGCAGCACAATCTTCTCAAGCTCCTCCATGGCCTGCGGATGCTCATTCTTGCGAGCACGGCGACTAAAAAGCTCGAGTTGGCCAACCCGAATGAAAGAGGGTGCGACGCGGGTCGAGATGGCGACTGGCTCAGATATCAGTACATCTGGATTCATCGAACGTGAAGCCTCTGAATACCAGGGGCGCCTGACCTTCTCTGTTTTTGAAACGTACAAACTTAACGACCGAGACGTTGGAACCCCGAGCGCGTGCATATGCTCTTGTGCCAGGAATTCCCGAACACTTGACCGGAGAACTGCCCGGCCATCCCCGCCCCGGCAGTAGGGCGTCCGGCCGCCACCTTTAAGCTGCATTTCCCAACGCTGCCCATTGATAACCGCCTCAAGCACTGAAATGGCCCGACCGTCGCCGTATCCGTTGCCGGTTTGGAACGGGCACTGTTGGCTGTATTCGGTACCAAAGATGGAAAGAGCGTAGCCGCACGCCCACCCGACCCGGCGCATCGGCTCCGGAACCTGCGATAGGTCGCCGGAGAATACGCGCACAAAGTCATCGGACTGCACCATGTTGTCAGCGAAGCCCAGTTCACGAAACAGAGTTTTGCCGTGCGCAATGTACTCGGGGTTCCCGATGGGTGTGGGATTTACCGGAACATAGTGGCCCGAGAAGACTTGACGCGGCTCGTGGTCGGCCCCGTTTGCTTTCGCCTCAGGGTCACAGTTGAGAGTGTTCATGAGCGAAAAGTCCGCCAGCTCTGCGACGTCGTCGAAGTTCGAGATGAACGAATGTCTCTCCTGGGGCGATCGCTTTAGCATAGGGGCTCCTCGCACGTAGATTTGATGACGGTCAGCAGTGTGCATGCGTACTGCGCTAGTGGGAACCTAAGTTTTGACCTTGATAGCCAACTTTCCCGAAAAGCGCTTGGCCATGAAGTCCTCCTGAGCCTGCACCACATCGCGCAAAGCGTAGGCTTTTGCCACCACCGGACGAATCTCATCCCGCTCGATGTAGCCGATCAGGTTCTCGAATACACGCTTTGGCTGCCAGGTAGACCCGAAAAAGCTCAGGTCCTTCAGGTACAGAGTGCGTACATCCAGTTCCACAATGGGGCCGGCGATCGCACCTGAAACCACGTAACGCCCTCCTCGGCTCAGCACCTCCAGCAGCTCCGGCCACTGCGGGCCAGCAACCAGATCCGCGACCACGTCAACGCTGTCCTTTTCAAGCGCTTCAAGCAGAGATGGACCTCTGGGAATCACCCTATCCGCCCCCAACTCACGAACCTCATCGAACTTGGCTTCCCCACACACTGCGATAACCTCAGCGCCCCGGCGCTTGGCCAGTTGAAGCGCAGCAGATCCGACACCGCCGGATGCACCGGTGATCAGGATCCGTTCACCTGCCCTCAAACCGACTCTGTCCAGCATGCCCTCCGCCGTGGAATAGGCGCAGGGGAACGAAGCCAGTTCTGTGTCAGTCAGGTTGCTGTTCACCGCAAACACTTCGCTGGAGCGCGCCACGGCATATTCCGCATAGCCACCATTAAACTCCGAACCGAACGTGACCAGATTGTAGGAAGAGGATTCATCAGGCGACTGTTGCATTGGGCGAACCAACACCCGCTCGCCAAGCCGACCGGAATCCACGCCCTCACCTACGGCAACAATGCGCCCACAAGCGTCCGCCCCCTGAATACGCGGAAAGCTCAGAGGCTGTCCAGACCAGCCACCGTCTTCCTCATTGGCGGACTCAAAACCGGCAGCGCCCTGGTCTGTCCCGGTCGTTACGCCTTTGGAGTACCAGCCAGTGCGGGTATTGATGTCGGTATTATTGATCGCCGTGGCACCCACTTCGATGAGCACCTCGCCTTTACCGGGCTTTGGCACTGTAAGATTGTCCCGGTATGCGAGCTTGTCCAGACCACCATGACCTGTAAGTACCACACCCGCCATTACCTCAGGAATGTCGTTCTGTTTCATGCTGCTGCCCTCAATCATCAGTTTCCAAAAAAGCCCGCAAACGCGGAATGTCAGGGTGACATCATAAGAACGCCCAATAATTCATTCAAACGAATTAATCTGATACCGTAGTTCATTATTCGTGAACTACGGCCGACGGCGTCGGTTTGCCTTCAAACCCTTACTTTGGACCACACCATGAAGCCCTTGCTGGATCTTGAGTTGCTGAACACCTTTTCGGTTGTCGTTGAAGTGGGCGGGTTCAAAGACGCTGCTACCCGGCTCTACCGCTCGCAAGCGGCTGTGAGCATGCAAATCAAGCGCCTCGAGGAGCAGCTGAAGCAACGGCTGCTGGAGCGAAGCAATCAGGGCATCAAACTGACTGATCCCGGGAAGACGCTCCTGGCCTACATCGATCAGCTGCTTCGCCTGAACAACGAGACTCTCAGTGCCCTCAGCGCAGAGCCTTTGCGGGGCTCGGTCCATTTCGGCATTCCAACCGATTACGCCCAAACCTTTCTGGAGCATTTCCTGCCGCGCATGCGGGATTCCTTCCCCGAACTGGTACCGCGCATTACCTGCGGCCGCAGCCGCAAACTTCGAGAGTTGGTGAACAGCGGCGATCTGGATATTGCCATTGTGACCGGCGAGACCCAATTTCCCGATGAAAAGAGCCTGTGGTCAGAAAGGCTATGCTGGTACGCGCCGACAGGAATGCCCCTGGAAAAGCAGGGCTCCCTGCCCGTGGCACTGCTGGAAAGCGATTGTGCACTGCGAGACCTTGCCCAGTTGGATCTGAAGCAATCTGGTCTGGTCCATCATCTGGTGATCACAAGCCCAGACATGGCCAATCTGTATGCCGCAGTAGAGAGCGGCCTGGCGGTGTCACTGCTGCCGGAATCGTCGATTCCATCCAAGCAGGTCCGGCCACTGCGTATAGACAGCCTGCCGGACCAGCGCCTGCTCACCATGAATCTGATTGAGGCGGGAACACTGGGCAAGACGTTTCTGGAGCCGTTGGAAAACTGCATCCTCGTAGCTGCCCAAGCTTTACGTCAGCCTTAACAACCCCGCTATCTCTGATCCGCAATCGGTCCCAGTCCACCCATTTACCACATTAACCGCTGCATAACCGAAATACGGGCGTCGGTCAGCTATGAAGGTCTATCATGGTGTCTCACCCGCCTACAGTGTGCCAGTTGCCGGTTCATTCTCAGGGTAGTTTTGCGGATAGAGCGCACGCTTGGCTGGCTCGTCCATCTCACTCTGGAACTGGATATCCTGACCCACCGCTCGTGCACGCGCGACAGCCGGACGGCTGTTGATGCGGTCAAACCACTCTTTCAAATGCGGGAAGTCTGTCAGCTCTGGATCCCCAAGTACCAGGCCGGCTTTGTCTATCCAGCCCCAGGCCGCGATGTCGGCAATGCTGTAGTCATCCCCCACAATGTAGGTCCGATCAGACAGGTGGGTATTCAGCACGTCGTAATGCCGTTGTGCCTCACGTCTGTAGCGATTCATCGCGTACGGGATCTTCTCCGGTGCCGCGTGATTAAAGTGCACGGACTGACCCGAATAAGGACCCAGACCAGACGCCAGGAACATCATCCACGACAGCAATTCAGCACGGGTTTCAGGCACCCCACCCAACTGTCCGGTCTTTTCAGACAGGTAAAGCAGGATGGCATTGGAATCGAAGACCCTAACGCCGTCATCTTCGATGGCTGGTGTTTTCCCGTTGGGATTGATGGCTCGAAACTCCGGGCGGTGCTGTTCGCCTTTCAGGGTGTCGACAGGCACCAACTCGTATGGCGTGTCGGTTTCTTCCAGAAAAAGAGCGACCTTCATTGGATTGGGTCTTGGGTGAAAATAGAATCTGATCATAGTGACCTCTGATGTTCATTTTTCAACACCCGAGAAAGAACCCGGTTGGTTCAATATTGGGCTTGAACCAAGACTTTAAATATTTTTGAGCGAACGCTCAACATATTGACCTCAAATTTTTAAGCACCGCTGTTCCGTAGCCGTTTCCTGGCTCTTAGCCAAGACCAAAAACAAGGCCCCCAGCACCATTGCTCCAGCAGCCGTATAGAGCCCCGCGGAGTAATCTCCATTGTACTCACGCAGTACCCCGGTGATCGCCGGGGCAATAATTTGAGCAATGCCATAAAAGATGGTCATCTTGCCCATGAACTTGGCGGGTCTGGACGGATAGAAGCGGCCCGCCATGGTTAGCACCAGACATACAATACCCACAAAGGTGCCTCCAAAAAGGATGGCGCCGATCATCGTGAACAGGAGATTAGGTTCAATAATCGGTAGCAGAATGCCCAAGGCTTGCAGCAGACTGGCAGCAATCATTGCATTCAGATTGCCTATCCGCCGCGCGATGAGATCCCAGAGCATGGCGCTTGGCGCCGCAGCCAGCCCCATTACAAGGAAGGCCCAGACGCCCTTACCTTCCAATCCGGGCAGTTCATCGACCAGCGCAACAATGAAGGTCGCGCTCACCACGTAACCAATGCCGGCACAGAAATAAGCAACGGTGAACAGCCTCATGAAGGCCGCACTCGGTGGCGAATCCTCCATGGATTTGTGATTGAACCCGACGGGAACCGGAGCTGGTCGCGGCAGCCAGCCCAATGCCGGAATCAGAAGGATGGCACCAATCGCGGTCAATACCAGCCACTGCTCGCGCCAATCAAAAACCGTGTTCATTAGCTCAACGGCGGCAGCACACAGAGCCATGCCCAAGCCAACGCCACTGAACTGAATGCCCAACTCACTACGATGGTTATTCCGCATCAGCCAATTCAGCACCAGCCCCGAACCTATAAGCATACCGGCGGCACAGCTCAAACCTGCCAGGAAGCGCAGGATCGACAAAAGCCAGAAATTCTCAGTCAGCCCCATGCCCGCTGTTGTAACCACGGCCAGGAACAGGCCTATCCGATACAGCCGGTCCTTCAATTCCAGGTCGCTGATCATCGAGGCGATTAACGCGCCACACAAGTAACCCATATAGTTAATCGCTGCCAGCCAGCCGCCTTCAGCCGCTCCGAGCTCTGTGCCCTCCAGCATGGCCGGTAACAGTGGCGTGTAGGCAAAGCGGGAAATACCCATCACCAGGATCAGGTTCAAAACCCCTGCGGTCAGAACCTTATAACGTTGGGCTGGGTCATTCATGAACACCTCAAAAGCCGGCTAGCCGGAAATGATTGAAGAAAAGCGGGGTCCGAAACATCAGATGAGCGCTCTTTTAACCCAATCCATGCGGTCCTGCCCGAAAAACAGCTCGTCGTTAACAATGAAGGTGGGTGCTCCGAACACGCCTCGGGCTACTGCCTCATCTGTGGCTTCTATCAACTCACTTTTTATCGTGGGTTGCGCGATGGCTGCCATCGCTTCATCAGCATCGAAGCCCGCCCCGTTAAGGATGTCCGCGAGAACCTCCGGGGACGACAGATCCCGACCCTCCGCCCAGGCGGCAGAAAACATAGCTCGATTGTATTCCTCGATCCGTCCTGCCGAAAGCGCCCAAAGCGCGCCTCTCATGGCGTTCACCGTGCTGAAGATAAAATTTGGGTTTAGCTGGAAAGGAAGGCCATAGTAATCGGCGTGGCGCTGAAAATCGGCTTTGATCCACTCCCACTTCGCGGGGACCGTTACCGGAGAGGTGTTGCCTGTGGCTTTGAAGAGCCCCCCGAGCAGAACTGGCTTGTAGTTAATTGTGGCGCCGGTTTCTTTGATGAGTTCCGGCAGCCGCATGCACGCGAAATAGGATGCGGGGCTTATAAAGTCGTAATAGAAATCAACACTCTTGCTCATACTGAACACCTTTTTTGGGTCGGGGTCTACCAGGATTCGGAGAACGGACGGGCATCCTGCTCGAACGTCCAGGCCGATCGGGGCTGGTTATGGAGGTGCCAGTAAATATCAGCGAGATCATCCGGCTCGATGATTCCGTCCTTTCCTTTGCTGGCATAAAGGTCTGGCAGAAATTCAGCAGTTGCCTCGTTACGAATAAGACCATCCACAACCACGTGGGCAACGTGAATTCCCTGTGGCCCCAACTCCCGGGCCATACTTTCCGCTAACGCCCTCAGGGCATGCTTGCCTCCGGCAAAGGCAGCAAAACCACGGGCACCTCTGAGGCTTGCCGAAGCCCCGGTGAACAGGATGGTTCCCTCGTTGCGGGACAACATTTTCCTGGCGACTTCCCGCCCCACCAAGAAACCAGCCAGCGCGCACATTTCCCAGACTTTTCGATAGATCCGGGTGGTGGTCTCACAAAGATCGAATCGGACATTTCCCCCGACATTGAACACAGCCACCCGTATTGGGCCGAGCTCCGATTCCACCCAATCAATCAGTTCGCTTACCTGGCTCTCGTCGCGGGCATCGGAATGAATGGCGGTTGCACTTGACCCCAAGGCGCTGATCTCAGCCTTGAGCGTATCCAGATCTCCACGTCGACGAGTGACCACAAGGTGGTAACCCTCCTTGGCAAAGCGGCGCGCAATTGCTGATCCCAGATGGTCTCCTGCGCCGATGACCAAAGCGATTGGCTGGTCTTCGATGGCCATTCCCGTCTCCTGATTCAGTGATGGTACTGGTCAAAGCCTATCCCACCGAATAACATATAGGAAATCGATTATTTGAATCCTTACCACAACCAACGGTTATGACATGGAACTGCAGCAACTGCGCCTGTTCCTCGCGGCGGCCGAATCGGAAAGCTTCACTCGGGGAGCGAAGAGAGCCTTTGTTTCTCAACCGGCACTATCAGCATCGATAGCAAAACTGGAGGGTGAACTTGGCGTAAAATTGTTCACGCGAAACAAGCGCAACGTGGTATTAACGCCCGCCGGCCGAACCCTGTTTGATCGAGCCACGCGCATCGTCGATGAATGTAACAGGGCTCGCGACGAGCTCAAACATCACGACCAACAGCGGATGCTGAGAGTTGGTGTCATCAACACCTTGTCCATTGCCAACGTTGCCCGACTGATCGAACCCTACCGCCGCGACAATCCCAGGCTAAGACTCCAGGTTTTCGACGCCAGCAATGGTGAAATGGAGCGATTAGCTCAGAAAGGCAGGATTGACCTGGCGTTCACCTTGCTCTCTGGTCGTCCCGACAGCGGACACAGTTTTATACATTCGAAGCCTCTGTTTACCGAACCCTACATGGTCGCGATGGCAGCCCATCACCATTTAAGTGAAGCGTCTTCACTGAATCTCTCAGATCTGGAGGGCGAACCCTTCGTTTCCCGCTCCCACTGTGAGTATCGCCTGATGTTGCAGGAACTAATGAGATCAGCAGGCACACGGCTCAACGTGGCTTATGTAACTAATCAGGACGACCGAGCTCTCTCCCTGGTTCAACATGGGGTTGGAGTTGCGATCGTTCCGGCGCATTATGATGCTCCAAACGTTGTAAAGCGCCCACTTACAGAACTGTCGGCGCAACGAACCATCGGTTTCGAGTGGGCTGACTGTGACAATAAAGAGGAAATCGACCGGTTCGTTGATTTCGGCTCCACCGTTCGGTGGCCCGATTAATCGGGCCTGACAAACAAGGAAATCAGATGCCGATGCAATTAGTCTGGCTTCATGGCCCGCCAGCGGCGGGGAAATTGACCGTCGCCAAAGCCCTGCAGAGCAAACATGACTTCAAGCTCTTTCACAATCATTTGGCGGTTGATCTGAGCATGGCCATTTATGACGCCTTCGGTGACAAGGATTTCCACCACTTCACTAATTCCATCAGGCGCCAGACGCTATCCAAGGCAAATGATCTTGGCATTGAGCGAATGGTAATGACGTTCATGACCTGTGCGCAGGAGGATGAAAAGGAAATCCGTCGGTATCTCGATTTTTTTGAATCAGAAGGCATTGAGGTATACCCGGTTCAGCTACTTCCCAGGCATGACGTACTATTCAGCCGTTCAGTGTCACCAGAGCGACAGCAAAGCCATAAGATCTCCTGCCAGAAGCAACTTTCCGATTTGCTGTCTGAGTGGCAGTTCCTTCCCATTGAGCACAAGAATGCCCTACAGATCGATAATTCTGAGCGGTCACCCGACGACGTGGCTCGACAGATCATTGAGCATTTGTCGTTTCGCTGAAAACATGTACGTATAGGCTAGTTGAAGAGTTGTCTGCAACTAACTGATTATTTGGAAAATCGCCTAATCGTGCCCCCTCAAAACTTCTTCGGCTCGGACATTCGCGTCGTGCCTGGAAGTAACCGTCTCGGCCGGGGCACCACTGTTATCGTAAATTTGGATCAGTTGCTCGATAACGTCTTCCGGAATCCCCGGAGCCAGGATAATCACCTGCCGGATCATGCCACGTTTCACCGACCACTCGGCAATGTCCTTTCGGATCTGCTTCAACTCTTCGGCGTACAACAAACCAAGGAGATCGGAGGTTTCGACGTAGTCAGTAAAGTCGATGATTTTGACCCACTCCCGATGCGGGTGGTGGTTAACCATAGATTGGTAGGCGAGAAAATAGTCGCTGACGCTGGTTTTTGCCCAGGCCCTGAATAGAGTTACGACTAAGCTGTTGCCTTCCCATACGATCATGGTTCTGCGGCTCTCTGGAAGTGTCTTCACGGACAGGCATAATTATACGCCAGATCCCGGCAACTAGCTCTTTCCAGATACAGGTTTAGGTCAGAGATCGGGGGGGGCAAAAGGAAAGGAATGAGAGCGGCATATTCGCCGCTCTCAGGGACGATGCTACTGGGTATCAGGCTGGCCAATTCCCAGTGTGTTGTTGGCCGAATCACGAATCTCCCGGTAACGCTCCGGGTTGTTAATCAGCGCGTCCAGATTGTCCTCGGGAAAAATCTCTTTCTTCTTTTGCTGGGCTTCGTCCTTGGTAAAAATCGAGGGCAACAGCTGCTCCAGACAGCGCAACATAACCTCAGGCGAAACCGATGCTCCAGGCGAAGCGCCCAGCAACGTACCGTAGGTTTTATCGCTGGAAACCAGAATCTCCGTGCCCATCTGCAGATCACCGTCTTTGATGATTTGCACACGCTGGCCGGCCTCTATGGCTTTCCAGTTGAACTTTTTGCTCATGCCCGGAGCGAAGCTTTCCAGCTCCTCGAACATGCTCTTTTCGCCCTTGAAGGTCTCCGAAACCAGATATTTAACCAGCGGAAAGTGCTCAAGGGCGACGTTCAGCAGGCCCGGAATATCGTGCAATCGCATGGAGCTCAGGTAATCAAAGAAGCCGCGTCCCTTTTCGAGTACCGGCTTAAAGGACGCGAAAGGCCCGAACAGCAGGTAGTGCTGACCTTCTGCGACACGCAAATCCAGGTGCGGTACCGACATGGGAGGCGCGCCAACAGCAGCCTTTCCGTAAGTTTTGGCGCGGTATTGCTGAGCCTGCTCCGCACTGATCGGTGCCTGAAGGAACCGACCTCCGACCGGAAAGCCGCTGAAGCGGCTGCGGAACGGCAGATGGCTTTTCTTCAGTAGTGGGAAGGCTCCACCACCTGCGCCAACAAACAGCACGTCGGCCTTGTGCTGTACCGGTGATCCGTTCTGCTCGGCCTCGATCAGCCAGCGTCCAGTGGGGCTACGGTGTACACGTTTCACGTGAGTGCCGTACTCAATTTTAACGCCGAGCTCCTGCACGGCGTGGGCAGCCATCTGTTCGGTCAGGGCGCCGAAATTGACGTCGGTACCTGTTTCAATCACCGTCGCCGCCATTTTCTGGTCGCGGGGGCGCTCCTCCATCAGGTACGGGATCCAGCTTTTAATCTCGTCAAAATCCTCGGAGAACTGCATGTTCTCGAAGAAATGATGAGCTGACATCTCTTTAAATCGCAGTCTCAGCTCTTCAATCGACGACTCAGACACAATCGTGCAGTGCTTCGTGCGGTTGATGAAGCTTGTGGGGTCCTTGATAGCGCCCTTTTCAATCAGGTGTGCCCAGAACTGCTTGGCGATATTGAACTGTGCGTGGATTTTTAAAGCCTTCTCAACGGAAATAACCTCTTCATCCACGGGGGTGTAGTTGAGCTCGCAGTTGGCTTCATGCCCGGTACCGGCATTGTTGAATACCCAGGAGTTACCCGCCCCGGCATGATCCAACCGCTCCAGAATAGTCACGTCCAAGTCGGGAGCCAGCTCTTTCGCCAAGGTGGCGAGAGTGGTGCCCATAATGCCCGCGCCAATGATGATCACGTTCATAAACTTTATCCATCCGCCTGATTTTTTTTGAGTTTGGTCCACAGGTTTAGTCTACAAAGGGACCGTACTAAAAAGTACTAGGGCCCGAAGGTACCATGCTTCCCCCCTTCCCTGGGAACGAGTTTTTAGCCGCCAGATACCCTTAAAATCACCCAACGGGTCTACCCCATCAAGGAAGTTTACGTTAAGGTAAACGTGTTCCGATCCTGACACAGATCTCACCAGATCCCGTCAGGCTGTCTTTCGAGACTTTAACTACACTCCCAAAAGGAGTGTTTTGTTCCTCAGGCCACCACCCCAGGAAGAGGATTATGACAACAACAAAATCCAAAGTTGTATATTCCCCAGTGTTTACCGACGGTGCGGAATTCCGTATTCCCACCTTCAAGTTACTGAAACAGGACGGCTCACTCTACAAGAGCGCCAAAGCTCCTGATCTTGATAAAGAGAAAGCCCTGCGTATCTACCGGGCCATGGTCACCACGCGGATTCTCGACGAGCGCATGCTTGCTGCTCAGCGCCAGGGGCGCTTGAGCTTTTACATGCAGTGCACCGGTGAAGAAGCCGCTGTTATCGGCAGCACCGCAGCGCTGGATGATAGTGACATGATCATGGCGCAATACCGGGAACAGGGCGCCCTCGCCTATCGCGGCTTCTCCATCGACGAGTTCATGAACCAACTGTTTGGTAATGAGCTGGACTATGGAAAGGGCCGCCAGATGCCGGTCCATTACGGGTCCAAAAAGCTCCACTACATGACCATTTCATCGCCCCTGGCCACCCAGATTCCCCAGGCCACGGGCTACGCTTATGGCCAGAAAATGGCGGGCGAAGGTCATTGCACCATTACTTACTTCGGCGAAGGCGCCGCCTCCGAAGGCGATTTCCACGCCGCCCTGAACATGGCTGCAGTTCATCGCGTGCCGGTTATCTTCCTGTGCCGCAACAACGGCTATGCCATTTCAACACCCGCCGCTGAACAGTTCGCGGCCGATGGTGTTGCGCCCCGGGCCTACGGCTACAAGATGGACGTAATCCGGGTGGACGGTAACGACATCCTGGCCATGTACCAGGCCACTCAGGAAGCGCGAAAGCTGGCGGTGGAGCATAACCGCCCCGTGCTGATCGAAGCCATGAGCTATCGCCTGGCTGCCCACTCCTCTTCCGACGACCCCTCAGGTTACCGCAGCAAAGACGAAGAAGCCGTCTGGCGCGAAAAAGACCCAATCCTGCGCATGCGTTTGTGGCTGGAAAGCCTGAAGTGGTGGAGCGAAGACGATGAAAAGCAACTCCAGGAAAACATGCGCCGCGAAGTGCTTGAAACCATGAAGCGCGCACAGAAGCGGCCACCTCCCGCACTCGATACGCTGGTTACCGATGTTTACGACGACGTTCCGCCGCACCTGGCCGAACAGTTCGAAAAGGTAAAAGCGCACATCCGCAAGTATCCGGATGAGTACCCAAAGAGTGCCGAACACGCGAAGGGAGGGGCCTGAGATGAGTAAGATGAATATGCTCCAGGCCATCAACAATGCCCTGGACACGGCCATGGCCGAAAACGAAAAAGTACTGTGTTTTGGCGAAGATGTTGGTGTATTTGGCGGCGTTTTCCGAGCCACCAGTAACCTGCAACAAAAGTACGGTAAGGCCCGGTGCTTTAACACCCCACTGGTGGAACAGGGCATCATCGGCTTTGCCAACGGCCTGGCCGCGCAAGGCTCAGTGCCCGTGGCCGAGATTCAGTTTGCGGATTACATCTTTCCGGCGTTCGACCAGATCGTTAACGAATCCGCCAAATTCCGTTACCGCTCCGGCAACCTGTTCGATGTCGGTGGCCTGACCATTCGGGCGCCCTACGGCGGCGGTATCGCCGGTGGTCTTTACCACTCGCAATCACCGGAAGCCTATTTCGCTCACACGCCTGGTCTGAAGATTGTGGTGCCGCGCAACCCTCATCAGGCCAAGGGCCTGTTGCTGGGCGCGATTCATGATCCCAACCCTACCCTGTTCTTCGAACCCAAGCGGATGTATCGCGCCTCCGTTGGCGAAGTGCCTGATGAGGATTACCGCCTACCACTGGGCGAAGCCGAAGTAATCAAGGAAGGCTCGGACATTACCCTGCTGGGCTGGGGCGCCCAAATGGAAGTAATCGAAAAAGCCGTGGAAATGGCCGAAAAAGAAGGCATTTCCTGTGAGGTTATCGACCTGAGAACCATCCTGCCTTGGGACGTGGAGACCGTTGCCAACTCGGTGTTCAAGACCGGACGCCTGGTGGTTACTCACGAAGCTCCCCTGACCGGCGGTTTCGCCGGTGAAATCGCCGCCACCATTCAGGACCGTTGTTTCCTGTATCTGGAGTCTCCGATTGCACGGGTTACCGGGATCGACACACCGTTCCCGCTGGTGCTGGAAAAAGAGCACCTGCCCAATCACCTGAAGGTCTATGAGGCCATCAGGGCGAGCGTCGATTTCTAGACTGGTATCAGGACAGGAGAGTAACCATGAGTGATTTTATACTGCCCGATATCGGCGAAGGTATCGTGGAATGTGAGCTGGTCAAATGGCTGGTCAGTGAAGGTGACCTGATCGAAGAGGATCAGCCGGTGGCCGAGGTAATGACCGACAAGGCCCTGGTGGAAATTCCCGCGCCCTACAAAGGCCGTGTAACTCGTCTTTACCACAAGGAAGGCGACATCGCGAAGGTACATGCCCCGCTGTTCGAACTGGTTGGCGAGGATGACGAATCCGGCGCTGGCGCCGGGCAATCAAAGCCGGAAGCCAAAGAGCCTTCAGCGGATGAACAGCCGTCTGCCGAGCAGGCGCCCGCAGCCTCCCCGAAGCCGGATACTGCTGCAAATCAGGGCGATGATGCCACCGAAGACTTTATCCTGCCGGATATTGGCGAAGGCATTGTTGAATGTGAAGTGGTGGAATGGCGCGTTGCCGAGGGTGACGAGATCGAGGAAGACCAGCCCGTGGTCGACGTAATGACCGACAAGGCAATGGTTGAGATCACCGCACCCAAGGCCGGCCGAGTCACCAAGCTGTACCATCAGCAGCAGGAAATGGCGCAGGTGCACTCGCCTCTGTTTGCCTTTATCCCGCGCGAGCGCGACGAGCCGGTCGAATCGAAGGCAAAACCCAGCCAGGCTCCCTCCCAGGATTCAGCGCCAGCCGCTGCGCAACCGGCGGCAGCACAGAACCGGCAACGCATTCCGGCCAGCCCGGCGGTTCGCCGTTTGGTTCGGGAACACAGCCTGAATCTGGCCGACATTAACGGTTCTGGCAAAGACGGTCGGGTTCTTAAGGCCGATGTGCTGGCTCATCTTGATAAGCCGGCAGCCCGGCCTGAAAGCCAGGCAGCTTCTGCTGAAGCTAAACCTGCACCCGCTAGCAGTCGCCGGCAGGCAACAGGCGAGCAGGAAGTTCGCGTTGAACCGATCAAAGGTATGAAAGCCGCCATGGCCCGCAACATGGTCACCTCGGCAACCACGATTCCTCATTTCATCTACAGTGAGGACATCGACGTTACCGACCTGCTGGCCTTGCGCGAGAAGCTGAAGGTAGAGGCCGAAGCCAAGGGCTCGCGCCTCACCCTGATGCCTTTCTTCATGAAGGCCATGGCTCTGGCGGTGCAGGAATTCCCGGTACTCAACAGCCGTATTAACGACGATGTTTCCGAGATTCACTATCTGTCCCAGTGCAACATCGGCATGGCAGTAGACGGCAAAGCCGGTTTGATGGTGCCCAACGTCAAAGGCGTTGAAAGCCTGACTATGCTGAGCGTTGCTGACGAAGTGGCGCGGCTGACCGAGGCGGCTCGATCTGGCCGGGTCAGTCAGGACGACCTCAAGGGCGGCACCATCACCATTTCCAACATTGGCGCATTGGGCGGAACCTACGCCTCGCCCATTATCAACGCGCCGGAAGTGGCCATCGTTGCCCTTGGCCGTACCCAGAAGCTGCCACGCTTCGACGCCAACGGCCAAGTCGTGGAGCGGGCTATCATGACGGTAAGTTGGGCCGGTGATCATCGCATTATTGATGGCGGCACCATTGCCCGTTTCTGCAATCGATGGAAAAGCTACCTGGAATCACCGCAGTCGATGCTGCTGCATATGGGCTAACGGGCAATCATGACGCAGGCAAAACAGATTCAGCAGTTCTACATACCCGAAGAGCAATCTGTTTACCTGCTCAGCCATGACGATGCCAAAAAGCTCAAGGACTGGGTGGCGTTATGCGCCGCCCAGCTCCGCCAGCTTGGGTACCACGACATCGAGATGATCGGCAAAGGTGCCTACGGATTCGTGTTCTCCGGCCGCCTGACACTGGCAGGCACAAACGAACTGGAGCATGTCTTCAAGTTCACCCGTATCAATCTGCCCCAACACCTGCAGGATCGGCTGGAAGATGAAGCCTACATACTTGAGCAGGTTCGGCACCCGAGAGTTCCTCGACTGATTTCCTACCAGCGTGCCCACAATCAGCCCATTCTGGTGATGGAACGGGCCGCTGGTCTTAATCTAGAAGAAGTTTCACTTCGCGAGGGTCGGCTGAAACCCCGCCTCATCATTCGAATTGCCGACCAGCTTTCGGACATTCTGCGCAACCTGCGGCGTGAATCCGGCCCCGCCGGACGCCCCATCGTGCACGGCGACATCAAACCCTCCAACCTGGTTTTTGACGCCAGCACCGAAAACATCGCCCTGATTGATTGGGGCTCATCGGTGTTCGCCCAGCTGGATGCCAACCAGCAATTCATCACCGCCAACGTGATGGAGCTGATGTCTGACAACCTCCAGCAAACCAACGCGCGGCTGGGCGATGTCTACTTCATTGGCTCGGAACAGTTAAACGGAGGTCTCTCCTCACCGCGCTTTGACGAACAGGGCGCGGCCGGCACCCTTTACGCCCTGGCCTCAGGCCAGTCCTGCCGGTTCGGCCACCAGGCTATTCCGGCGGCGTCCCTGGGCCTGCCCATGGAGTTTGCCCGCATGCTCGATGGCATGCTGTCACCGGATCCGGAAACCCGCCGCAAAGCCGGCGATTACTATTTGAACGAAATGCCGAGAATGGCACGCACGGTGATGATTGATCTGCCCGTCACTCCCGTCGCTCCGCAGGTTCCGGTGTGGGTGCGGGCCTCGGATCAGGAGATTGATACTGTCGTTTACAGCTCCCGGAAATCTTTCCTGAGGGAAGAAGGCGCGCCGGAAACCCTGAACGACGTCAACGACGTGCAGCTGGACCGCTACTACAAAAACTTCATGCAGGGCATGGGCGAAACGGAAAAAGCATTTCTGGCGGCGGTCAGCCGGTTAGGACGTTACCCCGTGGAAGGTGGCCTCGCGGTGCGCTGGGAAACCGATGGTGTATACATCGACACCTCCCTGAACCTGCACGATCCTAGCCTGAAAACGGCCTTTGTGCGGGCGGTCAACAACATGGTGTATCTGGCCCAGGCAATCTATCGCAAAGGCATCTTCAAGAGCTGCCTGTTCAACGCCCGAAACACCCTGCACGTTGATCGCGCCGACCCGGATCAGCCATTTCTGGTAACACCCGACATGAGCCTGCATTACGAGGTCAGTGCAGCACCAGAGGTGGAAGATGAAACCCGGGTTCACTCCTACTTCGAGGACGGTCCCGATCCGGAAGAGTTCCTGGTGCTGCCAGAGACCATCATCCATGCGTTGGAAGCGCTGAACAGAATTCACCACACCGGGATGATTATCTTTGAGGCTCTTCCCAAGCACTTGAAGATTCACAGTCATTACCGGTTGCTTGATCCGGAACAGGAGCCGGAATTCAGCCGGCTGCTGGATGAAATTCTGTCGGCGGTGGAACAGATCACCGGGTTGGGCGTTTCCGGCTTCATGAAAATGCCCTACAAGGACACCCGATTTTTCCCCCACATCGAGCACCTGCCCGAGAGTTATTACCCCCGGAATCCCAGGTCTACGAGCGTTCCCTCTTGACCAATTGACTGCCCGGCCTACCACCCAACTGTCCTGAAGAGCGGACAAAGCCTGTCTGTAAAGCCGGACACTTGCACCCGGATTTCAGGACAAATCTGGGCCAGCCCCAAAACAAGTCCCCATAAATCATACACGTGCGGATATGGTGCAGTTTTTGAATAGTTTTTAGTCGCAACTGCTGGGATTTTCTAAAAATTCCAGGCACGCCTCAATAACAACAAGGAACATTGCATGCGACTACTTCTCCTGACCTTTTTGCTGTTCAGCCCAATGTGTTTTGGCAAGACCGTGGTCGTGATAGAGAGCTATCACGGCGGCTACAAATGGGATGCCGACTACGTTGCCGCTGTTAAATCGGTATTAGGAACAAAGCACGATATTCACGTTCTGGAATTGGACACCAAGCGGCTGAAAAAATCGGAATGGCCCCAGAAAGTGGCGGAGATTCAGCAGGCCGTTGCCAGCATTCAGCCGGAGGTTGCCATTCTCGGCGACGACAATGCCTTTACCCTTATGGCCGAGCATTTGGTGAATCAGCAGATTCCCGTTGTGTTCCTGGGTGTCAACGGCGGCCCGGAACAGCACCCGACACTAAACCACCCTCTGGTAACCGGCATCCTTGAGCGGCCATTTTTCGGAGAGAGCATTCGACATCTGCGCAAAGTGCTGAAGAAGAATGAGCGCTTTCTGGTCCTGATGGATGATTCACCAACCATGCGCAATGCGGTGAACGAGTATTTCGGGGATGAACGCCAGCCTACTCTCTACGGGTCGAGTCTCGATATTGTCCTGACCAATGACAAGCAAACCTGGCTGGAATCAGTGTTTAACGCCCATTACCGGTACGACGCGATTGTTGTTGGCACCTATCACACCATCCGCGACGAAAACGATAACTACGCGCCGCCGAAAGAAATCATGACCGAGGCCTACAATCGCGCCCAGGTTCCGATCTTCTCATTCTGGGACATCTTTGTGGGTGAGCAGGCGGGCATAGGCGGCTTCACCGTATCTGCCCATCAGGAGGGGCTAACCGCAGCGCGCCTGGCATCGATGATCCTAAATGGGATGAAACCGGATCGCATTCCGCAGATGAAGTCCCTGAGCGGTCACTACGTGTATAGCCGCAGCGGTATGAAACACTGGGATCTGACGCTTTCCGCGTTGATTTCCAGCCAGTCCAATTTCGTGGATTAGACTAACCACCCTACTCCTCGAACTTCGTAGCCACTCATCACTGAGTGGCTTTTATCAAGTCTGATCCGTCTGTTGGGACATTCGCTGGCTCTCCATCGCCAACAACGCCTGTTTGCGCTCAAGCCCCCAGCGATAGCCGCCAAGCTGACCATCGCCCCTAAGCACCCGATGACACGGAACCAGCAAGCCAATCCGATTCTTGCCGCAAGCCGTTCCCACTGCGCGGGTGGCCTTGGGCTTTCCAATGCCATTTGCAACATCGCTGTAGCTAAGCACTTCGCCCTCCGGAATGGTCTGCAAGAAATTCCAGACCTTGACCTGAAAGGCAGTACCGCGGATGTCGAGAGGGATATCAGGTTTTGGTGCCGCGTTTTCAATGTGGCGATCCAGCGCTTCAATCCATTGATCCAGCTCCGGGGCGTGTTGCGCCGAGGAAGCACTCAGGTTTGCCTTGGGAAATTCCCGTTGGAGCGCATCGAGCAGTGAACGGGCAGTATCGTCAAACTGGACAAAGCACACGCCCTGATCGGTGGCCGCCATCATCACCAGGCCCAATGAGGTGTCCCGATAGGCATAGCTAATGCGCTCGCCCTCGGCCCCTGCCCGGTATGTAGTTGGCGTCATTCCCATGCTGCGTTTCCCCTCACCATACACCCGGCTTACAGAGCCATATCCTGATTCGAAAATGGCATCCGTTACGCCGCTGCCCTGCCTGAGCGATTGCCTGAATTGGCGCATCCGGGCCGCGTCCTGATAGGTCTTCGGCGACACTCCGAGAACGGCCTTGAACACCTTTTGCAGGCGCGACGGCGACAGCCCTACTTCGGCAGCCAGAGTTGCCAGGGTCAGTGGCTCGTCGGCTCGCTGCTCGATGGTGCGCGCCAGCTCAATCATCTGGGCACGGCGCTTATTGGAGTCGCCCCTGGAATTCGTCGTTCTCATTGTCATTTCACTTGGCATGGGCATCACCGGATCCTCTGTCCTGAAACCATACAACCATCAGAACCGGTTTCCTATGCTGATTCCATCCGATTCTTGCCCGATTCTTCGGCGCACAAATGCATGAACCCGTCGCCATTATTGGCACACTGTGTGGTGGTGCACGGAACGCAGTAGAAATCTGTTCGATACTCAGCCAATTCGCACAGCCCCATCACATCCAAGGAGGGTTACCCGTATGAATTCTGCCAAACTCAGCACCGTCAGCAAGGGCCTGTTTTTGTCCGCTGCCCTCACCGTCTCGTCTCACGCCCAGGCCCAAGCCGAAAGCGTTAAGGTCATTTTTTCGGTCGAAAACGCCCTTTACGGCGCCGGCTATGACATTGGCCGGGCCGATGGCTGGATGGACAAAGCCCTGAAACAGGCCGTTCGCGATTACCAGGCTCGCAACGGCGCCTTGAAAATCTCCGGAATTCTGGACACAGAGACGCTTTCAGCACTTGGGGTTTCAAACATCTCAGGTCGGGCGGTGTCAGGCAATGTTGTCGCCAGCAAAACCGCCGCCCTGTCCGCCCTGGGTATCTCTGAAACCCAGACCCAAGTTCAGACTCAGACCCAACCCAAGGCTAAACCTCAGCGCCGTCTCCAACCCAAGCCTGCATTTACGGTAAAGGAAATAGTGCCCGAACCAGCTCCAACTCCCGTTGCCGAACAGCAGCCCAAGCCACAGGTTCAACTCCAGAGCCAGCCCAGCAAACAGACAGATCCGGCTACTCCGGAAGCGGCTCCTACAGTTGCCGCCCAAACCAGCGTCACCCCACCCGCCAGAGAAGTCACAAAGCCGTCCCCAGAGCCCAAGGCAAAACCGGCACCTCAGTCCGTCGATAAGCCTGCGCCCAGTACCGATGTCGCAAAGGTGAAGTCGCCTGCTCCCGAAACTGCGGAGCCTACCAGTGCTGAGACCGTCGCCTGGATGAAGCAACTGCCGAACGAGACCACGGCTTCCGAAAAACCGGAACACACGACAGTAAACGAACCGGTTGCACAAGCTCCAAAAGCCGAGGCGCCGGAAACGGCAACCGCTGAGGCCGCGCAAAAAGAACAACCCGCCAAGCCAGAGAATGAGCGGAATATCTTCGGCAGCCTGTTCCACTTTTTGTTCGGTTGGATGGTTTAACGATGTTCGTTTGTTCTGGCTTAAAGAGGTAGCACTTGAGGCTGACGATTTATCTGGCCTATCTCCTTCAGTTTGGTTCTAATCGGCCGTTACATTAGTCATCGTTAGAACAACTAGAAGGTAAAAAATGGCTGCCTCTGCGCTGGAATCTATTGAGCGGAAACTGGGTGTACCTGGAAAACTTCTGATTGCCCCGGTCTTCATCCTGCTGCTTTTTGCGTTCGTCACTTTTTACAGTGTTCGCGAATTTCAAACGCTTGATGATCGCATGAATACCGTAGCTCGGGACCTGGCGCCCGATACGGCCACAGCCACAGATGCGCTGATCAACCTTTACCGAATGCGACTTCGGGTCTTTGACTACTACTCCACTGGCAACGAAGAGCTTCTGTCGTCGTTCGCCGAGTTGGAAAACGAGTTTGAAGAAAGCATGGCGAGTGCCCAGGAGGACATTGGGGATCCCGAGCGCGCCCAACTCGTGGACGACATCGAGAGTGCCACCCGACAATACGCAGCGGCGTTCAAGAACGAACTTGTGCCAGCCAAGAAACAGGTGCTGTCGATCATCCGGGAAGAACTGGATGTGCACGGCCCGAATGCCTCAAAGGCCCTCCGGCGCGCACTGGACGGCGTTGCCAACCGAAGCCCGGATAGCCGTTTAAGGGCTGTGCTCGAGCAACTTATCAGCGATACGCTGATCATGCGCATGTCCGCCCAGCGCTATTTTGCTGATGGTGATGAGTCCTCCAAGAAATCCCTCGGTTATGCTATTGAAGATCTCCAGGACGCTCTCGGGCTGATCGACGAGTCGGATGTGCCCGGATTCGTCAAGGACTACTTCGACACCGCAGTCGAGGAATTGGCAAGTTACCAGGCCGGGGTCGAAAAACTTCTGGTTCAACAGAATACTGCTATTCAGGTAAAGACCCAAAAGCTGGATACCCTCGGACCTGAGATCGCCGCGATGGCTCGGGAGCTTGAGAACAACGTTTTTGGAGCGCTTGAAGCGGTAGCCGATGATGCCAGTGCAGAGACCGACAAGGCTTTGCAGTTCACTATTGCCGCATTCACCGTATCCGTCGTGCTCGGCTTGATTGTTGCCGTTCTTATGAGCCGGTTGATGGGCTCCAGTGTAAAGCGGGCACGACGGGAAATCCTGGATTATCTGGAAGCGATCAGTGCCAATAACGGCGATGTCTCTACCCGACTGACGAAGGGCCGACCCGACGAAGTCGGCGATTTCATTGGCGCGGTTAACTCCTTCCTTGAAACCCTCGAAGACACCATCAGCAAGATTGTGACTTCCTCGCACCAGCTGACAACCGAATCGGAATCACTGTCGGGGATTACGAACCGCACCACCGCCAACTCCGAGCAACAGCGGGATCAGATCACTCAGGTGTCTGCCGCCATGCAGGAGATGGTCTCCACCTCGGAGGAGATCGCCTCCAACACCAACGATACCGATGAGTCTGCACGACAGGCAGCCTCTCTGGCCGAAAACGGACAACAGACAGTGACAACAGCCATCAAGGCGGTGTCGGATCTGGCGCACCAGGTGGAGGAAGGTTCGAATCGAATCCAGCGCCTGGAAATCGAATCAGCAGAAATCGGTAGCGTTCTTGAGGTGATTCAGAATATCGCGGAACAGACCAACCTGTTGGCGCTGAATGCCGCCATTGAGGCTGCCCGTGCCGGTGAAGCAGGTCGCGGCTTTGCCGTGGTCGCGGATGAGGTGCGCGGATTGGCGAAACGGGTACAGGACTCAACGGTCGACATTGAGCGCATTGTTTCCAACCTTCAGGAAGGTGCCGCCGGGGCGGTTGTAGACATGAGCCGGGCCAAGCAGATGGCCGGTGAAGCCACCACTGAAGCCGGTAAATCCGGGACTGCCCTATCGAATATTCTTTCCGCCGTTCACCGTATCGTCGAAATGACTACGCAAATCGCCAGTGCAACGGAGCAGCAACGGGCCACTGCGGCGGAGATGACACAAAACGTAGAAGCAAGTAGCGGGGCTATCGACAAGCTTGCCGAAGACATTGGGCATGTGAACCAGTCCAGCAAATCGCTGGCCTCAATGGCAGACGATCTGGATGTTCTGGTGCGCCGGTTCAGGGTTCGCTAGGAAAAGTTTTTATCAATCGAAGGAAGGCATGAATTGCCCGGGGCCAGCCGAGGGTCAAACGGCCAGATTACTACTACCCCGGGCATGTCTGGAAGACATTAAAACTTCCAGAAAGGTGTGCTCAACTTTTGATGAACCACGTCAGGCGAGAAGCCAACGTCATTCAACAGGCGACGATCAGTGGTCATCACCAGGTGCACGAAGTTGCGTTTCATGCGCCAGCCTTTGTAGAAAGAAGCAGCTCTTTTCATATCGTATCTCCAGTTTCAGTAGTCATGAGTTCCGGAATTCGAAACCCTATTTGAATAGGCACCTATTCTAATGACTTGACATTACAGTCTGAATACTTGGAAACACTTATCAGAGCCGTTTTACGGCCGTTTTACCGCAATTTAATGAAAAAAACCGGGCCTGAAATGGCCCGGCCTTGCACAGTTCGTGAGTATTCCTCAGGAGGCGTGTCCATTTTGCACCAAAGTCTGGTAAATCTGGTCTTTCAGGTGTGCCCGTTTTTGCTTCAAACGATGGAGCTTGTCATCTCCAATTGGCGCATCACGCCTTTCCAGCCCCTCTATTTCCTGGTCCAGCTCTGAGTATTGCTTGAACTTGTCCCCGAACTTGGGGTCATTGGTTTTCAACTGATCAATCAGATCGCTGTACTGAGGAAACTCTTCGTGAAGCTCGTGACTGGAAATTCCCATAACGGTGCTCTCCTCTCCGATTCTGAGTTTGGTTCGGTGGCTTCTTTATAATAGCTGAGGCTGCCATTTTCGGGGGGCCTTTGACAAATCGCTAATAACGCTCTGTGCTTGGTGGGTATAGCATGGGTTTACGAAACACAGCCATAGCTCGGGACACGCACGAATGACGTTTGCACGAATTGCCGGCACTGGTTCTTACCTGCCTGAGAATATCGTTACTAATCAGGACCTCGAAAAGATGGTCGATACCACCGACCAATGGATTCGGGAACGCACCGGCATTGAACGTCGACACATTGCCGTGGAAGGTCAGACCACTGTTGATCTGGCCGAGCCTGCCGCCCGTCGCGCAATTGAAGCCGCCGGCATTGAGCCTGGCGATATCGATCTGATCGTCTTTGCCACCTCGACGCCCGACAAAATTTTCCCAAGCTGCGCTTGTATCCTGCAGGCGCGCCTCGGCATCCATGGCTGCCCTGCCTTTGACATCCAGGCGGTATGCAGTGGCTTTGTCTATGCGTTGGCTACCGCGGAAAAGTTCATCAAGAGCGGAACCAGTAAAAAAGCCCTGGTGATTGGCGCCGAGGTGTTCTCACGCATTATCAACTGGGAAGACCGCGGCACCTGCGTTCTGTTCGGCGATGGCGCCGGGGCAGTGGTGCTGGAGGCCAATGAGGAAACCGGCATTCTGTCCACCCATATCCACGCCGACGGACAATACGAAGACCTGCTCCATGTGCCCTGCGGCATTGCCGACGGCTACGACCAGGTGAAAGCCGGTAAGGCCTTTGTGGAAATGAAGGGCAACGAAGTCTTCAAGGTAGCCGTCAACACCCTCGGGAAGATCGTCGACGAAACCCTTAACGCCAATCAGATGCAGAAATCCGACGTCGACTGGCTGGTGCCCCATCAGGCCAATCTCAGAATCATCTCGGCGACTGCGAAGAAGCTCAACATGTCGATGGATCGCGTGGTGGTGACCGTCCACGAACACGGCAACACCTCCGCCGCCTCCATTCCGCTCGCTCTTGACGTTGCGGTTCGCGATGGACGCATTCAGCGTAATGAGGTCCTGCTGCTGGAAGCCTTTGGCGGGGGATTCACCTGGGGTTCGGCACTGCTGCGTTACTGAGTTACGCCCGGCACACCTGGTTTCGACCGGACTCCTTGGCCTCGTAAAGTGCCTCATCGGCGCGGTGCAGCAGGTCGGTCAGGTTCTGATGCCAGGTCTGCGGGGTTAACACCGCGATGCCCACGCTGACGGTCACCACCTCGGCCACCGTTGAGGCATCGTGAGGGATTTTCAGCGCTTCAATTGCCTGGCGACACGTCTCGGCAACCTCGGTACCATCAGCGGTATCCGGCAGTACAAGGGCAAACTCTTCCCCACCGTAACGCGCAGCCAGATCCGCCGGCCGATGCACGACGTTGCCTAGCGCATCCGCCACCTGCTTCAAACAGGCATCGCCGGCCGGGTGTCCGTAGTGATCGTTGTATTCCTTGAACTGGTCGATATCCAGCATCACGAGTGTCAGCGCCGTTCCCTGCCTTACAGCCCGGCGATACTCCCGTTCCAGGTACGCGTCAAACTGTCGACGATTGGCAAGCCCGGTCAATGAATCCGTAAGGGAAATTTTCTCCAGCTTCGCCTTGGCCTCGCGAAGCTCAGTGTTCCTGCGATCGCTCAGCAGGACATACCCGAAGACCAGCCCCGATAGCACGATACCCACCGAGCTGACGAAAAATGGAAAGGCACCTCGCCTGCTTTCATAAAAGTTGATGGACGGCACTGCCTCTACTACCCACTGGCGACCGGCAATATCAAACACCGGTGATTCGTACCTACCCTCTGAATGCCAGTTTTGATCCGCCGAGTTTTCGGTACTGAAAAGCAAAACCTTATCGGAGCCCGAGCGATCATAGACTTCAAACAGGATGTCCTCGTGCAGCTCTTCACCGATCGCCTGATTCACCAGCTCGCCAACCCGGAAGACACCGTTGATAAATCCGTAGTGCTGCACGCCGTCATTGAACGCGCCAATGTCGTTTGGCTCCCGATATAGCGGTGCAAACACCAGAAATCCTTTCTGGTTATCCGGTTCCTGCACCAGGCGAATACCGGCAGTGGCAGCAATATTGCCGGAATCCCTGGCCGCTAGTAGCGCGGACAAACGTAAGGTTTCGCTGGCAAGGTCATAACCCAGGGCGGAACGATTTTCAGACAAGGGTTCAATGAACTGAACCGGAACGTACCAGGGCCGCTCCTGTGCCTGCCGAAGGCCGGTTCCAGCGACTTCCATGATCACAAAGTTGACGAATTCATCACGCTGGCGAAGCGTAAATGCGGGCACATCAGCGCGCAGAACCAGTGGCGCCCAGGCAAAGGCCTGAATCGCAGGCGAGCGCTCAAGAATTCTGCGCGTGAGTACTGCAAAGCGCTGGGACGTCATCTCGGGCAGGACGGCAACTGCATCCTTGAGCGCATTCAGGATCTCAAGGTTGAGCACAACTTCACGTTCGAACACCGCCGACAACTGGGCGATGTCGGCCTCAAATTCCTGGTCAATGGCGCGGGTTTCTTCGGTGTACAAAGTGCGGCCCAATACAAGGCTAAGGCCGATCCCTGCGATAAGAGCGACTACAGCCCACCATAATTTGCTCGATTTGGTCATCAAAGCTTCACTTCACTGAACACAATACACGCCAAAACCATAAGTCGCCGGGCCCCCGCCCAATACCAAATTCAACAGTGGACTCTACGTTTTAACTCTAGAACGGGATGTGAGTTTTTGTAACCGATAAATAGAGGGTTCAACCGAAAACTTTATTGTCGCGACCGGCCCACTTCCGTTACACTGTCTTTTTATACAGTATCACGCATTCACTGCGAGGAGTGACCATGGCGGTACAAGCAGTCTATTTTTCCGAGAGGGACGGCCTTGATATGGCGCTTAAACATCCTGACACCATGCTCTTTACGTCTAAAGCCGATGCAGATGCTCGGGATAAGATTTTGGAGCTGGCGGAAGAAATACAGGTATTTCTAAGCCGGAAAGTTGAAGGTTTGAGCGATGATCAGGCAGAGCAATGTGCCATGGCCATTGCCGAAGAGCGCGATTTGTTTCAGAAGGCCCTGAAAAAGCCGGAACTGCTGAACGCGAACGAACAGGACTAAAAAGCAAACGGCGGCCTTTTCCCCTTTCCAAAAAAGGCTGCCAGCAATCTCTCCCCGAAATGACTGCCGATCATTCCCCATTGGTCGATCTGACTACCCCCGCTGGTAAAAGAAGTCATCCAACCAACTTGAACAGCCCCGTATACTCGAAGTCAAACAACTCAAACAATAAACGTATCGGGCCCCATTCATGACCAGATCCAATACCGCTTCGTACCCGTCCATTATCATCATTGGTGCTGGTTTTGGGGGGCTGGGAATGGCCATCAAACTCAGACAAATGGGAATCGACGCCTTCACAGTGCTTGAGAAAAGCTCACGTGTAGGCGGCACCTGGCGCGATAACACCTACCCGGGCGCCGCCTGCGATGTTCAGTCCCACTTCTACTCCTACTCCTTTGAACCTAAACACGACTGGACCCGAAAATTCGGACTCCAGCACGAAATCCTTGGGTACATGGAGCATTGCGTTGAAAAATACGCGTTGTCGAACCACATCCGTTTCAACTGCACGGTCACCGAGGCCCGTTTCGACGATACCCGCAATCAATGGAAGGTTGAGTTAGCCAATGGCGAGGAACTGACGGCCAATGTGGTGATCACAGCCACCGGTCAACTGAATCAGCCCGCCTGGCCCCGAATTGAAGGCATGGATCGGTTTGCAGGAAAGCTGTTTCATTCCGCCCGCTGGGACCACAGTTACGACTTTTCCAACAAACGAGTCGCGGTGATTGGCACCGGCGCCAGTGCCATCCAATTTGTCCCGGAACTGGCGAAAACAGTGAAATCCCTGAATCTGTTTCAACGTTCAGCCCCCTGGGTGCTTCCCAAACCTGACCGGCCGTTCAGGCGTTGGGAGCAATCACTTTTCCGTGCCGTACCGGCTTGGGACCGCCTCTACCGTTATCTGATCTATTGGAAGAACGAAAGCCGGGCCCTGGCCTTTACCAAGTTCAACGGCTTGTTGGAAATCTTCGCCCGCCAGGCCCGTCGTGAGGCCAGGAAACACGTGACTGATCAGGATAAACTGCAACACGTGATTCCCGATTACCAGATCGGCTGCAAACGTATCCTGATTTCCAATGATTGGTATCCAGCCATCAACCAGGCCAATGTCCGACTGGTGACCGACCCTATCGATCACATTGATACTGACGGTGTCGTCACCCGCGACGGTGAACACTACCCGGTCGACGCCATTGTTTGCGGCACCGGATTCAAGGCTTCGGATTTTCTGGCGCCGATGAAAATTATTGGTCGCGCTGGCATGAGCCTCAACAAAGCGTGGGAAGGCGGGGCGTCGGCCTTCAAGGGCATGACCATTAGCGGCTTTCCCAACCTGTTCATGCTCTATGGCCCGAACACCAACCTTGCCCACAACTCCATTGTGTTCATGCTCGAATCCCAGATTCGCTACGTCCTGGATGCCCTGGAGGCACTGAAAAAATACCCCGGTTCGGCCATGGATGTCCGACAGGATCGGCAGGAGCGGTTTTCTTCGTTTGTTCAGGAAGGCTTGGAGAACAGCGTCTGGAGCTCTGGCTGTACTTCCTGGTATCTGGATGCCAACGGCAAAAATACGGTGAACTGGCCCGGATTCACCTTCACCTACCGGCTGGCCACCCGCCGAGTGGACACCGCCGATTACCAGTTTATCGACCCGCCCCGAAACGCCTGAGCGTAACCACTAGCCTCAGTATTCCGCTCAAGTATTGACGGCGGCTTGCAGTCGAACATAATTCATAGGATGATTGGGCCATTGGTCATAGGATGATTCACACATGCTCGAGAAAATACGCAAAGGCTCGCTGGTTGATACCGCCATCGAAAGTCTCAGACAAGCCATCGAATCCGAACACTGGCCCCTTGGCAGCAAGCTGCCGGTGGAGTCCGAGCTGTCGGAAGCGCTGGGCGTGAGCAGAAACACCGTGCGTGAAGCGGTTCGGGTTCTGGTTCATGTGGGAATACTGGAAACACGCCAGGGTGATGGCACCTACGTTCGCTCTACCCGCGACGCTGGCGAAACCCTGAGAAGGATTAGCAGGACTCACCTCGCCGACCAGCTGGAAGTGCGCCTGATGCTCGAGACCGAGGCCGCCAAACTCGCAGCCACGCGACGGACCGATCGGGACTTGCGTGTGATGGACGAGGCGCTGGACGCCCGCGCCAAAGCGGGTGCATCGGTGGCGGATCGGGTTCGACACGATCAAGCGTTTCATCATGGCCTTGTGGCGGCATCCCATAACTCCGCCCTTTCTGAGCTCTACGATTACTTTTCCCATGGCATTCGGGAGACCATCGAGCGCACGGAAACTGAAGCCGATTTGCCTGAGCCCTCCCAGGAAGACCATGAACTGTTGCTGGCCGCCGTTCGTCGCCGGGACCCAGTGAAAGCAGAACAACTGGCCAGAGCTCTACTTCAACCCAGCCTTCAGGCCTTGCAAGGCCGGGAATCCTGATTCATGAAGTTCAAGATCGACACCTTTACCCTATTGTTACTTGGCGCCATCGTTCTTGCCTCGGCGCTGCCAGCCACCGGCGATATTGGTGAGGCATTGGCAACGGCCGGAACCATTGCGGTTGCCCTGCTGTTTTTCTTCCATGGTGCCGCGCTGTCACGGGAGCAAATCGTTGCGGGCGCCACACACTGGCGGTTGCACATCCTTATTACCGCGATGACCTTTGTGTTCTTCCCGCTGGTGGTTCTGCCGATCAACGGCCTGAGTGACCTGGCGCCATCCTGGATGCCGAAAGATTTGGGACTGGGCTTTCTTTACCTGGGCGTGCTGCCCTCGGCGGTGTCGTCTTCCATCGCCTATACGGCACTGGCCCGGGGCAATGTTCCTGCCGCCATCTGCAGCGCCGCGGCCTCCAATGTGTTCGGGATGATGCTAACGCCATTCCTGCTATTGCTTTTGGTGAGCACCTCGGGCGCCAGTGATTTCTCCATTGCTGAGGCACTCAAGGACATCATGTTGCAACTGTTTCTACCCTTCGCTGTAGGCCATGCCCTGCGACCTTTACTGGGTGGCTTTCTGGGTCGCAATGAGGGGTTGATGGCGCGTTACGACAAATGCGTGATCTGGCTGATTGTCTATTCGGCGTTTTCACATTCCGTGGAAAGTGGTTTGTGGCAGAACCTGCCGGCGAAAGCGATCATCCTCACCATTGTTCTGTGTATCGCTCTGCTGATTCTATTCATGGTTATTGCGCGGCTACTTGTACGGCATTTCGGTTTCAGTCTGCAGGATGAAGCGGCGGTTGTGTTTTGCGGGTCTAAGAAGAGTCTTGCTTCTGGTTTGCCGATGGCGAAAGTGCTTTTCTCAGGCCATCCGGGCTTTGGAATGATCGTATTGCCGATCATGTGCTACAACCAGATCCAGGTGATTCTTGGGGCTATTCTGGCCCAGCGCTACCGGGCCAAAATGGATTCGCTAGACGGCACAGCGGAGGATTAACCTCCTCCACCCATGCCACCAAACAGACTGGCAAGAATCGCCAGACCAACGATCCAGCCGATCACCGCCGGCCAGAAGTTAACCAGTTGAGGGGGCTGATCTGCTTCCTCGGCGTCCGTCTCCGCACTACCGGCTTGCGGTTCTTCCGCTTGCACGGCAATGTCCTGCAGACTGGCCCATTCGAACCAGTCTCCCAGAAACTGAGCCACCGGTGCCGGCAAGCTACCATTTTCAGCCATAGGGCGAACCTGCGGCTCAAGCTTACGGGCAATTTCCCGCCGCACCGGCGCCTGGTCTGCGGGTGGTTCACAGAGGATTGCCTTCCAGATCCCAACATCCCGACTTCGTCCTGAATCATTCAGCAAAGCGTTGATCTGAATCACCACTTCGCGAACAATCTGACCCTCATTGGCATCCAGGGCGCGATCGGATTCCGGTGCCTGATCGACAACCGGAGCTTGCGGTGCCTCGGGCTTCGGTGCGCCACCGGTGGCTTCCCGAAACGCACGGTCCAGTTTTTCAGCTTCTTCGCCCGAGGCAAACTTCAGCTGCTGCTCGTAGGCCAGCTGAATTCGTTGGTGGTCTTCCGTCGGCTCAATTCCCAGTACTTCCCAGCAATTCATAAAGCTGCAGCTCCCAGCTCTCAGATTCATTACATTTTTGAGAGACAAACCGTGTGTAGTCCCCTACGATAGACCAAAACATAATCGCGGTGTGCCCCCTCTTTGGCTTGGCAGAGTATAGATCCTCACCCATGACCAGTTCGACAACAACGTCACCAAAAAAGCTATCCCTGGCTGTCAGCGCCGCCAGTTGCACGCTTTTCCTGTTTTTTACCCTACCTGCCTTGGCCTGGGGACAGACTGAAGAACCCGAGCTATACCCGGAATTCCTGACCGAGGACGGGGAACAATCGCAGATCCCGGAGGTACTGACGACCACACGATTGCGCCAATCAAAGCTCAAAGTACCGGGCACCACCACCATTATTACCGGCGATATGATTCGTGACCTCGGCATCATGAATCTGGTGGAAGTGTTCCGACTTGTACCCGGCATGGTGGTCGGCGAGTACGGTAGCAACAATCAGGTCACCAGCTACCACGGCACCTCTCAGTACGAACAACGACGACTTCAGGTTCAGATTGACGGCCGAACGGCCTACCGCGCTAGCCTATCTGACGTTGACTGGATTGCAATGCCAGTTGCACTCGAAAACATTGAGCGGATCGAGGTCAGCCGTGGCCCGAATGCTGCCGCCTATGGTATCAATGCCTTTCTCGGCAGTATAAACATTATAACTCGCTCCCCCTACGACACCGCGGGCGCCGAAGCATACACCTCAATAGGCTCGCGGGGCCACCTGCGCACCTTTTCCTCAGTCGGTGACAGCACGGAAGATGGCAGCTGGCGCCTATCCTATGAGAAACGCAAATCTGACGGGTTCGACCGGCAGAAGGATGACGAGAAAGAGGACTTTCACGACGGCTTCGACATCAACAACGTCAACTTTGACAGCCTGCTGGCCATCGACAACATCCATTCAATCGACTTCCGGGCCGGCGTGGTCGACGGCGTAAATGAAGAGGACAGTGAGAAGTCTGGAAAGCTGGAATCGACCACCAATCCAGACATCATTCTAGACAACTACTATCTGCAAACCCGTTTCAACGGCGCCATTTCCGACAGCCACTTTTATCACCTTCAGGCCACCTATCAGAACCAGCGGCGGCGGCAGCGATGGTCAGTCTCTGTGCCTGCCGGCGAGTTTATTCAATTGCTGCCCCCGGGAGCGCCGTTCCCGACGGATCAAGGCCCCTTTGTGGCTGACCTCAATGAGGATGCAGAAGAATCCCGTCTCGAATTCGAGCTGCAAAACACCATCATTTTTAACCCCGAGTTCAAACTGGTGTCTGGCCTTGGTTATCGCAAAGACACTTTTGACTCCGAGACCTTCTTTAATGGCCGCGGTAACAATTATCAGAGTCGGGTATTCGCCAATGCTGAGTACTCGCCCTTCAATTGGGTCACTTTTAACGCTGGCGGCAATTGGGAGACAACCACCACGACCGACGAGGGGTATTTTTCGCCGAGGGTGGCCACCAATTTCATCATCAATGACAACCACGCCGTTCGCTTCGTCTTCTCCCGAGCCGTGCGAACCCCGGATGCCTTTGAGCAAGACCCGGATTGGTCCTACCGGCCGCGCAATGTGCAGCCGCCATTCGAGGCCTTGGAGGGCACTCGTTTCGAGGTTAAGGACCTGGTAGACCAGACCACCTCCACGTTTGGCGAGGAACTGGAAGAAGAAACCATTACCTCTCGCGAGATCAGTTATTTCGGGCAGTACCACCTGGACTCGGCCCTGATGAGCGTTGAAGTACGGTATTTCAATGACTATCTTCGGGATATGATCAGCGGAGTGATCAACGAAGAAGACTGGTACATCGACAACAACGTCGCAGTAGACCAGGAAGGTGTGGAGTTCGAAGGTTCACTGGAGTTCTCAGGCACGCTTTTGCGCGCCACTTACGCCTATCTCGACCAGGACAGTCGCTATACAGGCGATCCCGACAAGCTGCCACCCAGCACCCAATCCAGAGCCGTAGCTCTCATGGGGCGACTTTCCGCTCGCCATTCAGGGAGCGTGGTATGGATCCAGGAACTTCCCTGGTCGCTGACTTCCTCCGCAGCTTTCTATCTCACACACGAAGTGCGGAAAACTCGTTTCAAGCGTGCTGATTTCCGACTGGCCCGCCGGATAGACCGGCCTAATTTCAGCTATGAACTCGCATTCACCATGCAGCATTACATCAATATGGAGCCGTGGATGAGCCCCGACAACATCATTGATGAACCTAATCAGTATTTCGTTGAGGCCGGAATTCGCTTCTGAACATTGACCAAGGAAAGTATGTAACCCAGGATGGTATGACTCCATATAACCTAGTTAGATGGCGAAGCTTGCTGCACCCGACCCGCCACACGTTCAGGCGAGCCGTGTGTATCCTTTTAGGTCTTGTTTTCCTGGTGTCGGCACACGGCCAGGAAACGCCCGACCGCCTCGTATATCTGGCCGGATCCGGTAGTACCGCCCTGGATCAGCACATTCAGTCGTTACTCACCGACCAATTGAGGAGTGATGTCACCCTTACCCCGATTTCCGACGATCAGATCCCAATGATCAAGAATACCCCCATTGTTTCCATCGGCCCTGCGGCATTCTCCCGAGTGCGTCAGGCCAATCGTTCGATACCCATTCTGGCCATGCTGGTGAACAAATCGTTCATCGAAGGTTTTGCAGCCAGAAACCCTGGGCAAATTTCCGGCGTCTTTTACGACGTTCCACTGCTGCGCCAAGCCCTGACCGGAAAGGCGATATTGCCGCAGGCCAACACGGTGGCAATCCTGGCTACCACCGCGTCGGTAGAGCTTTACGAACCCTTGATTGACGAACTTCCCGCCCATGGGATGAGTGCACGGGTTTTCATCGTCGACAATGAAGACGACCTGATTCCCTCACTGGTAAGAGCACTTCGCTACGGTGACTTTCTGCTCGCCGCGCCTGACGACGCCATCTACAACCCCCGCACCATCAAACACATCCTGCTGACCGCGTACCGACGCAACAAGATCGTTATTGGCCCAAGTCAGGCGTACGTTAAGGCGGGTTCGTTGGCCTCAAGCTACGCGCCCTTTGCAGAGATGGCGGCTCTTGGGGCCAATATGATTGAACAGTATTTTGCTGCGGGCGAATTTCCCGCCCCGGCGTACCCGCAAATCTATCGCATTGAGGTTAATGATCAGGTTGCTCGCTCGATGAATATCCCGGTTCCTGAGCGAGCATTCTTGAACCAGACCATACAACAGGAACTCACCGAAAGTGGGGAGGCGCAGGATGACTAATCCAGCGATGGCTCGTCCGACCCTCACTCGTAAGCTCCTGCTACTCGGCGCCCTACCTGCGATCGTAATGTTTATCGTGTTGATTGCATTTTTTACCTCGGCTCGACTGCAGGATGCCCGCCAGCAGTTGTCCGACAGCAGTCAGATGTTTGCGGACAGCCTGGCGCCGGTTCTGGAGTACGCTGTGGTTTCCGGCAATAGTCAGGCCCTTGAGCAAGTTTTGTTAAAAGCACTGAAACGAAGCAAAGCAGACTGGATTGAGGTAACCAATGTCTCGGGTGACCCGATCGGCTTTGTCGCAACCGATTCAACCAGCATCCCGATTAATCCTGGTATTTACGACGTTTTTGACACGGAGATATTGCAACAACCCCTGGACCTGGATTCCGGGCGGACTACCGAGTGGTTCACGCCGGAGTCGGGGCTTCGGGCAAGTGCGTTGCGAGTGGGTACGGTTCACGTTGGGGTCAGCCGGGATCTGTTGGCGGACCGGCAAAGGGACATTGTCTGGACTTCGCTGGCGGTGGGAGCCTCGCTCCTACTGTTCACGATGCTGATAATGCAGCACCATCTGAACACCATACTGAACCCCGTTCGACAGTTATCTGGCCGGATTTCGCGCTTGATCAATCGGGACTATGCCAAAGGCCCTACTGGCAATAGGAGTAGCGCCCAGGAAGTTGCCGACATTGAGCAACAACTGAATGAACTGGCAACCCACCTGGCAAACCTCGAGACTTCCCGGGAACAAACCCTGGCTGCCTCAGAGAGCGCACGCCAGAAAGCAGAATCGGCCAATCAGGCGAAGTCGGAATTTCTGGCAACCATGAGCCATGAACTGCGCACGCCGCTCAATGGTGTGCTGGGTATGATCGACCTGGTTCAGGAGGACCCTCTGACACCCCGTCAGCGGGATTACCTGACCACCGCGCGTCAATCCACTGAGGACCTCCTGACGGTTATCAGTGACATCCTCGATTTCTCCCGTATGGAAAGCGGTGTTCTCAAGCTATCCAACCAGGAATTCGATCTTGAGAATCTGATCCGCAACTGCACGGCGACCTACCGTCAGGTCGCGGAGGAACGGGGATTATCACTCAGTGTGAACTTCTTTGGCGATTGGCCCGACAAACCCCTGGTGATAGGGGACGCCCCCAGACTGCGACAAATCATCGCCGGTTTGATCGACAACGCCATCAAGTTCACCAGCGACGGGTCCATTATCATTCAGGCAGGCTGCTTTGGGCTGGAAGACCACTGCATCGTTCTTAACTGCGCGGTAAGTGATTCAGGCTCGGGCATTCCGATAGAAAGACTTCCGGATATTTTCAACTCCTTTGAACAGCTGCAGCACGGCGACGACCGGAGCCATGGCGGAACCGGGCTCGGGCTGGCTCTGGTGCAGCGGCTGGTGGAGCTGATGGGTGGCCACATTAAAGTCGAAACAGACCTTGGAAGAGGCTCGTCTTTTCGGTTTGAACTGCCATTTGAGCTTGCAGCCAGTGCTGACGCCCCACCCCACGACAGCCATTCGACCAGAGAGCCAAGGTCTGGTGTGGCCCACGCCCTGGTTGTAGAGGACAACCTTGTTAACCAGCGCGTGGCAAAAGCCATGTTAACCAAATTGGGTTACCAGGCGGATGCGGCGAACAATGGAAAAGATGCCCTTCAAATGATTCGCAACAATCACAGGGGGTACGACGTGATTTTGATGGACTGCCAGATGCCTGTGATGGACGGCTACGAAACCACCCGTCGCATTCGCGAGTGGGAGCAAAGCAGCGGGCGCTCGGGAACTCCCATCATTGCACTGACCGCAGACGTATTGCCGGGTACTGACAGAAGCTGCCTGGAAAGTGGCATGAACGATTACGTAGCCAAGCCGGTACGAAAAGAAAAACTAAAAACAGTGTTGGGTCGTTGGATCCCTGACTGAGGACGAGAGTATAAAAAGAGGTAAGCATCGCCCTTCCCTGGGCACTTGAAGCCGTCAGACGACAGCTTCCCTCATGGTGACGAATTCCTCTGCTGAGGTCGGGTGAATGCCCAGGGTTGAGTCGAACTGAGCCTTGGTAGCACCGGCCTTGATAGCCACTGCCAGGCCCTGGGTAATTTCGCCAGCGTCCGGTCCCACCATATGAGCCCCCAACACTTTGTCGGTTTCGTCATCAACCACAAGCTTCATCAGACTGCGTTCATCACGGCCACTCAGAGTGTATTTCATCGGCCGGAATTCGGAACGATAGATACGCAGCGAATGGCCGGCTGAACGGGCTTCATCTTCCGTCCAACCCACGGTGCCGATGTTTGGCTGGCAGAACACCGCCGTCGGAATAGCTGAATAGTCCATATCGCCCTGGCCATCACCGAACAAACGGCGCGACAGGACCATACCCTGGGCCAGAGCCACCGGCGTCAGCTGCGGCGTGCCAATTACATCACCCAGCGCAGTGATGGACGGTACTGCGGTCTGAAAATGATCATCCACCACCACATGCCCGGATTCATTCAGCTCCACGCCCAGCTCGGTTAATCCGAGCCCTTCCACCAGCGCTTTCCGGCCGGTTGCCGCCATCACCAATCCGGTCTGCAGGGTCTCGCCATTGTTCAGATGCACCTGGTATTGATTGCCCTCTGGCTCAACTGAATCGATATTAACCCCAAACCGGAGATCAATACCCTTCTTGCGCATCTCCTGTTCGGTGAACTTGCGAATGTCGGTATCAAAGCCCCGCAAGAACAGGTCGCCGCGATACAGCAAGGTTGTCTCAACGCCAAGCCCTGCCAGAATGCCGGCAAACTCAACGGCTATGTAGCCACCGCCCCAGATTACGGCACGCTTCGGCAACTGCGGCAGGTAGAACATTTCATTGGAGGTGACCACACATTCCTTGCCGGGGATGTCCGGAACCACCGGCCAGCTTCCGGTCGCAACGGTTATATGCTTTGCGGTGTAGGAGGTATCGCCAACCACGACGGTATTGGCATCAGAGAAAGATGCCGTGCCCTCAATGATGGTCACGCCTGCATTCTGCAGCATGCGGCCGTAGATACCGTTCAGCCGCTCGATTTCTGTGTTCTTGTTGGCCACCAGTGTCGGCCAGTCAAACGTTACGCCTGAGGTTGGCACGTTCCAACCGTAACCGGCGGCGTCTTCGAGCTCGTCGTGGACATGCGCGCCATACACAAACAGTTTTTTCGGCACACATCCAACGTTGACGCAAGTGCCGCCCAGATACCGGGATTCAATTACGGCAACGCGGGCACCCCGCTGGGCCGACATCCTTGCCAGGCGAACCCCGCCTGAGCCGGCGCCAATTACAATCAGATCAAAATCATGGTTGTCAGACACAGTGTCTCCTGTAGGTCATTCGAATTCAGTGGCGGCCTTCAGAGGCTGCTTTGCTCTCAGGGTGCACTTCGCGGAACAGAACATGGTCCTCGAAGTCACCGAGCTTAATTTTGCCAAGACTGCGAAACCCCTCGGACTCGTAAAACGGCAAATACCGGCTGTTTCCGGTATCAAGCACCAAGCCACTGCCGCGAGGATTTTCCGCGCAGAGTTTTTCGACGGTTTTTAAAAGCAGGCGGCCGTAGCCACGGTTCTGGTATTTGGGATTCACCCCCATCATCGGCAACTGGTGCGCCAATGGTTGAGGCAGCATGTTCCGGATTTTCTCGTGGTAATCGAGGTAACGCCGAGTCGATGCAAACCCGGTTGTCAGAACCATACGAATACGCCAACTGAATTGATCTGCTAGGTTCATCCGCAATTCCGGATCGCCGATGAACGCGACGGCAACCAGGGTATCGTCGACCATCACGCCGATGGCTTCCTGATCCAGATCGAAATACAGATCAATCAGTTCACGAATGGTCGCCCTAATGCGCTGATCGTAACCCGGGCGCTGATGATCAAACAGATACTGGAACGTAGGCTCCTGCCGGTAAGCATGGTACAGAATGGAGCGCGCCTCATTGGTCGCGGAGCCATCAAGACGCACAATCACGGGTTCTGATTGACTGCTGTTGTCGCTACCGTTAGCCATTCTCACACTCTCCTGCCGGTACTTCCCAATCAGATGGTCAGTGTTAAACGAACAGAAACCCGGCCTGGTTCATCGGCCCGGTCCATAGCGGCTTGATCAATAATCACACCGTTACCGGATTTCAGTCGCTCCAACCAGGCTGCAACCTCGGCAAACGGAGCGTCTTCAAGCCAAACCCGGATGGCATTTTCACCGCTTGGTTCAAACCGTTGCAGTGCCAACCCGGACTCTCGCGCAGAGCGAGTTACCAGCGCCATGAGCGCACGGCCATCCGGCAGGTCCGCGGAGCCTGGGGAGGCGTCGCCACTAGCGCTGCCCAAGCGCTTGATTGTAGCTTCATTAGCTTGCATCCAGGCAAGGAGTTCGGCAGCGTTTTCCCGCTCGGTAGCCGCCGAATCGTGAAAACTGGTGGCCGGACTCCATACTGCGAAATACATCAGCCCTACGAAGACCGCTACCATGAGCACCAGCAATGCCTGTTGATCACGACGGGCCAGTTGGTCGTACTGAGCAATCAGCTTGCCAACCGAGGGCTGGTCTTTGAGTTTCTCAAACATTGCCTTAACCTCCGGAGACCGTCAGTCGGCCACGGGCGCCGCTGGACTCGTTAACCACGGAACCAATTTGAGCTTCCAGCCCCTGATTGGATAAGCCATTTCGAAGCGCACTCAGGCGATCATAGGTGTCCGCACGGACATCCACGACGAGCTCTCCCCGGGATCGGCTGAAATTCACGGAATTGAAGATGACCGACTGGCCTCCGGTGAGCTCCGCGTATTCCTGACCGGTGTATTTCATCAGGGTGATAAAATCCAGATCCGGGCCATCAGAGCCCGCAACTCGCAGTTGACCTTCAATAACTCGGCGAACATTGCCCGCATGGGTGCGCCGATCGCCAGGAAACGCTTCCTGGTAAATGGCCATTGCCCGGTCCTGCAAATCACTGGCTTTGCGCTCGTGATACATCCCCATACCCACTTCCAACGCAATCTGGACCCCGAACCAGACCGCCGCAACAGCGATCAGGGGCCTCCAGGGCTTGAAGGGGCTTGCCGTATCTGACCGGTTGGAAAACCGGTTCTGACAGAGATTAATCGGATGTGATAGGTGATGATGATGGGCATGGGCCAGCAATTCCAGCGGCATCAGCTCAAGAGTTTCCCGACGCACCAGCAACCGGCCCGGCGCCTTGAACTCGCTCACGATGGTCTGCTGGGCATCGAACTCCTGCTCGGTGGCATAAAGGGTCACCGGCACCTCTGCAACGACTTCCTCTGAAGGCGGGACGGCAAGCGTATGAGCGAACATGCCCAGATTGACGGAGTGCATACTTAGCCACTCACCACGATCACTAACCATGAGCGCGATTTCGCCATCCAGACAGACAGACCAGCCGCCTTCCGTGACTGGTAGCAAAGACGCATCCGGGTAGATTGCGTCCAGGCGAACGTGTTCCCAGTTGCTGAACAGACTGACCCAATTGCGCATTCGGTCTTCATCAATGGCAGCCACACGATAGCCATCGTCGGTGTGCCGGCCGAGGGCCAGGTGCACCGAATCAATGTCCTGGGCAATCTGCTCTTCCACGGCGTACGGCAGGGCCTGCTGGATGTATCGGCTTTGCTTGGCCGGAATATCTGCCAGGCAGAACAAGGCCTCATCGCCAGGAATCAGTCCGATCAGCAAGACGTTGTCGAGGGCATTCTGCCCCAGTGTTTGCTCAATTTCCCGCTGGGTATCCCCGGTGCCACGCGCCTGGGTATCGCCGCTGGCATCATGCAGCACCCAGTTATACGAAAACGCCTCAGGGTTCTGCGCGGGGTCGGCCAGTGGAGGCACTGGCCGCACGTATAGGCGATAAGACATGGCTATCCTTCTGAAATGGTGAACGGCTCTTTGGTAATTCGGTTTTTCTGTCCGGTATCCCGTCGAACCGTCCGAATTTCGCCTTCCGGGTTTCTGAAAACGGTGCTGACCATATTCACAACCCGGTCATCGTAGGTAATCCTTGAAACGACTTCAAAAAAGCGCGTTTGCAGCCCAAGCCCTGCTGAAGTTAAACCTAACCCGGCAAATTCTGGTAGCGCGAGAAAGTCCTGGAGGTTCAGAAATGGCTCCTCCTCCCTCTTCTCCAGAATAGCGGCCGCCTGGGCATCCGTCAGCTCCTCACTGAGCGAACGTAGCACCGGTGCGGTGGCGGTGTTCACGTTGATCCCCAGTCCGGATACGGGAAGTGCCGCAACATGGGGCTCTAACGCCTGAAAGCCTTCATATCCCAGACCTTCAATCAGAATTAATTCCGTCACACTGACAAAGGGCTGGTTCCCAGCGCGGTAAGCCTGCTCTGCAGAAAGATATTGACCGTCTTCTGCACCGCTCACGCTAACGGTCTGATCATTCTCGTCGATCCAATCAACCAGCGCATCAACCGTGGCCGGAGAGATTTCGAGCGCAATGAACAATCGCTGCAGCCGTTCTTTGGTCAGAGTGTTGACCTGACCATTGCCAGTCACCAGATCATTCAGGTTAATCCGACCGCCCAAATCATCAATCTGAACCTCGACCACACCGTTTTCATCTAATGGCAATATTGCCGCATTCATGGCCCAGAACTCATCGAGACTGTCGATCATCTCGCCTTCTTCTTTATCGTCCTCGTAATCCCTAACCAGGATTTGTCGGGCAAAGGCCTCCGCACCGAGCGCGATGCTCGTTCCCTGTTGCTGGGCCAAGTAATGCCCGGCCTTGAACACCCGGATGCTCTGTTGCTGGGTCATCCCGGAGGTCAGCATTACCACCAGCGCCATCGCCAGCAATACCATGATCAGGGCCACGCCACGCTCTCTGGACGGAAATGGGCTAATACGGACGTGTTCCATCAGCCACCCTGCCCCTGAGTACCGGGATCCGCCGAATCGTCAGCGCCCTCTTCTGCTTCTGTTTCGCTGGCCGCTTCGTTGGCCTGATTCACCACGCCCTGCGCGTCTTCCGCATTGAAGTCCGGCAGCACAAAGGTGCGCACCAAATCGCCGTAGCGCTCATGCTCCAGGGTGATCTCGATCCCCATGGGAAGTGACGTCTCTGGGCGACTTCCGGGTGACAGGCCCGCCATGGTTTCATCACTCGGCCATTCCGGTTGCCAGGCCCGTTGATCGTTGAGAAAACGCACCTCGAAGTCCAGTACACCCTCCAGCAACAACACGTCTCTACTGGTGTCTTCCTGCCCCTGATCGACCAGCGGCCAATATCGGCGCCGGAGTTCCTCACCGGTGTATTCCCAGGCTACCCGCTGCAGGCCACTGCGGCGTGACCTCAATGGGTTTCGCCAACCCTGCCGGGTCAGCATCAGTGCAAAATCGTCCTCCCGACTGGTCAACGCAACCTTATAATCGCCATACACATCCCGCGCCGGGCGATTTACCACCTGCATCAGATCGCGCTCGAGCAACAACATGGCCCGCTGGAGTCCATCAAACTCCTCAGCCAGTTCGTTCACCCGATCCCGGGACGTGATCACACCGCTTAACACCTGCCACACGCCTAGACCAATCACCGCCGTGATGGTAACGGCGATGAGAACCTCAAGCAGCGTAAAGCCACTCTGCGACCGGGTTGGATGCGGGGGAAGGCTCATCAGTTTTGACCCAGAAACGCTGACAAGGAGTGTACCGGTGCGGGCTCCGCACCCTCGCTGCGGTAACGAGACACTGTCACTTCAATGCGTCTCATGGTTGGCTCTTCAGTGGCCAATACGACGGTGGTCACCTGCCACCTGAAAGGACCGTAGTCGGTATCGCGGGAGTTCTCGGAGATTCCCGGCAGGTTTTCGGCGAGACGCAGCTCATTGATCCGATTATCCGCCAGCCAGGCGGCCAGGGTTTTATCGCGAACTCGTTCGTAGCTGGAGATGTACTGACTCCCCACTTCCGCTGCCGCCGTGGCAATCAGGCCAAACACCAGCAACGCAATCAGAACTTCGATGAGCGTGAAGCCTCTGTGATTGTTCACAAATCTTCCTCGTCATCACCGGGCTTACGCCATTCCAGCTCCGATACACCATCGGACGCCAGGATATGCAGGTAGTCGCTGTTTCTGCCGGCGGTAAACTCAATCTCAAAAGTTGTAGTTTCGCCGCTAGA
This sequence comes from Marinobacter sp. LA51, assembly GCF_030297175.1. Lineage (NCBI taxonomy): Bacteria > Pseudomonadati > Pseudomonadota > Gammaproteobacteria > Pseudomonadales > Marinobacteraceae > Marinobacter > Marinobacter apostichopi. The sequence continues at coordinate 1,770,235 of NZ_AP028070.1, read as the reverse complement.
GAAAAAATATACATCAGGGCCGAACTTGTCCTCTGCCGAGGCCAGTTTAGGGGCATCGCTTTCGATAAACTTTGTCACAACCATCCATTCTGGGAAGCTGCCCGGCCGGAACAACCGTTCTCCGGAGGCTTCCCAGTCACCGGATTCATCTTCATAGGCGACGAACTGATAACCCTCCTCAGTCACCTGCAAACCCAATTCGCGATTATTGAGTATCGCTTGCTCGGAGGCGGTTTGCATCAACAGGTACAGGTCGCGCACTTCGTTCTTCAGCTCCCTTTGCTGGGAGTTTCCGCCAAAGCTGAACACCGCCAGGGATGCCAGCAGCCCGACAATGATCAGGACAACCAGAATTTCCAGCAGTGTGAAACCGGCTTGCCGCGTCCCGAAGCGCACAATCACTTATTCCTTGGTGTTCCAGGCACTGATATCCGCCGCGTCACCTTCACCACCTTCCTGGCCATCGGAGCCGTAGGAATACAGGTCATAGGGCCCTTCGGTACCCGGGCTCACGTACTGGTACTCAGCACCCCAGGGATCCTCCGGAACACTTTTCAGGTAACCATCGGCGTTCCAGTTCTTAGGTTCGGGGCTGCCGCTGGGTTTGGACACCAGTGCTTCCAGACCTTGCTGGGTGGACGGGTACTGGCTGTTATCCAGGCGATACAGGTCCAGCGCGTTGGCAATATTGCTAAGCTGGGTTTCAGCAACCGTGACTTTGGCCTGATCACTCCGGCCCATGATATTAGGCGCCACAATCGCCACCAGAAGCCCCAGAATTACCATCACAACCATGATCTCGATCAGGGTGAAGCCGCGACTGTTGGTGCGCAGGTTCCTATTTCGATTCGTCATTGTTTCGCTCGTCATTGGAATGGAATTCCTTCGTTTTAAGTAGCATTCACGAGCACCTGCCGGGCCTAGCCCACCAGGTTGCTCATGTTGAGAATTGGCAGCATGATGGCCAAGACAATAATCAGCACCACCACGCCCATTATCAGCAGCATCATTGGCTCAAACAAACCAACAATGGCCGCGATTTTCGATTGCAGGGTGTTTTCCTGCATCCGGGCCGTTCGCTCCAGCATGCTGTCCAGCTCACCGCTGGCCTCACCGCTTGCAATCATGTGCAACATCATCGGTGGGAAGTACCCGGTTTGGTCCAGCGAACGGTGCAGCGATCCGCCCTCACTGACCTTTCGCGCCGCGTTCCGAAGTTCGCCCCGCAAATAATCATTGGACAAGACTTCGCCCGCAATGCGCATGGCTTCCACCAACGGCACGCCACTGGTGGTCAGAATACTCAGGGTACTGGCATAACGGGCCGTACTCACGCCTCGCACCATGCCGGAGAATAACGGCAAATGCAGCAGGCGTTTATGGAACTTCAGCCGAAACGCCGGCCTGCTGAGCGCCAGCCGGAACGCGATCACCGCAATGATCAAAAGAATCAGAATGTAGATGCCGTAGCTGCCGAGGAAATCCGATACGTTCAGCATGGCCTGAGTCAGCGCCGGCAGCTCCTGCCCCTGCTTGAGAAATACCTCGATGATATCCGGCACCACGTAGGTCAGCAGGAACACCACAATGGAGATCGCAACCACACTGAGAATGATGGGGTAAATGGCAGCTAGCTGGATCTTTTGGCGCGCTTCCTGGCGGTTTTCGGTGTAATCCGCCAGCCGGTTCAACACCAGATCCAGGTGGCCTGCGTGTTCGCCCGCAGACACGGTGGAGCGATACAGGCGTGGAAAGGCGTTGGGAAACTCCCCCAGACTCTCCGCAAGGCTGTAGCCTTCCATGACCTTCGCGCGAATTGCGATAAGCATACTGCGGATACGGGGTTTGGTAGACTGTTGTGCAGCCGCAGACAAGGCCTGCTCCACCGGGATGCCGGACTGAATCAGCGTGGACAATTGGCGGGTTACCAGGGCGAGATCGGCGGCTGCCAATGAGCCGCGACGGCTGAGGGGATTGGATCGTACCTGTTTCTCCGTTGACGGCTCGACAGCCAACGGAGTTAAGCCTTTCTCACGGAGCTGCTGGCGAACCGCGCGCGGCGCATCCGCCTCCATCACGCCGTTTTTTTGCTTGCCTCGGGTATCGAGTGCCTTGTAGTCGTAAGCAGGCATGGTTTATCGGCCCCGGTAGGTAACGCGCAAAACTTCTTCCACGCTGGTGACGCCGTCGAGTATCTTCTGCACACCGTCTGCGTGGATACTCGGCCCGCGCTTACGGGCAGCCTTTTCCAGATCCAGTTCACCGCCCCGCTTATCAATCAGCCCGCTTATTTCGTCGGTAATCTGCACCACTTCATAAATACCGATACGGCCGCGATAACCCAGGTCGTTGCAATGCTCGCAGCCTTTCGCTCGGTAGAGCGTCGGCGGTAGCGACGGGTCCAATTGCAGGAACTCACAGTGTTCCTCTGTGGGCGTGTAGGACTCACGACATTCGGTACACAGCACCCGAACCAGGCGCTGGGCCAGAATGCCCACCAAACTGGACGAAATCAGGAACGGCTCAATGCCCATGTCCATCAAGCGGGTAATAGCGCCCACTGCCGTGTTGGTGTGAAGGGTGGAAAGCACCAGGTGACCGGTCAAACTGGCCTGAACCGCAATTTCAGCGGTCTCAAGGTCCCGGATCTCACCAATCATCACCACGTCCGGGTCCTGACGCAGGATGGCCCGAAGGCCGCGGGCAAAGGTCATGTCCACCTTGGTGTTAACCTGGGTCTGGCCAATACCGGGCAGATCGTATTCGATCGGGTCTTCAACCGTCAGGATGTTGCGGCTGCGATCATTGATTTCCTGAAGAGAGGCGTAGAGCGTGGTCGATTTACCGGAACCCGTCGGACCGGTGACCAGTAAAATGCCGTAGGGCCGATGAATCAGCTTCCGCAGCACCTTTAGATCGTCACCAGACATACCCAGTGATTCCAGGCGAATCGCGCCGGCCTGTTTATCCAACAGACGCAGCACCACCCGTTCGCCACTAGACGACGGCATGGTCGACACCCGGATATCCACTTCCCGGCCGGCCACTCTCAGGGCAATCCGGCCGTCCTGAGGTACCCGCTTTTCAGCGATATCGAGTTTGGCCATAACCTTGATACGGGACACCAGCAGCGGTGCCAACGCCCGTTTGGGCTGTACCACCTCACGCAGGACACCATCAACCCGGAACCGCACCACCAATCGCTTCTCATAGGTCTCGATGTGAACATCAGACGCGCTGGTCTTGACTGCTTCAGTCAAGATGGCGTTGATCAGGCGAATGATTGGAGCGTCGTCTTCCTGCTCCAGCAGATCCTCGGTTTCGGGAACGGATTCTGCCAATGAGGCAAGATCCATATCGTCACCGATGCCCTCTACCATCTGCATGGCTTCAGCGGAATCGTTCTGATAGGCAGCATTCAGGGCGTGGTCGAACCGGTCGGGATCAATCGTAGAAAACCGTGCTCGCCCACCGCTAACGCGGTTGGCTTCCGCAAGGGCGGAATGTGAGGCCCCGGGCCGCACCAGGATGATCGGGTCGCCTTCCTCCGAGCGCGTCAGAATGACTCCATTGCGCTTGGCAAATGTAAAAGGAAGACGGCCCAGCGGAGCATCCTGCTGCTGAAATTCAGATTCTGTAGTCAAGGTCTTCCCCGTCCCGAAATTCTTTTTTATTCAATCAATTCAGAAAGGCTACCACAGGATATGGACCCGCTGAATAACTCTATACACTATACTGCCAATTAGTCATTGCCGTCTGATAACCTGTGGACTTTTCCGCCCACACAATCGCACCCAGGAAGAACAATGCCCCTTAACAACCAACGGCTTCCTCTCCTTCTCACCGTTATCGCGGGCGCGGCCATGGTGGGTGTGACCGCTTGGCAGGTTTATAGTTTCTCCCTCGCCCAGAACCAGGCAAAGTCATCGTCGGACGCGCAGCAACTGGTTCGCGAGGGGCGGGATCTGAGCGAGGCGCCAGAAGTGGACCTGACCACACTCGCTTTGTTCGGAACCGCCAGCCAGGAAGGCGGTGCGGGACCGGTAGAGACCGAAAACCTGCCGGAAACCAACCTGCGGCTGTTCTTGCGGGGCGTTATGGCAGCCGACGGTGAGTTTCCCGGTAGCGCCCTGATTGAAGACCAGAAAGGCAACACCGAAGCATACCCCGTGGGCGATGAATTGCCCGGTAGCGCCAAACTTCGTTCCGTGCACGCCAACCGAGTGGTCATTGAGCGCGGCGGCAAGTTGGAAAACCTGTTTTTCCCGGAAGAAAAGAATCGTTCCGGTATGACCGTAGCGTCCGGTAACCAGGATGAGCCACAACAGTCCTCGCCGGAACCCCAGATACCAACATCCAGCCAGGCACCCTCTCCTGCCGCCGATGAGCAACGCAGAGAGGAAATCCGCCAACGCCTTGAACAACTCAGGGAACGGCTGCGAAACAACAGTAACTGAGGCCTCAAATGGGCATTGCCGCTCGTGCGTTCGGGCATCCTGCGTCACTGTTACCGGCACTCATGCTGGTGGCGGCCTTGGTCGGGGCATTTGAGCTTAGCAGTCGCCTGATGAACTACGTGCAGCAAGAGTTCGGTACCGAGGCTTTCGAACGCCTCGAGAACTGGCAGCGCCTGCACAAGCTCGCCGCCAATGCCCCGGTTGAGCGCCAGCTCCAGCTTGTGAACCGCTTTTTTAACCGCGTAAAGTTCGTCAGCGACATTCGACACTGGGGTGAGGAGGACTACTGGGCTACCCCGGTGGAGTTGCTGACCACCAACGCCGGCGACTGCGAGGACTTCTCCATCGCCAAGTACCTGACACTGAAATCCATGGGCGTACCCGATGATCAACTCCGCGTTGTTTATGTAAAAGCACTGGAGCTCAATCAGGCCCACATGGTTCTGGCCTGGTACTCGCAACCCGACGCTGACCCACTGATCCTCGATAACTTAATAAATGAGATAAAGGTTGCCTCTCAACGAACTGATCTTGAACCGGTTTACAGTTTTAATGGTGAGGGGCTCTGGCTAAACAACTCATCCGGCGGCGAAGGAGAACGCATCGGCGAGGCGCAGAAGCTTTCGCGCTGGCAGGAACTGAACGAGCGCCTGACCGACTCCCTACAGCAATAGCAATCCCCACCTCTGGACACTCATCGATTTTTCACGAAAATGCTTTATACTGTGAAAAATCGACAAAGGAGCTCCATCATGAGTACCGCACAGCTCCCCAACGAGCAAACACAAGACAAAGCACTGCTTGCCAAAGCCTTGCTCAATGCTGGGAAGGCCTTCGGTTTCAACCAAACCGAACTGGCCGACATTGTGGGCAGGAACCGTACCGGCTTGGTGCGGGACGGCATTGATCCGGCCAGCAAGTCCGGTGAACTCGCCCTGCTCTTCATTCGCCTCTACCGCAGCGTATTTGCGCTGACCGGCGGTGAACCTGCGGCCATGAAGCACTGGATAAACACCGAAAACCGCTACTTCGATGAGGTACCGCGGCAGCTGGTCAGGTCGGCAGAAGGGCTGGTTCGGGTTAATCACTACCTGGATGCCATGCGAGGTAAGGTGTGAGTTATGAAGAGCGTATCCATAATGCCCTAGAACCGCTGCAGGGAACAGCATACCGGGTGGTGGAGTCCCAGGAGGAGATAGCCACCACCCGCTTGGTCGACAACATACCGGAACAGGCCCGTCTGGAAGAGTTGCTGGAGGCTACCAAACCGGCTCGCGCGAAGAGCACCGACAAGCTTCATTACCTGCTGGCTACTCCATTTCGCTACCCACCACTGAAGCATGGTTCACGGTTCGGCCGCGCCTTCGAAAAAAGCCTGTTCTACGGCGCCATGACCATCAACACCGCGCTGGCCGAAACCGCTTTTTACCGTTTTGTGTTTGTCAGCCATGTGAGCGAGCCATTCCCGAACCCCCTGCAAACCCTTCACACGCTATTCGGCGCCAGGATTCGGAGCGAGCACGGCGCGCGCCTGCAGGATTCCGCTTGGCAGGACCTGCACGAACCGCTCACCCATCCTTCAAGCTATGCCCTGACCCAATCCCTTGGCACTCAGATGCGGGAGTGCGGAGTGCACTGCTTTCAGTTCCTGTCCGCCAGAGCCCGACAGGCCCAACTTTACCGCCTGCCCTACGAATCCGGCGATGGCATGGAAGGCATCAATGTCGCGCTGTTCGAGCCGAGCGCCCTGAAGGACCGAAAACCCCGGGAGTCATCCCGCTTGATCATCGTGACTGGAACGGAATCCGTGTCCATGAGCCTAACGTTGGCGGATGGCTCTCGGCAGGTTTCGGAGTTTGCTCTGAGCAGCTTTTTAATTGATGGCCGGCTGCCTGATCCTGCGGCGTAAAACCCTGCTCACTACACGCAATATACTTTGATATACGGATTAACAAACATCCATAGGATTCTGATATAGAACAAAAACTGTTCCCGTATAGATTGCAGACCAGAAGGTATAAACGACCTATTCTTCGGGAGTGCTGTAGGCCACCTGAGCATAATTCACAGCGGCTACCATCATTACCCCACCAACCATGTTGCCCAGCAGCGTAGGCGTGAAAAACTGGAAGAGAAACTCCCAGATACCGTAAGAACCGTGGAAAACCCCGTAGAGCGCCGCCACGGAGCCAGCAATGATGTGGGGGAAATGCGCAAGGCCAATGACATAGGTGACCAGAATAATCACGACCACCCGTGCAGACTCAGCAAACGGCAACAGCCAGAGCATCAGCGCCACCAGCCAGCCGGCAAAAATCGCCCTGACGAACATGGAGCCAAAACCATGGCCATATTCCCTGGCCGCTATCGCTTCGAGTGCATCGTCGATTTTCGGATCGAGCACGTCAAACCAACTCAACGCTGCTGCGAAAATTGCGGTACCCAGTATGTTGAAACACAGGACAACGGCCCATAACTTCAACGTGCCCGAGACAGTGGGCAGATTCCTGACCCTCAATACCTCGAGCACCGGCGTTAGCGTGTTTTCAGTGAACAGTTGCTGTCGCCCCAGAATGACAAACAGAAAACCGATTGAATAACCGAAGCTACTTATAATCGGGCGCCAAGGCGCCTCTGGCGTGTAGCTATAAAGAAGAGCCTGTGCAATCAGGGAGAAGCCCATAGACAAACCTGCTGCCAGAGCAGACCAGGCTAAAGCAACCAACGGCCGATTCAGCTCTGATTCGGCCTCACGCCGAATTGCCTCATAGACCACCGCGGCACTCGGTGCTTCCCTACGACGAGCATCCTTTTTCTCAGTTGAGTTCAACGCCTCAGTCGTCGGGTCGTCCTGATCCATAGAGAAATATGCTCGCTGGTTGGTGACGTTTTAGATTGCGGCGCACGTACATGAGAGTCAACTAGCGATCTTCAGAAAACTCTCCGTTAAGACTCTTTGGTTGCGGCCCTACAGACTGACCAAAGGAATCCAAAACGATCTGATTAGCAAGCCTTAAAACTGTAGATCCGCCCCTAACCTTGCTCATACTCCCGTACCAGCTCCTGTAAAAAGTAGAGGCCGGCGGAACTCAGGAAGCAGCGGCTGGCTCCGGAACGAAACAGCAGGTTGCGTTTATCGAGATAGTCCAGGGCCTCGGAGAAACCTTTCTCGAAGCGCGCAGCCCGGAGAATTTCCTGATATTCCTCATCGCCTGCCAAAGCAATGAGGTCGTTCTCATTTAGTCCGGCATCCGGACGGCCAAGGTATTCCAAATCCCGCCCGCTGCGAGCGAAATAACGCCCGATCAACAGCAGTATGACCTGCACCCGGAAGGCGTTCTCGTCGTGTTCCTCGTTTTCGTCATCACTGCTTTCCTTGAGAAAGAAAAACGCGCCGGTTTCGTTAAACACCAGCTCGCTGCCCAAGTGTTCGTAGAAAGTCCGGAAGTGGGATAGGTGGTTGTAAAGCAGATTGTAGAGCGGATTGGCTCGCAACTCGGAGTGGTTGCTGTCCCACACATCCCGCACGATTACCCGACCAGCCTGGAATTCCCGGTAGATCGAGGCGCTTTGGGCCGGGAGGATCTGCTCGAAGCTGCCGGAACTTTGTGAGTTGACCACGGATGCGGTGGCATCCATGGCGTCGGAAAAATCAGGCATGGTGTCGCTCTTCTTGATTGGCCGGGGCGTTACTTTGAATAGTTTCCAGGTTTTCCAGGCGGCGCTTTCGGTAGACAAATTGCTCGCCGTCCGATGACTGGTCCAGGATTCGGAAGCGGTTGGTGGTAACCACCTGCAGACCCTCCGGCGGCGAGTTAACCAGACGGTTCAGAGCTGCCAGCAAATCCGGAAAGCGATAGCCCGGTATGAAGCCATCCAGCCGGCCGTGCAGCTCCCGCACAAGATCGTTGGTAGGCCGCAGCTCCAGGGTTTCCAGCCATTGATAAAGCTGGTTGATACGCTGGACATCAATCCGGGTATGGCGTCCGCTGCCGTCGACCTGCTGCAGTACCGGCACCTCGGCCTTGCGGCGGAGGTCGTTCAGGCGCAGCTCCAGTTCGCTAAACAACAGCTGGTAATAGCTGGACGATTCACCGAAGGCGTAGTGTTTCGGGCGCTGCTGGGCCCGCAAGCCCACGAGGAAGCCAGTACTGCGGGCAAAATCACCGCCCTCCAGCCATTTTCTCTTGAGGCTGAGGGTCTCGGTTTCGCTCTTGAGCTCCTGAAGCTTGCCGTAGAAATGCTCCATTGCGTTGTACTGGACCATGCCCTGACGGGTCTTGCGCAGAAAGTGCTCCACCTCCTGAGCCACCGCCTGAATGGGTTTGTACAAGGCGTTAAGGCTAATGGAGGAACGGAACAGCTGATCGGCCAGGCTATGGTCATCATGACTTTCCAGTAGCCTAACCATGGCTTCCAGGGTCTCAAACAGGTTACTGCCATCGGGCAGTCGGGTATCCGGATTCAGGAACACCAGAGTCGGCTTTATGTGGCGTTCGTAGAGAGTAACGATCCGCTCAAACAGGTTCTGGCGGAACTCCAGATATTTCTCAGGCGCCCGACTGGCGTCTCCGGAAAGATCCGCAAGCTGGGCACTGATAGTCTGCATGCGCAGGACATTCTGACGCAGCAAACCAATGAGCTGGCTGACCCGCTCGTTCAGATCGTCCCTCAGTTCGGTGTAGTCCAGGTCGGCAGCGCTGAAGCTGCTGGTTTCCAGGCGATTGCGCACATCCCGAAGGGTCACCAGATGGCCCCGCAGACGGGCATCAGTCAGTTCCTGATATAGCGAAGCGTTACAGGCTCGCATCAGGTTGATCAGGGCATCCTGGAACACTAGTCGCCGCTCGCCTTCGGCCTTGATGATGTCGATCACCAGGCCGCTCCGGAACAGATTGTCAGTATTCAATGCAAGCCGCACCCGGTCCCGGTCGGCATTGCCAAGGGTGCGGGTATAGTCCATCACCTCAGCCACCAAATCACTCTCGCGAATATACCGGGCTTCGTTTCGGTCCATCCGTTCGATCATCCGGAACAGAATCTTCGGGTGCTCGAACAACAGCCGGGTGGTGTCCAGGGTGCTGAAGCGTTTACTCATCCGCCGGCTCCAGCAGGCTGCTCTGGGACTGATCGGCCCATTGGCTCAAGGATTCGCCGTTGGTAAAACCCTCAGCCCCGCCCCAGAACACCAGGGTGCGCTGCGGGCTGTAAGGCCGCGCCGTGCGCATCTGCCCCACTTCCAGGTGCCTGCCGATCAGGTAGATCACTTCCGCGCTGGCACTGTGAGTAGCGGCAGAGAACAAATTGAAGCCCTGTTTGCGCAACCGTTCCAGCAGCGAGGGCATCTGGCTGATGTCCACGCTGGCCAGCTCGTCCAGCACCATGGGGAACGACAGCTGCACGCCGGGATACAACACGCGCTTCAACAGCCGGTACACCAGCTCTAGATTGATCAATGCCGTGGTGGAGGTGGACTGGCCTTTCTTGTCCAAGCTCGCAGCGTTTTCCTTACGAGTGCGGTAGGAAATGCCGGTGATCACTCTGTCCATGGTCAGACGTTTGCTACCGCTCTCACCGAAAAAGTCCGCCACGAACACCCGCAACCGATCGTAGAACGCATCCGACTGCAGCTGGTTGCCATACGGATCGATGTTGTTGGCTTCTTCCACCAAATTACGGAATTTCGGATCGGTGTGAATATCCACGCGAATTTCAACCAGATCGTTGATGCGCACGCCTTCTAGCTCACGGTTCAGCTGCGCTTCAAAACGGGCTATGTGCTCGTGGTTCGATTTCAGGGCCTGTCGGTAGCTCGCCACAGTTTCATTGTGGATCCCAACCTGCTGCTCCAGCACGTTCCAGCGCTCAACCATGCCGGCAAAGAGGTCCGACAGGCTTTTGAACGTTTCGCGAATGACCGATGAGGCCGGGCTGTCTTTCTGCAGCTCGCCTTCGGTATCTTCGTGGATGCCGAGATAAACAAATTGGCGAAGGTGGTCGAGGATACTGCGACGGCGCTCTTCCAGGTCGTCCAACTGGGTTTGGAGGTCGTCGAACGCGGCGACAGACACCTGCTCAATGTCCAGAGGCTGCTCGGCTTCCACCGCTTTCAGATGCGGAAAACGGTGCTCCACGGTCCCGACGCTGCGGCTGAGGCCCGCCAGTTCCCGTTCCCGCTCCTCGATACGCTCTTTTTCGGCCCTGGCTTTGGCGGCCTTCTGCTGAACCGCATCCTGCTTCTCCTGCTCCAGCCGGGCCTGCTCTTCTAGCTTGGCCAGCTGCTCCTCCGCCGCCTGTTTCTCCTCAGTAGCGTCCCTCAGTGTGGTTGCAGCTCCCGGGTAACGGCTCAGGGTATCCAGATCCTTTTCGATGGCGCGGATCTCTTTTTCCGTGCGCTCGATCAACCGTGGCCGGTCATGTTCCTGGTTGGCGGTATCTGCCAGTTCAGCCCGCTCCTTTTCCAGGCCCTGGAGCTCACCTTCAATATGCCGGCGCTGCTCTGCAAAATCAGTCTGCCGGGCCGGCTGGGCCACGTATTCGGCATCGAACCAGTCAAAGCCTCTATCATTAGGCACGAACAGCCGGGCAAACGCTTCGATGGCCGCCTTGCTGTCAGCATCCAGATCCTGGCCCGGGCTAGCCATGACCAACCGTGGGTCCACGGCCCGTAGCGGTGCCGCGGTGGCTTCATCCAACTGGTTCTGCAACTGCCACTGCTGTTTGCTTTCCCGATCCTTCAAGGATTCCAGCTTGCGCTCAAGCTCCTGCTTCTTGTTCTGGATCTGCACCAGCCGGATTTCCGCTTGGGCGGCACTCTTTAGCGCAGCCAGATGCCCTTTCTTGCTATCGAGTTCCTCTTTCTGGATGTCCTCGATTTCCTGAAGGGTCATCTCCCCATACTGGGACACCAGCAAATCGCCATCTTTCTGGCTCTGCTCTGCCTGCTTAATGCGCCGATCGGCTGAACGGATCTCGCCCTTCAGGCCACTGGCGTCTTGTTCCAGTTTTTTCAGAGCCTGGAGCACATGGCGTAGCGTGTCGTTCTGTTCATTGAACCCCTCTACTGCGGCTTTACGTTTGGAACCAATGTCCTGCAAGGCATGGCTGACGCCATCCCGGAAAGCGGCAAATTCGTGCTGGCTGCGAACCAGGGTTTGGTAGGCCTGATAATCCCCTTGCAGCTTCTTGAACCGTGAACGCTCTTTTTCAATCTGGTTCAGCTGGATTTGCTGTTGCTTAAGTTGATCATGCCGACTGAGGAACTCATCGATGTTGAAATCGAAGGCATCGTCGGCAAACTTCTTGTCCGCCTCGATGATGCTGGCCACCGCATTAGACATGGCCTGATCGTCTGCTTTCATTTCAAACAGCAGCCGGATCAACGTGCGCAGCGACTGCACCCGGCGCTCGTCGGACTCACCCAACGGCAGCACCGAATAACGCACGGCATCGGCGTTCATCAACTCGCTGCTGTACAGCATCTGTTTGAGCTTGGCCGGGTCATTCACCAGCCGGGTATCTTTGGAGACCTTTTTCAGAGCCTCGGACAAGCGGCTGAACGACAGCTCCGGTACCGCCTGGCCGATTCCGTCCTCATCGTCACCATTCCAGAACAGAGGCCGCAGCTGGTCGTAGCCCACCGGCACGAAAGCGCGGCCATAGCTGAGTTGGCTCGCGCTGTCCCGGTACAGAATTTGGCAATGCACCCCTGCTGGGTTCTCAGCCTCCATGATCAGGAAACTGAACTGGCTCGGAAAATAGTGCTGGTAGCTTTCCTCGTTAGTGTAAAAACTGCCGGCACTGGCGTTGCGGAACGCAAATTTCTTGCGGCTGTTCTTGAAGTTGTTTTCCGGCAGCAGGAACAGACGCAGGCTGTTTAAAAGGCTGGACTTGCCCAGATTGCCCGGGCCAAGGATCAGGCCATGGTTGTCCACTGGAATTTCCACGTAACAGAAGCCGGCCGAATCCACCAGCACCAGACGACGGATTCCAAAATTGAAATTGCCTGGGCTCCCCTGGGAGTCACTCATCCAGAATCATCTCCTGTTCCATGAATTTGCCGGTTGCCCGGAAGGCCTCTGTCAGGGCCACAAAGCCAAGCCCCTCTGCTAACGATATCGCCCTTGTGAATCGTTCGGTGGCGTCCGGTATGTTGCGAAATAGGGGCAGCCATGGTTGCCAATCGCGCGGCTGAACAAACGTCGCTTTGTCACCAAGAGAGGCTGAGATCGTTGAGAACATTTGCAGACCACCGGCATCATAATCGAATGCGCAGAATACTTCTTCATAGCCCTTCAACCAGTCAAGAATCGCGCCCCGGGTAACCCGGTTGCCACCGCCCAACACCACGTCGCAGTTCATCAGCCGCAAATGCATTCCCAGTGTTTCACTGGCAAAATCGAGCATCTGCGAATACTGGTAGAAATTACGCTCGTTCTCCACCACCAGCACTGACCGTGCCCGGCGGAACCCCATATCGGAGGATTTGGTCCCGATAACGACTACGTCTGGCCGGCTGTGCACCAACCCCTGATGGTAAACGAGAAGAAAACTGACCTCGGTGCCATGGCGGTGAGAGTTACCCTTTTTCGCGGCGTCTACCCTGCTCACCGGCGTTTGCGCCAGATCCTGCAGCTCGGTGAAAGCGGTTTCATCCAGGATAGTGACGATCCAACGGTTGGCTTTCACCTTTTCCGTCGCAAACAACTCCCTATGGCGGCGCCGAAACGCCTCCGGCAGTTGCTTCAGGAAAGCTTCATAGTTAATGGGCTGGCCACGGAGGATTTTATCGAGGTAGTCGTTCAACAGCTCACCACAATCACTCTGAACAGTGTTTATGAACGTAGGTTTGACGATTAGTGTAACGCCATCAGGCACCTACTGTATCGGGGACTTTTAATCCAGAATGTTAACCTGGCTCTTTGCAAAGCGAGTGAAGGTAAGTCAATGAAAGACACGCACACTAACAGCCATGGCAACCCTATCCTGGTTACGTTCGATACTCAGGGCGAGCCACTGGAATGGAACTCCCTCGGTGACCAGGTCATGGGCGGACAATCCGACGGTAAGCTAGTCAATTCCGCGGAAGGAGTCGGCATCTTTCATGGCACCGTGCGACTGGATAACGGCGGTGGCTTTGCTTCAGCCAAAGCGAATCTACCCGAAGCGTTCGATGCATCCCAGTACACAGGTATCGAGCTTCTTGCTCTCGGCGACGGCAAAACCTACAAGATCGGCATTCGAAACAGCACCAACCGGAGCAGTATTGTGTACCAGCATGCTTTTACCCCGGATACCGAAGTCTGGAGCCGTATCCGGCTTCCCTTCAGTGAATTCATACCGACTTGGCGCGGCAAGACAGTGGCCGATGCAGAACCACTGAATCTTGAGCACCTTGCTTCAGTAAGCCTTTTCGTTTCCGGGCGACAGGCTGGGGAATTCCGCCTGAGGATGCAGGATTGGAGGTTGATCCGATGACCAAACTTGCCCTGGTAACCGGTGCCAGCGCCGGCATTGGCCGTGAAGCCTGCGCCCACTTTGCCCGAAAAGGCTACAGGGTGATCGCTCTGTCCCGACAGCCGAGCGGGGTCGAATCCGCAGATCTGGAGTTAACGCTGGATCTTGAATCCTTTGAGCAAATTGAAGGGCTTGCGGGCGCCCTGGCCACCGAAATCGCGGTCGCCGAGCGAGTTATTTTGGTCAACAACTCCGGTTACGGGCAATTCGGCGCGCTTCGGGACCTGTCCGAATCCATGTGGCAAAAGCAGTTCAGCACCCACGTGTTCGGCCCCATCAAGCTGGCCGCTGTCTGCCTGAGGCTGTGCGAACAACCCGGCATACCCTTGCGAGTCATCGCGGTTAGCTCCGTTCTTTCCATCGCGCCCCAGAAAATGAAAGGCGCCTACTGTGCCGCCAAATCCGCGATGAACACGGCCCATGAAAGCTTCTGGTTTGATGAACAGGCCAGCAAAAGCCTGGAAAGTGTTTCGCTTGTGCTCCCGGGCCCCGTGGCGACCCGGTTCAGAGAACATGCCTTGGCCGCTTTGCAGCCCTTGCTTGGCCGGGCAAGCGCCGTGCACCGGGAAAAGTACAAAACAATGGAAGCAGCGCTGGCGCCAGGCGCCAGAATCAAGCCCTTTACAGCCAGCGCATCAGACGTCGTGAAAAAGATTTACAGCGCCGCGGAGGCGACACGCCCCAAGCCTCGGTACCTAGTTACACCACAGACCTACGCTGCTGAATTTATCACCCGGTTTATTCCCCGCTCGATCCAGAGAATCATCTTGAGATAGGCCGGGCCTTCTTCACCTTTCGGGCACGGCTCAATTCATCCTTCACATATGCTCCAACAGCTTTGAGGATAACCAGGTCTGGATCAGCCTCCTGGTCATCCGCCAGCCGGAAAATCTGTTGGTAATACCAGGCCTGACCACCCAATACGTTGATGATTTTAAGCGGCATCAGCGGGCTGAACGGCGAGAAAAATCCCCGCTGCGCAAGCTTCACGTGATCTTCGTGGCAAACGGTTTTATCAATGCGCGCGTTAAGCAAATCCCTGGGTATATAGGGATCGGTACACAGTGGTCGGCCAAGGCCAATTACGTCGGTTTCGCCGCTGGCAATCGCCTCTTCCATAAACGCTCGCGTCCGGAATCCTCCGGTAACCATCAGCGGGCAATCGCACACCTATCGAATCGTCTGAGCATAATCCAGGAAGTAAGCCTCACGTTTGCGAGTACTTTCCCGCATGGCCGGGCCATCGCTCGCCGTGTCGGCATCACCACTGTACCCGAGCAGCCGTGGCTGCTCGTAGGTGCCACCGGAAACCTCCAGCAGATCAATCCCCTCCTCATTGAGCCAGCGCACCACGTTCACAGACTCATCGAGCGAAAACCCACCCTTGCGGAAATCGTCGGAATTCAGCTTTACCGCAACCGGAAATTCCGGCCCAACAGCAGCGCGAGCCGCCCGCACCACCTCGATCAGGAAACGGGCGCAATTTTCTAGCGACCCTCCCCAGCGATTGTAGCGTTAAATCCCCAAAATAAATCTGTCCCAATTTCCCACACCAAGAAGCTGTATATATTTACAGCTTTTTTGAGGTATTCTTTGTCGAACACCTAGTTCAAGGGAGTTCAAGCTACTATAATGGAAAAATCTCGTGATTTTTCGTCACACAATTGACCCAGAGAGGGAGTGCTCCGTGAAAGACGAAGAAGGCCTTAAGCTTATCAATGAACTGCTCGATATCTACGATCAGGGGTTCATTGCCAAAACTCTGAATAACTTGGGGTTCGATTCCTGGTGCAGGGAGAGTATCAATCGCTGGGTGAAAGGAAAAGCTGACAGAAAGCTTAGTCACGGCGAATTTGAGCATCTCAAGTCCCTGTTACCGACCCCCTTTCAAGAGCAGGGGCATGAATTCCGGTTCATAGACCTGTTCGCTGGCATTGGTGGAATACGACGCGGGTTTGACGAGATTGGTGGAAAATGCGTGTTTACCAGTGAATGGAACAAATACGCTGTAAGAACCTATAAGGCGAATCATTACAGCGATTCGGAACACATTTTCAACGAAGACATCCGTGAGGTTACTCTTTCGGACAGAGAAGATGTTTCTGACGAAGAGGCTTACGCGCACATTGACAGTACTATTCCAGATCACGACGTCTTACTCGCCGGGTTTCCCTGCCAACCCTTCTCTATAGCCGGAGTCTCGAAGAAGAATTCGTTAGGGCGTGCTCACGGCTTTGAGTGTAATACTCAGGGAACCCTTTTCTTTGATGTTGCCAGAATTATTCAGGCGAAACGCCCTGCAGCTTTCCTGCTCGAGAACGTGAAAAACCTGAAAAGTCACGACAAGGGTAAAACTTTCAAGATTATCCTAGAAGCGCTGGATGAGCTTGGGTACGAGGTCTCAGATGTAAATTATGATGGCGCGCGGGACCCTAAAATTATCGATGCAAAACATTTCGTTCCACAGCACCGCGAGCGAATTGTGCTGGTAGGTTTCCGCCGGGATCTTGATGTACATGACGGATTCACTCTAAAAGACATACGAAAGCACTTTCCGGAAAAGGTAACCACATTTGGCGAGATCTTGGAGCCAGAGGAAGAGGTTGGTGACCGGTATATCCTAACTCCAAAACTATGGCAGTACTTGTATGACTACGCCGCAAAACATAAGGCTAAAGGAAACGGGTTTGGATTCGGGCTTACTGGACCCAATGATGTGGCCCGAACACTATCCGCACGATACTACAAAGACGGATCAGAAATCCTTGTAGACCGCGGATGGGATATGAATGCTGGCTTCGAGGATATGATCAACCAGGGAAACCGGCCAAGACGGTTGACACCGAAAGAGTGCGCACGGCTTATGGGCTTTGACGAACCCAGTGAATCGAACTTCAAAGTACCTGTGTCGGATACCCAAGCATACAAGCAATTCGGAAACTCTGTAGCAGTGCCGGTTTTTCGGGCTGTGGCAAAAATGATGAAACCTAGAATTCTGGAAGCAAAAGCAAAAACTGCAAAGCGGAAATCCAAAGCCGCCTGATCATGGCAGATGTTCACGACAAAAAAACCCGAAGCCGCAACATGGCGGCTATTAAGGGAAAGAATACGAAGCCTGAAATCTGGTTGAGGAAAGAGCTCTTCAAAATAGGCTTCCGGTACAGGCTCCACCGGAAAGATCTTCCGGGCAAGCCTGATATAGTTCTACCAAAGTACCGCGCTGTTATCTTTGTACACGGTTGTTTCTGGCACGGGCACCAGGGCTGCCCGTTGTTCAGGATTCCCTCAACACGAACCGAATTTTGGAAAGAAAAGATCTCCTCGAACAGACATCGGGATTCACGTAATATCGCAAAGTTACACGAACTTGGCTGGAGAGTTCTTGAGTTATGGGAGTGTTCAATAAAGGGGAAACTCCGACTCGATGGACACACGCTTATCCAATCTGCATCTGAATGGATCAGAGGTTCGGACGCAGAAGCGGAGATCTCAGGATTGGATAGTCCAAACAGCATCATCAAAGATTTCGATAGCAGGAAGTAAAACCGAATGTCAGATTTTGGATCTCTGAACGACTATCTATCCGGCGCTGCAGTCAAACGACTCACTGCAGTTGAATGTGATCCCTCACGTTCAAACGGCCACGAAATCAACGCTACAAGCATGAAGGCTTTCATGGGCGCTGACGCCCGTTCAGATATTCCCACAACATTTGTGCGCCTCGATGATGATGAAGAGGATATCGAAAGCATCGAGGGCACATGCTCATGGTGGTTCAGAGACCGCACCGCGCAAGGTAAAGGAATCGAATACCGACTTTATTATCAAGATAACCCTGCGATAACGAAGGCGGAAATTGGGGATGCCTTGGCAATAGTCATGAAACCCAATAACGAACTGATTTTCGTTACTGCACCGCAAGGCTCGCAATCAGAGTTAGAGCTATTTGAACTCTTCGGGCAAGACTTCGGTAATCGATTCAAGTCGCTTGATTTTACGAATGATGAAGAAGAAATCGGTCCGATAAAACGATTCATCCTCGAAGAACTAGGCATAGAGATAAAAGCCAACTTTGGGATGAACTATTTGAGCACTATTGAGAGTCACTTTGGTCCTCTAACTTTCCCCACCACAAGGAAGTTTTCGCAGCTGGCCAGACAACTTGGCGGCGAGCTTAGAGAATTCGATAGCGCTGACAAAGCCGTCGTAACCTGGTGGGAAACGGAAGAAGCCATGTTTCGGCAGCTGGAGGGTGCGATTATCGAAGAGAGACTCGCAAAAGGATTCACCAATGCAGAGGACTTCCTTTCTTTTTCCCAGTCTATTCGGCAACGAAGATCTTCACGGGCAGGAAGCGCCTTGGAAAACCATCTGGAGCAAACCTTTTCAGAAAAAGGAGTTCGGTTCTCCCGAGAGAAAAAAACGGAGAAAAACAAGAAGCCGGACTTTCTTTTCCCGTCAGTAGAAGACTACAGAAACAAAGACTTTCCCGCAGAACAACTTACGATGCTTGGAGTCAAAACTACATGCAAAGACCGGTGGCGACAGGTTCTAGCCGAAGCGGGAAGGATCGAAAAAAAGCATCTGTTTACTCTACAGCCCAAAATTTCTAGTAACCAGACCAATGAAATGATCGATTCGAAACTGCAACTGGTAGTTCCCAGATCAATTCATGTGACTTACACCGATGAACAGAAGAGTTGGCTGTGGGATCTTGAGCAATTCTTAGACATAGTAAAGAAACGAGACATCTGATTAGCAACAGGTCGTGATACTCAAATTATGATTCATCGTCACGATAATATGTTAATGGCTTACTTGCTTCATCAAGGCAACTGAATACCCCGTTCTTTCGATGCCTGAATATCAACCGGCGGCACACCCAAATCCTGCCACTTCTCTGGATGGCAGGTGAACAGCAGTATTTGATGGCGAATGGCAGCATCGAACAGGATCCGTTTCATGTCTTCGAGGCGGTCGCTGTCACTGTGCACCAGGGTGTCGTCCAGGATGACCAGCGTCGGCCTTCCTGCTTCCCGAAGCAGATCGGCATAGGCCAGACGGCTAATCAGGCCCATCTGTTCCCGGGCGCCAAAACTCAATTCGGTGATCTGCCCAAGCTCAGTGCCCCGGCTGAAGGTGCCCGGCCGTAGTTGTTCATCAACCTCCAGAGAGGCTTCCGGGAAAAGCACAGAAAGGTAATGGTTCAGGTGCTTTTGCAGCGGAGCTTGCAGTCGGCGCGTCAGGGCCTGACGTTTTTCGGTGAGCAGGTTCAGCAGCAGGTCCAGCCCCTGGGCACGGCGGTGCAATTCCTGATAGCGGCGGCTGCATTGGTCGTACTCTGCATCTTTCTCGTTGAGCTGTTCTTCCAGCCCTTCTGCGCCCCAGGCTTCCAGCCTGACTTTGATATCCCGGAGTTCGCGGCCCCGGTTCTCCTGGGTTTGTCGCAACTGATTGACCGCATTCTGGTAGCGTTCGATATCCTGCCGGATAAACTCCGGGCGGGCCTCGCGGATTTCCCGTTCGCGGTGCTCGAGGCTGGCTTCCAGTTCGGCCTGCTGTTTTTCGAGGTTCGCCAGGTCGATGGTTATCTGGCGGAGTTGCTGTTGTCGTTCCGGGCTCTTTTCTTCATCCGCCAGCCTCTGCCATTCGGTTTTGGCGTTGTCCCGGGCCTGTTTCAGGGCGGACAAACTTGACTGATGCGCGCGCTCATCGGATTCGGCTTTGTCCAATGCGATGCCGGCCCGGGCAAACGCTGCCTCCGCTTCTTCCAGGGCCGGCACATTCTCTTGCGGATCCGGTTTGGGCGTGGCTTCCAGTTGTTTTTTGGCTTTCTCCAGCTCGCCGTCTGCCTCGCTCTGGTCGGAGACAAGTTGCTCAAGGCCTGCCGGCGCCAGAGATTTAAACAGCTCGTCGGCATGCTTCACAGCTCGTTCAGCACTTTCAAAAACAGAAAGACGATCCTCCGCCTGTTCCACGGATTCCACACCAAGCGTCTTCAGCTGTTCGTCCAGATCTTCCTCAAGGGCTTTTAGCTTCCTCCGGGTGCTGGCCAGCTCTTCCCCGCCCGGTGTGATGCCCAGGGTGCCAACGCCCGGAATCACCAGCGTCGATTCTTCCAGTAGCTGCTGCTCGCCTTGTCCGGTAAGCGGTTCATCGTTCAGCGTCAGTGATGCGCCAGCATCCAGCTGCCAGTTCAATCGGGTGGCGATGGTTCGTGAGCGAATAGTTTCTTCGTTCAGCTGGTTCCCCGTTGCTCGCAGTTTCTTGACCAACTCCGCATCGATACGATTTTCCCTGGCCTGCTGCCTGGCTTGCTCCAACTGCTGGTGGTATTCCTTTGCTTTGGCAAGGTTCTGGGTCAGCACTTGTTTTTGCTGTTCAAGCCGGCGGACATCCTGCTCAAGCCGCTCCCGCGTTTGCAGCAAACCTGCCAGTTTGCGTTGCTTTTCTGCTTGCTCATAGGCGGTTCTGGCTTCGGTTAAACGGCCTGTGACCGCGGGTGTTTGTGCTTCTGCCACGGAAAGATCGCGCTCGGCACGGTCCAGTTCTGCCTTTCGGCTCTCAAGCTGGCGACTGAGCCCTTCCAGGTGTTCCTTGTTCTGCTGCAACAGGCGGTGGTTTTGCTGTAGCTGGCTGAGCGTGGCTTTCTCCTGGTTTTGTTGCTGCTCCAGACGTTCAACCTGCTGATAGCGTGCGCGGGCCTCCTCCAACTGGCGCTGGGCATCTTCCCAGGGGCGCTCGGCCTCGGCCTGATCATAGTCCTGGGCCAGTTTGCCAAGCCGGTCGACCTGTTCCTGGTATTTATGCACCCGCTCCTTCAGCTCTTCAATTTCCAGTTCATATTGGGCACGGTCTTTTTCCAGTTTCAGGTAATCGCCCCGGGGCTTGCCAGTGCCGGTCAGCAAGGTATCTCGCTGGCTGCGGACCGTCTCGATCAGGTCGTCACCTCCGGAGCTGGCCACCTCTCCCACCATGGAATTCAGGGCTGACTTCAGATGATCGCCGGCGTGTTCTATGGCCTGTTCGATGTCCTGCCCGGTGCCCTGCTCCACCCACAGCAGTCCCGGTATGCCCCAGTGTTTGGCTTTGCTGATGCCTTTTTGCGGGTACTGGTAGCCCAGCAATTCGGCCAGCTTTTCTTCGGCGTCGTCTTCACTGTAGGTCTCGGTGCCGACAGTCAGGTCGCACCGTTTGCGCTGGAGAAAGCTTTTGGTGAGGAGCCAGGTTCGGTCGTCCTGCTCAAACTCCAGCTCAATGGTGGGGGCTGCGGCGGAGTCACCCCACGGGCGCAGGTCGTCTACGGCCGTTGAACGGTAGCGCTCGAAAAACGCCGCTCGGATGGCACGCACCAGCGTGCTTTTGCCGGACTCATTGGGGCCGTGAATCAGGTTGAGGCCGGGTTGCAGGTTGTCCAGAACGAAGGGTTTGCGGAACTGGCGCAGCTGTTCAATGCGCATTCGCTGCAGCTTCATTGCCCCACCTCCTGTTCCCGCTCTCTGAGCATCCCGGCCAGAATCGCCAGGGCATCCCGGGCGACATCATCCTGCGCGGCCTCTTGCCGCTCCCGCAGGCTTTCAACCGCCTCGCCCACGTAGCCATCGGCTTTCAGGGCCGCGATGTCCTCATCGGTAGGTGTAAGCTGAAGCCCGCTCCGTTCGCAGCGAAGGCTGCGGAATCGCGCTTCTGCAACTGACAAAGCTTTCAACAGGGTTTCTTCGCCAGCCAGAGTCACCGAGCCTTCGAGGCGCAGATCAACAACGGCGGATTCGGGCAAGGTCCCCAGGCGCTCCAGCAGTTGCTCAAGATCGGACTGGACCGCCAGGGTTTCCCGCCATTGATGCCACTGATACCGCCCCGTTGGGACTGAGGTTACTTTCGGGGTTGCCCCGGGCTCGAACACTTCAACGATCAGGGCATTCCCCGCTTCGTTATTCCGGAACCGTTCCGGCTCGGGGGTTCCGCTGTACCAGGTGCGTTCATCGATCTGTTTGGTGCCGTGCCAGTCACCCAGAGCGAGGTAATCGAGCCTGCTGGCTTTCGCCCGGTCTGGTGCAATCGGATTGGTTGAATCAATCTCGTCCGGCAGCAGGCCCTGGACGCTGCCGTGGGCCAGGCCCACTCTGAGAAAACCTTCCGGTGATTGATAGCCGCTGAATGGCTCGGTCAGATCGCCGTAGGTATGGCGTTGAGTCAGGGGCGCGCAGAGAATGCTGAGGCGCTGGTCTTCCAGATCAATCACGCCGGGCTGAAGCGCGAGATGGACATTCTCCGGCACTGCACCAAGGCGTTGCGCTCGTGTCCACACGCTCTCTGCCAGGGCGGCGTCATGGTTGCCTGGCAGCATGACCCAGGCGCCGGTAAACGCTTTCGTAGCGTTAAACACCCTGCGAATGGTTCGGTCAGAGACCGTTTGGGCATCGAAGACGTCGCCGGCCACCAATACCGCATCGCACTGGTGTTCATTGGCCAGTTGGGCAAGCGTTTCAATGGCCTCGAACCGAGCCTCGACCAGGGCCGCACCGTCCTCGGTCTCGAATCGGGTAAAGGCCCGGCCCATCTGCCAGTCTGCCGTATGTAAAAACTTAGGCATTTTATCTACCTGAAAGATCTAAAAATTTTGGCGTTATTCTAGACTACTCGCGCCTGTTTTACAGACGCGGTAGGGCAATGAACGGCGTTCAAAAGAAGTCTGTTTGCTTGGGAAGTTACGCCGGGCTCAGCCTGCAGGCTGCATACTTGAACTCCGGGATCTTTCCGAACGGATCCAGTGCCGGATTGGTGAGTAAGTTCGCTGCCGCCTCAACAAAGGCGAAGGGAACGAACACCATGCCCTCGGGCATGGTCTGATCGGCCAGCGCTGTTAAGGTGATGGTGCCGCGCCGGGTGGTAATTTGAATGTCATTCCCCGAGGTCACGCCCATGCGATCCAGCTCCGCTGGTGCCAGATAGGCTGCAGCTTCGGGCTCCCGCTCGTCCAGCACCCGGCTGCGACGGGTCATGGCACCGGTGTGCCAGTGTTCAAGCAAACGCCCGGTGGTCAGCACAATGGGATAGGCCTCATCCACTGGCTCATCCGGTGGCAGCGGGCTGGCCGGTGAGAACCTGGCACGGCCTCCTGCGCGCGGGAAGGCATCGGAGAAGACAACGTCCTGGCCGGGGGCGTCATCCGCGGGGCATGGATAGGTTACGGACCCCTCGCGCTCCAGGCGAGACCAGGAGATATGATCGAGTGAGTGCATGCCCTGCTTCATCTCTGCAAACACCTGCTCGGGGCCGGCGTAGTTCCAGGGCAGCCCGAAACGCCGGGCGATTTCCTGAATAACCCACCAGTCGGGCTTTGCTTCCCCTGGCGGGGGCAACGCGGGACGGCCCATTTGCACCTGGCGGTTAGTGTTGGTGACGGTGCCGGACTTTTCCGACCAGGCGGCGGCAGGCAGGATAACATCGGCAAACTGGGCGGTCTCTGTGACAAACAGGTCCTGAACCACCAGGTGTTCCAGAGCAGCGAGCGCGGCCCGGGCGTGGGTCAGGTCCGGATCGGACATCGCGGGGTTTTCGCCGAGGATGTACATGCCCTTGATCGTACCCGCCACGATAGCGTCCATAATCTCCACAACGGTGAGACCGGGCTCCGGGTTCAATCCAGTATCCCAGAGTTCCTCGAAAGCAGCGCGCAGTTGGGCATCCCCGACCGGTTGGTAATCCGGCAGTACCATGGGAATCAAACCGGCATCGGAGGCGCCCTGCACGTTATTCTGCCCCCGCAATGGGTGCAGACCAGTGCCCGGCCGGCCCGTGTGGCCGCATGTGAGCGCCAGGGAAATCAGGCAGCGGGCGTTGTCGGTGCCGTGCACGTGTTGGGAGATGCCCATGCCCCAGAAAATCATCGCGCGCTCAGCACCCGCGTAGGCTCGGGCCACTTCACGAATGGTGTCGGGAGCCACGCCGCAGACCGGGCTCATCACCTCCGGGGTCATACCTTCGACACTGGATGCTAACGCCTCGAAGCCTTCGGTGTGGGTATCAATGTAATCCTTGTCGACAAGCCCCTCGCTGATAATCACATTGAGCATGGCGTTGAAGAGTGACACGTCGCCACCCGGCGAGAAACGCAGGCTGCGCCAGGCATAGGCATCCAGCGCCTGGCCCCGGGGATCGATGATGATCAGTTTGGTGCCGTTGCGTGCCGCCTGCTTGAAGTAGGTGGCGGCCACCGGGTGGTTCACGGCCGGGTTGCAGCCGGTGAGGATGACCACATCGGCCTGAAGTGCCTGCATGAAGGAAGCGGTCACGGCGCCAGAACCCAGGCATTCCATCAACGCGGCCACGGAGCTGGCGTGGCAAAGCCGCGTGCAGTGGTCAACGTGATTGGAACCGAAACCGGTGCGCACGAGCTTCTGGAACAGCCAGGCTTCTTCGTTAGAGCACTTGGCGCTGCCGAAGCCGGCAAGCGCATCTGGACCGTGTTGGGCTTTAAGTTTAGTCAGTCCACTTGCAGCAAGATCCAGTGCTTCTTCCCAGCTTGCCTCTCGAAAGTGCGTTAACGGGCTGGCCGGATCAAAGTCGGGGTCGAGCCCCTTGGGGACGCCCTCTCGTCGAATCAGCGGACGGGTGAGCCTTGCCGGGTGAGACGGATAATCGAAGCCAAAACGGCCTTTCACGCATAGGCGGCCCTGGTTTGAGGGGCCGTCTTTGCCTTCAACAAACAGGATGCGTCCTCGCTGCTCGCCTGTTTCTGATTCGGCAGGCGCGGGCTTATCTTTCACGTGATAGGTCAGTTGGCAGCCCACCCCGCAATAGGGGCAAACAGAGTCCACGGTGCGGTCGGCGGTGGCGGAGTCTCCCCGGCCCTGGGCATCGATCAGGGTGGCGGGCATGAGCGCACCCGTCGGGCAGGCTTGCACGCATTCGCCACAGGCAACGCAGGTGCTGTCTCCCATGGGGTCATCGAAATCGAACACCACTTTGGAGGCGGCTCCGCGATGCGCCAGGCCGATGACATCGTTGCCCTGCACTTCCCGGCAGGCGCGCTCGCACAGGCCGCAGGTGATGCAGGCACCCAAATTCACGTTCATGGCCGAATGAGTGGCGTCATGGCCACGGGCGTGAGCCAGAGAATCAGACCGTGGCTCAACATGGTGAACCGTAGGCTCATCACGCTCCGAATGAGCCGGGATACGTTGGCGCAGTTCACCGGCATCAATGGCCAATTGATCTGCCGTACGCCACAGATGACTGGACCGGTCCGGGCTCTGCCCTCGCTCAGGCTGATCGGCCAGCAGTAATTCGAGCACGCTTTTCCGGGCCGCCTGAACACGTGAGGAGCCTTCGCTTCGCACCACCATGCCCGGCGTTGCCTCGCGGATACAGCTTGCGGCGAGCACCCGCTCACCCTCCACTTCCACCATGCAGGCGCGGCAATTGCCATCCGCTCGATAACCCGGAGCGTCTTTGAAGCACAGGTGCGGGATGGTCTCGCCGGCGCGTCTGGCTACCTGCCAGAGGGTTTCACCGGGGAAGGCCTGAACCTCGATATCGTCCAGGGTCAGGGTGAAGCTTTTAGTCGCTTCGCTCACGCTTTTGCTGGAACGGCTCATGGCAGCCTCCCTACCCTTTCGCGATCAGTTTTTGGCTGGCGAGCTCGCTACGGAAGTCCCGCAGCAGACTCAACACCGGATTGGGCGCAGCCTGGCCGAGACCGCAGATAGAGGCATCTGCCATCACTCTGGCCAGCTGTTGGAGCGTTTGCTCATCCCAGGTATCGCGCTCCAGCAAGGTAAGCATTTTTTCGGTGCCCACGCGGCAGGGCGTGCACTGGCCGCAGGATTCATCCGCAAAAAAGCTCAAAAGATTGGTGGCCGCAGCGGCCAAATCATCCTGATCAGAGAGGACGATAACCGCCGCAGAGCCGATGAAGCAGCCGTGCTCCTGCAAAGTGTCGAAATCCAGCGGTATGTCGGCTTTGCTGGCCGGCAGTATGCCCCCGGAAGCCCCACCGGGAAGGTAGGCCAGCAGGCGATGCCCTTTCGCCATGCCACCGCAGTATTCCGCTATCAACTCATTGAGAGTGATGCCTGCGGGTGCGACATGCACACCGGGCCGCGCGACTCGCCCGGAGACCGAAAAGCTGCGAAGCCCCTTGCGACCATGCCGCCCCTGGCTGGCGAACCAGTCGGCGCCCTGGGCATGGATGCGCGGAATCCAGTAAACGGTCTCGACGTTATTAACGAGAGTTGGCTGGTTAAACAGTCCTTTCTGGGCGACAAATGGCGGGCGATGGCGTGGCTTGCCGGGTTTACCTTCCAGGGACTCGATCAGGGCGGATTCCTCGCCGCAGATATACGCGCCCGCGCCCCGACGCAGGATGACGAAGCCCTGCTCAACGATTCCGGCTGATTCCAGCTCCGCTATGGCCTCTTTAATCACACGGTGCAGGCCGGGATATTCATCCCGCAGATATATGTAGAGAGCCTTCGCCTCAACCACCCAGGCGCTAACCAGCGCACCTTCCAGAAAAACATGGGGTTCTCGTTCCAGGTAAAAACGATCTTTGAACGTACCCGGTTCACCCTCGTCTGCGTTAATTACCGCGTAGCGGGGCCCGGGCTCGGCACGCACGGCCTGCCATTTTCGGAACGTGGGGAACCCCGCGCCGCCAAGGCCGCGCAGGCCCGCCTGCTCAAGTTCTTCAGCAAGGGACTCGACGGTAACCCGTCCTTCCCGGCAATCCTTCAGCAACTGGTAACCACCCACCGATCGGTAATCCGCCAGCTTCTGCCAGTGGATGTCGTCGGGTTGAAGATGTTTTTGTTCAACTGCCGCGCCAACCGCCTGGGCAGTGGCGTTGCATACATGATGTTGCCCCACGGCCACCACGGGTGCTGTATCACAGCGGCCCATGCAGGGTGCGTGCACAACACGCACCTGACTCGGGTCATGCCCATCAGCCAGCGCCTCGTGCAGTGAGCCTGCGCCCGCCAGTTGGCACGAAAGCGAGTCGCATACCCGAAGTGTTATTGCCGGTGGTGGCGATTGCTCGTCATGAACAACATCGAAATGGGCGTAAAACGTGGCCGTTTCATGAATGGCGGCCATGGGTAGGTTCATGAATGTAGAAAGGGCCCGGAGACGGGGCATGGAGAGGCAGCCCTCGGCATCCTGAAGTACATGCAGGTGCTCGATCAGTCGATCGCGGTAGCGCAACGACGAATCAGTACGTTCGTCACCGATCAGGTGCCGCAGCTCTGACAGAACCGACGGTTCCAGTTGTCGGCCACGAAGGCCGGAACGCCGGCGTTTGACCTTCTGTTCGTCTGTTTTCATTATTTTCGACCACGCACCGAAGCACAACAGACAGCATTTTCTGCTGGTCTGGCAGATTACACGTCATTGAAGCATAGCAGTGTGTCGAGGCACCAGAAGATCGGGAATTAGCTGCACAGCGAGACGAATCTGGCTTGGAGCTTAAATATTGATAAGAGGGGGTAAAAATGGAGGCGCGGGTCGGAATCGAACCGGCGTACACGGAGTTGCAGTCCGCTGCATAACCACTCTGCCACCGCGCCGGGTAAAAGTCCGTTTAGGAGGAGGACTTTCATGCTCTCAGGTGGGCATTGAGAGACTGTGTTAACTGGAGCGGGAAACGAGATTCGAACTCGCGACCCCAACCTTGGCAAGGTTGTGCTCTACCAACTGAGCTATTCCCGCTTGGTCAACGAGGGCGTATTCTACGGATTCGGCCGATTCCGTCAACCTCTTTTTTCAACTTTTTGTTTTATAATGGTTTCTGGACAATTTTTAGCCGCCTCCCGCCTGAATACCCGGCTTCAGACAGACCAATTAGCAGCATGATATACTTCGGCCAACTCAACGGGGTGCCCTCTTCGACACAGGGCTGAGACCAGACCCGCGGAACCTGATCCGGATTATGCCGGCGAAGGGATTGAGTGCTCACCACGGTTGGTGGCCCGCGCCATGGTTGCTCCCCCAGTTTTCCCGGAGGAATCTACAACCATGCACCTACCTACCGCACGTTTACTGCTTGCCCTGCTTCTGCCGCTTTCTGCCACTGCACAGGCGGCCAGCGAACTGACTGTTTATACCTATCCTTCCTTTGCCTCAGACTGGGGCCCCGGCCCTGCCGTAAAAACCGCGTTCGAGCAGCAGTGCAGTTGCCAGGTGAACTTCGTGGTTCTGGAAAGCAGCGGCGACATCCTCCAGCGGCTTCGTCTTGAAGGCGATAGCAGCGAGGCGGATGTAGTTCTGGGGCTGGATACCGGCACCATGGAGACTGCCCGACAGACTGGCTTGCTGGCCGCCCACAAGATTGACACCAGTTCTCTGAACCTACCCATTGACTGGGCCGACGACCTGTTCGTGCCCTTTGACTGGGGCTATTTTGCGTTTGTCTACGACACCGAGCAATTGCCCAATCCGCCAGCCAGCCTGGAAGAACTGATTGCTGCGCCGGATGATTTGAAGATCATCATCCAGGACCCGCGCACCAGCACCCCGGGTCTGGGACTTTTGTTGTGGCTGCGCCATGTCTACGGAGACCAGGCGCCAGAGAAATGGACACAGCTCAAGGACAAGATTCTGACCACCACCAAGAGCTGGAGCGATGGTTACTTCTCACTGTTCATGAATGGCGAAGCACCGATGATCCTGTCCTACAGCACCTCGCCCGCCTATCACATGGCGATCGATAAAACCGACCGTTATCAGGCGGCGAATTTTGCCGAGGGGCACTACCTGCAAGTGGAAGTAGCGGCTCTGGTAGATTCATCTAATCAGAAAGAGCTGGGCCGGGAGTTTCTGCAGTTTATGCTGACCGACGGGTTCCAGCTTCACATTCCCCTGAAGAACGTGATGTATCCAGCCATCAACCTTGGCCCTGAATTGCCCGATGTCTTCGATAAACTGATCACTCCAAGCGAAGCCCGCTACTTTGAGCCCGCTGAAGTGGCGAAAAATCGGCGCGCCTGGCTGGACGAATGGCTGAACGCCATGACCCGATAACCGGGCCAGTCGTTTATGTCTGATTTCACTCGCGCTCCTCTCAGTCAACCGGGCTGGCAGCACTGGCCAGGTTGCCTGTTTGCACTGGCGATTGTCTTGCTGACAGTCAGTGGTGCTGGCGCCTTGTTCTGGCAGGCGCCGGCGCTGGACATAGGCGACTTGTGGACTAGCCGTTATCTGCGCAGCGTGGTGCTGTTCACACTCTGGCAGGCGTTCCTGTCGGTATCTATCAGTGTCTTGCTCGCCCTTCCCATTGCCCGGGCGCTGGACCGCCACCGGAAATTTGTCGGGCGCGCCCTGCTGCTAAGGCTGATGGAGCTCAGCCTGGTGATACCCACCATCGTTGCCGTGTCCGGGCTGGTCAGTATGTATGGTCGGCAAGGCTGGCTGACCGTTGCGATTCAAGAGTGGCTGCCGTCCTTGAGTTGGAACCTGTATGGCCTCAACGGCATTGTGCTGGCCCATGTTTTCTTCAATGCACCTCTGGCTGCGCGCATTCTGCTGCAAGCTTTGGAAAGCGCCCCATCGACTCAGCGCCGCATTGCCAGCCAATTGGGCCTTGGCTCACTCTGGCTCTGGCGCAGCCTGGAATGGCCCAGTATCCGGCCGGTTTTACCCGGGATCGTGGCGTTAGTATTCACTCTCTGCTTCACCAGTTTCGCCATTGTCATGACCTTGGGTGGCGGGCCGGCGACATCCACTATTGAAGTCGCCATTTACCAGGCGCTGCGCTTCGAGTTTGATGCTGGCCGGGCGGCACTGCTGGCACTGATACAGCTACTGATCTGCGGAACGCTCTGGTGGCTGGTGTTGCGCAAGGGACTTAACACCGCCCTGATACCCGATCGACAACTCGTCATTAGCCATGCCCGTCCTGATGCGAAAGGCGTCAGAAAGCTGCTGGATAGCGGACTGCTTGCGGCGTTTGGGCTGTTCCTGACCCTCCCTCTGCTCGCAGTGCTGGCCCGAGGCTTGCCAGGGCTGGCCGATGCGCTGATGCCATCGGGCTTTGCTGATCAGGGCCTGCAACTCTTGAAGGCAACTGCGCTCAGCCTCGGCATTGCCCTGCCCGCAGGTGTGGTCTCGGTGGCAACGTCACTGCTGATACTCGGGGCGAAACCGGGCAACACCAACACGCCTATTTCACGGCTGCTTGAGACTTCAGCCTATTTGCCGCTGATCATTCCTCCGCTGGTTCTGGCCACCGGTCTGTTTCTATTGCTGCGACCAAAACTCGGTATCGCCAGCGAAGGGCTGGCCTTAGTCGCTCTTATCAATGCCATGATGGCCCTGCCCTTTGTCATGCAGCTCCTCCGCGGGCCGCTCCGCAACCTGGACCCGGCGAGTATCCGGCTGGCGGACCAGTTGGGTATCAGGGGTTGGTACCGCTGGCGCTGGTTACACTGGCCGAGGCTCAGGCGCCCCCTGGCCCTCGGGCTTGCCTACGGCACTGGCTTATCACTCGGCGATTTCGGCGTGATTGCGCTGTTTGGATCACCCGGCAACCCGACGCTGCCGGTGCTGCTGTACCAGCAACTAGGGAGCTATCAAATCAACGCGGCGGCCGGCACCGGGCTTTGGTTGATGATGGTGCTACTAGCCTTGTTTGGTCTGTTCAATTTGGTGGGGAGACCACCCACAAAGTCACAGGGGCTTCAGGCCCCAATGCCAAATCAACTGGAGACCTCGGATGCTTGAGGTTCGCAACCTGACCTTTACCTACCCGTCGAATGACTGTACCTGGAGCTTTGATTTCCAAGTTGGTCGGGGCCAGTGCATTGCCATCGACGGGCCCAGCGGGTCTGGCAAATCCACCCTGCTGGGACTGCTCGCCGGATTTCTTTCACCCGCTGCTGGCACAATCATCTGGCAGGGGCAGAACGTTGATCAGCTCGCGCCGTGGCAACGCCCCATGACCAGCGTGTTCCAGGAACACAACCTGTTTGAGCACCTGGATGTGCAGACCAATATCGGCCTTGGCATTCACCCTGGAATGAAGCTGTCCCGCGAACAGAAGCAGGCGATACAAGCGGGACTGGCACGGGTTGGTCTTGCCGGGTTTGGCGAGCGGATGCCATCGGCCCTTTCGGGCGGGCAGCGCCAACGGGTGGCTTTGTTGCGGGCACTGTTGCGGAACCAACCTTTACTGCTGCTCGACGAGCCCCTGACCGGGCTGGATGAGGATACTCGAAATACACTTCGGGCAATGTTGGTGGAACACAAAGCCCAAGGCATTACCATAGTTCTGGCTAGCCACGATGAAGAGGACCGGCAGGTGCTGGCGGATAGTCGGTGGAGCCTCTAAGCTAGTGATTAACCACCAAAACAATCAATGGATTGTCGACCAACGTGACCAGCACCGCGAGCAAGAAAGAGTCGGTTTTCGCGGCGAGCGCTTCGTCGCCTGGCGAAGCTATTGTCACTGACAATTCACTGCAGATCCGTGGTGACTGGACGCTGCAGAATTATCCGTTTCTTCAGCAAACCGTTGCAGAGGCGTCAGCTCAGGCATTTGAGGACGTAGATCTCTCCCATCTGGAACGTCTCGATACCGCGGGGGCGTCTCAGTTAATAACCCTGCTCGGCCCTGAGCGCCTGCACTCCCTGGCGTCGGCACCCAATGCACTTCCTACCGAGCGATCGGCACTGCTCTGCGCTGTGTGCGACGCCGTGATTAACCGCCCCGAGCCAGAACCGCCCGCCATCCCCGTGATCACCCGATTCCTGGCCGAAACCGGTCAGCGCACCGATGGCATCTATCAATTGCTAAAGGCACTCAACGGCTTCATCGGGCAAACCCTGGCCGTCCTGTTTTCGATACTCCTGCGACCCTGGCGATGGCGTGTCACGCCATTCATCGCCGCAATCCAGGAAACCGGCCTGAATGCGCTGCCCATCGTGGCACTGCTCACCTTCCTGGTGGGCGCCGTGGTTGCCTTTCTTGGGGCAACAGTGCTCGAAAGCTTTGGGGCAACTATCTATACCGTGAACCTGGTGGCGTTTTCCTTCCTGCGGGAGTTTGGCGTGTTACTGGCGGCTATTCTGCTGGCGGGCCGCACCGCCAGTGCGTTTACCGCGCACATAGGCGCAATGAAGGTAAATCAGGAACTGGATGCCATTCGGACTCTGGGCCTGAACCCGATTGAACTGCTGGTTATTCCACGGGTATTGGCGATGATGATCAGCCTGCCCATCCTCGCATTTGTCGGCATGATAGCCGGCATGGCAGGCGGCGCCACGGTGTGCGCCCTGGTGTTGGATATCTACCCTCCGCAGTTCATAGCGATTGTCGAGCGGAGTGTTGAGCTCAGACACTACCTGGTCGGGCTTTCCAAGGCGCCGATATTTGCCTTTCTGATTGCGGTGATCGGCTGCCTTGAGGGCTTTAAAGTTAGCGGCAGTGCGCAATCGGTTGGCGAGCACACCACTTCCAGCGTCGTTCAGTCGATTTTCATGGTGATTCTGATCGATTCAATTGCAGCCCTGTTCTTCATGGAAATGGGTGTGTAGGCCATGCTTAAACACCATCAACTTGCGCCCCATCCTGACCTACAGGGCCAGACCGTGATTCAGGTTCGCGAACTCTGCAACCGGTTTGGCAGCCAGGTAATTCATGAAAACCTGGACCTCGACGTAATGACCGGGGAAATCCTTGGCGTAGTCGGAGGATCCGGTACCGGCAAAACGGTATTACTCAGAACCATTGTTGGGCTGAACCGACCCACGTCGGGACACATTCGGGTGTTTGGGCAGGATCTCCAGGAGCTTTCTGCAGGTGACCGCTCTCTGATTGAGCAGCGGCTTGGCGTGCTGTTTCAGGGCGGGGCCCTGTTTTCGTCGTTAAGCTTGCAGGAAAACGTGGCGGTGCCACTGATCGAGCATGCGGGTCTGAGCAGGCCAGACGCAGAGCACCTGGCCCGAGTGAAGCTGGCACTAACCGGATTACCGCCGGAAGCTGCACTGAAATACCCGGCGGAGCTGTCGGGTGGCATGGTTAAACGGGCAGCCCTGGCACGGGCGCTGGCGCTAGATCCGGAAATTCTGTTTCTGGATGAACCGACCGCGGGCCTCGACCCCATTGGCGCAGCCGCGTTTGATCGGCTGATCCTGACCTTGCGGGACGCGCTCGGTTTTACGGTATTTCTGGTCACCCACGACTTGGACACGCTTTACGCCACCTGCGATCGCATCGCGGTACTGGCAAAGAAACAGGTTTTGGTTGCCGACCGGCTGGAGCGTGTTGCCACCATCGACGACCCCTGGATTCAGGATTATTTTAACGGCCCGCGTGGGCGCGCGGCGAGCAGCGCCACCGGGGCAAACGCACTGAGGCCACAGGAGTAGTCACCATGGAACCGAAGGCCCATCACGTTATTATCGGACTGTTTACGCTGCTGGCGTTTGTAGCGGCGTTGCTGTTTGCCCTGTGGCTCGCGAAATCAACCGCCGATCGCGACTGGTCCTACTATCAGATCGGATTTAATCAGCCGGTTAGCGGCCTCTCAAAGGGCAACCCGGTGCTTTACAGCGGTGTGCAGGTTGGCGATGTGGTGGAGCTGAAGCTCAATCCCCGCGATCCGAGTCAGGTGCGCGTGCTGATCCGAGTCGATAAGAACATTCCGATTCGGGAAAACACCCAGGCCTCGCTCGTACTTGCCAACATCACCGGCAGCATGAGCGTGCAATTCAGTGGCGGCACCCCGGACAGCCCCGAGCTGATCGGGGATATTAATGATCCGCCACTGATCATCGCGAAGCCGTCCGCGCTCGACAGCCTCCTCGCCAATGGTCAGAGTCTGTTGCAAAAAGCCGAGTCCCTGCTGGTCGATGCCAACAAGATGTTTTCGGACAAGAATATTGAGAACCTGACCGCCGTTCTCGACAACACCCGGGAAGTATCCGACGCCCTGCTCGACCAGCGCGGCCGGCTGAACGAGTTGCTGGCACGACTGGATTCGGCCAGCCAACGGGCCGGTGAAGCGGCCGTGAAGGTCTCCCAGGTATCTGACAACGCCAATGCCCTTCTGGAAAACGAGGGGCGTGCAGTGCTCGGCTCCCTGAATGCTGCGCTGAAAACCATCGAAACAACGTCAGCGCGCATTGACCGGCTAACCCAGAACAATCAGGGCGCCATCGAATCAGGCCTGCAGGGAATGGGCGACCTGTCACCAGCGTTGCGGGAATTGCGCAACACTTTACGCAATCTCAACCAGCTCACCCGCAGGCTGGGTGAAGACCCGACGCGGGCCATCTGGGGCGGCGAAACAATACAGGAGCTAGCACAGTGAGCTTGAGGCGAGTGGTCTTCGTAGCCAACGCGGTATTTCTGGGCACGATCACAGGATGTTCGGTGTATCCAAAGCTGGAGGCGCCCCGAGTCATGGACTTTGCGGCGCCCTCCTCAGAAATCCGTGCCAATCAAACACGCCAACTGAGCTTGCGGGTGGATACGCCCTATGCTTCTGATCCGTTGGGCACCAACCGGATTCTGGCGAAACCTACGCCTTTGGAATTTCAGATCTACCCGTCAGTGCGTTGGCGGGACGCCGCGCCCGTGGTCATGCGCGATCTATTGGTCGAAACGCTTCGGGACAGCCAGGGATTCAGTTCGGTGATCAGCGACACCAACCCAGCCAACGCAGACTGGACCCTGGTGAGCGAATTGACCGCCTTTCACACCGAGTACCAGGCCGAAGGCATCCACGCTGTGATTGAACTGCATGGCCAGTTGCTGGACAACCAGAGTCGCAAGACTCTGTGCGCAACCAGTTTCAAGGTGCAGGAGCGCTCAGAGAGCGTGGCCATTGAACAAGTGGTGGAGGCGTTTAGCCGCGCTGGGCAGGAGTTATCGGAGTCCGCCGTTCGCTGGGCTGGTGAGTGCCACCAGCCCAAACCCTAGCCTGCCGGGAGGTTATTTGGCGGGAAACAGGTCAGCCCAGGCGGCCTTCAGGTAAAGGCCCATGGACCAGAGCGTCAGGCCGGCAGCGATGTACAGCAGAGCGATCGCAATGTTCGAGCCCAGCACGCCCGGCGGGAATGCCAACAACCCCACGATGGCTGCCATCTGCGCGGTCGTCTTGATCTTGCCGATGTAGGAAACCGCAACGCTGGCGCGACTGCCCATTTCAGCCATCCATTCCCTCAGCGCAGAAATGACAATCTCACGACCGATAATGACGGTAGCCGGAATGGTCAGCAGAATCGCTGCGTGCTCTTCAATCAGCACTGCCAACGCCACAGCTACCATCAGTTTGTCAGCAACGGGATCGAGAAACGCCCCGAACGGAGTGCTTTGGTCCAATTTTCGGGCCAGGTATCCGTCCAGCCAGTCGGTCACACCGGCCAAAGCAAAAATACCGGCACTTACCAGGTAACTCCACTCCACCGGCAAATAAAAGATCACCACAAACACCGGAATCATGATGATGCGTGAGAGCGTGAGTATGTTAGGTAAATTCATGCTGTCCTTACTCGTCGTGCAATGCTGCGTAGATGTTTTCCGCCAATGACTTGCTGATGCCCGTAACTTTGGTCATCTCATCCACACTGGCTTTGCGGATTCCCTGTATCCCGCCAAAATAGCGAATCAGATCGCGCCGGCGCTTTGGCCCCACCCCTTCGATGCCTTCCAGGGTGGATTGCCGGCGTTTTTTGTCCCGGCGCGCCCGGTGGCCGGTAATGGCGAACCGGTGCGATTCATCCCGGATGTGCTGAATCAAGTGCAGAGCCGGCGAATCCGCCGGTATCCGGAACACATCACCGGTCATGGCGTCGATCAGCTGTTCCATTCCCGCCCGACGAGTCACGCCTTTGGCGACACCAATCAGCGGGATTTCCGAGATCTCCAGTTCATCAAAGACCTCACGCGCTATATTCAGCTGGCCCTTACCACCGTCGATAAACACCAAATCCGGGCGTTTACCCTCGCCGGCCACCATACGCTTATAGCGCCGGGTTAACACCTGGCGCATGGCGGCATAATCATCGCCAGCGGTTACGCCCTCGATATTGTATAGGCGATAGTCGCTTTTCAGTGGGCCATTCTCGTCGAAAACCACACAGGATGCGACGGTATTTTCACCGTGGCTGTGGCTGATGTCGAAACACTCCATTCTGGAGGGCGTTTCCGTTAACTCCAGCGTATCCCGCAGGGCCAGCAACCGGCGGTACACGGTTTCCTTACTGGCCAAGTGCGTCAGCAGGGTCTGGCGCGCGTTGGTCATTGCCAGTTCCAGCCAGCGACGCCGTTCACCCCGAACATTGCCGCGAATCCGGGTGTCCCGGTTCGCCGCCTTGGTCAGTGCCTCGGCCAGCAATTCCTGGCCATCCACATCCACCGGCACCAGAACATCCCGGGGAATTTCCCGGCGGGTGTTACCGCCAAAATAATACTGGCCAAGAAAGGCACTGAGCAATTCGCCTTCGGTCTGCTCAATGGAGTAGCGGGGAAAATAATCCTTGGTACCCAGCACGCGGCCACCACGCACGATGATCACCACGATGCAGACAATGCCGGCGTCCTGGGCGATGGCGATCACATCGGCGTCGCCGCCCTCGCCATCGACCGATTGTTGCTCCTGAACGTGCCGAAGGTGGTTGATCTGGTCCCGGTAGGCCGCCGCCTTTTCGAAGTCGAGACTTTTGGACGCCTTCTCCATGGCATTCATCAGATCCTGGATGATTGCCGGGTTCTTACCCTCCAGGAACATGCTGGCACGGCGGATGTCCTCGCGGTAGTCCTCGGGACTGATGAACTCCACACAGGGGGCGGTGCACCGGTTGATCTGATACTGCAGGCACGGACGAGTTCTGTTTTTAAAATAGCTTTCACTACAAGATCTTATACGGAAAACCTTTTGCAATACATTAAGGCTTTCCTTGACCGCCCCGGAGCTGGGAAAGGGCCCGAACCAGGTCCCGCCGCCCTTCTTCGTGCGCCCACGCCGAAAGGTCAGCGAGGGATAATCGCTGTGGGACGAGAGGTAGATGTAGGGATAGGATTTATCGTCCCGCAGCAGGATGTTATAGGGAGGCCGCAGGGATTTGATCAGGTTCTGCTCAAGCAGCAGCGCCTCGGTTTCACTCCCGGTGATGGTCACTTCGATGGAGGCAATCTTGCCTACCAGCGCCTCGGTCTTGGGCGCCAGACCGGTTTTGCGGAAGTAGCTGCTGACCCGGTTCTTGAGGTTGCGTGCCTTGCCAACGTACAGGACGTTGCCGCCTTCATCGAACATTCGATAGACGCCGGGCCGTTCTGTGAGCTGTTTCAGGAAGTTCTTACTGTCGAACTCCGCTGCTTTATTGGCGGGGTCAGACCTTGTCGGCATCAAGCAACCCGAGGCGGACGGCCATCAAGGCCAACTCAACATCACTGGAGATTTCGAGCTTTTCGAAGATTCGGTAGCGGTAGCTGTTCACCGTTTTGGGACTCAGGCATAGCTTATCGGAGATATCCTGAACTTTCTGGCAATCGACTACCATCATGGCGATCTGCATTTCGCGCTCGGACAGTCGCTCGAACAGCGACAGCTCACCGTCGTCGTCACGATCGCCGCTCAACTGCTTGAGAGCCATTTTCTGGGCGATTTCCGGGCTGATGTAGCGTTGCCCTGAGTGAGCCATGCGGATAGCCCGAACCATTTCCTTGATGTCCGCGCCCTTGGTGATATAGGCGGAGGCCCCGCTCTGCATGACTCGGGTGGGATACGGGTCGTCTGCACAAGCGGTAACAACGATAACACGAATGGAATCATCAATCCGAAGGATACGGCGGGTAGCTTCAAGGCCGCCAATGCCCGGCATCCTGATGTCCATCAGAACAATGTCTGGCCGCTCCTGGCGAACAAACTCTATGGCGCCCTCGCCCGAGGATGCTTGCCCGATAACGTCCAGGTCGGGGTTATCGGCCAGCATACGGGTAATGCCCGAACGCACCAGCTCATGGTCATCGACAACCAATACCCTGATCAAAATTCACCTCGCACACGGACTACGGGAAACTGCAGAATTGTACTGGTTACCTTAACACTCAAATAGGGCCAAAATCATGATATCAGGCAAATTATCATGCCGAAGTACCCAAACCTGCTGTATTTTCGACCGGATCAAACCAGACCACAAGGTCACCGTGCTTGACCGCAGCCATAACCCTGTCACGTTCAGCCAGCGGACTCTCGGTGTCGTTCAGCCCGTGGTAGCGGGTGCAATATTCCTCAACCAGACCATTCAACTGCTCTTGAGTCAGTAGCTCGGTTTCCACCACGAACTTCTCTTCCCGTGGGTCTGGCTGGGCCTGGTTGGCTGCATCGTCGGTCATAGATTCTCCCTCTTGAGCAACATGGTAAGGATTATGGCCGTGCGCGAGAAGCCCTGATCAACAATTGCCCCGAGCAATCAAGGAGAGTATCGACGAGTCAGGCAGCGTCGGATGCTGTCCGGAAGTGAGCTATCAATTGGCGCATGGAGTGGGATTCCTGGCGCAGCGCCTCACTGATGGAACGAGTATTCTCAACACTTTCGATAAGAAAGTCAGCACTTTCATCCAATACCGCGGATCGGCGCCCCACCCGGCCAATTTCATCGTGTTGGGTGGTTATGGCCCCGGTAATTTCCGCACTATGCTGCTCAAGCTGGACAAACCGCTCACCCAAGCCTTCGAGATGCCCCCGCAGGGCAACCAGATGCTCGCGGTTCTGATTGCCAGCTTCACTCATCTCTCCAAGCAAGCCATCTACACCGCCTACCCCAGAAACCAGGTCCTGAACCCACTGCGAGATATTCTGGGTCGATTCAGAGGTCCGCAAAGAAAGTGTGCGAACTTCGTCCGCCACCACCGCAAAACCGCGCCCATGCTCTCCAGCTCGGGCTGCTTCGATTGCCGCGTTCAGCGCCAACAGATTGGTTTGCTCCGCAATCTCAGCGATCACGCCGATCACCTGCTCAATTTTTCCGGTCGATTCATTCAAGGCATGAATGGAGGCCGACACCCGGGATATCACTTCCACGGTGTTCTCGGCCGCTTTTTCGCTGGTAACGAGGCGCTCCTGCACCCCAACGTTGGCGGCAACGGCCTCTCTCACGGTTTCTGCCGAGGCATTGGTAGCCTGATCAATCGCTGAGGCCTGATCGCCAATCGCCGCCATGGACTGACTGACATCCTGAATTTGCTGCCGGGTTTTCTCCGAGGCCTGCTGCAACGATTCTGCCCCACGATCCAAATTGCTGGAGCGCTCGTTCAACCCACCGGCCGCGCCGCGAACATCTCCAATGAATTGCTCGAACCGACTCACCAGGGCGCCCAGAGCACGGCTGACACCGGCCACCTCGTCCTTGCCGTTCAATACTGGGACTCGAGTCAGGTCGCTGTGCTCTTCCATGGCCTCCAGCTCCCGAGCAATTCGCCGCAGCCTTTGGATGACCGACACCCGCAACCACAGGGTCATCAAGATCACCAACGCCAGGAAACCGACCGATCCGGCCACCAGAAAGGTTTGCTGATCGGACAGAAAGGACAGCAGATCGTCGGCGCCGTTTTTAACCGATTCGCGACTACTCTCTTGACGTTCGTTTATGGCCGCCAGCATTGGCTCAAGCGCGGGGAACAGATCGAAGTCCACCACCTGACCAACCCGGTAATAGCTCTTTTGTTCTATACCCTCACTCATGGCGACCATCAGCGCCTGAACCCGCTCGAAATCCTCGATGTGGCTCTCAGACCAGGGTTGCAAACCGCTGTTAGCCTTTACCGCCTCCCAGTGTTCCGGCAGTGAGACTTCCAGGTCCGCAAAAGCCGGCTGGATCTCATCCCACAGCAGAAGCTGGGCTTTAATTTTATAGGCCAGATCCTGGAGCTTGCGGTGAGACTGCTCCAGGTCTGCAAGCAGCCAGGTTTCTTCAAGGTTGGTGCGAATCAGTTCATCCGAGGCCTCCTCGGCCTTGAGAATGATCGTCCCGGACAGAGTGGCCAGCCCGGCCAGGGCAAAAACACAAAGAAAGGCAAAACAAAATATACGGGCGCGAACGGTGCCTAACATGACGACTCCAACGACAGACTGAGAACAGCAGGTTAAGACAGTTCTGTGACGCTTTTATGTCAAATGGACATTTGAACGCTGTCTTTGGCTTTGGAGGCCAGCGCGGAATCGCTTCAAAAACAGGGGTTAATTGCCTATTATCGCGACTTTAAATCAGGCTGGATGTTAATGAATCACTCCGTTTTTCGGCTGACCTTACCCATTTTATTCGGCTACCTACCCTTGGGCATGGCGTTCGGCGTGCTGTTTGCGACCCAGCTGGAGTACGCCTGGTGGATTGCGCCGTTGATGGGCGTGGTGATTTTTGCCGGTGCCGGGCAGATCCTGGCGGTGAGCCTGCTGGCCGCCAATGCCGGATTGGTTGAGGTATTTGTCGCGATGTTTGTCCTGAACGCCCGCCATCTTTTTTACGGTCTGTCGCTACTCGGGCAGTTCCGCGGCGCTGGCTGGCGTAAGGTGTACCTGATCTTTGGCCTCACCGACGAAACCTACTCACTGCTAACGAGCCGCCCACGCGGGCCAGATCGCGCCTACGAGCAAACCGTTGATTTCCGGATTACCGCGTTCAATCAGGGCTATTGGGTGATCGGCTGCGCGCTGGGTGCCTTGCTTGCGGATAATGTGGCGTTTAACAGCACCGGCATCGAATTTGCGCTGGTCGCGCTCTTTATTGTCCTGACCATTGAGCAATTGAAGGCGCTCGGCGACAGCCTGCCGGTCTGGCTGGGCGCAGCTGCCGCAGGCGTAGCCATGATTGCCCTACCGCCAGCTCATCAGCTTATCGGGGCTATTGCCATCGTTACCGCTATTTTGCTGCTTCACTATCGGCGAATACGTGGTGAGCAATCATCGGAAGGAGACGTGAATCGTGGCTGAATCGACCTATATTGCCGCATTCATTGCCGTTGCTGCAGTCGCGACCTTCGCGACGCGGGTCATTCCGTTTCTGTTTTTCGAGCGGCACACGGAACATCCGCTGATTCAGCACCTGGGGCGTTACTTGCCGGCCGCGGTGATGGCCCTGCTGGCAACGGTGTTTCTGCAACGCTCTGGCACCTGGACGGCTGACCTGCCGGGTTTCGATGCCCTTATACCAGGGTTGCTGGTGATCGCCGTACATCTCTGGCAGCGCAATGCCCTGCTATCCATTGCTGCAGGAACCGCCAGCTACATGGTCATCCAGCAAACCGGTGTGTTCTGACGTCAGCCGCGGTCTTCGAGATTCGCAACCAGCCGGGAATCCTGAACGGCGGCAGTCCGATGCTTAACCACACCCTTGTATTCCGGGCTTTCAATCATTGCCATGAAGGCATCAATGGACGGGTAGCGTACTAGCAGAACCTGGTCCCAGGATTCTTCCGGCGGTGCTATGAGAGAGCCAACACTGTTGCCGGACCAGATAACCTCGGCACCCACAGCCCTGACGCAGGCACCCGCCTCTTCCATGTAAAGCTTGTAGGCTTCGCGACCTGAGCGTTCCATGGCCTCATCGGGGTAGCTGGCCCGGTCGCGGAATCTCAGCAGGTTCAACATGACCACCGGTTGATCCTTTGGCGTATCCGCCAGCACTTTCTGTAATTGCTCCGGGGTCGGATTGACGGCTTCCA
Organism: Marinobacter sp. LA51; assembly: GCF_030297175.1. Lineage (NCBI taxonomy): Bacteria > Pseudomonadati > Pseudomonadota > Gammaproteobacteria > Pseudomonadales > Marinobacteraceae > Marinobacter > Marinobacter apostichopi. The sequence continues at coordinate 1,728,601 of NZ_AP028070.1, read as the reverse complement.
TCCTGGTCCTCTTCTTCTTCGGCGATTGGCGCCCACTATAGCCTAGGCCTGAGGCCTTGGGACAAGGATTTTCGTTAGAATTCTTTCACACTGGCGCTTTTTTGCCGCCGAACAAGGACCTACTAAAACAGGTCTACCAGGCATTGGGATTGGCATTGGACTTTAGGAGCATAAAGATAGCTTACTATTTAGCGAGCACATACAATAAAACCTCCTGTGGAACCCTCACTTACGCACCCCATTCGCCGACCAAGGGAACTCGATACCGGCATGAACCTGACGGACATTTTCCTGCAAACCCTGGAAACAACCCTGCCTGTATTTGCCATGGTCTTTATTGGCATGGGATTGCGCAGGATCAATTGGATCGACAGCGCGTTCGTCAACACGGCCTCGGCCCTGGTATTCAAGGCCACGCTGCCGACACTGGTGTTTCTGAGCATCATCCGGGCGGATCTCGATACGGCACTGAACTTCAGCCTGCTAGGCTTCTACCTGGCGGCAACCATTGCGAGCTTTGCGCTGGCCTGGCTCTGGGCGTACTGGCGAGTACCTCACGCTGACCGGGGCGTTTATGTGCAGGGCGCGTTCCGGGGCAACTGTGGCATTGTGGGCCTCGCTCTGGCAGCGAACCTTTATGGCGACTTCGGACTGTCTGCGGGCGGTATCCTGCTTGGGCTGGTGATCATTTCCTACAACGCGCTGTCGGTCATCGTGCTGATTGCCTATCAGCCGGGGCAAACCGCCAGCTGGCGACGCATCGGCCACGATATTATCCGAAACCCGTTGATCATAGCGGTCATCGTCGCCATTCCAGTCGCCTGGCTGGATATACGGTTTCCGGAATGGGTTATGACCTCCGGGGATTATTTCGCGTCCCTGACCCTGCCGCTGGCGTTGTTATGTATTGGCGCCACGGTATCGCTCAGCGCCATCCGCAGCGACAGTTCCACGGCTTTGGGCTCCAGCTCCCTGAAAATGGTGGTGTTGCCGGCCCTGTGTACGGCTGCAGCCTGGCTTGTAGGCTTTCGGGGCGCAGAACTGGGCCTGATGTTTTTGTACTTTGCCAGCCCCACAGCTGCCGCGAGCTTTGTCATGGTGAAAGCACTGGGCGGCAATGATCGCCTGGCCGCCAACATCATTGCGTTGACGACCCTGATGGCCAGCATTACCGTGACTCTTGGGGTGTTTGCCCTGCGCAGTGCTGGGCTGATCTAGGCGGTGCGCATGCAGAGCTCCTGCATCGCTACAAAGCCGCGCTCGCAGCCCCACTGGTAGCTACTGCCAAACAGGTTGTAATGGTTGAGGTAGTGGTACAGGTTGTAAATGTCGCGCTTCTGCTCATAAACCGAAGTTCGGCGGAAGGTCCGGTCATAGGCCCGGTAAAAGGCAGCCCCGAAACCTCCGAACATCTCTGTCATCGCCAGATCCGCTTCGCGATCCCCGCAATAGATCGCCGGGTCGATGAGCCAGGGCCCTTCCCGATCAAACAAAACATTGCCACTCCAGAGGTCGCCGTGTAGCAGGCTCGGGTGGTCGCAATGCTCGTTCAGCCAGCGAATCAGAGTGTCATCACACTGATCCAGAATGCCTTCGAATCGGTTGCGAACGCCGCTCGCCCGAACTCGGGACACCTGATAGCGTAGACGGTTCTGGACAAAGAACTCGCCCCAGGATTCGGCCCAGCAGTTCGGCTGCGGCGACAGCCCGATGTAATTGCCCCCGTGCCAGCCATACATGGACTGCGGCAGCCTGTGCAGTGCCGCCAGCCCCTCACCCAGCGCTTCGAGCGCGCAATCGTCGATCCGGGCCGGCTCTATGGCCGTTATCTCGAGAGTCGATTCGTCTACCCGGACAACCTCCGGAACCCGAACGGATTCAACACCCGCCGTTTTCAAACCATTAGAAAGTCGGCCTAACCCCTCTGCTTCGCAGAACAGAGCATTAGGGTATACCGTGGTGTTACGCTTACAGAAAATCCCAGACATTGCACTCCAGCCTTCTTGAATACATCGACCTACAGCCGGTAGATTAAAAGATAGCTGACATATCCGCCTGACAAGGACAATTCATGCACGCCAAGCGCTGGTCCCTGCTTATTTCCGGACTCGTTCAAGGAGTCTACTACAGAGCTTCCACAGCAACCCAAGCTACCAAATTCGGGCTTACTGGTTTTGCCCGTAACCTCGCCGACGGCAGAGTGGAAGTCGTAGCGGAGGGTACCGAAGATCAATTGCAGCAGCTGAAAAGCTGGTGCGAGATCGGCCCGTCTGCCGCGCGGGTGGACTCGGTGGAGGTATCGGAACAAGAGGCCACCGGGGAATTCAGTGACTTTGGCATTCGGCATTAACGGTGCCAATGTGACTCAGGATCTACCGTTTTCCCAAGCCTGCGAGAACAACAAAGGGCCCATACTCGACAAGCTGGCGGCCATTTTCCATGCGCCGGGGCTGGTTCTTGAAATTGGCACCGGCACGGGCCAGCATGCCGTGCATTTTGCCGGCCACTTGCCCCACCTGACCTGGCAGCCCAGCGACCATCCCCAGAATGGCCAACTCTGCCTGCCCAGAATCGGGCAAGCCGGCCTGGCCAACCTCAATCCGCCCATAACACTGGACGTTTGCCAATCAGACTGGGGCGTACCCGGTCCGGTGAATGGTGTGTTCTCAGCCAACACCGCCCACATCATGTCTTGGCCTGAAGTGGAGCGCATGTTTGCAGGCGTCGCTACGATTCTGGCTCATGGATCGGCGCTTTGCCTTTACGGCCCTTTCCGTTACGAAGGCCAACACACCAGTGCCAGCAACCTGAATTTTGACCAGCACCTTCGCTCTCAAAATCCGAGCATGGGCATCCGGGACATGACCGATCTGATCGCGCTTGCTGACCGCTGCCGACTATCGCTGGATGAAGATATCGAAATGCCGGCCAATAACCGGATGACCGTTTGGCGGCGCCAAGCATGAAGCCACTAGGGGATCGACCTGCCAAATTTCCACGGGCAGTATGGGTAGGGGTTACCCTGATCGCCGTTGTTACAGCGGCTCATGGGGAATCCGGCGCGAACATCGTGGTTACCGCACCATTGCTGGAGCGCACGCTCTACGAGACCCCTGCAGCGCTCTCCGTTGTCGATCGCCTCACCATTCAACAGGGCCAGTTACGAAACAAGCTGGATGAGTCCCTGGTGCTGGTTCCCGGCGTGTATCTGCAGAATCAGGAAAACTACGCCCAGGGCGAGCGCATTGCCATTCGGGGCTTCGGCGCCCGGGCTCCCTTCGGGGTTCGGGGAATTACCGTGATCGTAGATGGCATTCCCTACACCCTGCCCGACGGACAGGCCCAGCTCGACGCCATTGATTTAGACAACGCCGAGCGGATCGAAGTCATTCGTGGCCCGGCCTCGGTACTCTATGGCAACGCCGCTGGCGGTGTGATCAGCGTCACTACCGCCGATGGCCGTCGGACACCCGAAGGCTCCAGCATTCGCCTCACCGGTGGGAGCCATGACTTTGGCAAGCTTACCGCCCGCAACAGCGGTTCTGACGGAGCCTGGGCCCATAACGTTAGTTTCACTGCGTTAAATGTCGAAGGTTACCGAGATCAGAGCGAGGTCGAGAAATACCTGTTCAATTCGAAGCTGAGCCGGGACCTGGGTGACGATCAGTCCCTGACGATTATCCTGAACCTTCTCGATAACCCGCGCTCGGAAGACCCCGGCGCTCTCACCGATGAACAGGTTGAAGACGACCGCACCCAAGCCGGGCGCTTTACCGAGGACTACGACACCGGTCAGACCGTCGACCAGCAGGTACTGGGCCTGCAATACGAGGACTTGTCGGCCGGCTCCGGCGAATGGCGAGCTAAGACCTTCTACCTGCGCCGTAATTTCGAGCAGCAACTGCCCTTTCCCGGCCCGAGCCGAATCGACTACAACCGCGATTACTTCGGCTTCAACTCCGACTATCGCCAGCCCTTTGCATTGGCCGGTTACCCTGTCCGCACGGTTACTGGGATTGAGGCGCGACGACAACGGGACGATCGCAGCCGACGCGAAGTGAGTTTTGACGGCACACTTCAGGGTGAAACTGCAGATGAGGTGCAAACCGCTACGGCACTCAGCGTTTTCAGCCAAAGTGATCTGGACCTGAATTCCGACCTGACACTTTCAGTGGGCGCCCGCTTCGATCACATCCACCTGGATGTGGACGACCAATTCGTTCAGGACGGCGATCAGTCCGGTGACCGATCCTTTGGTGAATGGAGTGGCTCAGCCGGCCTGAGTTATCGATATCGCCCCGACCATCAGGCCTACGCCAACCTAAGCACCGCGTTCGAAACACCCACCTTCTCGGAGTTCGCCAACCCCTCAGGCCAGGGCGGTTTCAATCCGGATGTTGAGCCCCAGAAGGCGGTGAATCATGAATTGGGCTTACGGGGCGAACTGGACGGCGGCGTCCGCTATGACCTGACTCTGTTCTGGATTGATGTGCGTGACGAGTTGACCCCCTACACCTTGCCTGGCGACAACGACCGGACCTTTTATCGTAATACCGGGGATACCACTCGCAAAGGTGTTGAAGCGGCCGCGGGTTGGAGTATCTCGCAAGCCTGGCGGATTGAGACGGCCCTGACACTGGCCCGCTACACCTTTGATGACTATCAAGTGGGCGGCAATGACTTTGCCGGTAACCGGCTGCCAGGGCTGCCGGAGCGGGTCTGGAGCAACCAGATACAGTGGAGCGGTCTCGGTGGCAATTTCGCGACCCTTGAAACCCGCTATGTCGGAGACTTGGTGGCGGATGATGCCAACAATGTCGAGGTCGACGATTACTGGCTGGTGAACCTGCGAGGGGGCGATACCTGGCACGTCAGCCGCAACAGCCTGCTGAAAGCCTTCGTGGGTGTCCGCAATGTTCTGGACGAGGAGCATTTCGCCAATGTGCGCATTAACGCCAGCAACGGCCGATATTTCGAACCAGCGGCCAAGCGCACCTATTACGCGGGGTTAGAGCTCACTTTCTGAACCCATAAAAAAAGCCCTGACCTTGTGTAAGGTCAGGGCTTTCTGTTGGCGGAGAGGGAGGGATTCGAACCCTCGAAACGCTATTAACGTTTACACACTTTCCAGGCGTGCGCCTTCAGCCACTCGGCCACCTCTCCAATAAACTGTTTCAAATCAGCAATATCGTCGCTCATTTGAGGGCGCAAACTCTAATGGTTTTTATGCCGTTTGGCAACTCCCTTTCTACACTTCGGGCATTTTTTTCTTTTCGGGTGGGTTTTCGTTTACCTCTTGTTAGGATTGGGCACTATGGGAGAAAGGTCGCGCGCCATTCCACTCCTGCCAATTCCGCCTAAGGAGCCAGCCAATGATGATGAAAACCGAGCACTCAACCCTGGTGTTGATCGACGTTCAGGAACGACTGATGCCTGCCATCGCCCATGGCGAGGAAGTGGTCGACCGGTGCCTCACTCTCGCCACCATTGCTGGGCTTCTAGGGGTGCCCATAGTGGCCACAGAGCAATCACCGGAGAAGCTTGGCCACAACGTGGAAGACATCCGGGAACTGTGTGATCAGGTCATTTCCAAGGACCATTTCGACGCCTGCGGTGACGGTCTCATCGACCAGCTTCCGCAAGGACGTCAGGAGATCGTGATCTCAGGGTGTGAAACCCACGTATGCATGCTGCAAACGGCACTCAGCCTGCTCAATGCCGGCTACACCGTATGGGTAGTAGCAGACGCCACCGGTTCCCGAAACGAGTTTGACCGGGACGTTGCCCTGGATCGCCTAGCTCAGAGTGGCGCACGGATCGTGACGCTGGAAATGGTCGCCTTTGAGTGGATGAAGAACAGCAAGCACCCGCACTTCCGGGATATCCAAAACTTGATCAAATAGCTACCAGGCACGAGGCCAGCGATGCTGAACATGGATTTCTCCAAGCGTGTAGTAATCCGCACTGAAGAACAGGATTGGGTTCCCAGCCCGGCGGGCGGCGTGCTGAGAAAACCGCTGGCCCGTGAAGAGGCGGAACGTGGTCACGCCACCAGCGTGGTCCGTTATGAGGCGGGCGCCTCATTTAAACGGCACGAGCATCCGTTGGGTGAGGAAATCCTGGTTCTGGATGGTGTTTTTTCCGATGAAACCGGAGACTATCCCGCCGGAACTTATTTCCGAAACCCGCCCGGGACTGGCCACGCGCCCTTCAGCCGTGACGGCTGCACCCTGCTGGTCAAATTGCATCAATTTGAAGAGCGTGACCTTACGCCTGTGCGAATAGACACCCATTCTCAGCCCTGGCTACCGGGTATTGGCGGGCTTGAGGTAATGCCGCTGCACAATTTCGAGCACGAGCATGTCGCATTGGTGAAATGGCCGGCCGGCGAGCGCTTTCAACCGCACCGGCACTTCGGCGGAGAGGAGATCTTTGTGCTCTCAGGCGAGTTCTGTGATGAATACGGCCGCTACCCGGTCGGTACCTGGATTCGCAGCCCTCATCTCAGCCAACACCACCCCTTTGTTGAGCAGGAGACCGTAATCTGGGTGAAAACCGGCCACCTGCCACTCCAGGCCTGAGCTGCTAAGGTGTTTGGCAATTCCCCACAGACCTCTCCACAGGCCTCTCCACAATACTCTCCACGGCACTCTGGTCGACCACGATAAGCTCGGAGAGCTCGAAACCTTTCCTTTATGGAGCCTTAAGAGGCTTCAGAGCCGTGCCACTGGCCGCCGGAAAAATCGTGGTTACTGGAACGGCCAATGTCCATTGACCGCTCCCCCTCTGGCACCTCAAACACGTGATACGCTTCCGGGCCGAAGGTATCCAGTGCGGTGCCACGATACTCATAGGAGTCCGGGACCGGCTCGCCAGAGAAGGCGACGCGGAAATAGTGCTCGCGGGTCTGCGCGCCGACCCTTAATGGTTGCTCGACCCAGAGATAGACGGATTTATCCGGCACCATGTATTCACACCGGACGACGCGATAGCCGTCATGGAGCGAAAGACTGGTAGGCTCCTTACCGGGTTCCAGACGAAATTTGTGGATAGTCTTCATGGCGGTGACTCCTCTGAAAATGTGGTCTACACAATTCCATCCTGCCCCCAAAGACTGCTCGATAAAATAAGCTTTTATGAACCTTTTAGATCGTTTTTTTCGAGGAATCGAATGATCTATTCATAGGTCTATTTAGAGGCATTTTGAGAGGCCTGAAGGCTCGTACCGCCTTCGCAAATAGCACGAACGCCTTCATGTGCAGGGTCTTTGCTCCGAGTTATCGCAAACAGCTCATCTTTCACGTCATTGATTGAGGCTATCTCTTCCACCTCGTACTGTCGGCATACTTCCGCCCGGATGGCCGTCGGTGCCGCGAACACGCCAAGGCCTTGCCGGCCAAAGACTTTTATCAGTGCACTGTCATCAATGCGGGCCACCACGTTCATTCGCACCCCTTGCAGTGAAAACCAGTTCATCAGCTTCTCGAAATAAGGAGCATTGGTCGCATTCGCAAGCAGCGGCTCGCCGTTAAGTGAGCCCGGAAAGCCCCGCTTCAGTCGTTCGGCGATATCGGATCGGGCGAACAGGCTGATTGTCGAGCCTGCAAGCGGATGTGCAGTAAAGCGGCCGTGGTCAACCAGCCCTGGCATGCGATCAGTCAGCACCACATCAAGTTCCATGCGCTTGAGGCGCAGCATCAGATCCTCAGTGCCGCCGGTCTGGCAGTTGAGCTGAATAGGACGTGACAGCGCCATCGCGGGCTGCAGAAGCGCATAGGCAATCAACTTATGAATGGAGGCAGAGATCCCTGCAGACAACGTTAACGGACGATCGCCTGGCGCCAGCTGAAGGGTTTCAGTGAGTTCGCCGGTAAGTGCAAAGATCTCATCGGCATAACCCAGCACGGTCTTACCCAAATCGGTCAGAATCAGCTGCCGCTGTTCACGCCGGAACAGCAGACCATCCAGGGAAGATTCGAAGGTGGCGAGCTGTCCGCTCAGGGTTTGCGGGGCAAGCTCCAGCACCTCGCTGGCGCGGGCAATGGAGCCTTCCCTGCTGATCATCCAGAAGTAATAGAGGTGTCTGAGGTTGAGCTGATCCACTGGCAACTCCTCAGTTCACGATCAGGAGGGGCGAGGAATCTTAAGAATATCACCAAAGGTCACGTATTCGCTGCCGCCCAGGCGACCGATGGGGTCCACCGCCGCGGCATCGATCTTTAACCGGCCTTTATCATCGAAACGGGTCGCCTGGTCACTCACGTAGACTCCTTTCACCACGCCAAATACCAGAGTCTGGGGCGCTTCCCCGATTTCCTTGATGTCATAGAGCTCACAGGCGAAAGCAACGTGGCAATCCTTGAGCCGTGCCAGGCGGGAGCCTTCCATCGGCGTGAGCTCCAGCCCCAGATCCGCCAGCTCCGACTCACCGTGCGGCAAGGTGCGGGATGTGGCCGTCATGGCGCCAGCCAGTTCCCGGTGGGCGATATGGACGACAAAATCCTTACGAGCCTCGATATTCACCCGCGTGTCCTTGAAGGCATTGTCCGTGGGCTTTCGCCCCACCGAGAACATCAACACCGGAGGATTGCTGGTGATGGGTGTAAAGAATGAGAACGGCGCCAGGTTATAGTCGCCATCGGGATTTTCACTCAGCACCCAGGCAACCGGACGAGGTACCACGGTCTGGGTCAGAATGTGGTAAGCCTCGGTCGCATCCATGTTCTCGAAATCGATAAACATCAGGCTATTTTTTCCTGTAAATAATACCCGGGTGACACTGCACCATTTCATACAAGTCGGGCAGACCGTTCAGCGATTCAGAGGCACCTAGGATGAGGTAACCACCAGGATTCAGGGTGGCATGGATGCGGGTAAGGATGTCTTTCTTGAGCTCTGCCGAGAAATAGATGAGGACATTACGACACATCACGATGTCGAATTTCCCAAGCATGTAACGCTCCAGCAGGTTCAGCTCCTTGAACTCAACCATACTCTTGAGCTGCGGGCGAATTTGCCAGCCACCGTTGAGCGAGGGCGTGAAGAACTGTTTTTGCCGTTCCGGAGAGAGTCCACGCCCGATGGCGATCATTTCGTATTCGCCCCGGCGCGCCACTTCGAGAACACTTTTGGAGATGTCGGTGGCGGTAATTTTTACATCACGCAGGCGCCCCGGCCGTTGACGCCGGAACTCTTCCAAAATCATGCCCACCGAATAGGGCTCCTGCCCCGTGGAGCAGGCCGCGGACCAAAGCCGAAGAGGCTGAGCCGTTTTACGCTCGGCAAACTCTGGCAGCAGCTTTTCCTGCAGGATTCGGAACGGATGATTGTCTCGAAACCAGAGCGTTTCGTTAGTGGTCATCGCATCGATGACCACTTCACGGAGGCTCGCCCTACCCGTCCGTTTCAGTCGGTCGAGCAGTTCACCCAGGGAGTTGAGTTCGTTTTCTTCCAGGATTCGACGAAGGCGGCTCTTAACCAGATATTGTTTATTTTCGCCCAGCAAAATGCCGCACGCATCCTGCAGGAACGTTTTGAAGGCTTCATATTCCTGTGGCGTTATTTCCGCTTTCATTGGATCTCTGTTGTTTGTGCATCAGTGAGCAATGGCATCACCCTTGGTCGATGATCTCCATCACTCGCTCGGCCAGTTCGTCAGGACTGAACTTGGCCATGAAGTCGTCTGCCCCAACTTTTTGCACCATGGCCCGGTTAAAGACTCCGCTCAATGAAGTATGTAGCATAATAAACATCTCGCTGATAGCCGGGTCACTTTTACACTTGGTCACCAGTGTGTAGCCATCCATTTCCGGCATCTCGACGTCAGAGATAATGAGGGCCAGGTGATCACGGGCCTTGGAACCATCACTGGTGATCTCTTTCAGGTACTCATAGGCTTGTTTGCCGTCGTTTTTGGTGACCACGTCCATACCAATCGCCGTCAGGCAGCGCTCGATCTGGCGGCGAGCCACCGAGGAGTCATCAACCACCAGGACCGGCAGATTGGCAGGCTCCCGCCCAGCGCTCTTGCTCAAGACCGCTTCGGTAACATCTTCCTTGAGCGGAGAAACTTCTGAAAGAATCTTCTCTACGTCAATGATTTCAACCAGCTTATCATCAATCTTGGTAACGGCGGTGAGGTAAACATCCTTGCCCGCACCTTTCGGTGGCGGAAGGATATCTTCCCAGTTCATATTCATGATCCGATCCACGCCGGTAACCAGGAAGCCCTGGGTTTTCCGGTTGTACTCGGTGATAATCACAAAACTGTTCGCCAGTTCTTCCTGGGGAATCCCCGGCAAGCCAATGGACATGCTGAGGTCAATAATGGGAATGGTCTCACCGCGAGTGTGGGCGACTCCTCGAACCACAGAACGGCTGTTCGGGATGGAGGACAGCTTCGGACATTGAAGAACCTCTTTTACCTTGAACACGTTGATACCGTACATCTGCCGTCCGCGCAGGCGGAACATCAGCAGCTCAAGGCGGTTTTTCCCTACCAGCTGGGTCCGCTGGTTTACGCTATCCAATACCCCTGCCATCTATGCTCTCCTACCTCACCGGGTCATCACCGGCATGTATTTTGCTGTTATTCAGATCATGAACGAGCTGACGAAAAATCGTCACCAACATAACTATCTGCTCGCTTAACGGCCGACGGGGCCAAATCCTTAGGATTTTTCCAGAGTAATGGCCGGACATTGACAGCATAGGACAAAGTGACACGTATGCGCATCACCATTTTTAGCATCGCTCTAGTAATGTCCGGCGTCACGGGCGGCGTATCGGCCCAGACGACGGCCATGGAGATTGAGGAGGCTGCAACGCGCTATCTAACCGCCTTTTCGGAGGCGCAGTCTGAGCAAGGCTATGACGTCACCTTTGAGCCGGGCAGTGTTGACAGCAGGCTTTCCCTGGCTAGTTGTGAGCAGCCATTGGCCGTTGAGTTCACCGGTGATCCCTGGCGCAGCACCCATCCGTCCCTGCAGGTCGCGTGTGACGGTAAACGCCCCTGGCGTATGTTTGTGACCGCGTCGGTTTCCATCAATGGCCCCGCCCTGGTGGCAGCACGACCGCTGGCCCGTGGGGAGCGCATTACCGCCGATATGGTCACCACCGAATCGGTCGTGGTAAATGCCAGTCGCCGAGGCGTGCTGGGCAACGCCGATGATGTACAGGGCATGGAAATTCGTCGGCCAATCAATGCAGGGTCCGTGATTACCCCCGACCTCCTCTCCGCTCCCGACGCAGTGGAACGGGGCGATCATGTTATTATCTTCGCCAAGAGTGGAGCTTTCTCGGTAACATCCCGAGGCAAAGCCCTGGCAAATGCCTCGGTCGGCGAACAGGTATTGGTTGAGAACCTCCGATCTGCCCGGACGGTTCGGGCCAATGTCATCGCACCGGGGCGTGTTGAGATTCCGATGTAACCGAAGTTGGCAGCCTTGACTGGCAACCGGAACTGGCAAGTTTCTGCCGCTCGGCAATAGACTGCCGCCGCCCTCGCCACATCGCATACATAGAGGCGCAGCAGATGGAGAATTGGTAATAAAAATCCGGAATTTTTCACTAAAGGTATGGACGGCCCGGCCGTTACATAGATACACACCCGAGTAAGTCGCGCATCCGCGCGGCACTATACAGGCAAGCAGGTATACATATGTCAGTTGACTTAAATGGAATTGGCCCCGGCCAGGTCAACACCCAGAGAACCACGGCCGATAAGTCCTCCAGCAGCCAGGGCACCCAGCCGGCAAGCAGCGAACAGGCTAAAACCCAGGCCCAGTCCGCTCGCGGCGAAAGCGTTAGCCTCAGCAATCAGGCAAAAAACCTGAAGCAGCTGGAACAGAAGCTGGGTGATTATCCCGAGATGGATGACGACCGAATTGCAGAAATCCGGTCAGCACTCGAGAGCGGAACCTACAAAATTGATGCAGAGAAACTGGCCCAGAAAATGCTTGAGATGGATGAAAGCATTTTTGGGTGAGTAAATCATGGCTGCTATCGATGAATTGAAAGAGCTTCTGCTGCAAGACGTGAAACAGCTTGCGGTTTTGACGGACATCCTTGATAAGGAAAAAGCCTGCCTGTCCGCCTCCGATGTCCGTGCGCTGCAGGCGCTGACCGCAGAAAAAAATCAGCTTCTCGCACAGATAAGGGAGCGGGCAAAACAGAAGATCCACGCTCTCGTCGCCATGGGCTACAAGCCGGAGAGCGGTGCACCTTCCCGATTTATTCAAAGTGCCGGCCTGACCGAACTTATTGATCTCTGGAAACGTGCCGATGAGCAAATGCGCCAGTGTCAGGCCCTGAATCAGCACAACGGGCGGGTTATGGGCCACCTGCAAAAACGCCTCTCACGACTGACCGATATTTTCCGCGGTGCTACCGGCCAGCAAAAGCTTTATGGCCAGCAAGGCCAGCAGACCTCAGTATCAAGCAGAACCATTCTGGCCAGCGCCTGAGTGCCCCAGTCCTAAGATAACGCCCGGCAAGCCGGGCGTTATTTTTTTCCAGGATCGTTAGCGGGTATAGATAGTCATCTGTGACGAGGGGCTGAAGCGGATATCATGGATGCTGACGTTTCCAAACGAAGGCCCCCGACTGCCGCTCACCCGGATGTTGTTCATCCTGATTTCCTCAATGCGCTCCGGAAACGCCAGAGTCAGGCCACCATCCTCTTGCAACGTATATCGGGGTTCTCCCTCCCGATAGTGAACCCCTTTGATACTGAGGTCCGAATCCAGGAAGTTCAGGACAGGTACGAACACGTTGGTCGTAAGCTTCAGCCCTTCCATGACATCTGCTTCCGATCCGTCACCCTGTTCCGTTGCGTTACCCACCATGTTGCCCACCCGTGCCATACGTTCCAGCAGCGAGGAATCGCCCTGCCCCGACACGGCGGCTAACTCGTCGTCCTCCAGGGGCGTGAAGCCCGCCTCCTCGTACATCTCGCCAGACTCAGACGAAGTGGAGTTCGTGTTGTTGACATGGTTAGTGGCCGCGAAACCGACCAGTGGTTGGAAAGGCAGAGCTACAACGGCGACGAGCGCGGCGGCGTTACGGTAGCGGGACTGATGCTTCAGTACCCGATGCAACTCTTTTTCACTGATCCAGCCAGACTGAATGAACACCTCACCCAGTCGCTCTCCTGATTTCCGTTGCAAGCGCAGACCTTCTTCAAGCTGCGCTTCAGACAGGTAGCCTCGACCGACGAGCAATCGTCCTAATCGCGACTTTTCTTCAAATCCCTGACGGATTCTCACTGAATTCTCCTTATTATTCGTGAAAACCGTACAACCCGGCCCGGCATGGAGGAATAAGAACTGCAGCAACCACTGAGCGTAGCTTAATCTCGCGATTCCGTATCTCATGAGTCGCCGAAACAGCCCAAGCTTCTGCTAAAATCCTGCGGTAACTGAAGATTCAATGAATTATTGCAGGAAATCGCTCTGCAACTCACCAGGAGATAAGTAATCAAATGCTAAATTCCGTAAAACTGGTTCGTAGTGTGATCCCTGCCCTGATTCTAGCTATGTCGGCCATACTGCCGCTTAGCGGAGCCCACGCCGAAACGGCTTCAGAGACAGCTTCAGCACCCCTGCCGAGCGTAAAAGTTGTCACCAGCAAAGGCCCATTTGTCCTCCAGTTGCGCCCGGATGTCGCTCCAAAGACTGTTGAAAATTTTCTTGAGTACGCCCGCAGCGGGTTCTACGACAACACCGTGTTCCACCGCGTAATACCCGGTTTCATGATTCAGGGTGGTGGCTTTAACAAGGACCTGACCCGGAAGCCCACCCAGGATCCGATCGTGAATGAAGCCAAGCCGACCCTGAAGAACCTTCGTGGCAGCATTGCCATGGCGCGCACCAGCGCTCCGGACAGCGCCACCTCTCAGTTCTTTATCAATGTGGTGAACAACGGTTTTCTGGATGCCGGCGTCAGGGGCGCGGGCTATGCCGTTTTCGGTAAAGTGACTGAAGGGATGGGCGTGGTTGACGCGATTGCGGGCGTGGATACAAAAAATGCCCGAGGAATGGCTAACGTACCGGTAGAGCCAGTGATCATTGAATCCGTCTCGGTGCTCGAGCCCGCTAACTGATCCCATGCCCGACGAGCTGCTCTCACCCAGTATCGAAACCGCTGAACTGACCTGGCAGGACGGTGTCCCGGAATCAACCCAGTTCGGGGACGTCTATTTCAATCGTGAAGACGGGCTGGCCGAGAGCCGGTACGTGTTTCTTCGCCCCAACCGGCTTTCTGAACGGTTTACGTCGGTTCCAGCGGGTGGCAGCTTTGTGGTGGCCGAGTCCGGGTTCGGAACGGGGCTTAATTTTCTCGCCACCTGGCAGGCTTGGCGGGAGCATGCGACCAACCAGTCCGCCACCCTGCATTTTGTATCGGTAGAGCGCTTTCCCCTGAAACGGGACGACCTGGTTCGGGCCCTTGCCTCATGGCCGGAGCTGGCCCCACTTGCCGCCGAGCTAGCTGACAAGTATCCACCGATGACCCGCGGCGCGCATCGCATTCTGCTCGATGGCGGCCGGGTTCGGCTAACGCTTTACCTGGGAGATGTCCGTGAAGCCTGGCAGGCGCTCCAGTTCAAGGCCGACGCCTGGTTCCTTGATGGTTTTTCTCCGGCCTGTAATCCGGAGATGTGGCAGGATCAGGCTCTTGCGTTGATCAGCGCGCACAGCAAGCCGGGCGCGACACTGGCCACCTTTACCTCGGTGAGCCGAGTTCGGCAGGCACTCGAAAGCGCTGGCTTCACCATGAACATCGCGCCGGGATTCGGACGCAAAAGAGACATGCTGGCGGGTACGCTACCGGCTGAAGTTGTGTCAGACCAAGATCCGCGCGCGAATTCAGTTGCAATCATCGGCGCGGGCATTGCCGGCTGCCTGCTCGCCCGCAATCTCTCCGAGCGCGGCTTTCCGGTGACGCTGATTGATTCTGCGACCGGCCCTGGCGCGGGCGCCTCCGGGAACCTTCAGGGCGCGACCTATGTGAAACTGGGGGTCGAATTCAACGATCAAACAGAGCTGGCACTGACCGCGCTGTGCTTTACTCAGCGCTTCTACAACCGCTTCCGTGATCAACATTGGCATCCTACCGGTCTACTCCAGCTGGCCTGGAGAGAGCAGGAACAGGACCGTCAGCGGCGCTTCCTGAATAGAAACGCTTACCCGGCGGACGTCTTCTATCCGGTAGACCAACACCAGGCTGAGCAGCTGACCGGCGTTCCCACCCAAACCGGCGGACTCTGGTTTCCTCGCAGTGGCTGGCTAGAGCCGGCAAAGCTGTGTAAGGAACTCGCGGCGCACCCCCTGATCCGCCAGCAGTTCCAGACCGACGTGCTGCAGCTGCAACGACTAACCCACGCCTGGACCATAAAGCCCGCGACCGGGCCAGAGATAGTGGCCGATCGCGTGGTAATTTGCGCCGGCCATCTTACCCCGTCGCTGCTGCCGGTTTCGGGCCGGTTCCGTCTCAAGAAGATTCGTGGTCAGGTCACTCACCTGGAATCACATTCCCTGACAAGCCCTCGATCCGTGATCTGTGGCCCTCGCTACCTGAATCCCGCCCATGGCGGTGTGGCTGTCGTTGGCGCCACTTTTGACCTGCGCGATGACAATCCCGACCCCACCGTGGTCAGCCATGAACAGAACCTGAACGAACTGACTGACTTATTGCCGGGCATTCTAGATAACACAGAGGGGCTCGAAGAATCCGTTGAAGGGCGAGTCAGCTTCCGCTGCGCTACTCACGACTACCAGCCTGTGGCCGATGAACTGTGCGACTCCGAGGGCCAGTTGAGCCCGAACCTGTTCATGTTCACTGGGCTAGGCAGCAAGGGACTCACCTATGCCCCGTTGCTTGCGGAGTATCTGGCGGACAGGCTCTCAAACCAACCACAGTGCCTGCCAACACGCCTGATGCGTCGGCTGGCAAGCCGTCGCCTGCATCAGTCGGAGTAAAGAGAAACGAATTCAGGGTAAACTACAGAAAAGGGCCTCTCGGCCGATAGGCGAATAACGCCAGTACAAAATTTGAGGATTCCGCTTCATGTCCATCTTCGTCAGTGAGCCAGGCCGTCCTATAGGGACCCGCCTTCCGGAAGCCTTCCGGGCACGGCGTGTGGACAATGTAACGGAACTGACAGAAGGCCACGCGATCAATGCCAGCCACAGCGAGGCAACCGATGCGGAATTCCAGCAGGCTGCCAACTCGGGACGCCATCGGGCGCTGGAAGAGTATGGTGCTACTGCCGCAGGCGAACCCCGGGCGGAACGGGCTTACCTGCCGGTATCGATGATCTGCTCCCCCGCCCTGTACTCGGTGCCGGCCACGTCCACCATCTCGAATGCCATGGCACTCATGGAAGAACACGGCGTGCACCACCTGGTCATCACAGCGGAAGACAATATTGCAGGCCTGGTTGATCTCCGTTGGCTTCTCGATTGGTTGCACCGCAATCGCGCCAACGCCTTCGACCAGAACCTGGTCCATATGGAACTGCCTGCGTTTCTCACCGCGTCGCCGGAAACCGACGCCCATCAACTGGCCAGACTGATGCTTGCACACCAGTTAAATGCTGCCCTGGTGGTGGACTCGAACGGGGAAGCCTCAGGCATCGTGACCAGCACGGATTACCTGAGGCTTTATGCCAGCGCCAGCAGGCATGAGGGTGCGGTTTAGTCCAGCGCTGAAAGCAGCTGGCCCTCCGGACTGAACACCAGCACTAACCAATCACTGCCAACGCGCGTCAGAGCCGCGATTTCATCATCGCGATAATTGGCCAGGGCGACAATCTCGGAGTCTCCTTCAGGCAACTGGTAACGCCATTCGTTCTTGTAGGGCTTTTCCGCGCTATCCGATTCTGCATCTTCTTCAACCAGGGATACCCTGGCTAAAATACCCTGATCGCCGCTGACCACGGCTGTTTCCCCATCGAACCCACCGTCCGTGACCCCACTGGTGACCATATCGTCGTCAAACGCCATCAATACCCTGAGGCGGTCATTCCATTGATCGCCATCATCGTTGAGGGTGAACGCCCGCCTGATCAGACCGGTAGTGGTGTAAGCCAAAAGAAAGCCCGCCTGACTATCCAGGAGCCCACGCTCCAGGCTGCGGTTGCCGTCCTCGTCTTTCAGCAGCCGATAGCTGCCGGCCGTAGTGCCGAGTAGCCACATTTGATTACTTTCGTAGATAGCATCAGTGAGCGGATCATCGTCCTGGGAGCCGACTTGGAACACGGCTAGCCCGCGCTCGCCTGAGGTGGTGCTGTAATAGAAAGCATCTACCCCTCCCAATGCCGGCTCGCCATTCACCGAACCAGCCACGGACCCGAAGAGCAGAGGCGCCACAGAGCGGGGAGCGGCGCCGACCACAGACTCGTTGGCTGACGAACCGACCTGGCGAGTCCAGGCAACCTTCGGCACTTCGTTGGCGCCATCCAGCTCCGTATCGATGCGTTGCAGGAAGCTGTCCGTACCACCGGCGTTCGTTTGTTTGGGCCAGGTTCCCCCGGTTTCCCCGGCGATCAGCACGTAACCACTGTCGGAATTCATGTGCACCGATCGCACCTGGTCGTCGGCACTGGTGCCGGTTCGAATGGTCCAGTTCGCAACATACTCACCACCATTGGACTCCTCATCAAACCCGTACCTGGTCGTCACAATATCCTCTCCACCCTGGGCGACGGTGCCCGCCACGGCGGAATCCGTGCTGTAGGAGACAACAAATTCGAAGCGGTCGACCTTGCCTTTATCCTTGGCTACCTCTCGCTTGACGGTGGCAATCAGCGGCTTTGGCTGTGACAGCGTGTCGCTGGGGTTGGAAATCAGAATATCCTGCAGTTCACTGCCTTTCTGATCGTAAACCCTGACCCGCACACGATCGCTGTTGAGACTGTCATAACCGGCGACGAAGACCCGCCCCTGGTGGGATACATCGAGGTCGGTCGCGACAAAGCCGTCGGATTTGTTCAACGCAAGTGCTTTAACCTGCTCATTAAAGCTCACTCTCAAAATACTGTCGTCAGCCACACGAGCGTAGTTTTCCCGGCCTGCCTGATACTTCTGATCCAGGCCGAGCAGGAGGAAGCGGTCGTCCAATTCCGGGTTGGAGTAGCTACCATCCGGAACCCGGATGCGGAACCTGACTTCGTTGACGCCAACAGGAAACTCCAGCTCATCGGAAGGCGACCAACGGCCATTAATCCAGCGTTCGGTAACTACACCAGCCCCCAGCTCTACATCGGACTCCTTAGTTTCCTGAAATCTGGCCCGAATCACCTCGTCCCTGTCACCCGTCAGCACCGCCAGGTACTCTCGTGCATCGCCAACGTTCAAGGCATCTCGCGCGCCCCCATCTTCGGTCTGAATGCTTACCAGAGGCTCGTTGTCATCAATTTTCAGAGAGGTATCGGCTTCTTTGTTATTGGGGCCCAGTCCCGCCAGCCCGGAACGAACTTCAGTGAGCTTGAGCTTGGCAGTTTCCTGCTTCTCCGGGAAAGAATCGTCAATGACTTCCAGGCGTATATAGCACTCGGTAATGCCCGGTTCCAGCGTTACTACACCACGGGTATAGGTACCGGACTCGTCCTGCTGATAGACAAGGTAATCCAGCTCTTCCAGACGGGTTTGACTGTTGCTGCCCAGCGCGACTATGTCATGACCGACGGTGGCATCGGCCTCGTTCGCCTTACTGTGGTCACAACGCTGATGGGGCGGAAGGTAATTGGTATCGGGATCCTTGTCGCAGCTGGCCGGGTTGTACTCGGACGTGAGTTCAAAGGCCACCGCCACCCGGGTGACGGATGGTTGATCGAGCAGCACTCGCACCAGAACCGGCTGGGTTTCGGCAGTGATGGTCTTGGTGCCGGAAACCGAACCATCTTCAGCGTACTGGTTTACGGTAAAACTGTGTTCCCCCGGGGTACCCAGCTTCGGAACGTCACAAAACTCGTCGTTCTCTTCCGGCTCTTCGTCGGTGTCGGCTCCACTATCGGAGCTCTGCCCCTCCGTGAAGGTGTCGTTCTCAAGCGATAGCGCATTGTACTTAACCTCGATATCAAACGGTTGCACACCCGACATGCCCCCGTCGGTGCTGACGAGGTTGATACCCAGCTGACGCCCCAGATCCGCTTCGCCCCGACTGCCCCCACTAAGCCCGGGGACGCCTCGCATGATGATGCCCTGGCGGGCCTTATTGCTGGTATCTTCGAGGGCAAGCCAGGATGGCGCGTTGGTAAGGGTGTAATCGAGAATGTCCTCGCCGCCATAGGCGCCGAAGTTGTAGTAGTACTCTACGCCGAGATAGGCCTCTGCCGGAGGCACTCCAATAATGGTGGGGTCGTCGGGGTCTTTTTCGGTCTTGCAGGCCATCAGGGCCGAAGCAAGAACGAGCGTCACAAGGAGGCGGCTGGCGGAACCAGTGCGGGAGACTAAATCGGCGCGCATGGAAAAATCCGTTTTAACGTTGTTGTTATCGGGTGCCCTGGCTCTCGATTGAAAGCCCACTTACACTCCGTTACAGAACAACGCCATGGTAGCCAATTTGCGGTACAGGCGATCTGCGCGAGTTCTCAGATTTTTCCGCCAGCCAGGGTCCCTTCTGGCCAGCGCTAATTCTGGTTAAGGATTTGTCTAGGCGTCCAGTCCATGTTGCTTCAACAAATCCAGCAACCCGGCCTCGTCCAGCACTGGCACTTCAAGCTGCTCGGCCTTGGCGAGCTTGGAGCCAGCCGCCTCACCAGCCACCACACACGCAGTTTTCTTGGAGACACTGCCGGACACCTTGGCGCCAAGGCTTTCCAGCTTCTCCTTGGCTTCGTCTCGGGTCATCTCAGATAGGGTTCCGGTAAGCACCCAGGTCTCGCCCTGCAGCGGCTTCTCCGATTCTTCAACGACCTCTTCCTGCCATTGCACGCCTGCATCCTTCAAAGCCGCCAGGGTTTCCTGGTTGTGGGGTTGCTCGAAGAAACTGCGAATATGCCCTGCGACGATGGGTCCGACATCAGGCACCGACTGCAACGTCTCTTCATCAGCGCAGGCTATCGCCTCAAGCGTGCCGAAGAACGACGCCAGTGATTTGGCCGTGGCCTCACCCACCTCACGGATGCCGAGGGCGTACAGGAATTTCCACAGCACCGGCTGACGGGACCGGTCAATGGCCGCGATCAGATTGCTGGCTGACTTGTCACCCATGCGCTCGAGACCAACGAGATCCCGCTTCTTCAAGCGGTAGAGGTCGGCAACGGTTTCCACCAGTTCGTGACCAACCAGAATATCGATCCACTTATCACCCAGGCCCTCGATGTCGAGCGCTTTGCGGGAGGCGTAGTGGCGGATGGCCTCCTTGCGCTGGGCCGGGCAATAAAGCCCGCCGGAGCAACGGGCGACCGCTTCGCCCTCAATCTGGATGACATCGGAGCCACACACCGGGCAATGCTCAGGCAGGACGACCTCGCGAGCGTTTTCAGGTCGCTTCTCCGGCACCACTTTAACTACCTGGGGAATGACGTCACCGGCTCGCCGTATGAAAACGGTATCGCCGATATGGGCATCGAGGCGTCGAATCTCGTCCATGTTATGCAGGGTGGCATTGCTTACGGTCACACCCCCGACAAAGACTGGCTTAAGGCGCGCCACCGGGGTAACGGCACCCGTACGGCCAACCTGGAATTCAACATCTTCGATAACGGTAAGTTCTTCCTGCGCCGGGAACTTATGCGCGATGGCCCAGCGCGGTGCCCGGGACACAAAACCGAGCTTTTGTTGCAGATCCAGCCGATCGACCTTGAATACGATGCCATCAATTTCATAAGGCAGCGAATCGCGCTTTTCCATGAGTTCGGTGTAGGCCTGGAGGCACTCCTCGACGCCACGGGCCTTGCGCATCTCGGGGTTGATGCGAAAGCCCCAGCTTTTCACCTGCTGCAGTCCAGCCCAGTGATTGTCCGGTAGATCTCGCTCATCAACGACCGCCACGCTGTAGGCACACATCTCCAGCGGTCGCTTCGCCGTAATAGTGGATTTTTTCTGACGCAGACTTCCCGCCGCCGCATTTCGGGGATTTACGAACGTTTTCTCCCCCTGATCCGCCAGCCGCTTGTTTAGCTTGTCGAACCCGGCCTTGGGCATGTACACCTCACCCCGGACCTCAACCAGGTCGGGAACGCCCTCGCCCCTGAGTTTCAGAGGTACCGACGGGATGGTGCGGATGTTCGCGGTGATGTCTTCGCCGGCATAGCCGTCACCCCGGGTCGCCGCTTTTGTCAACCGGCCCTGCTCATAGTGCAGGCTGACCGCAAGGCCATCGAGCTTAGGCTCACAGACATACTCGATGTCTTCCGCGGCGTCCAAGCGCTCGCGCACGCGGCGATCAAAATCACGCAACTCGTCCTCACTGAAGGCATTGTCCAGCGACAACATGGGAATGCGGTGAACAATCTCTTCGAAACTGGTTTCAGCACTGCTCCCCACCCGCCGTGACGGCGAATCGTCCGAGGCCAGCTCGGGATACTCCGCCTCCAGGGTCTGCAATTCACGGAACAGCCGATCGTACTCGGCATCCGGAATGCTTGGATCGTCCAGCACGTAATAGTGGTAGTTGTGCTCTTCAATCAAAGACCGGAGTTCTTCGACCCGCTGGATAACCTCGGGCGTGGCTTTACTCATGGGGTTGCGCTCTCAACTGTCAAAAAAATGCCCGGAACACTCCGGGCATCATTCGTTATTCTGTCGCCCTGCGTTAAACCCGCTGGGAACGTTGCTTTCGGTCAAATTCACGGATCCGCTGACGGCAGTGCTCAATGGTTTGAGGCGTCATTACACTGCGCCGCTCGTCTTTGAGTTCACCACCCAGGTTACGAACCACGCATTGGGCCGTTTCGAGCATAAACTCGAACGCCTGAAGCGAATTCGAGGGTCCCGGCATGCTCATGAAGAAGCTGATACCCGGTGTGGTCATCCCGGGTATGTCCTTTGGCCTGAAGGTGCCCGGTTCAACCGCATTGGCAACACTGAATTGAACCGGACTGATGGTATCGGTCGTTTCATGCCGGTGATAGATGTCCATATCGCCCAATTCAAGGCCGCAGGCCTCAAACAGGTTTTTCAGAGCCGTTCCACTGAAATCATCACCGGAACGAGCCAACACATTGATTACGATGACCTCCCGGGCTTCAGGACGGTTGGCGCCGGCAAGCGGCTGGCCGTGGTTGGACTCCGCCGGGCCCCGGCGAGCGGTATCTTCTTCCACTTCGGTGGTGACCGTCGGCGGTACCGAATCTTCGGGTTCCCGATGCTGGCCTGGCTCGGCTTCCTCAATCGCAGACTCGTGGTCAGTGTCTTTCTCGGCCTCTTTCTCGGCATCTTTCTCAACCCAAGACTCTTCCTGCCTAAGGTCATCATCAGTCAGATGCTCATCGTTCGCACCCCAGCCAGTATCGACGGCGGCGTCTGCTTCGTCATGGGCGGAAAAACCGGAGGCCCAGGACGGATCATCGGCTTCACTGGCCGGGTTTTCACTTGCCGGAGTGCTGGCCGACGCAGTAACGGGACGTGTCGGCTTGGGTTTTGGCGAGCCAAAACGACCGGAGCGCTCGGGCTTCACGTAGCCGCGCTCTTCGAGAGTATCCCGAGAAATCGTACGGGCACCACCATTCGGTAGTTCTGGGTTGTGATGCTCGTCCAATGGCGACTCCTCAAGGTCGTCGACCCCCATGCCGGAGGAGATGGCCAGGGATTCCTTGCGGGCGCGCCGGACGCGGCGGATTCCGTCAATGACAATACCAATAATGACGAGGGTACCTATGGCGATTAACCATTCCCTAAGTGACATAGTCCTGCTGTCCTGTTTGCGGATCGGGTAACACTGTTACTCTAAGAAAAGCCTGTTGCGAATACAACGCACAGGCGGGCCAGATGGCGTTATTGTCATCCTTGACGGTTTTCTGTCCAGTTACGGCATTCAGGCTTCCGCCAATGCCGCAGCTTCTTCCACATCCACCGAAACCAGTCGCGAACAACCCGGTTCATGCATGGTTACCCCCATTAACTGATCCCCTAGCTCCATGGCGATCTTGTTGTGGGTAATGTAGATGAACTGCACCTGTTTCGACATCTCTTTGACCATATTGGCGTAGCGGCCAACGTTGGCGTCATCCAGCGGTGCGTCGACCTCGTCGAGCATACAGAACGGCGCCGGATTGAGCTGGAAGATCGAGAACACCAGGGCAATCGCGGTCAGGGCTTTCTCCCCACCAGACAGGAGATGAATAGTACTGTTCTTCTTGCCCGGCGGGCGCGCCATGATGGTAACACCAGTTTCCAGCAGGTCTTCACCGGTCAACTCCAGATAGGCGTTACCGCCGCCGAACACTTTCGGGAATAGCGCCTGCAAACCGCTGTTGACCTGGTCAAAGGTCTCCTTGAAGCGTTGACGGGTCTCCCGGTCAATCTTCCGGATGGCATTATCCAGAGTCTCCAGCGCCTCCATCAAATCGTCGTTTTGGCTGTCGAGGTAGGTCTTGCGCTCGCTCTGGACCTGGTATTCCTCGATGGCAGCAAGGTTGATGGCACCCAGGCGCTGGATGCGATTGCCGATCTTTTCGAGCTCCTCGGCCCAATCCTTTTCATTGGCGCCTTCGGGCAGCTGCTCCAGAATGTCCTGCAGCTTCACATCCAGCTCTTTCAACTGTTCGATGTGGTTACCAGAGCGGATTTCCAGGGCCTGGGATTCCATCTTCAGTTTTTCGAGGCTCGAGCGAACATCCTGGATCTGATGATCAACCCGACTGCGGCCCTGCTCCTTGTCCCGCACTTCTCGATCGATTTCCTCGAGCGCGTCCCGGGCACCGCCCAACTTTTCCTCTTCCGCCAGACGACGATCCAACAACCCTTCCAGTTGCATCTGTAAATCTTCGATGGGCTCTTCCGCGCTTTCGCGCGATTCCCGAAGTATTTCCAGGCGCTCTTCAATGCGCTCCTTCTGCATCTGCATTCGCTCGATGGTCTGCTTCAGGCCATCGCGCTGGCTATGCAAAGACTGCAGCTGTAGTTGCAGTTGGTGGGCATGATCGCGGTCATGACGGGCATCGTGCCGGAGCCGGTCCAGATTTTCCCGCAGACTGTCCCGTTGCTCCAACAAGCGTTCTTTTTCCTCATCACTGTCCTCGCTGGAAGCCAGAGCCTGCTGCCATTCTTCCCGGGCACCCTGCAAGCTCTCTTCCCGATCTTCAAGGTTCAGGGACACGTCGGACAGGTCTTCGCGAATACTCTTCAACCGGGCATCGATCTGTTCCGCCCTGGCCCTGAGGCCGCTGATCCGAGACGACAAACCACTCAATTCGCGTTCGGCATCGCTCAAACTGGCCTGGGCGTCATCACGCTCCGCCTCCGCTCGCTCGGCGCGCTCCTGCAGGCTGTCGAGCCGATCGCTCGTCAGTTCCAGAGATTCCTCGGCCTGGGCCAGCTGTTCGGTTAATTCACTGACCTTTTTCTGACGCTCAATAACACCAACCTGTCCCGCCTCCGAATCCGGCATAAGCAGCCAGTCGCGGGATACCCACACACCTTCGGGCGTAATCGCACTTTCACCGTCAGTCAGGGACGCTCGAAGCTCGAGGGCGTGATCCAGCGTCTCAACGGTCTTAATTCCGGCCATCAGCGAGGAAACAGCCGGCAGCCCGGAAACCTTGGCAGCCAATCTATCGCCGCTAAACTCGGCTGGTTGTTGCTCGACGGAATTCACCAGGGCGAGACCTTTCGGAGCGGACGCCATGGCCGCCGAGAGGTCTTCGATGCCGGGCAGCGCCAGTCCGTGGGTGAATCGGCCGATGACCTGCTCGACCGCGAATTCCCAGCCATTCTCGATACTCAGCTTTCCAGCCACGCGGGGCGAGTCGGTCAGGCCATGCTCGGACAACCAGCCCTGTAATGCATCGTCCTGGCCGCCTAACTGCTCATCCAGCAAGGCCTGCTGCGATTCCAGCGAAGCCCGCAGACTCTGCACCTTTTGACGATCCTCGGCGGCGGCCTGCTCTGCCTCACGCTGATTCTGGCGGGCCTCGTAAAGATTCTCCTGGATGGTTGCGATGCGTTCGGACGCCTCTTCACGCTGGAGCTCCAGAGTTTCCTGCTGCTCGAGCAACTCCTCCAGTTCAGCCCGATCCATCTGGCCGTCCAGCAGTGCCTGCTCGTCTTCCAGCTTGCGGTATCGGTTCCGCAGTTGCTCGATGGCATCTTCCAGAGAACGAATACGGGATTGCGATAGCTCGGCCTGACGACGGGCATCGGAGGAGCGACCGCTGAAGTCCTCCCACTGTTGCTGCCACTCGCTCATGGCGTCCTCCGCCATCTGCAGTTCTTCACCCGACTCTTCGGAGCGAAGCGCGAGGGCTTCCTGTTCTGGCTCGATCATATCGAGCTCTTCCTGGATGCCGGCCAGCCGGCTCTCATCCTGTTCCAATTCCCGGGCCAGTTCCCGTTGATTGGCCATGGCCTGGTCCAGCTCCGCGGCCGTCTGGCGGCTACGTTCACGCTGATGTTCAAGGCTCTGTTCAATCCGGGCAATATCCGCACCGGCCTCGTAATAACGAGCCTGGGCCTTGTTAAAGTGCTCTGTTCGATCCAGATGGTTGTCCCGCAGGGATTCCATCGAGGTTTCCAGGTTAACGCGCTCGGTGAGCCGTTTTTCCAGCTCAAGCTCTGTGTCACGGATTTTACTGCGCCAGTTTTGCAGATCATTATCGAGGGTCTGCCAACGCAAGACCGTGAGCTCGGCTTTTTTCTGACGCTCTTCGTGCTTGTAGGCCTTGTACTTTTCAGCCGCCGCAGCCTGACGTTCCAGGTGCTGCAACTGTCGCCCCAACTCGTCCCGCAGGTCAGTCAGGCGTTCCAGGTTTTCCTGGGTGCGCCGGATGCGGTTTTCCGTTTCCCGGCGGCGTTCCTTGTACTTGGAGATGCCAGCCGCTTCCTCAATGTAAATCCGGAGCTCTTCTGGCTTGGCCTCGATCAGGCGGGAAATCATGCCCTGCTCGATGATGGCGTAGCTACGGGGACCCAGACCCGTACCGAGGAACAGATCGGTAATATCACGGCGCCGGCACTTGGAGCCATTCAGGAAGTAATCGGACTGGCCTTCGCGGGAGACACGGCGGCGCACGGAAATTTCGTTGAAGCTGACAAACTCGCCCGGAGCCGAGCCGTCGCTGTTATCAAAGACCAGTTCAATGGAAGCCTGACCGACAGGCTTGCGAGCACTGGAGCCATTGAAGATAACGTCGGTCATGGATTCGCCGCGCAGGTACTTGGCGGAACTTTCACCCATCACCCAGCGAACGGCATCGATAATATTGGATTTGCCACAGCCGTTAGGCCCCACCACGGCAGTCATGTTGGATGGGAACGGCACAGTGGTTGGGTCAACAAAGGACTTGAAACCAGCCAGCTTGATGGATTTCAGACGCATATCAGGTGTTCTCCTCATCCCTGAGAATGGTCAGTACCTGCTTGCGCTGGTGCTCACCGAAGGACTCGATGACCGACTGCAGACGGACCACGTCATCGTTGACGGCGGCATCGGCCAACTGACGGAAAAAGGTCGCGGTTTCACCGATCTCGCCCCGGAAATGCTCCAGGGCGACAAAATAGGTACGGCTGATGGCCGGACGAAAGTTTTCCAGGGTTTCTTCCAGAAACGGGTTCTCGACGAGCTTGTAGGCGTACCGCATGACACCGAAACCAGCGTCGATG
The DNA here is from genome assembly GCF_030297175.1 of Marinobacter sp. LA51. Classification (NCBI taxonomy): domain Bacteria; kingdom Pseudomonadati; phylum Pseudomonadota; class Gammaproteobacteria; order Pseudomonadales; family Marinobacteraceae; genus Marinobacter; species Marinobacter apostichopi. The sequence goes on along the minus strand of NZ_AP028070.1, from coordinate 1,701,836 downwards.
ACTTTTTCGGCAGCATCGGTACCCGTCGAATTCATCGCTGCAATCACCGCTTGCAGCTCGCTGACCTGCCCCATTACCCCGCCTAATTCCTTGCCGGACCAGCGCTCCAGCACTTTGCGCCCGAGCATGCACAGCAGATCAATATAGATGTCGTAAAGGCTGTTGACGCTCTCAGGCGTTAAATTCGAAACCACCGCGCCACGACGTGGGTAGATGTTGATCAGGTGGCGACGCTGGAGAATCAGAAGGGCTTCACGCACGGAGCCACGACTGACATTGAGATCTCCGGCAACCTTGAGCTCCTGAATACGCTCTCCAGGCTCAAGATCTCGAGTAATGATCCGTTGCCCCAGGTGCTGGGCGATTTGTTCAGACAGACTTTCCGGGGCCTGGAACCTCATAAAGATAGTCGCTCACTTCTACAGACGGCATAGGTACAAGCGCAGCAGTTTATCACAGGCGTCCGCCAGCCCAATGCCCTCACCTGACATTTCGATTTCAATCCTCGGCTCAGGCGGCAAAGGCCTGCCGGTAATTTGACGCCACTTCAGATTAACGTTGGCAAGGAGCGACATGAAGGATCAAATGCAAGAGCTAAAAGTCTGTTTTTATTGACGTTAAACATTTTGGCATAGGTTCTGCTTTGAACTGGTCAGATTAGCGCAAATTCCACGGACAGAGTGAACACCAGTGAAACAGATACCTTCCATCGAACGATCCATCGCTCAGCCCCACAAGTTGGCGGAATTGAGACAGGCGCAGAAGGACTGGACCAACACCCCTGATGTGCTCTCACGCCTGACCCGGCGGTTGTCCACAACGCTTTCACTGGAAACCCAGCTCGGCATTGTCGCTGACGAGCTCGGGGAAACCGTACCCTTTGATTCACTGAACTACCGGCATCGGATTGCCCGCCAGGATTTCGTATTTGCCTCGGGCCTGGGTGGTCAGCACAAGTGCGAGTACCGTCTTAACCTAGAGGGCGTTTCCTACGGCACTCTTTCCCTTTACCGGCGCAAGAAATTCTCTGAGGAGGAACTGGAGGGAGTCGAAACCATATTGGGCGCGGCTATCTGCCCTCTGCGCAATGCCTGCCAGTTCCTTACCATCGAGCAGGCGGCATTGACCGACTCTCTGACCGGCATCCCGAACAAGCGCGCTCTGGACGACAATCTATTAAGGGCGAGCCAACTGTCTGCCCGTCACGACGAATGCTACTCGCTGATTCTGTGCGACCTGGACCATTTCAAGAAGGTCAACGACAACCACGGCCATGTGGTTGGCGACCACCTCCTGCAGCAGGCCGCAGAAACCATTGAACGGGCTCTCAGGACGTCAGACAGTGTCTACCGGTTCGGAGGAGAGGAATTTGCCATTGTGCTCCCGCACACCTCTGATCAGGATGCACGGGATGTCGCAGACAGAATTCGGAAGGCCATTGCCAACATCCGTGTTGACTGCGGAGACGGTAAGCTCTCGGTAACAGCGAGTTGCGGTGTTGCTACGCATCTGGGCAACGAAACGCCGGAACAATGGCTGGCGCGGGCAGATGATGCCCTGTATCACGCCAAACGCTCCGGCAGAAACTGCACTCAGGTATTCGCAACTATCGGCTGAGGCCTACTTCTTAACCGGCTTGCGCTTGGGAGCAGTAGCCTTTACTGAAGATTTCGCTGGCCGAGAGTCGCTTACCTGCCAGCGACTGCCACTGCGTTTCTGATTTCTGGCAGGACTTTTTCGGCGCTGCCGATCCTGAGCCGCTTTCTCACTGGGCGTTTTCTGCGGAATGGCGAGCGCGTTCAAACCAACCGTGCGGCTCAGGGAGTCCACGGCTTTCTGATCCAGCTCTTCCCACTTGCCCAGAGTCAATCGGCTGGGAAGAAAAACCGGCCCATAGCGAACCCGCTTCAGGCGACTCACCTTCACACCCTGGGATTCCCAGAGACGGCGGACTTCCCGGTTACGCCCTTCGAGCAGCGTCACGTGGAACCAGCGGTTCATGCCACTGCCACCCGCCGGGCTGATGTCGGTGAACTTGGCCATGCCATCTTCCAACAACACGCCCTGCATCAGGCGCTCAACCATGGCGTCATCCACCTCACCAAAGATGCGTACCGCGTATTCACGGTCAATCTGGCTGGATGGGTGCATCAATCGATTGGCCAGCTCGCCATCGGTGGTGAATAGCACCAGGCCGGTGGTGTTGATGTCCAGGCGACCAATGGAAATCCAGCGGTGGTCCTTGAGACGGGGCAATCGATCGAACACCGTCGGCCGACCTTCCGGATCCTTGCGGGTGGTGACCTCACCCTCAGGCTTGTTATAAATCAGAACCCGACGAACAACCTCGGCAGCGCCGGAGACATCGAGGCGCTTGCCATCAAGCTCAAACTGGTCCTGAACCGTCGCTTTCTGCCCGGGCGAGACCGCATGGCCATTCACAGTCAGGCGCCCGGCCTCCATCCAGCCTTCAATTTCACGCCGCGACCCTACACCAGCCCGCGCCAGAAGCTTCTGGATGCGCTCAGGACCAGCATCGCTGACTGCGTCGACCGCTGGTTTAGCGGCTTTCTTTGGGCGTTGTGAACCCATGTATAAATCCTTAGTTACTGACCGAGACCGTAGCGGTCTCAGTGAAGTGTCTGCTCGTTCTTGTCGTCGTCTTTCGGCGACTCAAACTCTATTTCCGCCTGCATGTTCTTTTCAATCTCGCGCCCGATTTCTTCAAGGTCCCGCACATCCGATAACGGTGGCAACTGATCCAGGCCACTGAGATTGAAATAATCGAGGAACTGCTTGGTCGTCGCGTACATAGCGGGCCGCCCTGGTACATCCCGGTGCCCGACGACGCGAACCCACTCTCGCTCAAGCAGCGTGCGAATGATATTGCTGCTTACCGTAACGCCCCGGATATCTTCAATTTCACCCCGGGTAATGGGTTGGCGATAAGCGATCAGCGCCAGGGTTTCCAACAATGCCCGAGAATAGCGCTGGGGCCTTTCCTCAAACAGACGGCCGACCCAGGGCGCGTACTCTTCGCGGATCTGGAGACGGTAACCACTGGCAACCTTCTTCAACTCAAAGCCGCGATTCTCGCACGCGGATTCCAGCAGCATCATGACATGCTCCATAACCTGCCGCGCCGGCCGCTCATCCTCTGTGAACAGCTCTCGCAACTGGTCCAGCGACAACGGTTTGCCGGCTGCCAACAGAGCCGCTTCGGCAATCGCCTGGATACGTAACAGATGCTCTTCATTCATAACGGTGACCCGTACTCCACACGTCTCTCAGAAAACAGCCTGCGGGCACCATCAGCTCGCCGCCCGGGCTCTAACATGGATTGGCCCCAGCACCTCGGCCTGAACCACTTCAATCAGCTGTTCCTTTACCAGCTCCAGGGTCGCCAGGAACGACACCACCACGCCCAGTTTGCCCTCTTCCGGAGTAAACAGGCTCTCGAACGTGACAAAATGATCGTCCCGCAATACCGACAGAATTGCCGACATGCGCTCGCGAGTGGACAACTTTTCCCGCTCAACATGGTGACTGGTGAACAGATCGGCACGCTGGAGCACACCCTGCAAGGCCAGCAGCATTTCCCGCAAATCAACGTCCGGATGCGGCTGGCTCGAGGGCAACTTCGGCAGCGCTGCCGAGGCGTTAAAGTTGTCTCGTTCAAGGCGTGGCAGCTCGTCGATATCCTCGGCCGCCTGCTTAAACCGCTCATATTGCTGCAAACGACGGATCAGCTCGGCCCGGGGATCCACCTCATCGTCGTCTTCACTCTCCTGTCGCGGCAGCAACATGCGCGATTTGATCTCGGCCAGCGTCGCCGCCATCACCAGGTACTCGGCAGCCAATTCGAAGCGCATGGCCTCGACGGCCCCAATGTAATCCATGTATTGGCGGGTAATTTCGCTGACATCGACGTTCAGGATGTCCATGTTCTGGCGCCGAATCAGATAAAGCAGCAGATCCAAAGGCCCTTCGAAGGCCTCCAGGAACACCGCAAGGGCGTCGGGCGGTATGTAAAGATCTTTGGGCAGATCGACGACGGGCTTGCCGGAAACCCGAGCAAGCGGCGACTGCTCGGGCGTCACTTCCTCGTCGGCCACTGGCGTAGCTGCGCTGTCGTCCATCACCACTCTCTCCTCTGGGAGCACCTTACTGCCCTGACCGTCACACCTGAACAGGCCGCTTAACGGTAATGCAGCCCCATTGCCGCCCTTACTTCCTCGAGTGTATCGCGGGCCGCATCACGTGCATGCTCTCGGCCTTCCTGAAGGATTGAATGCACCAGGTCCGGGTTGCTTTCGTACTCGCGAGCGCGTTCATGCAGTGGGCGCTGCTCCTCGACAATGGAGTCGATCAGCGGTTTTTTGCAATCCAGGCAGCCAATGCCGGCACTCCGACAGCCGTGCTGAACCCAATCCTGGGTATCCGCGTCAGAATAGATCTTGTGCATCTCCCAAACCGGGCACTTTTCCGGATCGCCCGGATCGGTTCTGCGCACCCGCTGGGGATCGGTCTGCATAGTGCGGATCTTCTGGGCGACACTGTCCGGCTCTTCCCGCAGACCGATGTAGTTGTTGTAGGACTTGGACATCTTCTGACCGTCCAGCCCCGGCATCTTGGATTCCGGCGTCAGCAATGGCTGCGGCTCTGGCAGAATGACCTTGCCGCCACCTTCGATGTAGCCGTACAGCCGCTCGCGATCACCCAGGGAAATATTCTGCTGTTCCTTGAGCAAGGCACGGGCAGTTTCCAGTGCCTCCAGATCGCCCTCTTCCTGATAGCGCCGCTTGAGGTTGCGATACAGCTTGGCGTTCTTTTTCCCCATCTTGACGATGGCGCCTTCGGCCTGCTCCTCAAATCCTGGCTCACGGCCATAGATGTGATTGAAGCGGCGCGCAATTTCCCGGGTAATCTCGACATGGGAGACCTGATCCGCACCGACTGGAACCTTGCCGGCCCGGTAGACCAGAATGTCGGCACTCTGCAGCAAGGGGTATCCCAGGAATCCGTACGTCGCGAGATCCTTTTCCCTGAGCTTCTCCTGCTGGTCCTTGAAGGTGGGCACCCGCTCCAGCCAGCCAAGTGGCGTAATCATCGACAACAACAGGTGCAGCTCCGCGTGCTCAGGCACTTGGGACTGGATAAACATCGTTGACGAACCTGGATTGACGCCCGCGGCCAGCCAGTCGATAACCATGTCCCAGACACTTTGCTCAATGCCGGCAGGGTTATCGTATTCAGTGGTTAGCGCGTGCCAGTCGGCCACGAAGAAGAAGCACTCGAACTCGTGCTGGAGTTTCACCCAGTTTTTAAGCACACCGTGATAATGACCGAGATGTAGCTTGCCGGTCGGACGCATGCCGGACAGAACCCTTTGCTGGGAATCTACAGAACTCAAAGCACGAACTCCTCAATTTGTTTTTGGACCGCCATCATAAGACATGCGACCCGGCATTATAAATAAAAAACCCCCGCTCTGCAGGGCAGAAACGGGGGTTTCAGGAAAGAAGACCGACTTACCAGCCAGTTACTTCCTTCAGAGCCTTGCCGATTTCGGCCAGGCTACGCACGGTTTTAACGCCTGCGTCGTTCAGGGCGGCAAACTTTTCGTCTGCTGTACCCTTACCACCGGAGATAATCGCACCGGCGTGACCCATACGCTTACCAGGAGGCGCAGTAACACCAGCGATGTAAGAAACCACCGGCTTGGTTACGTTTTCCTTGATGAACGCAGCGGCTTCTTCTTCAGCGGTACCGCCGATCTCACCGATCATGACGATGGCTTCGGTCTGCGGATCTTCCTGAAGCAGCTTCAGGATGTCGATGAAGTTGGAGCCCGGAATCGGGTCACCACCAATACCGATACAGGTCGACTGGCCGTAGCCGAAGTCGGTGGTCTGCTTGACGGCTTCGTAAGTCAGGGTGCCTGAACGAGACACGATACCGACTTTGCCCGGCTTGTGGATGCTGCCCGGCATGATACCGATCTTGCATTCACCCGGAGTGATAACACCTGGGCAGTTGGGGCCGATCATGCGAACGCCTTTGCGATCGACGTACTCTTTCGCGTACAGCATGTCGATGGTCGGGATGCCTTCAGTGATGCACACAATCAGCTGGATGCCAGCGTCCGCGGCTTCAATGATGGCGTCCTTGCAGAACGGAGCCGGTACATAGATAACAGTCGCTTCAGCGCCCGTCTTCTCGACCGCGTCACGAACGGTGTTGAACACCGGCAGACCCAGGTGCTCAGTGCCGCCCTTACCCGGGCTTACGCCACCAACCATCTTGGTGCCGTACTCGATGGCTTGCTCAGAGTGGAAGGTACCCTGTGCGCCGGTAAAGCCCTGGCAGATAACCTTGGTGTCTTTATTGATCAGGATGCTCATTATTTACCCCCTGCGGCTTTAACGACTTGCTCTGCGGCATCCGCCAGGCTAGTGGCGGCAATGATGTTCAGGCCACTGTCGGCGAGTACCTGAGTGCCTTTCTCGGCGTTGTTGCCTTCAAGGCGAACAACCACAGGAACCTTAACGCCCACGTCCTTAACCGCACCGATAATGCCTTCGGCGATCATGTCGCAACGTACGATACCGCCGAAGATGTTAACCAGAACGGCTTGTACGCTGTCGTCAGACAGGATGATTTTGAACGCTTCTGAAACGCGCTCTTTGGTAGCACCGCCGCCAACGTCCAGGAAGTTGGCCGGCTGGCCACCGGACAGCTTGATGATGTCCATGGTGCCCATAGCAAGGCCTGCGCCGTTGACCATGCAACCGATGTTGCCTTCCAGCGCCACGTAGTTCAGTTCCCACTTGGCAGCTTCGGCTTCACGGGAATCTTCCTGGGAAGGATCGTGCATCTCGTGAACTTTCTTCTGACGGTACAGCGCGTTGCCGTCTACGCCAATCTTCGCATCCAGGCAGTGCAGGTCACCGGCCGGAGTGATAACCAGAGGATTGATTTCCAGCAGCGCCAGATCACGGTCTTCAAACAGCTTAGCCAGACCCATGAAGATTTTGGTGAACTGACCGATCTGCTTGCCTTCAAGACCCAGTTTGAATGCCAGCTCGCGGCCCTGGTACGGCTGTGCGCCAACCAGCGGATCAACTTCGGCTTTCAGGATCTTTTCCGGAGTTTCTTCGGCAACCTGTTCGATCTCAACACCACCTTCGGTGGAGGCCATGAACACGATACGACGGGTACCACGATCCACAACCGCGCCCAGGTAAAGTTCCTGGTCGATGTCGGTCAGGGATTCAACCAGAATCTTGCTCACCGGCTGGCCGTTCTCGTCAGTCTGGTAAGTTACTAGGTTCTTGCCCAGCCACTTTTCAGCGAACTCACGGATTTCGTCTTTGCTCTTGACCAGCTTTACACCGCCAGCCTTACCACGGCCACCAGCGTGAACCTGTGCCTTAACAACCCATGCGTCACCACCGATTTCGGTGGCAGCCGCTACGGCTTCCTGAGGGGTATCGCAGGCAACGCCCTGAGATACAGGCAGGCCATATTCAGCGAAAAGCTGTTTGCCCTGATATTCATGCAAATTCATAGTTAATGTCCCGCTTTTTGATGGAGGATAACCACGTACGGAAATGAACCCGCGCAAGCCCCGCTCCGGGACTGCTGTTGCGAATTCGGTTTGGCGAGCCGGGGATCACCTCAGCTCGCCGTGAGCGCAACCGGAAGCCAGCCGTTTTTATGGCAGTGGGGCGCCGTCATTGGCGCCCCCGCTTCCTGGCTTGCGTTACTTCTTTTTGCGGCGGTTGGCGACGTGAATCGCGCCACCGGCGACAGCCAGAGCTGCTTCATGCACAGACTCGGACAGAGTCGGGTGCGCAAAGCAAGTCAGCGCCAGATCTTCAGCGCTGGAACCAAACTCCATGGCAATTACGCCCTGGGCAACGATTTCCGAGGCCTGGGGACCAACAACGTGGAAACCGAGAATCCGGTCTGTTTTCGCATCAGCGATAATCTTGACCATGCCAGACGCCGAGTTGGCAGCCATTGCACGACCGTTGGCAGCAAACGGGAAGGAACCGACATTGTACTCTTCGCCTTCGGCTTTGAGTTCTTCTTCGGTCTTACCAACCCACGCTACTTCCGGAGCCGTATAAATCACGTTCGGGATGCAATCGTAGTTGACCTGCGGCTTGTGACCGGCGATCCGCTCGGCAACCATGACACCCTCTTCCGACGCCTTGTGCGCCAGCATCGGACCACGAACGACGTCGCCGATAGCCCAAACGCCAGGCGCTTCGGTCTTGCAGCTGTCATCAACGAAGATGAAACCGCGCTCGTCCATCTGAACACCCGCGTCTTCAGACAGCAGGTTGTCGGTGTACGGACGACGACCAACCGCGACAATCAGCTTGTCGAACTTGGCTTCGTGCTTACCCTTGGAATCTTCATAGGTAACGTTAACCAGCTTACGCTTAACCTCGGCTCCGGTCATGCGCGCGCCCATCACAATGTTCAGTCCCTGTTTCTGGAACTGTTTCATTGCATCTTTGGCGACCTGCTGGTCGACCGCTGGCAGGAACGTATCCTGAGCTTCCAGTACAGTCACTTCAGAACCCAGGCGTGCCCATACGCTACCCAGCTCAAGACCGATAACGCCAGCACCGATAACGCCCAGGCGCTTCGGTACTTCAGAGAATTCCAGTGCGCCCTCGGAATCAACGATGTTCTCACCGTCGAACGGAGCTGGCGGAATCTGAATCGGCTTGGAACCTGAAGCCAGGATTACGTTGTCGGCTTCGTAGGTCTTTGCGTTGCCATCCTTATCGGTGACTTCAACCTTGCGGTTGGCAAGCAGCTTGCCGTGACCGTGGATCGACGTAACGCCATTGGCCTTGAACAGCCCGGCAATACCGCCGGTCAGCTGCTTCACGATGCCACCCTTGCGCTCCATCATCTTGCCGATGTCCATTTTGACATCCTTGGCGATGATGCCCTGCATCTCGTAATCGTGCGTGGTTTCCTCATACTTGTGAGAAATTTCCAGCAGCGCCTTCGAGGGAATACAGCCGACGTTCAGGCAGGTACCGCCCAACACCTGACTTTTGCCGTCCGTAGACGTCCAGGACTCTACACAGGCCGTCTTAAGACCCAGCTGGGCAGCCTTGATGGCGGCAACGTAGCCGCCAGGACCTGCACCAATGACAATCACGTCATACTTATCAGACATATTTGATCCCGTTTTCTGATTCGTTAAGTGTCAGCTCAGACGTCCAGCAGAATACGCGCTGGATCTTCAAGCATTTCCTTAATGGCGACAAGGAATTGTACCGCTTCCTTGCCATCGATCATGCGGTGGTCGTATGACAGCGCCAGATACATCATCGGCTGGATCTCGACCTTGCCGTTAACTGCCATCGGACGCTCCTGGATCTTGTGCATACCCAGAATAGCTGTCTGCGGCGGGTTCAGGATCGGCGTCGAAATCAGCGAACCAAAGATACCGCCGTTGGTGATGGTAAAGGTTCCGCCGGTCATATCTTCGATGCCCAGCTTGCCATCTTTCGCCTTGGTGCCGTACTCGACAATCTTCTTCTCGATATCTGCCAGACCCATCGCGTCGGAGTCGCGCAGCACCGGAACAACCAGACCACGGTCGGTCGATACGGCCACGCCGATATCCTGGTAGCCGTGGTACACCATATCATTGCCATCGATAGAGGCATTCACTGCCGGGAAACGCTTAAGCGCTTCGGTCGCAGCTTTGGTGAAGAACGACATGAAGCCAAGCTTGATACCGTGACGCTTAACAAAGCTGTCTTGGTATTGCTTGCGCATTTCCATGATCGGCCCCATGTTCACCTCGTTAAAGGTGGTCAGCATGGCTGCGCTCTGCTGCGCATTCACCAGGCGCTTGGCGATACTGGCACGCAAGCGGGTCATCGGTACGCGTTTTTCAGGACGCTCACCGGAAGCCACATTTACCTCAGGCATGCCAGCAGCCGGTGCCGCTGCAGCAGCGCCGCCGGCCGGCTTGTTATCAATGTGACTCTGCACATCTTCCTTGGTAACCCGGCCGTCTTTGCCAGTGCCTTTGACAGAATTGGGGTCAACGTTGTTCTCATCAGCCAGCTTGCGAGCAGCCGGACTGAGGATGGCGTCGCCAGAGGCAGCGGCTTCTTCTTTCGGAGCCTCCTCTTTCGGCGCTTCTTCTTTCTTGCTCTCGGCAGGCTTGGATTCTCCAGCCGCGCCTTCCTTGAATTTGCCGATTACTTCACCGCTTTCCACGGTATCGCCTTCGCCCTTCATCACTTCTTCAATCACGCCATCGGCGGGAGCAACGACTTCCAGGACGACCTTGTCGGTTTCAATATCGACAATCAGTTCGTCTCGTGAACAGGCTTCACCCGGCTGCTTGTGCCAGGTCGCAACGGTACCCTCTGCGACCGACTCCGGGAAAACGGGGGCTTTAATCTCAGTTGACATTACAGATCCTTAGTTCGGTAGCTCGTCAGATTTCAAACGCGTCGTTTACCAGCTTCTTCTGCTCTTCAATGTGCACAGACATGTGCCCACAAGCGGGAGCAGCGGAAGCATCGCGACCGGCATACTGGAGGTACAGCTTTGGGTTCAGGCGCTGGAGCGCATTTCTCATATGATGCTGGCTCGGGTACCAGGCACCCTGGTTCATCGGTTCTTCCTGGCACCAGACCACGTTTTTCAACTTGGGATACTTGGCAAGCATAGCGTCCAGATCGTCACCCGGGAACGGGTACAGCTGCTCGATTCGGAAGATCGCGACGTCATCGCGCTCTTCAGACTTTTTCTTTTCCAGGAGATCGAAGTAAACCTTGCCGCTGCACATGATCAGGCGCGTCACTTTCTTCGGATCGGACGGCTCTTTCTCTGGCAGAACGGTCTGGAAGGTGCCTGAAGTCAGGTCATCCAAATCAGAGGTGGCTTCCTTATGACGCAGCAGACTCTTTGGTGTAATCGCAACCAGCGGCTTACGCAGCGGACGCTTCACCTGACGACGCAACATGTGGAATACCTGCGAAGGCGTTGTCGGCACACACACCTGAATGTTGTGCTCGGCACTCAGCTGCAGGAATCGCTCCAAACGGGCAGAGCTGTGCTCCGGACCCTGGCCCTCGTAACCGTGAGGCAGCAACAGAGTAAGCCCGCACAGACGGCCCCACTTGTGTTCACCACTGGTCAGGAATTGGTCGATGACCACCTGGGCACCGTTGGCGAAATCGCCAAACTGAGCTTCCCAGACAATCAAACCACTGGGCGCGGTGGTGGCGTAGCCGTACTCAAACGCCATGACCGCTTCTTCAGACAGCAGCGAATCATAGATTTCAAATAGCGGCTGATCGTCCGACAGCTGCTCCAGGGCAATGTGCGTTGCGCCATCTTTCTGGTTGTGCAGTACGGCGTGACGGTGGGAGAAAGTTCCCCGACCGACGTCCTGACCGGTGATCCGGATCGGATGCCCTTCATCGATCAACGTCGCGTAGGCCATTACTTCGCCGTAGCCCCAGTTGATGGGCAGTGCGCCCGCGGTCATCTTCTCGCGGTCGCTGACAATCTTGGAAACCTGACGCTGAATACTGAAACCTTCCGGCACGGAAGTCAGCTTCTTGCCCAGCTTCTGAATGGTTTTCAGAGCAACACTGGACTTACACTTGGCTGTCCACTCATGGCCAAGGTACGGCGACCAGTCAACATAGAGCTCCTTGTTGGGCTCCTTGACCAGGGATTTGACCACGTGCTCACCGTCATCCAGTGCGTCACGGTAGTCATTCTCCATCTGCTTGCCTTCTTCCTCGGTGATGACACCCTCGGCAATCAGTTTTTCGGCGTACAGGTTGCGCGTAGTCTTAAGCTTACGGATCTTCTCATACATCTGCGGCTGAGTAGCTGCAGGCTCGTCGGCTTCGTTGTGCCCACGGCGACGGTAGCAGACCAGATCGATGACCACGTCGTTCTTGAATTCGTTGCGGTAATCCATCGCCATTTGGGTGGCGAACATGACCGCTTCTGGGTCATCCGCATTCACGTGCAGAATCGGCGCCTGAACCATCTTGGCGACATCGGTGCAGTACTCGGTCGAGCGCGCATCTTCCTGCTTGCTGGTAGTGAAGCCTACCTGGTTGTTGATCACGATGTGGATAGTGCCACCCACGCCGTAACCGCGAGTCTGAGACATCTGAAATGTCTCCATGACCACGCCCTGCCCGGCAAACGCCGCGTCACCGTGCAGAATAATCGGAACACACTGGGTTCCGTCGGGATCGTTCCTGCGGGTTTGACGGGCACGAACAGAGCCCTCAACCACCGGCGATACGATTTCCAGATGCGACGGGTTAAACGCCATCGCCAGGTGCACTTCGCCACCGGAAGTCATGACGTTCGAGGAGAAGCCCTGATGGTACTTAACGTCACCTGATCCGGAATCTGCAAGCTTCTTGCCTTCGAACTCGTCAAACAGCTCTTTCGGGTTCTTACCAAGCGTGTTGACCAGAACGTTCAGGCGGCCACGGTGTGCCATGCCCAGAACAATTTCCTTGGCGCCGTAGGACCCGGCGCGCTGAATCAGCTCGTCGAGGCACGGAATCAGCGCTTCACCGCCTTCAAGACCAAAGCGCTTCACACCGGGGTACCGGGAACCCAGGTACTTTTCCAGACCTTCAGCGGCGGTCAGACGTTCGAGGAGATGCTTGCGGGTCTTCGCTTCGTAATCCGGACGGGACCGCACTGGTTCCATGCGCTGCTGGAACCACCGCTTGATGCGAGTATCGACGATGTGCATGTACTCGGCACCAATACTTTCGCAATAGGTGCGGCGCAGACCATCGATGATATCTCCGAGCTTCATGGTCTCGGAGCCAAAATTCAGGGAGCCAGTCTGGAACTCCAGGTCATTGTCGGAGTCTGAAAGCTCGTGAAACCCAGGATCAAGATCCTCTACCTTGGCTCGCTGCCAAACGCCCAGCGGGTCAAGCTTCGCTTCCTGATGACCACGAAAACGGTACGTGTTAATCAGCTGTAGAACACGAATCTGCTTCTTGTCGGCGTCGCTGGTGGCACTGGCGGGGACACCTCCACTGGCAAGAAAGCGCTGATTACGGGAGATGTGTTCAAACTGTTCGCGGATTGAAGAATGCGCAACGTCACGGCCATGAGAGCCATCGACGCTGGGAAGCTTGTCAAAATAACTACGCCACTCTTCGGGAACGGCATTGGGGTCTGTCAGGTAGGTTTCAAAAAGCTGTTCAACGTAGGCTAGATTTCCACCCTGCAAGTGGGAAGTCTGCCATAACTGCTCCATGATGCTTTCGTGCATTTTGAATAGCTCACCTTGGGCTGGTGCGGGGGAGCGGAATATGGTCGGCCAGGGGTAATTCTCAGTCAATACGGGTTTTTACGGGATCGACTTTGGCCGCCACACTCGACGTGGATGTTTTCCATTCCCCGGTGGTTTTATACTCAGCAATCCGTGCATCAACTTTATAAGCTTCAGTCACGGCTTGTGTAGTGTGCACCCGAGTAAGACTTTTGACTATAAGCCTTTGGTTGAAGGCCCCGCGTCTTTGCGGGGCCTTCAGGGTGCCGAACCTAGTCAGGACAGTATAGCGCCTGGTGCAGACCCTGCTGCTTAAGAAGCTCGTTGCAGCAGAAGGTTCCGGATGTGGCCAATTGCCCTTGTGGGGTTCAGGCCTTTCGGGCAGACACTAACACAGTTCATGATACCCCGGCAGCGGAAAACGCTGAACGGGTCATCAAGATCTTCCAGACGCTCGGCCTGAGCAGTATCCCGGCTATCCGCCAGGAATCGGTATGCCTGGAGCAGACCGGCCGGACCAATGAACTTATCCGGATTCCACCAGAACGACGGGCAGGAAGTGGAGCAGCAGGCACAGAGAATACACTCGTACAGGCCATCCAGCTTCTCACGATCTTCTGGCGACTGCAGACGCTCAATGGCGGGCGCAGGATTATCGTTAACCAGATACGGCATAACCTTCTCGTACTGTTTGTAGAAAAGGCTCATGTCGACAACCAGGTCACGAATGACCGGCAGACCGGGCAACGGACGCACTACCAGCTTGTTGTTCTTAACAACCTGGGAAAGCGGCGTGATGCAGGCCAGACCATTTTTCCCGTTCATGTTCATACCGTCGGAGCCACAGACTCCTTCACGGCAAGAACGACGGTAGGACATTGACGCATCCCGCTCCTTGATGAGGTTCAGCACATCAAGAACCATCAGATCTTTGCCTTCCGGAATCTCGACTTCCACATCCTGCATGTAAGGTGCGTTGTCAGCTTCCGGATTGTAACGATAAAGGCTTACTAACATCTTTGGCACTCCCCTTTAGTAAGTCCGAATCTTCGGCTCAAACGTGTCCACGGTCTTCGGCGCGAAATTCACCGCGCGCTTTCCGACACGCTTGTCAGTCGGAAAGTACATGGAATGCTTCAGCCAGTTTTCGTCGTCACGCTCGGTGAAATCGTTACGGGCGTGAGCACCACGGCTTTCTTTACGCTCAAAGGCGGAAATCGCGGTAGCCAGTGCAACCTCGAACAGGTTGTCGAGCTCCAGAGCTTCGATCCGCGCAGTGTTGAACGCATTACTGGTATCTGCCAGCTTGGTGTTGCGAACACGCTCACCGATGGCTTCCAGCTTCTTCAGACCTTCTTCCATGCTGCTGCCATCACGGAATACACCGAAATACAGCTGCATGCAGCTTTGCAGATCCTTACGAACGTCCGCTACGCTTTCGCCCTCGGAAGCGCCGTCCAGACGATCAAGGCGAGCCATGGCACGCTTGATATCTTCTTCGCTGGCGCCGTCGACTTCAAAACCACCGCGCAGCTGCTCTTCGATGTGCAGGCCGGCAGCCCGACCGAAGACAACCAGGTCCAGCAGAGAGTTACCACCCAGACGGTTAGCACCGTGTACAGATACACAAGCCGCTTCGCCACAGGCAAACAGACCAGCAATAGGCTTGTCGTTGCCGCTTTCATCCTGAGTCAGCGCCTGGCCACCAACGTTAGTCGGAATACCACCCATCATGTAGTGACAGGTCGGAACCACCGGAATAGGTTCTTTGACCGGGTCCACGTGGGCGAAGGTGCGAGACAGCTCGCAGATACCCGGCAGACGCAGGTTCAGGGTCTCTTCACCCAGATGATCAAGCTTCAGCAGGACGTGATCTTTCTCAGGACCGCAACCGCGGCCTTCGAGAATCTCGATAACCATGGCCCGGGCTACAACGTCACGACCGGCGAGGTCCTTAGCGTTCGGAGCATAACGCTCCATGAAACGCTCACCTTCGGCGTTAATAAGATAACCACCCTCACCGCGACAACCCTCAGTAACCAGCGTGCCAGCACCGTGGATGCCAGTTGGGTGGAACTGCCACATTTCCATGTCCTGCATCGGGAAACCGGCGCGCAGGGCCATGCCAATACCGTCGCCAGTATTGATCAATGCGTTGGTTGTAGACGAGTAAATACGACCAGCACCGCCGGTGGCGAGTACGGTAGCCTTGCTCTTGATGTAGGCCACTTCACCGGTTTCGATCTCGATGGCGACTACGCCAACTACTTCGTCTTTACTGTTTTTGACCAGATCTACGGCGTACCACTCGTTAAGGAACGTGGTACCACCCTTCAGGTTCGCCTGGTACAGGGTGTGCAGCAGCGCGTGACCGGTACGGTCGGCTGCGGCGCAAGTACGGGCTGCCTGAGTCGGGTTGTCAGGACCCTTGGACTGACCACCGAACGGGCGCTGATAGATGCGGCCCTGCTCCGTGCGGGAGAAAGGAAGACCCATGTGCTCCAGCTCAAAGACAGCCTGGGGGCCAACCGAGCACATATACTCTACCGCATCCTGATCGGCGATGTAGTCGGAGCCTTTCACCGTGTCATACATGTGCCAGCGCCAATCATCGTTGGGGTCAGCGCTTGCGATTGCGCAGGTGATACCACCCTGGGCAGACACAGTGTGCGACCGAGTCGGGAATACTTTGGTGATACACGCGGTATTTACACCGGACTCCGTCAGTTGCAGCGCGGCCCGCATACCGGAACCACCGCCGCCAATTACAATCGCATCAAAAGACATGGTCTTTATGTTAGACATCGATTAAAGCCCCCAAATAATCTGAATACCCCAGACCACATAAACAAAAATTGCCAGGACGGTGGCTGCCTGAAACAGCATGCGCTGTCCTGCGGATTTAATGTAGTCGGTCGAAATGGTCCAAAGCCCTACCCAGGCGTGGCCACCGATGGACAACAATGTCAGCAGAGTAAAGATCCGGAACCACGCTTGATCAAAAAGCGCTGACCAGGACTGATAATCTACGTCGGTGGTGACAAAGAAGCCGAGCAGGAACAAGGTGTACAAAGCCAGTACGTAGGCAGAGACACGCTGGATGATCCAATCCTGGATACCGTTACGGCCAATGTTCGTTACGCTGTTCATGCCCATACCCAGACTCCTGCCAGAACGATGAGGATGACGGAAACCACAATCGTGATCTTCGAGGCGAGACGGCCGCTTTCCAGTTCTTCACCAATACCCATATCCATGAGCAGGTGCTTGATACCGGCAACCAAGTGGTACAGCAGAGCAGACAAAATGCCCCAGGTAATCAGCTTTGCAAGGAAGCTGTCCAGCAGTTCACTGACGCGGCTGAAGCCCTCTTCCCCAGACAGGGAAAGCTGAAGACCATAAAGCATGAACGCAACACCAACAAAAAGGATGATGCCGCTGATGCGGTGCAGAATGGACGTAATGGCTGGCAGCGGAAAATGAAACTTGCCGAGATCGAGATTTACTGGTCGTTTGCTATTCACAGCGCTCTCACACTCTCTCTTTATTCCACATATCCGGAAACCCGGTTGCGGATGGTTGGTATGTAAGGATCGGCATTCGATACGAGACCGACACGCGATTGGCTCAGGAGGGAGAATAGCCCCCTTGCTCCAGTCATTATTTAACTCTGGATCAAGGAATATCCCCAATTCCGGGCTACGGATTATAAGGAGTACCCTAATTAATTACAAACGCGCAACTCCCTGCACAGCCCGGAATTCATGGGCTTGAGACCGCTATAAGGCCTATTGACAAAACCTATTTGGTGCGCATTTCACCATTGTGTGGGATATCCCTGATTTACAGAACCGGCTAAAAAAGGGGTTTTCCGGACTCTTTCATTGACAAAAAAAGCCAACGCCCTATATTTTGCCGCCAGTTTTGCGATAATACGCGCCTTCTAGCGCATCTAAAAATGTAGATATAGCTGACAAGCTGACATATAGGAGAGCACCATGACCGACAGGAAAGCTACGCTCTCGGTGGGTGATAAGTCCATTGAGTTACCGGTATATTCCGGCACCGTCGGCCCTGACGTTATCGACGTACGAGGCCTAGTCCAGGAAGGCGTTTTTACTTACGACCCAGGCTTTGTATCCACGGCAGCCTGCGAATCAGCCATTACCTACATCGATGGTGCAAAAGGCGTCCTCCTGCACCGGGGCTACCCTATTGAGCAGCTTGCAGAGCACTCCGATTACCTCGAAGTCTGCTATCTGCTCCTGAAAGGTGAACTGCCGACCGCGGAAGAGAACAAGCGGTTCCACGACACCATCAAAAACCACACCATGCTCCACGATCAGATGCGCAACTTCTTCCAAGGCTTCCGCCGTGACGCGCATCCGATGGCTATTATGTGCGGCGTTGTTGGCGCCCTATCTGCCTTCTACCACGACCAGATGGACGTGGCCGACGAGCATCAGCGTGAAATCACCGCGCACCGCCTGATCGCGAAGATGCCGACCATCGCGGCCTGGTGCTACAAGTACAGCATTGGTCAGCCGTTCATGTATCCGCGCAACGACCTGTCCTACTCCGAGAACTTCCTGCAGATGATGTTTGGTGTGCCTTGCGAGGAGTACAAGCCAAACCCGATCCTGGCGAAGGCCATGGACAAAATTTTCATTCTGCACGCCGATCATGAGCAGAACGCCTCAACCTCCACGGTTCGCCTGGCCGGCTCTACCGGCGCCAACCCGTACGCCTGCATTGCCTCTGGCATTGCTGCACTGTGGGGCCCGGCGCACGGCGGCGCTAACGAAGCGGTTCTGGACATGCTGGCCGAGATCGGTGACGAGTCCAACATTGAGAAGTTCATCGCCAAGGCCAAGGATAAAGACGATCCTTTCCGCCTGATGGGCTTTGGCCACCGCGTTTACAAGAACTTCGACCCGCGCGCCAAAGTCATGGCGAAAACCGCGCACGAAGTCCTGAGCGAGCTCGGTCTGGAAAACGATCCGCTGCTGCGCATCGCACAGCGCCTCGAGAAAATTGCGCTAGAAGATGAATACTTCGTGCAGCGCAAACTGTACCCGAACGTCGACTTCTACTCTGGCCTGATCCTGAAGGCCATCGGCATTCCGACCTCTATGTTCACGGTTATCTTTGCCATGTCGCGCACCATTGGCTGGTTCTCCCACTGGAACGAAATGGTCAGTGGCGACTACCGCATTGGCCGTCCGCGCCAGCTGTACACCGGTTCCGACTCCCGGGACTACCCGGCAAAGTAACGCCGGACTAAGCGTCTACCCAGGCGCGACACAGAAAAGGCCGCTAAAACTTTAGCGGCCTTTTTTTTGCCCTGCCGATGACTGACCTGTCGTTGAATCGGGAGGAATGGCCGTGCCTGTGATACCGTTTAGTACAGCGACCTAAAATCACGTCACTTGAACCTAAAACAACACTGGAAATCCAGGAGACAATCGCTATGACAACTACCGTCAGCTTTATCGGGCTGGGCGTAATGGGCTACCCCATGGCCGGACACCTGGCAAAGGCCGGGCTCAACGTCAGAGTGTGGAACCGTACCGCTGCAAAAACCCAGCAATGGGCACAGGAATACACGGGAACACCCTGCCAAACGATCGCTGAGGCCGTCGACGGCGCCGATTTTGTCATGACCTGCGTCGGTGCCGACAAGGATCTGGTTGAAGTTTTCGAAGGCGACAACGGCATCATCGCCAAGGCCCCAAAGGGCGCCATCCTGGTGGACCATACCACCGCTTCCGCCGGAATCGCCGAGCAGCTGGCCGCATCCGCCAGCCAAAATGGTCAAGGCTTTATTGATGCACCAGTTTCAGGCGGCCAACAAGGTGCTGAGAATGGCCAGCTAACCATCATGTGCGGCGGCGCCGACGCAGATTTCAGCAAAGCCAAGCCGATTCTTGAACTTTACGCCCGTGCCCTGAACCTCATGGGGCCTGCAGGGAGCGGCCAAAAAACTAAAATGGTCAATCAAATTGCCATTGCCGGACTGGTCCAGGGCTTGTCCGAGGCCCTGCACTTTGCAGAGAAGGCCGAGCTGGACGTCCAGAAGGTAGTGGATGTCATTTCAAAGGGGGCGGCCCAATCCTGGCAGATGGAAAACCGCTCCGGGACCATGATTGCCGGGGAGTTTGACCATGGCTTCGCTGTCGACTGGATGCGCAAGGATCTCGGCATCTGCCTGGCAGAAGCCAACAAAGTGAATGCCTCGCTGCCGGTCACGGCACTGGTGGATCAATTCTATGGTGACGTTCAGGCGATGGGCGGACGCCGATGGGACACCTCCTCCCTAATCCAGAGACTCCGCAAACTGCGCTAGGACAGCTTCTGAACTGAGCGCACAAAAAAAGGGGGCCGAAGCCCCCTTTTCATTTAATACCAATCAATCAGACCGGCAGGTACTGACTACTTTTCTTTCGGCTGCCATTTGCCCTTCACGTACCAGGCAGACCAGCCCGTCGCCTTGCCATCCTTTTCGGACATGACGTACTGCTCCTTGGACTTCCTGCTGTAGCGAATGACCGTAGGATTGCCCTCGGGATCCGCCACTGGCGCCTTCATCAGGAACTCGTACTTGGGGTCGATCTCGTCGCGATGGGGCTTAATCTCCTTGACCAACGGCGGCCGTGTTTCCCGGTTCTTGGGGAATTTGCTCGCAGCCAGGAACAACCCGGAAGCACCGTCACGCAGTACATAAGTGTCATCCACTTTCTGACACTGCAGCTCCGGCATTGGCACGGGATCCATTTTAGGCGGCGCGGGCTCACCACTTTTCAATAACTTACGAGTGTTTTTGCACGTATCACTTGTACAGCCGAAATACTTACCAAAGCGCCCGGTCTTGAGCTGCATCTCGGAACCGCACTTGTCGCACTCCAGCGTCGGGCCATCATACCCCTTGATGCGGAAAGTGCCCTGCTCGACTTCGAAGCCAGAACAATCCGGGTTGTTGCCACACACATGCAGCTTCCGGGTTTCGTCGATCAGGTAACTGTCCATCGCGGTACCGCACTTGGCACAGCGGCGCTTCTTGCGCAGCAGTCTGCTTTCGCCCTCACCCTCGACATCCTCGTCAGCGCTGACCACTTCATCCCCTGAGGTAAGGTTGATGGTGGTTTTGCAACGCTCCTTGGGCGGAAGCGAGTAGCCGGAACAACCCAGGAACACCCCGGTGCTGGCGACGCGGATCTGCATATTGCGGGAACAGGTCGGACATGGAATATCGGTCTCCGTTGGCACGTTCGCGCGCATGCCACCGTCCTCGGTGCTCTCGGCGGTTTCCAGCTGTTGCCGGAATTTGCCGTAGAAATCATTGAGCACTTTTTTCCACTCAACATCACCTTCGGCGATCTCGTCCAGCTCGCCTTCCATCCGGGCGGTAAAATCGAAATCCATCAGGTTCGGGAACGATTCCGACAATCGCTCGGTGACAATCTCACCCATCTTTTCAGCGTAGAACCGGCGGTTCTGCAGCCGGACATAGCCACGATCCTGAATGGTGGAAATGATCGATGCGTAGGTCGAGGGCCGGCCAATACCTTGCTTCTCCAGCTCTTTGACCAGACTGGCCTCAGTGTAACGCGGCGAGGGCTTGGTGAAGTGCTGGCTCGGATCCAGCTTTTTCAGGTCCAGAACCTCGTCTACCTTGATATCCGGCAACGCCACGTCTTCGTCTTTCTTGGACGACTGAGGTGCCGCTTTCAGGAAACCATCAAACTTGATGATCCGGCCCCGGGTACGAAGCTCGTAATCGCCGTTAGCGACCACAATAGAGGTGCTGAGGAACTCGGCATCTGCCATCTGGCAGGCAATGAACTGACGCCAGATCAGGTCGTAGAGCTTCTCAGCATCCTTTTCGAGACCACTGATATCCGCCGGACGACGACTCACCTCGGTAGGACGGATCGCCTCGTGCGCTTCTTGGGCGCCTTCCTTGCTGCCGTAAACCCGCTGCTTCTCAGGCAGGTAACGTTCGCCGAACTGCTTCTGGATGAACTCCCGGCAGCCAGCCACCGCGTCCTGACTCAGGTTGGTGGAGTCAGTACGCATGTAGGTAATGAAACCCGCCTCGTACAGCCTCTGGGCCAGCATCATGGTTTTCTTGACGCTGAAGCCCATGCGGTTACTGGCCGCCTGCTGCAGGGTTGAGGTAATAAACGGCGCCGACGGCCGCGACTTGGTCGGCTTGTCTTCGCGTTTGGCAACCTTGAAGCTGCCTGATTCCAGACGGGCAACATGGTCATTGCTCTGTTGCTCGTTTACCGGCCTATAAGGCTTGTCGTCGTAACGGGTTACTTCAAACCGTACAGGCTCGGACTTGCCGGGCGCCAGATCAGCGTGCAACTGCCAGAATTCTTCCGGCACAAACTTCCGGATCTCACGCTCACGCTCGACAATCAGTCGAACCGCAACCGATTGTACCCGGCCAGCGGAAAGACCGCGGGCAAGCTTGGCCCATAACAGGGGCGATACCATGTAGCCCACCACACGATCGAGAAAACGACGGGCCTGCTGGGCGTTAACGCGGTTGTTATCGAGCGCACCCGGGTCCTTGAAGGCGTCCTGGATGGCTCGCTTGGTGATCTCGTTAAAGACAACACGACGATACTTCTCTGGCTCACCACCAATGGTCTGCTGCAGGTGCCAGGCGATGGCCTCCCCCTCGCGATCCAAATCCGTTGCGAGATAGATGTGATCGGCAGATTTCGCCAGCCGCTTCAGCTCGCTGACCACTTTTTCTTTACCGGGTAACACCTCGTAGCGGGCGTCCCAGTTCTTGTCAGGATCAACACCCATGCGGGCGACCAGCTGCTCACGGGCCTTACGCTTTTTGTGCGCAGCTTTTTCTTCCGGAGCCATTTTTCGGGTTGCCGCCGCCTGGCGGGCCCGCTCTTTGGGATCGGATTGGGACCCACTGCCACTTACGGGAAGATCACGGATGTGCCCGACGCTCGACTTAACAATAAAGTCCGAGCCCAGGTATTTGTTGATGGTCTTCGCTTTCGCAGGTGACTCGACAATTACGAGACTTTTACCCATATCGGAGATCTGTATCCTTGGCGATAAATCGGTCAATTCGTCAGCAAACCGTAAACTCGCTGCAAAATCAGTCGGCTAGATAAAACAAAATTGCCGCTATTCTGTGTAAGCCCTCTGTTTTACAGGGTCAAGAATAGCAAGACAACCCATTATTTCACTTACACCCTGCTTTTTGCCCGGGCTATAAATAGAAAGGCCCGGCGTGGTGCCGGGCCTTTCTGGAACGCTCTTGCTCAACGTATCGAGCCGATTAGAGGCGTTCCCACACTGTTGCGATGCCCTGCCCCAGACCGATACACATGGTGGAAACACCAAGCTTACCGCCTTTGGCCTGCATAACATTCAACAGGGTTGTGGAGATTCGTGCACCGGAACAGCCCAGTGGATGGCCCAGGGCAATCGCACCACCGTTCAGGTTCACTTTCTCTTCCATTACACCCAGCAGCTTCAGGTCTTTCAGAACCGGCAGAGACTGACCCGCAAACGCCTCGTTCAGTTCCCAGAAGTCGATATCTTCAACTTTCAGGCCTGCGCGCTTCAGGGCTTTCTTGGTAGCCGGAACCGGACCGTAACCCATGATCGCGGGATCACAGCCTGCAACGGCCATGCTGCGAATGCGAGCCATCGGCTTCAGGCCCAGGGCTTCGGCACGCTCGGCGGACATCAGCACCATGGCAGCAGCGCCATCGGTCAGCTGTGATGAAGTACCTGCAGTCACGGTGCCGTTCTTCGGATCAAACGCCGGACGCAGCTGACCCAGGGACTCAGCCGTGGTCTCGGGACGGATGGTTTCGTCGTGCTCGATCAGCACTTTGAAGCCATTCTCGTCGTGACCTTCGATCGGCACGATCTCGTTCTTGAAGCGGCCTTCAACAGTCGCTTCCTGGGCCAGGCGGTGAGACCGGGCACCGAACTCATCCTGTTGTCCGCGGGTGATGCCGTGCATCTTGGCCAGCATTTCAGCAGTCAGGCCCATCATGTTCGAGGCCTTGGCTGAATACTTGGACGCCGCCGGGTTGTGGTCGAAACCTTCGGTCATGGGTACGTGACCCATGTGCTCAACACCACCAACCAGGAACATATCGCCATTGCCAGTCTGGATAGCCTGGGCTGCGGTATGAATGGCGGACATGGCCGAACCGCACAAGCGGTTTACGGTCTGGGCAGCAGACTCGTGAGGAACACGGGTCAGCAGGGAAATCTGCCGAGCCACGTTAAAGCCCTGTTCCTTGGTCTGGTTTACACAGCCCCAGATCACATCTTCTACTTCTTTCGGGTCAAGCTTCGGGTTGCGCTCAAACAGTGCTTCGATCAGCGCAGCTGACAAAGTCTCGGCGCGCACGTTTCTAAAGCAACCGTTCTTGGCACGACCCATCGGAGTCCGCACGCAATCGACGACGACAACGTCTCTCGGATTAAGGCTCATAGATCTGTCTCCGTTCGGAAATCTCGTTCAGGGTTAACCAAAGAACTTTTCGCCAGTCTTGGCCATTTCACGCAGCTTCTCGGTCGGGTGATAAAGAGGACCAAGGTCTGCATACTTGTCTGCCAGCTCGACGAATGCGTCTACACCCATATCGTCGATATAGCGCAGGGCACCACCACGGAACGGCGGGAAGCCGATACCGAAGATCAGGCCCATATCCGCATCGGCCGGATCCTCAACGATGCCATCTTCCAGGCAGCGAACGGTTTCCAGGCACAGCGGGATCATCATCCGGGCAATGATGTCTTCATCATCAAAGTCCTTCTTACCCTGAACAACAGGCTCAAGCAGCTTGTAGACTTCTTCATCTACAACCTTCTTGGGCTTGCCCTTCTTGTCGGTTTCATACTTGTAGAAACCCTTGTCATTCTTCTGACCGTAGCGGTTGTTCTCGAACATTACGTCGATGGAGGACTTGTTTTCGTCCTTCATGCGGTCCGGGAAGCCTTCAGCCATAACTTCGTTGGCGTGCTTGGCGGTATCCATGCCGACTACGTCGAGCAGATACGCAGGACCCATCGGCCAGCCAAACTTCTCCATGACCTTGTCGACTTTCTGGAAGTCGGCGCCGTCACGGACCAGACCGGCAAAACCACCGAAGTACGGGAACAGTACCCGGTTAACCAGGAAGCCCGGGCAGTCGTTGACTACGATCGGAGTCTTGCCCATAGCCTTGGCGTAGGCAACAGTGGTCGCGATAGCGCGATCACTGGTCTTCTCGCCACGGATAACCTCAACCAGAGGCATCATGTGCACCGGGTTGAAGAAGTGCATGCCACAGAAGTTTTCCGGACGCTTCAGGTTCTTCGCCAGAAGGTCGATGGAAATAGTGGAGGTGTTGGACGTCAGGATTGTATCGTCGCGAACCGCATCTTCGGTTTCACGCAGTACAGCGTCTTTTACCTTCGGATTCTCAACAACAGCTTCAACAACCAGGTCTACGCTCTTGAAATCACCGTAGTTCAGGGTCGGCGTAATACTGTTGAGGACGTCCGCCATTTTGCTGGCGTCCATCTTGCCTTTGGCTACTCGCTTGGCCAGCAGCTTCTTGGCTTCTTCCAGTCCAAGCTTGATGCCGTCCTGGTTGATGTCTTTCATGACGATCGGGGTGCCCTTAAGCGCAGACTGGAAAGCTACGCCGCCACCCATGATGCCAGCGCCCAGCACGGCCGTCAGGTTGACGTCACTGGCTTCTTTTTCCCAAGCCTTGGCTTTCTTCTTCAGCTCCTGATCGTTCAGGAACAAACCAACCAGGCAGGCTGCCACGTTGGTCTTGGCCATCTTGGCAAAGCCCTTGGCTTCGACTTCAATGGCTTTGTCGCGGGTCAGACCAGCGTGCTTCTGCATCACCTTGATGGCTTCAACCGGCGCCGGGTAGTTCTTGCCGGCTTTGCCTGCAACGAAGGCTTTGGAGATCTCGAAGGCCATCATGCTTTCCATGGCGTTCAGCTTGATCTTGCCCTTCTTCTCTTCACGACGAGCCAGGTTATCCAGCTTGCCCTCGTTGCACTGGGTGATGATGCCAACAGCGGCCGCAACCAGCTTGTCGGATTCGACCACTGCATCAACTGCACCTACTTTCAGGGCAGCATCGGCACGGTTCTCGGTACCGCCACTAATCCACTCAACGGCATTATCAACACCGACCAGACGAGACAGGCGCACGGTACCGCCAAAGCCCGGGAAGATACCCAGCTTCACTTCCGGCAGACCAACCTTGGCCTTCTTGTCGATTACCCGGTAGTCGGTGGCCAGGCACATTTCAAAACCGCCACCCAGCGCCATGCCATTGATGGCGGTAACAGTCGGGAATGGCAGGTCTTCAACGGCGTTAAATACTTCGTTGGCCTTCAGGTTGTTGGCTACCAGATCCTCTTCCGAACCAGCAAACAGCTCGGTGAATTCGGTAATGTCGGCACCAACAATAAAGCTGTCTTTGGAACTGGTTACGACCAGACCCTTCAGATTCTTTTGCGCTTTAATTGCGTCAGTTGCGGCACCCAGTTCTTCGATAGTGAGACGGTTGAACTTGTTGACTGACTCGCCCTGCAAGTCGAAGTTCAACTGAGCGATCCCGCCTTCGATCTCTTTAACCGTGATGGCTTTACCTTCGTAAATCATCAACTGATCTCCAGTCTGTGTTAGGAACTGCTTCCAGCCATCTACACGCTGCGGTGCGATGACTGTTTGTGCAGCGAGATTTCGGTCACTGCCCGATCATTCGATCCAAAATTCATACAGTCGTTTGAATCGCGAGGGCACACGATGAAAAAAAAACGGGCGTTTGTCAATTTGTTTCTTGCGGCGGATCTGAAAAGTGAATGCTGACCACAGACTCCGGGGCGCTAACCCCCGGATTTGATACTTGTTTACAGTTACCGCCGTTGCAGCGGCCAAAACCGCTTGCTTGGCCAACGAAGTTACTTTAACTTCGACCTGCGACTTTAGTCCACAATAATAAAACAGCATTACGGAGACCCATCCGATGGAAGACACCCGCCTGAGAGTTCGCTCCCTGGTAGCCGCACTGATCCTGCTCGCTTTGACCTCTCTGGGTGCCCGCGCCCAGGAAACAGCGGGAGGGTTTCTGTCAGAACTGCACGAATTCCGCGTCAGCAACTACATGGCCCTGGACGCCTATTACCGGTTCAGCGGCAATGGCGACACTGACACCCTCAATGAGATCGTCATCGGCATCAATGCGGCCAACGATGCGATGAACACCATCATAAAAAGCACCACCGGCGTGCTCTCGACCGAACAGATAGAAGGCCTGAATCAGGAATTTGATCAATTCAAGGCGCTAATGCGCAGCAACATCAATGACGTTCGCAAGACCGGCTACCCTGACCTACGCCTGGTATCCGATATGGCCAACCAGGCACTTGCCATGAACAACATGGCAACTGACCTTTATCAGGCTGCCCAGGAAAGCGCTCAAACCGAAACCAACCCGAGGGTTGAAGCGGCCAGGTCAGCAGCCGTCAAGATGGCCCAGATGATGGCCAAGTACTCGGTGCGCACCAATTCCTCGGTCTCCCAGACCTTTCAGGGCTCTTCTACTGAAAAGCCATTGGACGAGCAGGCTCGGGAGTTCGACCAGTTGCTGGCTACCGTCATGCATGGTGACTCAGGTAGTGACCTGAAAAAGACCATGAGTGACATTTCGTCCAAGTGGGAATTCATTCGTGGCTCTTACATCAACTACAACGAAAAGAACGTCGGGTTCGTGATTGACCGATACTCAAAAGGCATTCTGAAAGGGCTGGCAACCACCATTACCCTGCTGCAAGGCAACGCCTAAGCCGCTCATCCTGAAGCTGGCAGACACCCAGTCCGCCAGCTTCCTGAATTTCCTACCCTTCATTGATGTGCATCAGTTACTAACTACACTGTTCGGATCAGAATAGAGCTACTATTCTGAAGTTATGCTCGGCATAAAGGAGTGATGCAATGTCCGCTTACAGCAAGGTGCTTGTTGCAATCGATCTGACCGAAGAGGCTCCGCAGGTCCTGAACAAGGCCAGGGCCGTCTGTGAGTCCCACGGCGCTGAGTTGCTGCTGATTCACGTGGTAGAACCGGTCGGCTACGCCTATGGCGGAGACATCCCTATGGATCTGACGGAATTGCAGGATCAGCTCGACAAGGCTGCCCACGATCAGCTTGCCGGCTACGGCGACCAGTACGACATATCAAAAGCTAATCAGGTGGTCACCGTTGGCCGTCCGGAATCGGAGATTCACCGCCTCGCCAAGGAACACGAAGTGGACCTGATCATCGTCGGCAGTCACGGCAGGAAGGGTTTCCAGCTCTTGCTGGGCTCTACCGCCAATGGGGTTTTGCACGGCACGGAATGCGACGTGTTGGCGGTAAGAATCAACTAGGACCCGGAGCTGAAGAAAAGCATCAGGGCCATCAAGCGGTGGCAGCGCACCGATCCAGTCAGTGTGGCTCGCCGCCCATCTTGGCTTCCAGTTTGCGGAGCTGACTTTCCAGAGAGAAGCTCACGCTGGAAGCCATTGAGAAGAAGTTCAGCAAAGCCTTCAGGTTGCTGTCGCCCTTACAAACCGAGTGAATTCGCTGCCATAACGCCTGGTTAACCAACTGCAAGCGCTGATTCCGCTCCACCAGACCCTTCAGCTCCCAATCCGGCTCCTCATGGTTTCGCGCGGCGAAGTATTGCTGCAACAGATAGTGAGACACGCTGCGGGTAATGAATTCGTCGGTATTGGCGAACGGCAGATGGTGCATTGCCATGGGCTTCAGTTCCGCGAGTACGGGGCAACCACTGGTCGCCATCTTCAGACCCAACAATGACCTGAGCGCCTCCTCGAGAGCAGTCTGCTTTACATAGGCGCGGCGTTCATCGGTCACGGTCACATCGACTTTCTGATAGGCATCATCGGCCTGGAATGCCTCCACAACGGGCAGGATTTCCGTTGCGGCCGGGCAATTCTCGGCATCGCTGGACCGCAACGGACAGTTGGAGCATTGGCAATGCTCCAATTTTACCCAGGACGGCTGCTTCGAAGCCGGGACTGCCGGCTGATCAGTTACCTTGAACTCAACCGTGCGCCCGCCCTGAAACCTGAAACTGTAATTTACATTCATTGATTCGCCTGTTCCTCCAACTCCATCCACCGCTCAATCACCTGCTCAAGACGGGACTCCTTGTCCGTCAATTCCTCAAGCGTGGCTGAGACATCGTTCGGTGGACCAGCGTAAAAGTCTGAATCTGCGATAGTAGTCTGCAGCCGGGCAATATCCTGCTCTAAGGCCTCGATTTTCCCCGGTAGTTCCTCGAGTTCAAGTTTAAGCTTGTAACTCAGCTTGACGGGTTTCGATTGTGTGGACTGGCCCACAGGTTTGGACGGTGACGTAGACACTTTGTCGTCGGCTCCGTTTTTTGAGCGCTTGTCCTGCTTGTCGGGTCGATTGCCGCCCGCCTCAGACGGAAAGCATCCACCCTGCCGACGCCAATCGCTGTAGCCACCGACATACTCGCGCACCTGCCCGGAGCCATCCAGGAAGACCGTTTCGGTCACGACGTTATCGAGGAACTCCCGGTCGTGACTGATCACGATAACGGTGCCCTTGAACTCCGCCAGCTGCTCTTCCAGCAACTCCAGCGTTTCTACGTCCAGATCGTTGGTAGGTTCGTCCAGAACCAGGATGTTGGCCGGTTTGCTGAACAGCTTGGCCAGGAGCAAGCGAGCCCGCTCGCCACCAGAAAATACCCGGACCGGAGACCGGGCACGCTCAGGCGTAAACAGGAACTCCTGTAAGTAGCCCAATACATGCTTGCTCTGGCCATTGATGTCGATGAACTCGCGCCCTTCCGACAAGTTGTCCAGAGCGTTCTTGCTCAAATCCAACTCACCACGCAGCTGATCGAAGTAAGCAACCTGGAGATTGGTGCCCAGTCGGATCGATCCCTCAGTGGCCTCAAGGTCTCCGAGTAACAGCCGCACCAGCGTGGTCTTGCCGGTACCGTTTTCGCCAACGAGACCGATCTTATCGCCGCGCAGGACAGTCAGGTTCATATCCCGGATGATATCGGCGCGGGCCTGATACCCAAACCCGGCATCCCGGGTTTCCACGACCAGTTTGCCAGAGCGCGCCGCATCTTCGACTGCAAAGGTTGCTGTGCCACCGCGGGTCCGGCGCTGACGGTGCTCCTCTCGCATCGCCTTCAGGGCACGCACCCGACCCATGTTGCGGGTGCGGCGCGCCTTGATACCCTGACGGATCCAGGCTTCTTCCTGCTTCAGGCGTTTGTCGAAGAGCGCATTCTGGCGCTCCTCTTCCTCGAGCGCCTTCTCTTTCAACTCGAGGTATTTGTCATACGTCGCTGAAAAACTGACAAGTTTGCCCCGATCCAACTCTACAATTCGGGTCGCCATACGGCGAATGAACGCCCGGTCGTGACTGACAAACAGCATCGCGCCCCGGAACTGGCCCAGCGCCTCTTCCAGCCAGGCAATGGCTGGTACGTCCAGGTGGTTGGTGGGCTCGTCCAGCAGCAGAATATCCGGCTCAGCGACCAAGGCTCTCGCCAGCAACACACGTCGCTGCCAGCCACCCGACAGGGTATCCAGCTGCCGGTCAGGGTCGATACCGTATTGACCCAAAATGGTGGTCACCTTCTGATCCAGGCGCCAGCCGTCCAGCGCCTCAAGGCGTTCCTGCACTTTCATCATGCGATCGAGACTGGCCTCGTCCGCCTGCTGGGAAAGGCGGTGGAATTCGGTCAGCAGTTCACCGGTCTCTGGGAATGCGCCGGCAACAACATCGTAGGCGGTGCGAGTGTCGTGTGTGGGCAAGTTCTGAGGCAGGACTGCCAGCACGGCGCCATCATCCAAACGAACGAGACCACCATCGGGAACCACTTCCCCGCTGACAATTTTCAAAAGCGTTGATTTGCCTTCGCCGTTCCGGCCGAGCAGACACACCCGTTCGCCGGCCTCCACGATCAGTGACGCCTGGTCAAGCAGTGGGTGCATCCCATAAGCCAGGGACAAGGCATCCAGTGTTAACAATGGCACGTTACGTATTACTCCGTTTTGATCGTGGTGATTGAATCGCCAACTTGAATTCGACCCGCCGAGTCGTGAACGGCGTTCATTCCAAAGATGACCCCGTCTTCAGTTCGTCGGTAGCCAGACAGGGTTTTAAGCGGTTGTGTTGCCGGGTCTTTTACCCCGAGATCAGGATCGACCGTGGTCATGACGCAACGAGAGCACGGTTTGACCAAACTGAGCCTGCAACCTCCAACATCAAGCTCACGCCAGTGATCTTCGTCCCAGGAGGCAGCGCCCTGAACGACCACATTGGGCCGGAACCGGCGCATTTCCACGGGCTCCTGCAAACGGCTGTTAAGCTCTTCCAGGGACGACAGATTGGTAACCAGAAGCGGGAATCCGTCGGCAAAACTGACTCGACGCCGATCCGTCACCCGCTCCGGGTCCACGCGCCGAAAGGAATCGTCAGGCATATAGACAAAACGCAGGGATCTGGAACAAAAGCGGCTCAGCGCTTCGCTGACATCGGGCTGCCCCAGCAGAGCTGATGTCCAGTCGCGCCAGACCAGCGTTGTGATGCGCTCATCAGTCGGCGTCAGCGTGAAACTGCCTTGCCCGGGAATGCCCAACTGCACCCGCCCTTCGACCAGCGTCACCTGGATATTGGCAAGCTCTGGATGAGAACGCTGGGTAACGAAGTGACCTTCTTCATCGACAATCATCCAGCGACGATCACCGGCAGGACCAAAATCATCCAGTTCAAGCTGATCCACACGGATTCCGGCCAGGGATTTCACCGGATACACCCAGAGAGAATGGACATTCATGCGGTGGCGCTCCCATCCTGTTTATTAATCGCCTTTGAGGCTGGCGATTATAACTGACCAGGCAGGGTAACGCCGAACTTGCTGAGGCCTGAAACGAAAAAACCCGGTTTCTTTCGAAACCGGGTTTTTAAAATCTGGAGCGGGAAACGAGATTCGAACTCGCGACCCCAACCTTGGCAAGGTTGTGCTCTACCAACTGAGCTATTCCCGCAATGCTGTTCGGTTCATGCCGACAACGGAGGCGTATTCTACGGATCAGAGCTTGGCCGTCAACCTCTTTTTCTCAAGTTTTTCGATGTTTTTTCTCTTCTGAGCCAACTCTGTTTATAGAGTAAACAACTTGCCCAAAAGCTGATCACTTAACCCTGTTCGCCGTGACCAGAATCGGTAACGGCAACAGCTCCACCGCCGCAATTGAGGTAGTTCGAGCCGTGGAGCCAGCCTTGATCGGGGTAAAACTTGAAGACCAGCTGGCCGCCCTTGAGATTATCCACCACCCGCTCGATCACCTGGTTATCAACCGCTGGGCAGCCATGACTGCGGCCGATCCTGCCGTACTTATTCACCCACGACTCATTCACATAGTCCGCGCCATGAATCACGATTGCTCGACGTCGGGCGTGATCATTGATGCCCGGCTCCAGTCCATCCAAGCGTAGCGAGTACCCGTGCTTGCCGTAATAGGATTCGCTGCCGCGAAACAAACCGATGCTGGATTGATAACTCCCTTCCACATTGGAAAAGGCTGTGGACTCGAAGTTACCGGAATTCTTTCCATGGGCGACAAGATCCCGAAGCACCAGCTCACCCTGCTCCAGATCAAAGATCCACAGGCGTTCACGACTGGATGGCAGTGAAAAGTCGATCACAGCCAGACGTTGTGGCATTTCTACACCAGAGAACACCGCACAGCGGGAGGCATTGAACGCGGATTCAAGCACGACAGGATCAAGCTCCGGCGCCGCATTGGACATCCGATGTAGCAAATCATCGTCCAGGGAAGCGCCCTGCGAAAAAGACGGAATCAATATGGAAACAGCCAAAAGAAGCCCGGAACGCAAAAAACGCCCTGAAGTAAACATCCGAATTCTTCCCCAAATACTTACGGGCACGCGATGCGCATACCCACGCCAAAAGAGTCGCGCATTCTATCAAGCTATTCCGGCTAGCGGGTCACAATGTACATTTTTCATACAAACCGAAAAAAGGCCGGACATCATTGACCAAATGTTCTACCCCCGGCCAGATACTCTTTTTCGGGATCGCTGGATGTTCGTCCCAATGCCTTATTCCGATGGGGAAAGCGCGAGAACCGCTCAATAATCGCCTTGTGGTCTCGGGCGGACTGCGCAAAACTCTGCAGGAAGTCTCCCAACAGTCCCGGCGTGGAGGCGGCCAGCTGCTCATAACAGTCCACCGAGGTTCGTTGGTCCTCAAGACGCTCTGAGTGTTGCAGGGGCATGTAGAGGAAGGCCCGCTGGAGGGGTGGCAGCGCCATGTCCTGGCCTTTGGCCATTGCCTGCCGGCAGAGCTTTCGAGCCTGGACGTCCTGATCAAAGGCCATGCCGGCGCCACGGAAGATATTCCGTGAAAACTGATCCAGCAGAAGAATCTCGGCCAGCATACCGCCTGGCTCACTCCGCCAATGGTCCAGCCCCTGCTCTGAGGCAAACAGTACCATCGACATAAAACGCCGACGGATTTCCTGATCGAACTTGCGGTCGGCTCTAAACCATCGGTTTCGGTGTGCCCGATCGGACAGGCCATCGGCATCCAGTTCGCCAAACCAGAAATCCAGAATCTCTTTCCAATCGAACATAAAGCAACACCCTGCTATTTTTAACGTTTGTGAACCGGCTGTTAAAGCCACAGCGCGGGTTTACGATCACCACCCCAGAACTGATGACTCAGGAGCACAGATGAGCAATCGCATTATTCTGTTAGCACACGGCAGTAGTGACAAGCGCTGGTGCGAGACATTTGAGAACCTCGCCACCCCTACCCTTACCGCCGTCGCCGACTCGCGCATTGCCTACATGGAGCTGGCCGAACCTTCACTGGACGATATCGTGGCAGAAGGCGTTAAGGACGGAGTGCATCAGTTTACGATTGTCCCCCTGTTCCTGGCAGCGGGCCGACACCTGCGAAAAGACGTGCCGGCTATGATCAAAGGGCTCGAGGAAACACACGGAGTCGCTATAGAGCTAGCACCGCCAATCGGCGAAAATCCGCAACTTGGTGAAGCCATTAAAGATGTCGTTATGCATCAGCTAAGCGGCATGAAAGGCTGATTTCCAGCGCGGCAGGTGACCCTGGTCACCAGAAGCCCTTTTAGGGGTGAAGAGCAAGGAGCACAAAAGCCATGAAAAAACGCATTCTTGTTACCGGCGGCACCGGCTTTATTGGCAAAGTCCTGTGCCCCGAATTGCTGAATCGCGGCTACGAATTGACCGTACTCAGCCGTCAGAACCCAGACGATGTCCTAGCTGCCTGCGGGCGGGTAGAAACCACGCAGGACCTGAAGCAGCTTCGATCCCACCCCGGCTACGACGCTGTTATTAATCTCGCAGGAGAAGGCATTGCTGATAAGCGCTGGTCGGATAAACGCAAGCAGGAGCTTAGAGACAGCCGTATCGGCATCACCGAAACGCTGGTCGATGTAATCAGAAGCTGGGAGACGCCGCCTCAAGTGATGGTTTCAGGATCGGCGGTAGGCTTCTATGGCAATCAAGCCGACTCTGAGGTCACAGAACAGACCCACCCCCATGATGAGTTCACTCATCAGCTCTGTCGGGACTGGGAAAATGCTGCCCTGGCGCTGGAGCGGGATAATGTCCGGGTGTGCCTGTCCAGAACCGGCGTTGTGGCCGGGCCAGGCGGCGGCTTTCTGGCGCGGATGGTGACGCCCTTCAAGCTGGGACTGGGCGGCCGGCTCGGAGACGGCCGCCAGTACATGCCTTGGGTGCACCGGGATGACGTAGTCGGAGCACTTATATGGATGCTGGAACAGGACGACGCCTCGGGCCCCTACAATGTGGTCAGCCCGAACCCGGTAACGAATGCCGAATTCACTCGATGCCTGGGCAAAGCTGTTCGGCGACCAACCCTGTTTCCTGCTCCAGCCCCCGTTCTCAGAATTGCCTTGGGAGAAATGGCGGGACTGTTGCTGACGGGACAAAAGGCCAAACCGGCTCGACTAACCGCACAGGGTTATAATTTTCGGTTTCCTGAACTTCAGGCGGCGCTGGAGGATTCGGTGCGCCAATGAGCCCGAAAAAGGGAATGGCTAAATTAATTCATTTTTTTTGGGAAAATCGTTGACACACCCCGGAGCCTTATTTAATATACGCGCCACCTCGACGAGGCAAGCTTTTGAAAACGTTGCGTCCCCTTCGTCTAGTGGCCTAGGACTCCGCCCTTTCACGGCGGCAACAGGGGTTCGAACCCCCTAGGGGACGCCATTTCTTCTTGCCAGTATCCGCCTATATAGGCGGTTTGTCTGCGGACGATTTCCCTCCCCCGTTTTGACCGTGCAGTTTCTGGTCTCTCATTACGAATACCCCGACCCCCACGAAAAACCCTAGCATCATCAATACCGTTACAACCCCCGCGATTACGATAGCGTCTACGTACATCTGCCCCTCCGGCTTTACAATTGCGACTTTAGCGCTCAAATTACGCGACAGCAGCACAGCCG
Organism: Marinobacter sp. LA51; assembly: GCF_030297175.1. Lineage (NCBI taxonomy): Bacteria > Pseudomonadati > Pseudomonadota > Gammaproteobacteria > Pseudomonadales > Marinobacteraceae > Marinobacter > Marinobacter apostichopi. Next base: position 1,666,911 of record NZ_AP028070.1, on the reverse strand, counting down.
ACATTGACTCAGATCAAATGCGCGTACTTAGTGGCCCTCCAAATTTACTGATCAGGCACACGTTTCTCTCTATTTTTCCAACGTTTGCACGACAGTTGAAACAAACTACTGCTATAGTCGAACAGGTAGCGGCTCGCACGCACCTATAAACCAGACCGGGTGGCAGAAGTTTACGGCATGCCAAAATTGTCGACGCGTCTTCAACGATTCCGAAAAGGCTCTCCCCTGTCCTTCAGGCTGCTGGCCTGGATACTCCTATTCAGCTCGGCGTTCACCCTGATTGCCTCCGGTATCCAGATCTACACCGACTACAGGAAAGACCTGTCCCAGATCGACAACCGTATGGACGTTGTCGAAGCCGGCTATTCTTCCAGCCTTGCCAGAAGCCTGTGGGCACTGGACCAAAAACTTCTGCAGACTCAAATGGAAGGTATCCTTAGCCTGCCTGACATTGCTCATCTGCGACTGCGCATTGAGCCAGATTCCGAACTGGTCATGGGCGATATTCCACGTGGCGCACAAACCCGGTCTCACAGCTTCAGGCTCGTTCACATGGGGGACGAGATGTTCGAGCTCGGAGAACTGACCGTCACCGCTAATCTGGAGCGGGTTTATGAGGAAATGGAACACAAGGTTGGCATCATCCTGACCACCCAATTCCTGAAAACCTTTTTTGTCTCCATCCTGATCATCTGGATCTTTCAGCACTTCGTCACCCGCCACCTTTCAACCATGGCCGATTACGCCCGGGACTTCTCCCTGTCTAACCTTTCCCGGCCACTGGAGCTTGATCGTCCCCGAACACCCTCCAATGAGAGAGATGAGCTCGGTCGCGTTACCGATGCCATCAATCAGATGCGGGAGCGCCTGAACGATGACGTAGTCCGCCAAGAGCGGGATGCCGCCGAAATTCGCAAGTTTTCCAAAGCTATTGAACAGAGCCCTTCCTCGGTTCTTATCTGCGATCGGCAATGGCGGGTCGAGTTTGCCAACCAGAAATTCACCCAACTGACCGGCTACAGTGCCTCCTCAATTATTGGCAAACACCCGGGCGCACTCAGTGAAAATGACCTGGAGAACCGTGAAAGCCGGCACCTGTGGCAATCCATCCGGCTTCAGGTTCAACGGGTCGGTGTCTGGCAGGGTGAGGTCAACAGTATTCGCAAGAATGGCGAGCGATTCTGGGAGCAGCTCATCGTTACCCCCATCAAAGACAGCGGTAGCGACACCACCGGCTACCTGATTCTGGGCGAAGACATCAGTATTCGAAAGCGTTACGAGCAGCAACTGCTGCGCCAGGCCAATTACGACATCCTGACGGGACTGCCTAATCGAATGCTGGCGCTGGACCGTCTCAAGCTTGCTTTGGCCCAAGCTCGACGCGAAAACACCCAGGTCGGGGTGATGTTTCTGGATCTCGACAACTTCAAACACATCAATGACACCCTGGGTCATGATGCCGGCGACAACCTGCTGGTTGAGGCGGCCCGGCGCATTTCCAGCTGCCTGCGCGGTACCAGTACCGTAGCCCGACTGGGCGGTGACGAATTCCTGGTGATTCTGCCTGGCCTGACCGGGCCCGATGCCTCCTCTCAGGTCGCCGATCGCATTCTGAAAACCTTTTCGCCACCGTACATCCTGAATGGACAGGAGGTATTCATCACCACCAGTATCGGTATCGCCGTGTTCCCGGTCGATTCCGACAACAGCGGCACCCTGCTCCAGCACGCCGACGCCGCGATGTACCAGGCCAAACACAAGGGTAAGAGTGCCTACGCTCATTTCACCCCGGAAATGACTGAGGTTTCCCACGAACGTCTGCAAATGGAGTCGCGCCTGCGCCGGGCGATGGAGCTCAAGGAGCTTGAACTCTATTACCAACCCATTGTTCATACCGATTCCGGCAACCTGGTTGCGGTCGAGGCGCTGCTGCGCTGGCACAATCCCACCATGGGCATGGTAATGCCAGACCGCTTTATTCCGCTCGCCGAGGAAACCGGCCTGATTATCCCCATCGGCGAATGGGTGCTGGAAGAGGCCTGCAAGGCCGCGGTTGAATGGAAAGAGATTGCCGGAAGGAACATCGGCATTTCGGTGAACGTTTCTCCTCGACAGTTCAGGGACCCACGCTTTACCGACGCGGTCATGCAGGCACTTGATAACAGCGGCCTTGAAGCAGAACAGCTCGAACTTGAAATCACAGAGCGACTGATTCTGGACAATTCCATCGAAACGTCCGAAATCCTGCGCCTGCTTGACCGGGAGGGCATTCGCCTGTCCGTTGACGACTTTGGTACCGGGTATTCGGCACTCAGCTACCTGAAGAGTTATCCCTTCGACACCCTGAAAATCGATAAATCCTTTGTGCAAGATGTAATGAAGGAGCCGGAAGACGCGTCGCTGGTTCGGGCCATTATAAACATGGCCCATAGCCTGGGGCTGCGTGTGATTGCCGAGGGCGTTGAAGAAGAGTGCCAGACCCACTTCCTGAAAGCCGAAGGGTGTGATTTCTCCCAAGGCTATTTTTATAGCCGCCCGCTGCCCGCCACGGAATTTGAAGCCTGGCTCAAGACCAACCAACGCGTGCAGATCTGATCGATCAAGGCCCCTCGAACCATGGATGCCAACCTACTCGTCATCAATTGCGGTAGTTCATCGCTGAAACTGGCCGTTTTTGACGACCAACACCGCAAGCGGGCCTCCGCCCTCGCCGAACGCCTGAACAGCAGTGATGCCTTTGCCCGGATCGCCGGTAGCGAGCAGCCAGTGCCATTGCCAACCGGCGCTTCCCACGAAATTGCCCTCAGCACTCTGATCAGGGTCTTGAAGGACCAGGCCATTATAGCGAACGATCCATTCGCCATTGGCCACCGGGTTGTCCATGGTGGGGAAACCTTTCGTGAGGCAGCCCTGCTCAATGACGAAACCATCGCCGCTATCGAGTACTGCGCCAGCCTGGCACCCTTGCACAACCCGGTGAACCTCGATGGAATCTCGGCAACCCGACGTCTGTTTCCCAGCGTTCCGCAAGTTGCGGTCTTTGATACCGCCTTTCACCAAACCCTGCCGCCTAGAGCATTTATGTATGCCCTGCCCGAGTCTTACTACCGCGACTGGGCCGTCAGGCGGTATGGATTTCACGGCACCAGCCATTACTTCATGGCCCACGAAGCAGCCCGGCTGCTGGGAAGAACACCGGCAACTACATCCATCATCTCGGCCCATCTTGGTAACGGCTGCAGCATCACCGCAATTCGCGATGGCATCAGTGTCGATACCAGCATGGGATTAACGCCACTGGAAGGCCTGGTGATGGGCACTCGTAGCGGTGACGTGGATCCCGGTCTGTTCGACTTCCTTGCCGGCAAAGGAATTTCCGCCGAAGAACTGAACGAAGTACTGAACAAACAAAGCGGTTTGTTGGGGCTCTCCGGCCAGACTAACGACATGCGCTCCCTCTGCGATCTTGCCGACCGTGGACATGAGCCCTCGGCACTGGCCATCGAGATCTTTTGCTTTCGGCTGGCCAAGTACATTGGCGCTATGATGGCCTCACTTACCTCCCTCGATGCCCTGGTCTTTACCGGCGGAATCGGTGAAAACAGTTCCAGAGTCCGGCAACAGACTCTCAGCCATCTCCCATTAATGGGATTCCAGATCGACAAAGAACTGAATGAAGCCCATGGGGCACATAATCAGGGTCATATCGAGAGCGGCGATTCCCGCTTTCCCGTTCTGGTCATCCCCACTGATGAAGAACTGGTGATCGCCACGGAGACGTCACGGCTTGCCACTAGCGGCTCGGTTTAACCCTTTCAATTCCAGGAATCTGTTATGGCAAAAAGTCTGTTTATCGCTCCGACGTCCCTGGACTCCGGCCTGACCTCGGTCTGCCTGGGTCTGCTGCGAGCGCTGGAACGGGTTGGCGTCAGTGTCGGCTTCTACAAGCCGTTCCTACAATCCGTCCATCAGGGTGAGGCGCTGCACAACAACGGCAGGGATACCTCCGTCGAATTTGTTCGTGCCCGCAGTCACCTCCAGCCACCCGACCCACTGTCTCTCAAAGAGGCCCAGCACCTTCTGAATCGCGGCAAGTCCGACCTGTTGATGGAAACCATCGTGGGCGAGTATCAGAAAGTTGCACAGGATGTAGATGTGGTCATCATTGAGGGCCTGGTTCCTGATCGAACGGAAGCCTATATCGCCCGACTGAATGTCGAAGTCGCTCGCAATCTCGGCTCCGAAGTCATTCTCGTCAGTTCACCTAAGAGCAGCCGCCCCGCTGCTTTGGATGACGAGCTCGACTTCTCCGCGCGGCTGTTTGCCGATCCGTCCGACCCGGACGTAATTGGCGTGATCCTGAACAAGGTTGGCGAACCGGAACGGGACGGCCTGTCAGGGCTCTCGCTCCAGCGCCGCACTGAAGAAGAGGCATCGCCCACCCATTACCGAAGCCAATGTAAGGTATTCAGCGATAACCGATTCCAGTTACTCGCAGAAATTCCGTGGCAGCCGGAGTTGCTGGCACCTCGAGTCTCAGATCTTGCGCGCGAACTGGACATCCAAATTCTGAACGAAGGTCAGATGCACAAGCGTCGGGTGCAATCGGTTTCGGTGGTCGCCCGGTCGATCAGGAACATGGCCGACACTCTAAAGCCCGGCACACTGTTGGTCACCCCTGGCGATCGGGAGGATATCGTGGTCACCACCGCTGTGGCGGCCCTGAACGGCGTGCCCCTTGCCGGCCTGATGCTAACCGGCGGTCTGCTGCCTGATTCTCGCGTTATTGATTTGTGCCGCCGCGCCCTCGATACCGGATTGCCGGTGATGGCCTCAGACACCAACACCTATGAAACCGCCCATATGCTGGCGAACCTTTCCTCTGCGATCCCGGTGGACGATCCCGAACGCATCGACAGAGCCATGGAAGCCGTCGCCACACAAATCGATACCGACTGGCTTCAGGATCACCTGAAGGTGCAACGCCAGCGCCGGCTTTCGCCCCCGGCCTTCCGCTACCAGCTGTCCGAACGCTCAAGAGCGGCCGACAAGCGAATCGTTTTGCCGGAAGGCAACGAGCCCCGGACCGTGCAGGCTGCCATAATTTGCCATCAGCGGGGTCTGGCTCGCTGTGTACTGTTGGGCAATCCAAATGAAATCAGAAACGTGGCGAGCTCACAGGGATTGAAACTGCCCGACGACATCGAGGTGATCGATCCGGCCACTGTGCGGGACGACTACATCGCACCCATGGTGGAGCTGCGAAAACATAAGGGACTGGCACCGGATATGGCCCAGGCCATGCTGGAAGATCATGTGGTGCTGGGTACCATGATGGTGGCCCAGGACGAAGCGGATGGGCTGGTTTCAGGGGCGGTTCATACCACGGCCAATACGGTAAGGCCGGCCCTGCAACTGATCAAGACCCACGATCACGCCCGGGTGGTGTCGTCGGTCTTCTTCATGTTGTTGCCGGAGCAGGTCGTGGTGTACGGCGATTGCGCCATCAATCCGGATCCCAATGCCGAGGAACTAGCGGACATTGCCATTCAGAGCGCAGAGTCCGCCGAGGCCTTTGGCATCGAGCCGGTGGTTGCGATGATCAGCTACAGTACCGGCGAATCCGGCACCGGACAGGATGTGGAGAAGGTACGTGAGGCAACGAAGATAGCCCAGCAGCGTCGACCGGACTTACTCATCGACGGCCCCCTGCAATACGACGCAGCGGCGATTGAGAGCGTGGCAAAAAGCAAGGCGCCAGACAGCAAGGTGGCAGGTAAAGCAACGGTATTTGTATTCCCTGACCTTAACACCGGCAACACCACCTATAAGGCGGTTCAGCGCAGTGCCAATGTTGTCAGTATCGGGCCAATGCTCCAAGGCCTGAGAAAACCCGTCAATGACCTCTCCCGGGGTGCGCTGGTGGAAGACATTGTCTTCACCATTGCCCTGACCGCGGTCCAGGCCAAACAGGTCGAGGACGCCAAGGGGGGCTGATCCCAGCCCCCAGTCATTCAGCGTTTGAGACTTTTCTGGCGCGTCTTCTTGATCCGCCGACCCTTCTTCAGATCATTGTCCTGCTTTACCTTTTGCCGCGGCGTGAGGCGATCCACCTTACCGGCAAATGGGTTTTCGCCCGACTTGAATTCGAAGCGGATGGGCGAGCCCGTCACCTTCAGGACTTTGCGGAACGTATTTTCGAGATAGCGCTTGTAGGAGCCCGGCAACGCATCCACCTGGTTGCCATGGACCACGATAACCGGTGGGTTGGAACCACCCTGGTGGGCGAAACGAAGCTTGATCCGGCGCCCATGAACCATCGGTGGCTGGTGCTGCGCAATGGCGTCCTGGAGGATCGCGGTCAGGCGGTTGGTGGGCCACTTGGCCATGGCGGATTCATAACAGTCCTGCACCGAATCGTACATAACCCCGACACCGGAGCCGTGCAGCGCCGAAATGTAATGCTTGTCGGCGTAGTCCAGGAAGTCGAGCCGGCGCCGTACCTGTTCCTTGACCTTGGCCCGGTCGTCAGGATCCATGCCGTCCCACTTGTTTACGGCAACCACCAGCGATCGGCCAGCATCGAGAACAAAGCCAATCAGGTGCAAATCCTGATCAACCAGCCCTTCCCTCGCGTCAATCACCAGAATAACCACGTGGGCGTCATCAATGGCCTGCAGGGTCTTGATGATGGAGAACTTCTCGACGGTTTCCCGAACGTTCTTCCGGCGACGAACGCCGGCGGTATCGATCAAGGTGTATTCGTGCCCCTGGCGTTCGTAAGGGATGTAGACACTGTCGCGGGTGGTACCCGGCATGTCGTAGACCACGACCCGATCTTCGCCCAGCATCCGGTTAACCAGCGTGGATTTTCCCACGTTTGGACGTCCGACCACGCCAATCCGAATACCTGGGTACCTGTCCGCGCGATCGGCCGCTTCACGCTCTTCTTCTGACGGCAGCAACAACTCCAGCATCGACCGGATACCCCGGTTATGGGAGGCCGCAATCAGGAAGGTAGATTCGTAGCCCAGACTGTAGAAATCCGCAGCAGCAATATCAGGGTCTTGGCCGTCAGTTTTATTGACGACCAGGTGCGCCTGCTTGCCAGAGCGGCGCAGGTGGTTGGCAATGGTCTCATCGCCGCCGGTCAAACCGGCACGGCCATCGACCAGGAAGAGAACAATGTCAGCTTCTTCCACGGCCTGCATCGACTGCCGCGCCATTTCCGCATCGAGCCCTTCTTCGTCGCCGGTCAGACCACCGGTATCAATAACAATGAAGCGCTGACCCTCATAGTTACCCTCACCATACTTGCGATCGCGGGTAAGGCCGGGGAAATCCGCGACCAGTGCATCCCGGGACCGGGTCATTTGGTTGAAAAGCGTCGACTTGCCTACGTTTGGGCGGCCGACAAGGGCAATAACTGGGGTCATAATAGATCGCTACAAAAAAAGGAAAACAGCCCGGCGGCGTCGCCAGGCTGGAGAAATTCACTCAACGGCACGGAGTTCAAACACCGTCATATCACCGCTGTTACCAAAGACCAGCAGATTACCATTGCGCAAGCGTTGTGCAGGTACGCGTATACCCTCATCATCGTATTCAAGCTGTCCCTGCAGGCTGCCATCCGTGCTGTCCAGAATGTGCAGATAGCCCTCGAAGTCGCCGGTGACCAGGTACTCATCCACTACCATGGGCTGGGTCAGCTGACGCCAGGCCAGACGATCCTGTACCCAAAGTTCACGGCGATCAGAACCACGAAGGGCTGCGATTTCGCCATTGGCCGAGGCCAGATAGATGTTGCCGTCGCCGATCATCGGCGAATACAGGCTGGAGGCTTTACGACTCCAGATTTCCTGGCCTGTGCGGATATCCACCAGGGCCAGTTTGCCCTGATAACCCACCACCAGAATGGCTGAATCAATTACCAGCGGCTGGCCAGTGATATCGACCAGGCGCTCCAGTTCGGTTCGGCCCTGGGGTTCTCCAACTTCGTACTGCCACAACGGTTGACCGGCCTCGGCACTGAGTGCCACCAGCTTGCCGTTGGCGAACGATGCAATCACCACATCGCCTCCAACCAGCGGAGCTGCGGCAGCGCGCATGGAAAGCACCGGCACGACACCGTCGTACTGCCAGACTTTTTCCCCGTTGTTCGCATCAAAGGCGAGCACCCGACCGTCGGTGGTCTGGGCAACGACCAGCCGTCCATTGGACTGCGGAGTAGCCAGAACTTCCGTCGGCAGTGAAACTCGCCACAGCTCTGATCCGTCTTCGCGGGACAGCGCCAGCAGCTCGGCCTCTCGAGTGGTCAGGTACAGACTGTCGTTATCGCCGCCAACTCCGGCGAAGATACGGTCTTCCAACTCAGCATGCCAAAGCACCTTACCGTTCTCGGACTTTACCGCATAGACTTCGCCATCAGCGGAGGCGGCGTAGAGAATGTCGCCCGTATTCAGAGGCGTAAGGTAAAGAAACTCATCGTCATGACCGTCACCGACGGACATGCTCCAAACCTGATCAAACTCGACGGAGCTCTCAATTTCCGGCACCGGAGCCGGCTGCTCGAAGGTATCCGTGGTGCTGCAGCCGGCCAACCCGAAAACGGTCAGCATGCCGGTCGCGAGGAGCGCGCGAACACACCTGGTGCGAGACATCCGCATCAGGCATCCTCCCCTACACCAAGATCAGACAGTTTCAGCTCAAGGATGCCACTGCGGCCCTGCTGACTCTGCTCTCGTGCGGCCAGATAGGCGTCACGGGCACCGTCTCGATCACCCTGCGCCAGCAAAATATCGCCACGGAGTTCCGAGAAGATGGCGTTGAAACTGTCGGCATCGGCCGCCTCATCAATGGTGGCCAGCGCTTCGTCATACTGACCGGCATCAAACTGGGCGCGGGCCAAACGGCTGCGCACAACCAGAGTCAGAGCCTGCTGTTCGCCACTTTTCTCGAGAGCCCATTCAAGCGACTCGACGGCGGCTTCAGATTCTCCGTCCATCAGCTGCTGACGGGCCAGGAGCAGGTTGCCATAGACCGCGTAAGCGCTATCGGCGTAGTCGTTACGAAGAGTCTGGGCGACAAAGGCCACGGTTTCACCGCTGTTTTCGTCGGCCTGATCGCTGAAGGCATTCAAGAGGTTGGCGAACTGGTTAGCGGCTTCGGTGCGCTGTTGGGCTTCATGGTTCTGCCAGGCCTGCCAGCCGAACACGATTGCCAGCGCAGCGCCGATACCGATCAGCAGTGAACTACCATTCTTTTTCCACCAGTCCTTAATTGCCTGGACCTGTTCCTCTTCGGTGCGCAGTTCAGCCATGATGACTCCTGTAGTCGAATTCGTTGCTATTTTTGGTAAACGTCAGTATTTGAGAACGGCCGCCAGTGACGAGGCCACCTCATCCCGCGCCAGATCCTGCTGGAGTTCGTCCGAACGCAAGGGTTTAAGCCCTACGCGACCGTTGGCCACTTCATTTTCGCCGAGGATGATGGCATAGCGAGCGCCGCTTTTGTCAGCCTTTTTCATTTGGCTCTTGAAGCTGCCGCCGCCGCAGTGGGAAACCACCACCGCATTCGGCAGTTCAGCGCGCAGTTCTTCAGCCAATGCCAGCGCCGACGCGAGGGCGCCGTCTCCCATTGCGGTGACGTAGACGTCCGCATTGTTGTTCACATGCTCGGGAATCAGCTCGAGCGTCTCGAGCAGCAGAATAAGGCGCTCAAGCCCCATAGCGAAGCCAACGGCACGGGTAGGTTTTCCACCGAGCTGTTCCACGAGGCCGTCGTAACGGCCACCGGCACAGACCGTGCCCTGGGCACCGAGGCTGTCAGTGATCCACTCGAAGACAGTCTTGCCGTAATAGTCCAGACCACGAACCAGTGCAGGATTGATGGTGTACTCGATCCCTGCTGCGTCCAGCAGTTCGCGCAAACGGTCGAAGTGAGCGCGGGATTCGTCGTCCAGGTACTGATCAAGATTCGGAGCATTTTCCAGAATGCTGCGTGTTGCCGGGTCCTTGCTGTCGAGGATCCGCAACGGATTTGACTCCAGGCGACGCTGACTGTCGGCGTCCAGGTCGGCCTTGTACTGGCTAAGGTACTCCACCAGGGCCTGTCGGTAGACCTTGCGGGCCTCTGACGTGCCAATGGAGTTGATTTCAAGGCGGGTATGCTCAGCCAAACCCAGCTCACGCCAGAGGCGCGCTGTCAGTATCAGCAGCTCGGCGTCGATATCCGGTCCGGCCATGCCGAAACACTCGACACCAATCTGGTGGAATTGACGATAACGCCCCTTCTGCGGACGTTCGTGCCGGAACATCGGGCCGGTGTACCAGAGTCGACGCGTCTGGTTGAACAGAAGCCCGTGCTCTTCGGCTGCTCGCACACAGCCGGCCGTGCCCTCAGGGCGCAGAGTCAGGCTGTCGCCGTTGCGATCGTCGAAGGTGTACATTTCCTTTTCAACGATGTCGGTTACTTCGCCGATGGAGCGCTTGAACAGATCCGTCTGCTCGACGATGGGCATACGGATTTCCTGATACCCATACTGGGCAAGAACCTTTCTTACTTTGCCCTCAACAAACTGCCAAACGGGCGTCTGCTCCGGCAGGATATCGTTCATCCCGCGAATTGCCTGAATCTTAGCCAAGTTAAACCCTTAAACGTATGTCTGGATGATGGTGCTGAAAAACCGTATGCAATCAGCTGCCTGAGCGGGCAATGATAGCGTCTTCCTCTTCTTTGCGACGCGCCACTTCGTCTCGGATCAGGCGCTCAAGGTCGTCGGTAAGGTTCGCGTTATCGAGCTTCTGGTTCGGTTTACCCGCCATGTAGAATAGGTTTTTCGGGCTGCCACCGGTCAGGCCAATATCGGCTACCTTGGCCTCGCCCGGGCCGTTCACGATGCAGCCAATGATGGCAACGTCCATGGCCGTGTTTACGTCTTCCAGACGTGCTTCCAGATCGTTCATGGTCTGGATAACATCAAAGTTCTGACGGGAGCAGCTCGGACACGCAATGAAGTTGATGCCGCGACTACGCAGACGAAGGCTCTTGAGAATGTCGTAACCGACTTTCACTTCCTGGACCGGATCCGCGGCCAGGGAAACCCGGATGGTGTCGCCGATGCCATCCATCAACAACATGCCCAGCCCAATCGAAGATTTGACGGTTCCTGAGCGGAAGCCACCGGCCTCAGTGATGCCCAGATGCAACGGCTGTTCGATCTGTGCGGCGAGATTTCGGTAGGCCGCCACGGTCATGAACACCTCGGAAGCCTTGAGACTCACCTTGAAGTCCTGGAAATCGTGACGGTCGAGAATGTCGATGTGTCTCATGGCAGACTCGACCAGAGCATCTGCTGTCGGCTCGCCGTATTTACGCTGCAGTTCCTTTTCCAGCGAGCCGGCGTTAACACCAATACGAATGGGGATATTGCGGTCGCGGGCCGCGCTGATCACAGCACTGACACGGTCTTCCCGACCGATGTTGCCCGGGTTGATGCGGAGGCAATCAACACCCAATTCCGCCACCCGAAGGGCAATCTTGTGGTCAAAGTGGATGTCCGCGACCAGCGGCACGGACACCTGCTCGCGGATCTTGCCGAAGGCTTCAGCAGCATCCATCGACGGTACCGATACACGCACGATATCAGCACCAGCCTCTTCAAGCGCCCGGACCTGACCAACGGTGGCGTTCACATCCAGGGTGTTGGTGTTGGTCATGCTCTGAACCGCAATCGGCGCATCACCACCAACAGGTACATTGCCCACCATGATCTGGCGGGATTTGCGTCTAACGATCGGGGATTCATGCTTCATGGATTGCTGACCGATATCAATAAGTTCATCAAGTTTCAATTCGCCAGAGTGAACTCTGAGCGATTGTTGACCACGCGGAAATCGCCCATATCCACTGGCTCGTTTTGAAAACGGATAGAATCGACCGCGCTAACCGCACCGATCACCACCCTGAGCGGGGTGTCACCAGACACATCGATCCGATCACCGTCTCTTTGCAGAGAGTTTACCAGCCGTTCGCCGTCGGCATCACTAACCTGAACCCAGCAATCGGCGCGGAAACTGATCTGCAGCCGGCCGGTTTCCGTCACAGCCACCGGCTCTGACGGCGCCTGGATTACCGTTTCCGTGGCCGGTGCGGCTACCGAAGCGGTCTCGACGGGCGCAACCGAGGCGCTGTCGTCTGTGGTGCTGTCCATCACCGAATTAGTTGTCGGTTCCTGGTCAATTTCTGCCCCGGACTGAGCAACTTCCGGGTCTTCCACCATCGACGTTACAGGCTCTTGCGGTACAGCAGCGGAAGGCTCCTCATTTTCAATCTTGGGCGCAGCCTGCTCCGAGTCGACCGCCGAGGATTCTTCCGTCGCCGGTGCCTCCGTTGATTCCGCAGGCGCCGTCATGTCTGGTTTCGGCAGGACGAATGCCAACACCAGGTAACCCGCCAACGCTGCCACACCAAGCAGCAACACCACCTTGGCAAGGCGACGCTTTCTCCGGCGCCGACGTTCAAGATCCACCAGGGGATTGGCTTCAACTTCCTGCTCCCGCTTCTGGCGCAGTGGTTCCAGCTCGCGGTCCAGATCGGCAATAACCTTGTTATCGTCCAACCCCACCTGGCGGGCATAGGCTCTGACATAGCCTTTCAAAAACAGTTCGCTGTCGACCTGACCGTACTCTCCGGCTTCAATGGCCTGAATTACGGCGGGCCGAAGATGCTGGGCCTGAGCGACGTCGCTGTCACTCAATCCTCTCTGTTCACGTGCCCGCTTCAGCTGCAGGCCCACCGGATCGCTGGTCATTACTTCAAGGTGTTCTTCATTCGCCATTGGACATCAGTGCCTTATATTGCTGATATTCAACTGACTCCGGGAAATTATTCTTGAGCTGCAGAGCCAGGCTGGCTTCCTGATTTCGGTTATTCAAATGATGGGCGATACGAATACCGGTCAGCAGGCTTTCCGGAGAATGCCGCAGGCGGTCGTTTTTCTGCATCATCATTGAAAGACGGGCGTAATAGCGCGACGCAGCATTGAAGTCACCCTGCTCTGCCAGCACTCGTGAGAGGGCAAGCAGCGATCGGGGTTCACCCCGGGTCAGTTCAACGGCTCTACGGTAGGACACCGCAGCAGCCTCCGTTTCCTGCACCCGCTCCTGGGTCATGCCCAGATTGAAGAACACCGAGCCCCGATCTTTGTATTCGGTATCTCGTGAGGCCAAACGGAACTGACCAACGGCCTCATCCATCCGGCCTTGACCGTACAGAAATGCGCCGTAGTAGACCCGTGCACGGGTGTAATCGGAATCCGATGAAATCGCCCGCTTGAAGCTCTTCTCGGCCAGCGCGGCTTCACCTTCCGCATTGTAGACCAGGCCCATGGCAGCCAGGGCCCCGGCGCTGTCGGAATCTAGATCAAGCGCACGCTCAAGGTGATGACGGGCTCGCTCAAGGTTGCTCTGCCCAATGTAGGCGGTCGCCAACTGAACGTAATCAGCGATGGCTTCCTGTCGGTCTGCCTCCCGGGAGAACCGACTGTCGGTAGTGGTGACACAGCCTGCAACCGATAGGACGACCAACATCAGGGCCGCTACGACAGAAAAACGCGAGCTCGTTGATCTATAGGTCACAGTTGTGCATTCCTCGCTACTTGTTTGTTGTCAATTCCGTTTCAGGGGTTTACTTGGCGCACTTCGATGTATCGCTGACTCCGGCGTGTTCTGTCTTCAACCTTACCCACCAGCTGACCACACGCCGCGTCGATATCATCGCCACGGGTCGTTCTGATGGTTGCAATGTGCCCGGCCTCGTTCAGCACCTTCTGGAACCGACGAGTGGCGTTCATGCTCGGCCGACGGAAATCGCTTTCCGGGAACGGGTTAAACGGAATCAGGTTTATCTTGCATGGCAGATCCTTCAGCAGCACCGCCAGTTCCTGGGCGTGCTCCGGCTGGTCGTTCATGCCTTCAATTACCGTGTATTCAATGGTTGCCTTGCGCTTGTCCGGCAACCTTGCAAAGTAGCGCTTGGTCGCGGCCAACAGCTCGGCTATTGGGTACTTCTTGTTGAGCGGTACCAGCTTGTTACGCAGCTCATCATTAGGCGCATGTAGTGAAATTGCCAATGAAACATCGCTAACCTCAGCCAGGCGATCCAGCGCAGGAACCACACCAGAGGTACTCAGGGTTACCCGACGCTTGGAGATGCCGTACGCCAGATCCTCCATCATGAGGTTCATAGCATCGACAACATTGTCGAAATTCAGCAACGGCTCGCCCATACCCATCATGACCACGTTGGTAATGGGGCGATCCGGGCCGGGCTCGAACGGCATAAACGCCTTTCTTGCCACCCACACCTGACCGATCACTTCGGCAGCAGTCAGGTTTCGGTTGAAGCCGCGCTTACCAGTAGAGCAAAAAGTGCAGTCGAGACTGCAGCCGATCTGTGAGGACACGCACAGGGTTCCACGCTCGCCATCCGGAATCAGGACCGTCTCGACATTGTTGCCGTTGTCCATGCGCATCACCCATTTGCGGGTGCCGTCTTTGGACGTCTCGTCGTAGACAACTTCCGGACCGCGAATTTCTGCCACTTCCTTGAGCTTCTCCCGCAGGGGTTTGCTCATATTGGTCATTTGATCGAAGTCATCGGCACCGCGCTGATGAATCCATTGCAAAACTTGGGTGGCACGAAAACGTTTCTCGCCCAGGGACTCGAAGAAAGCCTCAAGTTTTGCTTTCGGCATCCCCAGAAGATTCGTTTTTTCAGCGGCCGCTGTCATCTTATAACCTCGATCAAATAACCAATTCGGGGGTGGCACCGCCACCCCCGATCAACAAAATCAACCGCGCGGGCAGATTTCGTTGTCATTGAAAAAATACGCGATTTCACGCTCTGCAGACGCGGCAGAGTCGGAGCCGTGAACGGCATTGGCATCGATGGACGATGCGAAATCAGCGCGGATAGTTCCGGCTTCAGCTTCCTTCGGGTTGGTTGCACCCATCAGGTCACGGTTCTTGAGGATGGCGCCTTCGCCTTCCAGAGCCTGAACAACAACCGGTCCAGACGTCATGAACGCAACCAGGTCGTTAAAGAACGGACGCTCTTTGTGCTCAGCGTAGAAGCCCTCGGCTTGCTCCTGGGTCAGGTGCATCATCTTGGCGGCAACAATGTTCAGGCCAGCCTTCTCAAAACGGCTGTAAATTTCGCCGATTACGTTCTTTGCAACCGCGTCGGGCTTGATAATAGAGAGCGTGCGCTCATTTGCCATGATCTTTCTCCAGTAAGGTTCGGGTTAAAATTCAGGCCTGCGATTATACGCAGTCCGGGGCCAACTGCCTACCGCACTGCACGCAGGCGGCTAACAACATCAACAATTTGGGACGCGGCGAAGGCGGCGTCTTCGGCGGTACTGAATCGACCGAAGGAAAAACGCAGTGCCCGATGCGCCAACTCATCACTCAGGCCGATACCACGCAGAACAAAGGACGGCTCAATGGTCGCTGAGGCGCAGGCGGATCCTGACGACACCGCGAGATCCCGCAGGCCCAGCATCAACGATTCAGCCTCAACCCCCTCAAACGCCAGATTGACAATACCGGGGACCCGGAATTCACTGCTGCCATTGACGGTGACACCATCGAGATCCGAAAGTCCCTGCAAAAACGACGCTCGCAGCTCCTCCAGGTGCGCCATTTCGGATTCCAGACGATCCTTGGCGATGGCAAACGCCTTGCCCATACCGACAATTTGATGAGTCGGCAAAGTTCCTGAGCGCATCCCGCGCTCGTGCCCACCACCGTGGATCTGGGCCTCAATACGCACATCTGGCGACCGCCTGACATAAAGCGCGCCAACGCCCTTGGGTCCGTATACTTTGTGACCCGACAGAGACACCAGGTCGACCGACAGCGCACTGACATCCACCGGCATCTTCCCTGCTGCCTGCGCCGCATCCACATGAAACAGAACGCCGCGCTCGCGCAGAATGCGACCAATACCGGCAACATCGGTAACGCAGCCAAGCTCGTTGTTGACCAGCATCAGGCTGACCAGCACGGTGTTGTCCCGCAGCGCCTCGGATACCTGCTCAGGCCGGATTCGCCCGTCCGGCCCCGGCGTCAGCCAGGTCACTTCAACCCCATGCTGCTCAAGCCATTTACAGGTATCCAATACGGCCTTGTGCTCGATAACCGAAGTGACGATATGCGGATTGTCATGGCCTGCCACCGCCCCTTTGATGGCGAGGTTGTCAGATTCGGTAGCACCCGATGTCCACACAATCTCCCGGGGATCGGCGCTAATCAGCTCGGCAACCTGCCGACGCGCAGATTCAACCGCAGCCTCTGCCTGCCAGCCGTAGGCGTGGGAGCGCGAAGCCGGGTTACCAAAAACCCCGTCTGGGGTCAGGTACTTCACCATTTCTTCAGCGACAGACGGGTCAACGGGCGTCGTCGCCGCATAATCCAGATATACGGGCTTATTCATGGGCGTAAGGAGTATAGTTTCAGGCCGGCGCCTGGTCGGACAGGCGTTCGGTATTGATCGTTTCAGAGCCGTTGTCTGACTGACGCTGGTTCTGCCGGTCCGCAACCTGGCGGATTTCCTGCTTTTTCATCAGGTCGCCGAGGCTGATCTCGCTCAGGAACTGATGGATTTGATCGCTCAGATCGGACCACAGGTGGTGAGTAAGGCACTTCTCGCCCTTCTGGCAATCACCCTTGTTACCGCATCGGGTGGTGTCCAGTGATTCACTCACAGCGTCAACAACCTCCGCGATGAACACCGCTCCGGCCTCACGGCTAAGGCGATAACCGCCGCCGGGGCCACGAACGCTGATCACAAGATTCTGTCGACGCAGACGAGAAAAGAGCTGCTCCAGGTAGGACAGCGAGATTTCTTGACGGGCTGAAATATCCGCCAGACTCACCGGCCCCTGATCTCCGTGCAGAGCCAGATCCAGCATTGCCGTCACGGCGTAGCGGCCTTTGGTGGTCAACTTCATAGTATCAGCCCCATGATGGGATTGAATCGCGATTCACAGCAGCGAGTATGAATTGACCCAGTAAAACAGTCAAGTATTCACCCCCGGGTGCCGTCGCTGTCGTCACGTACGCAATCGAAATCCTCTTCCTGCAACGGCGGCAAAGCGCCATTCTGGTATTCGCTATTAACCTTACGCAACGCCTGGCACATATTCTCGATCCGGTCGTCCACTGCGTGCATGTGGTCCAAAAGCGACCGCACCGCCCGGGCAACGGGGTCTGGCATTTCCTCGGTGACGCCGTAGGCATCGAAGCCCATTCGCTCTTCCATTTCCTTGCGGCGCTGATCGTCCTCACCCTTCGGCTTGACGATAATCCGTCCCGGAATGCCAACCACGGTTGCACCGTCGGGAACGGCCTTGGTGACAACAGAATTCGAACCCACCTTGGCCCCTGCACCAACCTCGAAGGGTCCGAGAATCTTGGCGCCAGCACCGACCACCACACCGTCACCGATAGTAGGATGACGCTTGCCCTTGTTCCAACTGGTGCCGCCCAGAGTAACACCCTGATACAGCGTGACATCGTCACCGATGATGGTGGTTTCGCCGATGACCACACCCATACCGTGGTCAATGAAGAACCGACGGCCAATGGTTGCCCCCGGATGAATTTCGATACCGGTCAACCAGCGCGCAATGGTGGAGATCGTGCGGGCAACCCACTTCAACCCCAGCCCCCATAACCAGTGGGAAAACCGGTGAAACAGCAGCGCGTGCAGCCCCGGATAGTTGGTCAGGACCTCAAACGTGTTCCTGGCCGCGGGGTCGCGGTGAAACACGCTGTTGATGTCTTCCCTTAAACGCTCAAACATGGCCATCTTCCTGTCCCGTAGCCTTCGCTTCGGCCTCGGTTGATTTGCTGTTATCTCCGGCACCTTTTTCGGCATCTGTCCCGGCATCTTTTCCAGCACTGACCGCCTTTTGGACCGACGTCAGTATGCCCCTGAGGATGTTGATTTCCATCTGATCCATCCTGGCGCGCTGAAAAAGACGGCGCAGACGCGTCATCAGCTGACGCGGGTTGTCCCGACGGTGAAACTCAACATCAACCAGAACCTGCTCAAGGTGTCCGAAAAAGCCTTCAACGTCGTTGACCGGAGCCGGAGGTACATCCCAGCCGGGATCGCCCGGCGCAGTCATCGGCTTTAAATAGGGGCTACCCTCACCACCTTCAAGACCTCGCAGGTGGTTCATGCGCAATTCATAACACATGACCTGAACGGCCATCGCGAGATTCAACGAGCTGTAGTCAGGGTTCGATGGGATATGGATGTGATAATGACAACGCTGCAGCTCGTCGTTACTCAGCCCGTGATTCTCCCGACCAAACACCAGAGCCACGGGCCCGTTAACCGCATTCTCAGCGGCAGCAACGGCCGCTTCTGGTGGCGCGATAACCGGCCAGGGCACCTTGCGTCCGCGAGCACTGGTGCCCATCACCAGGGAGCAGTCCGCAAGCGCATCTTCCAACGACGACACCACCTGAGCGCGATCGAGAATATCCGAGGCACCGGCGGAGCGGGCATAGGAAGTTTCATCAGGAAACGAATTCGGGTTCACCAACCACAGATTGCCAAGCCCCATGTTTTTCATGGCGCGGGCCACGGCACCAATATTGCCGGAGTGTGACGTCTCGACCAGAACAATTCTGATCTGATCTTCAAATGTATCGGTGCCTTCAATAGGAAGTGCCGGTTTGTGCATTGCGAACAGGTCCAAGCTGAGTGGATAGTAGCTGAAATGATACCAGAAACAGGGCACCCATCGCCCCTCCCAAGATGGCCTAATCCATTGCTATCCGTGCTATTGCTAAGCCAAAAAACATACAAGAGGGGTTATCTTTTGCTATGATACCCGCCCTTCACACACCCGGATAACGAACACTCAGATGCAACCAGCTATAAAAATGGCCCTGCGCGTCGCGCGTCAGGGGTCCGATTATTTGAAAGCCCATTTTGAGCGCCAAGAACCCACCGGCAAGGACGACGCTGAGCGTCGGCAACAGCTGGAGCGGGTCGAGCAGTCGATTTACGACAATTTTGCGGAGCAACTCGAAAAGGCCTACAAGGACCACAGCATCGCGCCTCTGAATGAAGCGAATGCGGGTGACAGCGAAAAAAGCTGGCACGTCTTCACGGTTCTGGGTCGCGAAAACTTCCTTCGAGGCATCCCGGAATTTGCTCTGGCCCTGGCGCAAAAGCGCAACAACCGCACCGAAAACCTCTTGGTGATCAACCCGGTGACTGGCGAGGAATACTCGGCCAGCCGTGGTCACGGTGCAGCGCTTAACAGCCGTCGGGTTCGCGCCTCTGAAATCAAACACAGCAAGCAGGCTGCTATTGCCACCAACTTGCTGGATCAGGCCCGGAAGAATGAAGACGCCCAACTGTGGGGCGAAATGGCCTCCGTCGTGGCCAGCGAATCAGCCATGTTCCGGACATCAGGCTGTGTGGTGCTGGACATTGCCCGCGTGTCTGCCGGCAGCCTCGATGCCGCGATCATTTTCCGTCCCGAACCGGTGGACTTTGACCTGGGCGTGACCCTGGCCATGGAATCCGGCGCGTTGACCGGCGACTTCTCAGGCAACCCCTCTACCGGTGGTGCTCGTCAGCTCGTCGTAGCCAACCCCAAACTGTTCCGGGAAGTACTCAAAGTACTGCACCCGTTCCGGGGGCGCCTGCCGCGTTAAGCGGTTTTAAAGGCAGCCACAAAAAAACCGCCACCCCTGAGGGATGGCGGTTTTTTTACGCCTGCAATACGGGTTACATGCGGTTCAACCACTCCGGCGGCTCTTCCTCTTGCTCCTCGGTAGCAGCACCCTCTTTCGACGGCAGCGCGAGATCTTCCCGCGACACACCGAACGCTAACAGCAGGTTTGCCGACACGTAGATAGAGGAATAGGTACCCACCACAACACCGATGATCAGCGCCAGTGCGAAGTTATTGATCGCCTCACCACCAAGCAGATACAGCGAAAACAACACCACAAGCGTAGTCCCGGATGTGTTGATAGTCCGGCTGATGGTCTGGTGAATCGAAGTGTTGATGATGTGCCAGGAATCACCCACCCGCATCTTGCGGAAGTTCTCACGGATCCGGTCAGCCACCACGATGGTGTCGTTCAGCGAGTAACCGATGACAGCCAGCAGTGCCGCCAGAACGGTCAAATCAAAGGTCCACTGGAACAGGGAGAATACACCCAGCACGATGATGACATCGTGAGCCAACGGCAGTACTGAGGCGATACCAAACTTGAACTGAAAGCGCATGCCAACGTAGATCAGCACCACAGCCAGGGCGAGCAGCAGACCAAGACCACTGTCTTCCCGCAATTCCTCACCTACCTGGGAGCCGATGAACTCTGAGCTCACCAACTCAAGGCTTGCGCCGTCAGCTCTAAGGGCCTTGGTAACCTCAACTGCCAGCTCATCGTTGCCTGCCTCAGCCAACCGCACCAGCACCGTGGTGTCGGCGCCGAAGTTCTGCACGACAAACTGATCGTATCCTGCGGCGTCCAGAGTGTTCCGGATGCCTTCCAATGCCGGAGCCTCAGCATATTCAATCTCTACCGACGTACCGCCGGTAAAGTCCATGCCGAGATCAAGTCCCCGAACCGCCAGGAGCACCACAGAGGCAACCAGCAACGCGATGGAGACAATGGAAGCGATCTTCCGGAACCCCATGAAATCAAATGGTTTCTTCTCGTGCTCAGACATTTGCGAGCTTACCTCCGATCGACAACTTCTCGATCTTGCGACCGCCATATACAAAATTCACGATGCTGCGACTAACCATGAGGCCGGAGAACATCGACGTCAGGATGCCCAGGCACAGGGTCACTGCAAAGCCTTTGACCGGACCGGAGCCCATGGCAAAAAGAATGACGGCGACCAGCAAGGTGGTGATGTTGGCATCGAAAATGGACACGAATGCCCGTGAATAACCTGAATTAATGGCCGACTGCGGTGGCAGCCCTGCCTTCAGCTCTTCACGTATCCGCTCAAATATCAAGACGTTGGCGTCAACCGCCATACCAACCGTGAGTACAATACCGGCAATGCCTGGCAGCGTAAGCGTGGCCGACAGGATCGACATGCAGGCAATCAACAGCATCAGGTTAAGCGACAACGCCACGTTGGCGATGAGACCAAACCCACGGTAGTAGACCAGCATGTACAGCAGAACCAGACCAAAACCAAGCGCCACCGACATTACCCCGGCATCGATATTCTTCTGCCCAAGGCTTGGCCCAATGGTGCGCTCCTGCACGAAGTACATGGGCGCAGCCAGGGCACCGGCACGCAGCAACAGCGCCAGCTCCGCCGCTTCCGGAATGGAGTCCAGACCGGTAATACGGAAGCTGCTGCCCAGCGCCGACTGAACGGTAGCCAGGCTGATGATGCCCTTCTCGACCACGCGCTTGTCGACAGACGTCAGCTCGCCATCAACCATGCGATTCTCGGTTTCTGTGCGGAACTCGATAAAGAGTACCGCCATCCGACGACCAATGGCGTTGCGGGTGGCGCGATTCATCTGGTCGCCGCCCACGGAATCCATGGTGATATTGACCTGAGGCTGACCGTTCTCATCGAACGCCTGCTGGGCATTGGCGACGTTGTTACCGGTGGTAATTATGTCACTCTCAAGGCGGGCCGAACGCTGGCGATTGTCACGAAAGCTGAATTCTTCGACGTCACCCGCCGAAGCATCCTGACGGGCCTCCATGCGGAACTCCAGATTGGCGGTTGCACCAAGTACCCGCTTGGCCTGGGCTGTATCCTGGACGCCAGGCAATTCAACGATGATCCGGTCAGCACCCTGACGCTGAACCAGCGGCTCCGCAACACCCAACTCGTTAACCCGGTTACGAATAGTGGTCAGGTTTTGCTCCAGGGCATATTCCTGGATGGAACGTACCTCTGCTTCTGACAGAGACAGCACGATCTGGCGATCACCATCGACAGTGCGCTCGTCCATCAAAAACTGATTGTACTGGTCACGAATCAGGTCAAACGCTTCGCTGCGACCTTCTTCATCGCGGAAACTCAGAACGATCTGGCGATCACCTTCCAAATCGCCGCCGCGGTAGCGGATGCGCTCTTCACGCAGATCACCCTTGATCTGGCTCGACAAAGCCTCCAGGCGCTGGTTAACCGCCGTGACCATGTCGACTTCAAGCAGGAAGTGAACACCACCACGCAAATCCAGGCCGAGCTTCATCGGGCCAGCGCCAAGACTCTTCAACCAGTCAGGGGTGGACGCCGCCATGTTAAGGGCAACCAGATAGTCGTTGCTCAGAGCGGACTGGACAATTGGCCGGGCCTGCAGTTGGTCATCGCCATTGGTGAGGCGAATCAGGGCATCCCGATCCTGAAGCGAACTGCTTTTTACCTCGATCCCCTCGGACTCCAGCGCCTTTACAGCACGATCCAGAACGGTTGAGTTAACTTCGGTACTGCTGCGGGCGCCAGTGATCTGAATGGCGTGATCGTCGGGGAAAAGATTGGGCAAGGCGTAAATAAACCCGATCACAAGGGCGACCAGGATAACCAGGTTTTTCCAAAGCGGATACTTATTCAGCATGGGATCCCTTTTAGCCGGCCCATAGGGCCGGCCTTGGTGTTTCAGCCAGAAAGAATCAGTCCGTCCGGTGCCGGACTCCGGCTCAGATGTCCTTCAGTGTGCCCTTCGGCAGTGCTGCCGCAACAGCCACTTTCTGCACCTTGATTTCAACGTTGTCGGCAATTTCAACCACGATGAAGTCGTCGGTAACCTTGGTGATCTTGCCGGCAACGCCGCCAGAGGTAACAACCTCATCACCCTTGTTCAGGCCAGACATCAGTGCCTTGTGCTCTTTAGCGCGCTTGGACTGCGGACGCCAGATCAGGAAGTAGAAAATCAGGATAAAGCCGGCGAAAAAGATAACCTGACCCATCACACCCATACCTTGGGCAGCCGCATCCTGTGCCAGAGCCAGTGTGGGCATCATTGCCAGAAGGCCGGCTACGAGCAACTTAATAGATTTCATTGAATATCTCCGTTGGTTTTACAAAAAGTGTTTTGCGAATTAATCAGGCACTGCCCATCGGCGGCACTGTCTCGCCGCGCAGAGCATAGAAGTCGGTTACAAAGTCGGACAATGTACCTGCTTCAATGGCGCCACGCAATCCAGCCATCAGGTTCTGGTAGAACCTCAGGTTGTGGATAGTGTTGAGCTGTGAACCAAGCATTTCTCCACATTTATCGAGATGATACAGGTAACTCCTCGAAAAATTCTGACACGTATAACAGTCACAACGCTCGTCCAGCGGAGCGGTATCGTGACGGTGCCGTGCGTTCCGGATTTTCACAATGCCGGTTGAGGTAAACAAATAGCCATTACGCGCATTCCGGGTTGGCATGACACAATCGAACATGTCCACGCCGCGGCGAACCGCTTCGACGATGTCCTCCGGACGCCCTACCCCCATCAGGTAGCGCGGCTTGTCTTCCGGCATCTTGGGCGGTAGGTGATCCAGAATGCGAATCATGTCTTCTTTGGGCTCACCCACGGACAGCCCGCCAATGGCATAGCCATCGAAACCGATGTCGGTCAGGCCCTCAAGCGACACGTCCCGCAGACCTTCGTACATGCCACCCTGAACAATTCCAAACAAAGCCGCCGGATTGCCCTCGTGCGCCTTTTTGCTGCGCTCTGCCCAACGGAGCGACAGTTCCATGGAGTCTTTAGCCTCCTTCTCGGTTGCCGGATACGGCGTGCATTCGTCAAAAATCATGACGATGTCGGAACCGAGGTCACGCTGCACCTGAATAGCGATTTCCGGGTTCAGTGTTACCGGCGAGCCATCGACCGGAGAGCGGAATGTTACACCCTCTTCGGTGATCTTTCGCATCTCACCCAGACTGAAAACCTGAAAGCCACCGGAGTCGGTAAGAATCGGGCCTTTCCACTGGGTGAAATCATGCAGATCGCCATGGGCTTTGATCACTTCAGTGCCCGGACGCAGCATGAGATGGAAGGTATTGCCGAGAATGATCTCTGCCCCGATACCGTGAATATCACGGGGTAGCATCGCCTTGACGGTGCCATAGGTACCGACGGGCATGAACGCAGGGGTTTCGACAGTGCCCCGGGGAAAGCTCAGCCGTCCGCGACGCGCGCGACCGTCTTCCCCGAGTTTTTCAAATGACATAAAACAGGACTGACTCAAAGTGATTCCCCGTTGGTATCAGAGCTTGAATCGTTTGTGGTGCCAGCTGGTCCGAGCAACATCCCGCGACTCGGCTCCTGGCAAGTGATGAACATGGCATCGCCGTAACTGAAGAAGCGGTATCGTTCGGCCACCGCCTCTTCGTAGGCATCCATAACATTCTTGTAGCCAGCGAACGCACTGACCAGCATGATCAGCGTGGATTCCGGCAAATGAAAATTGGTGATAAGAGCATCAACAGTCTCAAAACGGTAGCCCGGACTGATAAAGATGTCGGTCTCACCACGGAAGGCTTTCAGTCGGCCTCCCCTGCTCGCGGATTCCAGTGAGCGAACGGAAGTGGTCCCCACAGCAATGACACGGCCACCCCGTGCACGGGTGCGTTCTACGGCGTCTACCGTAGTTTGCGGAACTTGCACTACTTCGCTGTGCATCACATGGTCTTCGATACGATCAACACGCACCGGCTGGAACGTGCCAGCGCCCACATGCAGGGTAACAAAGGTCGTCTCAACCCCCAGGTCCTGAATCGTTTTCAGCAGGGCTTCATCGAAATGCAGGCCCGCAGTGGGTGCTGCAACGGCGCCTGCTTCTCGGGCATAAACCGTCTGATAGCGCTCCCGATCCGCGCTCTCGTCGGGGCGATCCACGTACGGCGGCAATGGCATATGGCCAATGCGCTCCAGCACCTCAAGCACCGGTTCGACAGACTCACAAATCAGGGTGAACAGGGCCTCATTCCGGCTTGCCATGCACAGGTTGGTACCGTCCTCAAGAACGACCCTCTGGCCTTCTTTTAACGCCTTGGAGGCACGCACGTGCGCAATGATTTCATGCTCACCAGTCACCCGCTCGACCAGGATCTCCACCTGGCCACCGGTTTCCTTCTTACCAAACAGGCGCGCCGGGATTACCCGGGTATCGTTGAACACCAGCAAGTCGCCGGGCTGTAGCAGGCCAGGTAGATCCGCAAAGTGCCGATGAACGGTTTTGCCTGACATCCCATCCAGACACAGAAGGCGGGAGGCCGTGCGCTCAGTAAGCGGATATCGGGCGATCAGCTCGTCCGGCAATTCAAAGTCAAAATCAGAGACGTTCATAGGAAAGGACTGTCAAGACGCAACTGCGGTTGTGAAAAAGAGAACGGAATTTACCACGGAATGGAACTCGCCTGAACAGCAGGAGCAATTATTATGATGTTGCGAGAGCGTCAGAGCGGACCAGAACACCTGAAAAGGTGGTAGCGGCGGGCGGACTCGAACCGCCACGGGTTTTACCCCAACGGATTTTGAATCCGTCGTGTCTACCAATTTCACCACGCCGCCAGCAAGATGAGATGGGCGATTATACTGAGCTTGCCCATGAAATCAATAACTCATGCGGGCGGATCGCGCCCACCCGAGTAATTATTTAAAGCCGGTCGAACAACGACAGCTGCGACACCTGCGCAAAAGACTGCTGTGCCGCCTGCAATACGAAGCTCTGGAAGCTCAAATTGCTGATGGCTTCGGCGTAATCCACATCCTGCAATTCCGAGCGGATTTCGTTGGTGTACACCGATGAGTCCTCCAGGAAGTTCCTGGTGGATTCTACGGCGTTCATCCGGCCACCCAGCTCGGTCTGCTTGCCAACCAGGCTCTCCTGGGCACTGTCCAGATTGCTGAGCGAATCGGCGATCAGGGTATCGAACTGGGCACTGCTCTTGGCGCTGTCCTTCCCTAATGAATCAAGCCCGCTAATCAGGTTCTCGATCGTTTTAAACATTGACTGCCGGTCATTGATGGCCAGAGTGAACTCATCCCCCGCAGCGGCGTCGCTCACGGTTGCCCGAATGCCGGCCACTTCAAACTCTTCCCCCACCAAGGCGGGTGAAGGGTTGGTCGCCAGCACGGTCGCCGGAATCGTGTTCGGGTTTTCGGCCACCACCTCTCCGGCTCCATTCACCGTTAACCGGATATCGTTGGGTACAGCGCCGCCGAAAGCGCTCTTCAGTGCATCCGCATCAGTGAGTTCAACCCCGGAGATATAGGAGCCGGTAGTGTTCGTTGCCGCCTCAACACCGGTGATCGCCTTCGGGATACTGACAAAAATGCCCTTGCCATGATCACTGATCGGCACCGTTACCCCGTCATCAATTTCCAGCACACGCTGACCTTCATCGCCCTGGTACTGCCAACTTCCGGCTGCATCCTGAACAAAGGCCTGGCGGGAGCCCTGAAATCCGCTGAAGATATACTCTCCCGAGGCATCCCGGGTGTTGGCCACATTCGCCAGCTGTCCCAGCCGTTCCTTGAGTTCAGAAGAAATGGAACGGCGGTCTTCCGCCGACAGCGCACCATTACCAGCCTGAACCGCCAGTTCCCGAACCCGCTGAACAATGTCTATGGAACTCTCCAGCGCGCTTTCTTCCTGGCTCAGGCGGTTCTCTGCCAGGTTCACATTTCGCTGATAGGTCTCAACCCGGGACAATTCCTGATCGAGCTTCAAGATGCGGGCAGCGGCCACCGGATCGTCCGATGGGGTATTGACGCGCTTGCCCGTAGAGATTTGCTGCTGGGTGCTGTTCAGGTTGCTGTTCAGCTCCTGCAGGCGGTTGATACCGCCCGAGAAGATTTGTTGTGATGAAATTCGGATCATCTCAGATTACCTCACGCTGCCATTTCAACCGTTACCCGTTCCATTACCGGAAACTCTGTAACAGCGTATTGAACAAATCCTGGGCAACTGACATTACCTGCGCCGAGGCGTTATAGGCCGCCTGGTACTGAATCAGTTTGCCGGCCTCTTCGTCGAGATTTACCCCGGACACAGACTCGCGCTGGGCGGTGGATTGCTCAAGAAGAGTCTGACCGGCATCCAGGTCGAGCTGGCTCTGACGGGTTTTTACGCCAATATCCTCAACCAACCCGGCATAACCTTCGGCAAAACTCTGGCTGCCATTATTCAGGCTGTTAGCCGTACCTAGTGCAGCCAGACGCTCAGCATTGCGGTTATCGGAGACACCGTTGCTGTTGTACTCAATAACAAAGCTGTCGCCCGGCGCGGGATCGCCCTTCAGCTGGAACTGAAAACCGCGATAGTTCGGGTCAGAGGGATCTTCTGGGAACAGCTTGTTCGAAACCCCTGGCGTAAAGGTATTCACCGGCGGCACGGCACTGGCATCGCCTGATTGCACCAGGGCACCGTTGGATGCATCGTAGAGGTCATAGACCAGCGTTCCGGCATCGTCTCGGAACCGAACTTCCAGTGGCGGTGACAACTGCCCCTGCTGGGAGAATTCCGGTAACAGTGAATTGGTGAACGGGTTCCTGACATTGAGCATCACACCCTGGTCAATTTCACCGGTGCCGATATTCTGGTCACCCGCCGATGCCCGAATCGGACTGGCGAAGGCCAGATCTTCTTCCCGATTTACCACTAACCCGATACTTTCAGCAGCATTCCTGCTGGGCTGAACCAGATACTTGTCACCCGCATTAAAAGCGCCGCCCTCAATGCGGATATTGAAGCCGGGCATGGAAATCTCAGACTGGACCGGATCAGGCAACCGCCCTTGATTGACGGTCTCGCCGGTAGCCTTGTCGATCAACTCGAAGCTGCGTCCGTCACCACTAAACTGGAGCGAATAACTGCCCGCCGCCAGAGCCGAACTGTCGGTAATTTCAACCGCCAGCTGGCCGGTCTGGGGCTGCTGATTTGCGCCATTGGCAACGACCCTGCTGCGCTGAGCCTCTGGCGAATTAATATCAGTGAAAAATAATCCGCCCAGATCTCCTTCCAGATCCATGCCGATTTCATGCTGATGGTTCATCGTGTCCGAGAGTGCAATGGCAATCCGGCCCAACTCATCAAAAGCGGGCTTGAGTGCTTGATTGTCGAAACGACGCAGACCGCCAAGTTTGCCGCCGTTAATCTGCTCGTCAACGTTCACCGTCCGCCCGCCGTTGGACAGTGTGAAAGACAATCGCGTGGGATCCTCTGCACTCTCCTGGGTGCCAAACTGGGCGGCATTGTTACCCACCACCAGGGACAAGCCGTTGCTCAACGAGACATTAACCTGGCTGCCCTCGGCTTCGGACACCTTAATACCAACGAGTTCCGACAACTGCCGAAGCTTCTCGTCACGCTTATCCATCAGTTCATTGGGCATTTGCCCCTGGGCAAGACCCGGAGACTCGGAAATTGCCAAGTTCAGCTCAGCAATACCCTTAAGCAATGTGTTGGCGTCTTTCACGCCCTGCTGCATTTGGGTCTTAACCGATTCCCGCTGTTGAATGAACTCCTGGTTCAGCGCCTGGAACCGATTCACAACCTGCTGCGCTTCACTCAACACTAGCTGACGCTGCGGCAAGGACGTCGGATCTTCGGCAGCATTCTGTAATGACGCGAAGAAGTTGTTCAGCGCGTTGCTCAAGCCCGTGGACTCGCCGCCCAGGAGATTATCCAGGCGGGTCAATTCGGAGTTCAGCGCTTCCTGCTCACCGGAAAGACTGCTGTCTTCGCGAACCTGCTGAACCAGGTACTCGTCCGCCAGCCGGCGAATATTGGAGATGCTGACGCCGCTACCAATAGACCCGGCGCCCGTACGTTGCCCGGTCTGGGTTTCGAACTGCACTTCCTGACGGCTGTAGCCAGGCGTGTTCGCATTGGTGATGTTGTTGCCCGTGGTATTCAAAGCCGACTGATGACTCAGAATCCCGGTAAGGCCAATACCCAGCAGTCCTGCCATAACCGTTACTCCTTAGTCTCACTGTCCATGGACAGTGTCATCAGTGAATCACGGCCCATGATCCTGCGGATCTTTTCACCGTAATTGGGGTCGGTCGCGTAGCCCGCTTCCTGAAGCTTGTCGGCAAAGATCTCCGGCTGATCGGCTACGGACAGCACGTCTCGGTAGCGCGGATTCGATTCCAGGAACGACACATAATCACGGAAGCTGGATTCGTAGTCGGGATAAGCCCGGAACTGCGCCTGCTCTTTCAGCGGCAAACCTTCCCGGTATTCCGTGGTGGTGATGGTTACCGCTTCGCCCTGCCACCGACTGTCGGCCTTGATACCGAACAGGTTGAAACTTGGCTGATTACCATCCCCTTTGATCATGTGCCGACCCCAGCCGGTTTCCAGGGCCGCCTGGGCCACCATCAGCTTGGGATCGATTCCTGAATCGCCGGCAATCCGTTCCGCCACCGGTAACAGCTCACGCACAAAATGCTCTGGCGAATCGAACTGTTCAGGCAGTGCTTCGGATGCCGACGGTTTCAGCGAGTGTGCTGTCGACTCTGCAATCTTTGCCACTGCAGTAACCTGGTCCAGCTGTTCCGGCAATTTCGCCGACAATGCTGGCAGGCTGCGTTCATAATCAGCGAGGCTGGCCTTGTGAGCCGCCAGTTTGCCGCCATCGCTGGCCAACCCGGGCGTCTGCTCACCAAGCTGACGAACCAGAGCCTCGGCAAGTCCGGTGCCCTGCCCCTTGGCCATGGTCAGGCTCAACTGGCTGTCGAACATGTCCCGGTAGAATTCAGACTGGCTACTGTTCAGGTAATTACCTTCCGCGAACACATCGCCGGCCTTGCGCATGGATTTCAGCATTTCCGACAGGAACAGGCTCTCGAACTGACGCGCCACCTCTTCCAGGGCCGCCTGCTTGTCAGTGCGAGCCTGAGATTTCAGCGCATTCAGCCCGTTGAAATCGGTGTAAACCTGAGCCTGTTGAACCTGATAATCCTGCATCATGACACCTAGATCACAATCAGCTCGGCGCGCAGGGCACCGGCCTGTTTGAGGGCTTCCAGCACCGCCATGACATCCCCAGGTGCCGCACCTACCTGGTTCACGGCCTGAACAATGTCGTTCAGGGTGACCGCTGGCCCAAACTTGAACATCCGCGCGGGCTCTTCGGTAATGGCAATTTGGGAATCCTGCTCCAGAGCCGTCTCGCCCTGGGCCAGCAGATTAGGCTGAACCACGTTGGGATTTTCCTGAATGGTGACGGTCAGGTTGCCGTGGGTCACCGCCGCCGGGCTGACCTGAACATTCTGGCCAACCACGATGGTGCCGGTGCGGCTGTTGATCACCACCTTGGCCGCATCCTGCGCGGGATCGACATTAATGTTTTCAAGGATCGACAAGAAACTGACCCGCTGGGATGGATCCCGGGGGGCCCGTACCGAAATAGAGGTGGCATCGTGGGCGTACGCCATATCCGGGCCCAAATGACCGTTCACTGCCTCCACCACCCGGCGAGCCGTGGTGAAATCCGGACGCAACAGATGGAAGGTGATGGTGTCGCCCTTGGTGAACGGCGATGCCACTTCACGTTCAATAGTCGCGCCATTGGGAATACGGCCTACGCTAGGAACATTGACGGTGATGCGGGAGCCATCCTGGCCCTGGGCACCGAAACCGCCAACTACCATGCTGCCCTGGGCCATGGCGTAAATATTGTTATCAGCGCCTTTTAGCGGCGTCATCAGCAGCGTGCCGCCGCGAAGGCTGTCGGCATTGCCAATGGAGGACACAGTGATATCAATTTCCTGGCCGGTTTTGGCAAAAGGCGGCAGCGTCGCGCTCACGGTAACGGCCGCCACATTGGCCAAGTTTGGGTTCACGCCCTCGGGCAGGGTCACACCAAACTGGTTCATCATGTTTCGGAAGGTCTGATTGGTAAACGGAGCCTTGTCACCAGTGCCATCTAGACCAACCACCAGGCCATACCCCACCAGCTGGTTGTTCCGTACACCCTTGATCCGCGCCAGATCCTTGAGACGATCCGCCATCACCGGTGCGACACAAACCGTCAGCATCAACGCCACAGCCAGAAACTTTTTCAGGCTCATAACGGCCACCACTCACTATTAAAGAAGCGTGCAACCCAACCCATCTGGTTGGCCTGGTCGAAATCGCCGGTACCACCATAGGCAATACGGGCGTCGGCAATGCGGTTGGAGGCAACGGTATTGTCAGGCTGAATGTCCTGCGGCCGCACCAGGCCCGTCAGGCGGATGTACTCGTCGCCATTGGTCAGCGACAACCACTTCTCGCCCCGGATACGCAAGACGCCGTTTGGCAGTACTTCGGTCACCGTGACAGTGATGTTGCCAGCCAGACTGTTGCTCTGATCCGCCTCGGCGGAGCCTTCAAAATCCCGTTCCTGATTGAGCGCGGTGTTGATTCCGAAGTTGCTTTTCCCAAGGATCGTTGGCTCTGGCAAGCTGATTTCGTTGTCTTTGGTGATGCTGGTTTCGGCGTTCTTGCTCGCCCGTGTGGATTCTGCAAGCGTAATGGTCAACACGTCCCCCACGTTCAGCGCGGTAGTGTCGCCATAGAAGTTGTAGTTGCGGGAACTCTGAAAGATCGCCCCGGAATTCGGGTCTTTCTGCATCATCGCCTGCGCCCGCACTGGCGCATATTGGGGATCGTCCGGAACCGCCCTGGGACGGCTCATCGCGGTGCACCCCTGGAGCACGATCAAAGCACCGACCAGCGCCAAGGTAGGCACTCGATCACGCAGGTTGGTTCGGAGGACGTGTGTCATAACTTAACCAATATTGTTGGTGATGAACTGAAGCATCTGGTCGGTAGTGGACACGACCTTGGAGTTCATTTCATAGGCGCGCTGAGTGGTGATCATATTGACCAATTCCTCAACCACCTCAACGTTAGATGCTTCCACAGAGCCTTGCTCAATGGTGCCGAGGCCGGCCAGCCCGGGCTCGCCTTCGGTCGGGTCGCCGCTGGCGTTGGTGGCCTTGAACAGGTTGTTACCAATGGCCTGCAGCCCTTGCGGGTTGATGAAATCTACCAGCGTGACCTGGCCCAGATTAACCGGAGCAGCCTGATCATCGGTGATCGCAGTCACGGTGCCATCCTTGCCGATGGTGACGGTCGTAGCGTTCTCCGGCACGGTGATCGCAGGCTCCAGGGCATAGCCATCCGGGTTCACCACATCGCCATTGGCGTTGAGCTGAAACTGACCGTCGCGGGTGTACGCGACCTGACCATCCGGCAACTGCACCTGGAAAAACCCACGGCCGTTTACGGCCATGTCCAGTGGTTGCTCGGTAATCTGAAGATTGCCCTGGGAGAACTGCTTGGCCGTACCAACCACGCGAACGCCGGTACCCAGCTGAAGGCCTGAAGGCAGTTCCGAGTTCTGGGTGCTCAATCCGCCCGGCTGACGGTCGATCTGGTACAGAAGATCCTGGAACACGGCGCGGTCTCGCTTGAAGCCGGTGGTGTTCACGTTGGCCAGGTTGTTGGAAATGGTGGACATGTTGGTGTCCTGCGCGCTCAACCCGGTTTTGCTGACCCAAAGTGCTGGATGCATGTTCTTTCTCCTTGCCGGGGGACTGTCGAAGCGGCCATGTTTTGCCGCTTTCAGCCCACCAGGCCATGGTCTTCAATAGTTATCAGAGGTTCTGCAACAGCCGTGCCGCCGCTTCGGAATTTTCTTTAGCCGTGCTCATCACCTTCACCTGCATCTCGTACTGCCGAGACAGCTGAAGGTTGGAAATCATTTCCTGCACGGCATTAACGTTGGAGCTTTCCAGGAACCCGGTGGCCACTCGCAGATTGGCGTCCGGCGGCTCAGCGCCGTCGATGGCCTGATCCGGCTGACGCCGCATAAAACCATCCGGCCCTTTTTCCAGCGCGTCCAGTGGCGGATTCACCAGCTTGAGCCGATCCACTTCAACCAGCTCATCCGGAGCGCCTCCAACGGGCACAATCGAAACGGTGCCATCAGCACCAATCTGAACGTTTTCAAAAGGGGGAAGCGCGACCGGACCACCATTGCCAAGCACCAGCTCGCCATCGGCCAACCGCATCAGGCCATTTACATCAACCTGCAGGCTGCCGGTACGGGTGAAGACTTCTTCGCCGACGTTGTTCTGGATGGCCAGCCAGCCTTCGCCTTCCAGGGCGACGTCAAGTTTCCGGCCGGTCTCCATGAGGGCACCGGCCGACATGTCGGTACCTGGCCGCTCGGTCATGGCGTAGGCACGGGTCGGATAGGATTCGCCATACACCGGCATGCTACGAGCCTGTGCGAAGTCTTTCTTGAACCCTGTGGTACTGACGTTAGCCAGGTTGTTGGCGTGGGCACGCTGACCCAGCATATTTTGCTTGGCGCCAGACATACCGAGATAGAGGGCTTTGTCCATGGGAAAACTCCTGCCGGAATTTTGACTGTTTCCAGTCTTCCTGCAGGAGTTGTGCCATGTTTATCGCTTAAGGGTTAAGCAGAAGTCTAGCGGAGGTTGATGATGGTCTGGGTGACCGCATCAGAGGTTTCAATGGTCTTGGCATTGGCCTGGTAATTGCGCTGGGCAATGATCAGGTTCACCAGCTCTGCCGACAGATCGACGTTGGATTCCTCAACGGAACTGGCCTGGATAGAACCAAGGGTGCCAGTGTCCGGAGCACCAAAGATCGGCTGTCCAGACTCGAAGGTCTCGACCCAGGAGGTATCCCCTACCGGCGACAGCCCGTTGGTGTTGTTGAAGGACGCCAGAGCCACCTGTCCCAGCGACTGGGATTGACCATTGGTGTACCGGGCAAAGATAACACCAGTACCCGAAACATCCAGACCGGACAACCGGCCCGTGGTGTAACCATTCTGCTGCTGGTCATTGACCCCAAACGCAGCGCCATACTGGGTGGTATCCGACAGATTGACCACAAACGCCGACGATGTGGGAGGCTCAGGAATCGGTGTCACAACCGCGGTGCCAGCGGCGGGCGGACCATCAGCGCCATTGGGCTGACCGTTGCTGTCTTTCGGAACCCAGTCATCCACCACAAACTCACCGGCGGGATCACCGTCGATGGACTGCAGGTTACCGTTCTGGTCGAAACGCGCAGTGAACGGCGTGGTGTCTGTTCCAGCAACCAGCTCACCGTCGATCTCAACGTAAACCGACCACTCACTGGTACCTACACCGGCACCCGGAGACGGCTCTTTCACATAGAACTGGGTCAGCTCGTGGGAGTTACCGAGGCTGTCGTAAATGGTGGTCGAGGTCGCATGGTTGTAGGTGCGCTGATCCTGGGGATTAAACTCGTTGGTAATCCGAATCGGCGAGGTGTTGAAGGCCGTCTCGAAATCACCGTCAGCGGGATCAACAATGCCGGCTACCACACGATCTGCCGTGGCGTTGATATCGCCCTGAACTGAAACATCCGCATCGGTGTCTGTACCCAGCTCGCCATCATCGTCATAGCGGTAGGTCAGAGTGTCGCCCTGGTTGTGGATAACGCGCAGGACATTGGTACCGGTACCGTCGTCCACGGCCGACGCAGAAATCGACGTTTCGCTGGAGTTATTGATGGAATCCACCAGATCCTGCAGCGATGTAATATTGCTGGTATCCAGCGCCAACGGAGCACCATTAACGCTGAGGCTGAAGGCAAAGTTGCTCGCACCGGCCGAGGTAATGTAGGCATCGTCCAAAGCCGTTGTTGCCGTGGTCGTGGCTGACGCACTCAATCCCGGAGCATTGTTCAGGGCCGCAGCGGCTTCTCGTGCGGTGGTCGCTGCCGTCAGATCAACCGAAACGTCAGGCGTACCGTCGGTGTACTGAACATTGAAGGTTTCACCCGATATGTCGGTAAACGCCAGCGGCCCAATATCCCGAACCCGGGTTTCGAGTACCGGCTCGCGGGAATCCAGGTTCAGGTCTGATGACAGGCTGGTGGTACGGCGTGGCGCCAGATTGTCGGTTGATACCTGCAAATCTCCACGGATACCGGACAGATTACCATCGCCATCGGCGGTGAAGCCCTGAACACGCATGTTCTGGTTGTTGGTGACAAAGCCGTCCTTATCGATGCCGAACTGCCCTGCCCGTGAATAGCGAGTCTCGCCACCGTTATTCAGGATGAAGAAGCCATCACCACTGATCGCCATGTCCAGGCCGCTGTCCGTAAAACTGACATTGCCCTGACTGAAAGACTGCTTAACGTCCTGAACGCGCACGCCGTCGCCCACAGTACTGTTTCCGGCACCCAAAAAGCCGCTGGCGTAAAGATCACCAAACTGCGCCTTGCTGCCTTTAAAACCGACGGTACTGGCGTTGGCAATATTGTTGCCGGTGACGTCCAGATCCACCGATGCTGCCCGGAGGCCACTGAGCCCTGTGTTAAATGCCATGATTCACCCCTTGGTCTGACACCGGTATTAGTTAATTTGCTTGACATCGGACAGGGCGATCGAGCCCATACCCGCGAGATTCAATGTCACTGAACCGCCCTGGCCCAGGGAGACGCTGTCAACGTTGGCGCTAACCATGGTCGACAGTTGCTGCTGGCCTTCCGGATAGGAAGCTTCCGCAACAATCCGGTAAGGCCCCGGCGGCAATTGGTTGCCGTTGCCGTCCTGGCCATCCCAGCTAAACGACTTCACGCCCGCCGGACTGCTACCCAGGTCAATCTGACGCACCAGTTCGCCCTGCTGATTCTGAACTGAAAGCCGCAGGCCACCGGTGGATGCCGGTACCTCAATGGTTCCATCAACCACGCCCTCAGCCCCCAACACCCCAATCTGAGACGGTGCCAGCACGCTCTTGCCGACCATGGCCGAGGCCTGCAGTGCCTGCGTTGAGCGAAACTGACCAACCACATCGTCAACATTGCCGGACAGCTTCTGCATTTCCTCCAGTGAACTGAACTGGGCCAACTGGGAGATAAATTCGCCGTTGTCCTGAGGCTCCAGCGGATTCTGATTTTTCAGCTGGGCCAGCATCAGCTCCATGAATTCGTTTCTGCCGAGCTCACTGTTGCCCTCGGCACCGCTCTGTTGCTTGAGCTGGTACTGGCTCAGAACATCGGAAGCGTCTGTTGCGTTAATTGCGCTCATTGCGTGCTCCTCACCAGATTACTGCTGACCCAGCGTCAGAATGCGCTGCATCATGGATTTGGCGGTATTCATGATATCCACGTTCATTTGGTAGCTGCGCGAGGAGGACATCATGTCGGCCATCTCTTCCACCACGTTAACGTTCGGGTAGAACACATAGCCCTCTTCGTTGGCCGCAGGGTGCTGCGGCTCATAACGCATCTGCAGATCGGCCTGGCTCTCAACCACGCCCTCCACACGAACACCGGCACCAGGACCTTGCTGCCCGCCCATTCCAAGGTTCTGCTGATCCGGGTTAAGCATGGACTGCTGGATGGCGGCAAAAACCGGCTTGCGTGCCCGGTAGGTTTCTTCGGTACTGGAACTGGCGGTTTCAGCATTGGCAATGTTGGAAGCCGTGGTGTTCAGCCGCAATGACTGCGCGGTCATGCCGGACCCGGCGATGTCAAAAATGCTGCCTAATGACATGATCTCTCTCCTTCGCTAATCGCGTCGCTGCGGCTTACTCGCCCTTGATGGCTTTGGTCAGCCCGGAAAATTTGCTGCTCAGAAACTGGAAGCTGGCCTGGTAATCCATGGCGTTGCGCATGAACCGGGACTGCTCCTGCTGGGCGTCAACAGTGTTGCCGTCCAGTGATGGCTGGTGCGGGGTGCGGTATAGCAGATCTCCGCTGGCAGACTCTGTGGACGTGTCCATGTGACCATCGTCCGTCTTGGCCATTTCAAATCCGGAAACGCTCTGCTGAGCTTTCTGCATCATCGCCTGGAAATCGACGTCCCGCGCCTTGTAACCCGGGGTGTCGGCATTGGCGAGGTTGTTCGCCAACACTTCCGCCCGCTTTACCCGGGCTTCCAGCGCCTGAGCGTGAACTCCCAGAGCGTTATCAAATGAAATTGCCATACTGCCTCCCAAATTCTGCACTCGTCTGCCGGCCAAAATTGCCGGTTGTGCTCTTTGACAGGGTTAAAGCAAAGCAGATGCCAGAATTGGAAAAGCTAGCCAGGAAGCGGCGAAACGAGGGATTGAGGCAAGGAAGGCACTGAAAAGATGGGGCAAAACCAATGACTACTTCGGGAAAGCGGCAAACTGTTTCCCCCGACCAGCGGGCCGGGGGATGCGGTCGCTATCAGCTGCCTGGCTCAGCCGTTCCAGTGCTGGACAAAATCGGGGGTTTCCGGCCTTGGCACCGGAGGCTTTTCCGACGACACCGTACCCGTGTAGAGAAAGCCGACGATTGATTCGGTCTCACTGAGACCCAGCCCCTGGTGCACCTGGGTGTGATAGGCCGGACTCCCGGTGCGCCACATGACACCAAATCCGGCTTCCTGCAGGGCCAGTTCCAGAAAACTCATGCCGGCTGCTGCAGACATAATCTGCTCAACTTCCGGCACCTTGGGATGGGGCGTCGGAGAGGCAATTCCTA
Organism: Marinobacter sp. LA51; assembly: GCF_030297175.1. NCBI lineage: Bacteria > Pseudomonadati > Pseudomonadota > Gammaproteobacteria > Pseudomonadales > Marinobacteraceae > Marinobacter > Marinobacter apostichopi. The sequence continues at coordinate 1,629,366 of NZ_AP028070.1, read as the reverse complement.
CGATAACCATCGGCGCCCTCAGCGGTGCCCTGCGCAGCTTTTCGATTGCCTGCTCGTCACTGTTATTGGCACAGGTAGACGCAAACAGGTCACCCAGGGCCTTTAGCCCCTCGCCTTCGATGATCAGGTAGCGCCAGGGGCGAAGGAGTGCATGATCAGGCGCCCGGGCGGCACAGGCAAAGGCTCGCTCCAGGGTTTCAGAATCGGGTGCCGGTGCCTCCAGCCTTGGCTCGGAAGCCCGGTTGAGCAGAAATTCGCTGACTGCGGTCATATCGTCTCGCTATCGGATAAGGGTTTCAGGAATCTTGGTCATAGTTTGGAGCTCAGGTGAATTGTGGGTTACACCTAATACTGCTAACCTTTAGTCGTAGTCCGGCCTACCTAAAAATTTAAAAACAACTTAGTAGCAGCACCATGAGTGAGCAACAAACGTTTAACAACTTTTCCGAATTCTATCCTTACTACCTCGAAGAACACAGCGACGTTACGTGTCGTCGGCTTCACTTCGTTGGCAGTCTGTTGGTTCTGATCGTCACAGCCTGGGCGCTAATGTCCGGGAGGCTGGCGTGGCTGCTGCTGGTGCCGGTCATTGGTTACGGCTTCGCCTGGGTTGGCCATTTCAAGTTTGAGAAAAACCGACCCGCTACGTTTAAACATCCGCTGTACAGCCTTGCAGGCGATTGGGTCATGTTCAGGGATATGCTCATTGGCCGGATTCGCTTCTAGCATGGTAAGCGTAACGCCGGAGCTGCGCAGCCCCAGCAGCGCATTGCCCATGGATCATCACAATCATCCTGTGGTGATTCCTCCTATGCCGGACTATAACGGCCGGATTCTTGCCTACACTGCTACTGCCGTCATTATTGTTACTGGCGCGCTCCAGGGAGCCTTCGAGCAATGGTTGTTGTGGCTGGTGGCGGGCGCCCTGACCTGGCCGCACGTCGCTCACGCACTGACCCGCCGCACCTTCCTCCAGCACTCGCCCCGTATCCGTCATAAGATGCTGATTTTCGATTGCATGGTTGGCGGCGCCTTTATTGGTTGTATCGGGTTGGTGGCCATACCATCGGTGTCTGTTGTCCTGATGCTGATGTTCAGCTGCCTTATCGTTGGCGGCATCCGGCAATGGTTTCTGGGCAGCATCTTTATGGCCGCGGCCATTGCGGCCTCCGTCGCCATTGTCGGGCCTTCCGAGTCGCTGGAATCACCACTGCTGACCAGCATTCTCGCCATTTGCGCCACCGGCCTTTATATCTGCCTCACTGCCTACTATTCGCACCAACAGGCCCAGGCGCTGATGCTGGCCAAAACCCAAATCCAGAATCAGCGCGAACAATCCATCGCACTCTCCCACAAACTGTCCAAGTACCTGTCACCCCAGGTCTGGCAATCGATTTTCACCGGTGAGCGCGACGTTCGGCTTGAAACCCAGCGCAAGAAACTGGCCGTGTTCTTTTCCGATATCAAGGGTTTTACAGAGCTGTCGGAAGAAATGGAGCCGGAGGCGCTGACAGAACTCCTGAACCACTACTTCAACGAAATGTCAGAAGTGGCGCTGAAGTACGGCGGCACCATCGACAAATTCGTCGGCGATTCGATCATGGTGTTCTTTGGCGACCCCACCAGCCGTGGCCAACGAGAGGACGCCTTTGCCTGCGTTTCAATGGCGGTTGAGATGCGCAAACACATGAAGATCATGCGTCAGAAATGGCGCAGTCAGGGCATCAAGACACCCTTGCAGATCCGCATGGGGATTAGCACCGGGTATACCACTGTGGGCAACTTTGGCGCCGAAAACCGGATGGACTACACCATCATCGGCAAGGAAGTGAATCTGGCCAGCCGACTGGAATCGCTTGCCGAACCTGGTGAGATCCTGATCTCCTACGAAACCTTCTCGCTCATCAAAGACAAGATCATGTGCCGGGATAAAGGGGAGATTACGGTGAAGGGCTTCGGCAAACCCGTTCCCATTTACGAAGTGGTCGATTTCCGCAGGGATATGGGGCCCCACCGCAGCTTTCTCGAACATGAGCATAATGGGTTTGCCATGTACCTGGATTCGGACAAGGTGACCGAGAAAGAACGGGAGGCCATCCTGGCTGCCCTCGAGGATGCCGCCGACCGGCTTCGCCAGGAAGAAGGCGCATCCTGAGATCTTTCCAAATGCGCCCCTCCCACTCCCGTCTTTTCCTTTAATCTGCCGCTACTGACGAACCAGCCTGCCGCCGCTCTCCTGTGCAGGTTCGGTGGCGCGCCAGGGATTGATATCCAACCCGCCTCTTCGTGTATAGCGGGCACATACCATGAGCTTTTCCGGCTGGCACTGTGCCATTAGATCCGTAAACACCGTTTCCACGCAGTGTTCGTGGAAATCCTGCTTCTGCCGGAAACTGACAACGTATTTAAGCAGTCCCGCCCGATCAATTTTTGGCCCAGTATAGCTAACCATGAGCGTGGCCCAGTCGGGCTGCCCAGTCACAGGACAATTACTCTTCAGGAGATGCGAACACAGTTTCTCTGTAACGACTTCATCGCTGGCACTCAGCGACTTCGGGGCATACTCGTAAACCACGTCACTGACCGGCTCGTCGTCAATAAGCTCGTACCCCTGAGGCCTGCCAAAAGCATCACCCGGCTCATCCACGCTCTTCATATCAACCTGAACGGCGGCACCGCAGGCGCTGGAAAGGTCATCGGTGATGGTTTTGGCAACCTGCTCAGGCGATGAAAAGGCGCTCTGGTTGAACGAATTCAGGTACAGCTTGAGGGACTTGGATTCAATGATGGACGGCGATGCGGCCGGAAATCGGATTTCCGCCCAAGCTACTGCCGGCACACCACTTAAACGAAGCCAGGACACTTCCCAGGCCTGCCATAGATCTTCTCCAAACCATGGCCAGCGACCATCGCCCAGCCCAATCCGGCGACGGTTTTCGTCCCGGGCAACCGGAAATAGCAGAGACGGATCGTACCGATCCGGGTATTCGCTGGCCTTCCCCAGCGGTGCGTTTTGAAGCGCCATAAAACTTCCTGAGATCAGTGACGGATGCCTTTGCCCCGGGCCAGCATTTTCAGGGCAATGAACGCCAGCAGGGAAATAAAGACCAGAATCATACCAAGAGATACGAACGGATTAACGTCCGAGACCCCGAGAATACCAAACCGGAAACCATTAACCATGTACAGAATCGGGTTGGCCATGGACACGCCCTGCCAGAACTCCGGCAGCATATCGATACTGTAGAAAACACCGCCCAAATAAGTCAGCGGTGTCAGCACGAAGGTCGGCACGATGGAGATGTCGTCGAACTTCGTGGCCAGCATGGCGTTGATAAAACCGCCAAGGGAAAACAACGCAGACGTCAGAAACACCGTCACCACCATCATCGGCAGACTGTGAATGGTCAGACTGGTAAACGCCAGCGACAGCAGGGTGACGATCAGGCCGATGCCAAGCCCGCGGGCCATTCCGCCGCATACATATCCAGCCAGGATGACCCAGTTCGGAACCGGTGAAACCAGCAGTTCCTCTATGCTGCGCTGGAACTTCATTGAGAAGAACGACGACACCACATTGGCGTAGGAGTTGGTGATCACTGCCATCATGATCAGACCAGGAACGATAAACGCCATGTAGTCGAAGCCGCCCATCTCACCGATGCGCGAGCCAATGAGGTTGCCAAAAATGATGAAGTACAGGGTCATGGTGACCGCAGGCGGCAGCAGGGTCTGGGCCCAGATTCGGGTAAAACGGCGGATTTCCCGGGTAACAATGGTATTGAATGCGGTAGCTAGCGCCTGGGCCCTCATGCGACACCCTCCAGGCTATTTTTTGATTCCGAGGCGTTTTCCTCCACCATACGAATAAACAATTCTTCGAGGCGGTTGGCCTTGGTTCGCATACTGACTACCTTGATATCCAACTTGTCCAACTGAACGAATACCTGATTCAAGCCCTGGCCCTTCTGCACGTCCAGTTCCAGCGCCCCTTCCCCATCAATGCGCGTGGCAAAATCCGCCAGCTCTGGTGCTGATGACAACGGTGTGGCGGTATCCAGCACGAAGGTCTCGACACTCAGTTCCTGCAACAGGTCTTTCTTGCTGGTGTTTTTCAGAATCCGCCCGTGATCAATGATGGCGATGTTGCGGCACAGGGCTTCCGCTTCCTCCAGGTAGTGAGTGGTCAGGATAATGGTGGTGCCCTGGCGGTTCATCTCCTCAAGGAAGGCCCACATAGATCGACGCAGCTCGATATCCACTCCCGCGGTCGGCTCATCCAGAATCAGCAGCTTGGGCTCATGAACCAGGGCCCGCGCAATCATCAGCCGCCGCTTCATGCCGCCGGACAACATACGCGCAGGCGTGTCCCGCTTCTCCCACAAACCCAGTTTCTTGAGGTATTTCTCGGCCGACACCGACGCCTGTTTGAGCGGAATGCCGTAATAGCCGGCCTGGGTCGTAACAATGTCGAAGACCTTCTCAAACTGGTTGAAATTGAATTCCTGGGGCACCACGCCGAGGTTCAGCTTGGCATCGGACAAGTGGGTATCTATGTCCTTGCCGAAAACTCGAACCTTGCCGGCGGACTTATTAACCAGTGAACAGACAATCCCCAGCGTGGTGGATTTGCCGGCACCGTTGGGTCCGAGCAATGCAAAGAAATCACCTTCGGCGACGTACAGGTCGATTCCCTTCAGGGCTTCGAAACCATCACCGTAGGTCTTGATCAGACCTTCAATCTCAAGAGCGTGGGACATAAACCATCCTGAATTCCGCGGCACTTATCCCCCGGCAGGAACATCCACCGGGGCCAACGTTTAGAGTGCTATTGATTGTGGCAGCTCGGGTTATTTCAAGGTGCAAAACCCGCCGTCGGAATCCGAGGCAAAAACGGAAACTGCGACGAGTATCCCGATATCCGCAGCACCCCATCCCTATAATCCGGTTACAACAACTTACAAACGACGAGCTCACTCTTCGATTGGAGCGTGACGCCCGCGCACCGGGAACCGAAGCAAACCATGAGATCTGCCCACCTGAATCGATTGTCAGCGACCCTGGTAATTACCCTCGCCCTCACCGGATGCCTGGACGACGGCGGCTCCGACAGCAACGACACCAGGGTCGGCCGGCTTAATTACAACGGCTTCAGCGGACTGACCTATCAGACCCAGAGCCAACGTGGCACTACCAATGCCAATGGCGAATTTCGCTATTATCCGGGCGAAACCCTCAGCCTTTGGGTCGGTGACTTGGCTCTCGTTCAAGATGTTCCCACCCAGAAGTACGTCACCCTCCTGGAGTTTGTACCCGGTGTCCGCGCAGCTCTGACCGATCCCGCAACCGACGATGAAGGCTTGAGCACTCACACCATCAGAGAGCAGTTGCAGCTGGATAACGCGGAACTGAGAAATATCACCCGATTTCTGATGAGCCTGAACTGGACGGGAGACGTGTCTAAGGGCCAGGGCATCGACATCCGGGAAAGGGTCCTAAGCCAGCTGAACGCTGCCCTGCCCAACCTGCCTGAACCGATCAACTTCAGCGTCAGCGAAGCGGCGTTCACCGGTTCGGATGAGGACGTCTCACCCGCCAACCGGTTACTGGCAGAAATCTGTTTCTACCCGGAAGGTCATTCTTTATGTGACGAACCGCCAACAAAGGAGGAAATAGAACTGGCGCCTTCCCGGCCGGAAAACGAAAGCGATCGAGACCCGAATGTTACCTATAAAGAGGACCTGGAAAACACCCGTGATCGCATCCTCGACGCCATCCGAACTCTAGACGACACACTGGCGAATGACCTGGAGTCGTATCTTTCCCGGGAACTCAAAGCCATAACAACAGCGGTGGCGAACCGCTATTACCTGGATGAGGACGTTGCCAGCCATACGGCCAGCGATACCGGAGTGCAGTCTGTGCGCATTCGAAAAATTGGCGGAGCCCCGGAAATAGTCAATATCGAAGCCATCAGCACGCGAACGGATCAGGTCGCCATTCACGCCACCAACTGGCAGGAAGCCGAATTCGACTACTTTGTTGCGGGAGACGCGGGCGGAGAGTCTGAGCTGGTGGTCAGTTTCCGCCCGGAAGATACTTATCGATGGATTCGCAAACAGTTGCGGGTAGTCATCCGCTGATCAAACGGTTCAAGCTCCAGCGAGAGTCCGCTCCGGTCACGTCATAACGCGACGGATCCAGGTCTTCCGTGCCGTGGGGTAGGCACTCCCGAATGGTAACGGCCTCATCAGCCGCCCTGGTTTCATTGTACCGGGCAAGGTCGATGATCTTAGCCGACTTCAACGGATTGCTGTCGCTGTCGGTCATCAACATAATGCGCGGCCACAAGCGGCGCTCCGGGGAATGTGACATCACCATGCCACGCTGTCCGTCCGAGAGTTCCACCAGGCTGCCCGTTGGGTAGATGCCAATGGACTGAATGAAGTTCTCCACCAGATCATCCTGAAACTCGATGTTCCTCATTTCATACAACAGCGCGACGGCCTTGTCCGGCGTGACCGGCACGGCAGCTTCTCTGGGGCCAATCAGGGATTCAAAAAATTCGGCGATACCCGCAATCTTGGCCAGTAGCGGAATGCGGTCACCACGGACACCTTCCGGGAAACCAGAGCCGTTATGGCGCTCACGATGTCCCTGAACAACGCTCAGGACAGCCCGAGACAGGCCGCTGTCGGAGAGCATCTCCACCCCCTTGTCTACGTACTCTCGATACTGGGCGTATTCGCTGGCATCCAACTGACCTTCCCGACTCAGAAGCTCTTTTGACAATGCACTCTTACCCACCTGCGACAGGAGGCAGCCCAGCCCGAGGTGGTTCATAAGGCCTTCGTTGAGCCCCAGGTGTCGACCGCACACCAGAGCCCATACGGATGTGTTCAGGGCATGCCGGTAGACATAATCGTCATGCTGACGCGTTCGACTCAGCAACAGTAAGGCATCAGGTTGACGCACCACGCTACTCACCATCTTGCTGGTGACTTCGGCAATAGGCTTGAGATCAACCACTCCGTTGACCCTCAACGTGTCGAATAGCCGATGAAGCGCAATATCCGCATCGTCCAGAAGACGTTTTGACGCTTTGGCCTCTTTTTTCAGGGTGGTCAATTCTTCGTAGCGAACCGGCTCACGGATCGTCAGCGGCGGCAACTGCAGGACATCACGGCCCTGGCCGCGGCGACCAGATTTGCGGCCAAAACGGGGAGCCCCGCCTTCAGTGGACTCCCGCTCACCTCGCACTTCGGTAACGTCGACTATCACCCACTTGCAGTGTGAGGCCAGGGCCCGAACATCGTCTTGGGACCGGACATGAAATCCCTGGATGGGGAAAGGAGTCTGGTGCCAGGGCTTATCCAGATCAGACACAAACATGCCCACTTCCAGATCATGCACCGCAATTTTCTTTTGCTGGACGCCCACAGGTCACCTCAATACGGAAACTTTTCGATGGTTACCATTTTGGCGGAGTGACCAACAGAGTCCATAACAGTTTGGTAGCACGAAGTAACCAGAGAGCGACGAAGGGTAACGTTTTAACTCAGAAGGAAACAAAATGTAGGAGTGTGATGACGGTCACACGGTAACGTCAAAATGTGTCACTTTGCGTCACACACCGAGCCATCAAATTCCGGCATTTTAGCGCGAAGGGAGCCACGCGGCGCTTTTCGGACATACACGGTATAAGGAACCGGAGAGGCCCGCAGGTAGTCAAGGTTACGTTCTTCGTCACCTGCCTTCACCGTCGTGGAAGCCGGAACACAGGAAACGAGAAGGTCAAGGCTGCCCCCAATTTCTGCAACTCTGGCCTGAGGATCGGAGGGTTCCGCCACCATGCAGCGCACGCCATCTGTAGCCAATTTGCCACTCGGCGCGTGCAGGTCCTGGCCGACCTCACCGCACGCGCGGATACCTGTGCCACACTCTCCGGCTTGGGGATCAGCGCTGTCTCGCAACCTCCACACCCGCTCACTGCATTGGGTTTCAACCCGAATTGCAGTGGCCTTGTCACTGACAAACCACCAGCTCGGGTAATCGGCGCTTTGCCATGACAGTCGGATTTGACGGGGTTCTCCTGCAGAATTCTCGGCAGGAAACATTGCATAATGGGAGTGATAGGAAGCACAACCGGAGCTGACGGCGGCGACAAGCATCAGGCACAGCCCTTTCATGCTAAGCGCCCCTGAGTTCGAACTGCAGTCCCAGGCCGTCATTGGTTCTTCGCACCACCACCATTTCAAGCACCGGAGCAGGCACCGGAAGGCCCTGGACCTGAACGGTCACAGTATCACCTATGCTTGGCTCGAACGGCTGAGCATCAACAATAATAAACACGCCACCATCCGAAATGTCCCGGGTGGAAAACGTAAATTCACCCAATTCCGGATGTACCACCTTTACTTTGGCGCTCATCGCAGTGCGGATGTACTCTCTTCTGTCGATCCCTGTCATCGGCTTGCCCACTACTTTTTACATAGTTTTTATAGTCTTCCGAAGCATAACACCATTTTCAGTTAAATAGACCACCGATAATATTGACTACTGAACCAATACAAATGAGAATGGTTGACGTTTTAATTCCAAGTGCACTTACGCTTAACACAGCCACATTATCTTGCCACAAGGATACGACCATGCACATGAAGCTCGCAGCTGCTGCAGCCATGACTTTGACTGCGCTGCCCCTCGCCGCTTCCGCCGAGGGCGACGTCAATATCTACTCCTATCGCCAGGCCTATCTTCTGGAACCACTCCTGAACGCCTTTGAGCAGGAAACGGGTATCGATGCGAATGTCGTCTTTGCGAAAAAAGGCCTGGCCGAGCGGCTGGAGCGTGAAGGGCGCAACAGTCCTGCTGACGTGGTGATGACGGTAGATATCTCCCGCATTAACGAGCTGGTTGAGCGCGATCTTGTTCAGGGCGTCGAAAATGACGTTCTTAACGAGAACATTCCTGAAAACCTTCGTCATCCCGAAGGTAAGTGGTTCGCACTGACCACCAGGGGTCGTCTGATCTTCACCTCCAGGGAGCGTGTTGAAGAAGGCGAAATCACCACCTATGAGCAATTGGCCGATGACAAGTGGAATGACCGCATCTGCACACGGAGTGGCAAGCATCCATACAATATCGCGCTGTTCTCCTCGATGCTGGCTCATCACGGTGAAGCAGACACCAAAGCCTGGCTGGAAGGCCTGAAGGATAATCTCGCCCGCAAGCCCCAGGGCGGCGACCGTGACCAGATCAAAGCGATTGCTGAGGGCGTGTGCGACATTTCCATCGGCAACAGCTATTACTACGGCAACATGCTGCAGGACGAGAACCAGCGCGCCATTGCCGAGCAAGTTCGACTGGTGTTCCCAAATGCCGAGGGTCGTGGCACCCACGTGAACATCAGCGGTATTGCGCTAACCAAGAGCGCGCCAAATCGTGACAATGCCATCAAACTGATGGAATTCCTGTCGTCGGCTGAAGCTCAGCGCATCTATGCGGAAGCCAACACCGAGTACCCGGCAAATCCTGACGTTCAACCGTCTGGCCTGGTCGCTGAGTGGGGCGAGATCAACCCGGATCAGCTGTCCCTGCAGGAAATTGCAAATAACCGCAACGCGGTCGTAAAGCTGGTTGACCGCGTCGATTACGACGGCGAGTAACCGGAACCGGGCCGGCGTCGCCCAAGTTCGACGCCGGCTCTCATAGCCCCCTGTTAATCGTGGTGAGCAACGTCTGTCCATTGCAGGCAGCACCTCAGCTGTCTACAATCGGCAGCCATTCTCATTTCGTACTAATCGCAGGACCGCTATGACCGAGGCCGTTAGCAGAGTTGACCCAGGGTTAACCGAACCCCTGCTGGCGAAACGCACCTCTCGGCACTGGCTCATTGCCGCCTTCCTGACGACCACGATCGTAGCGCTGCCGGTACTCTCAGTAATCTTCCTCGCCTTTTTCCCGGAAGAGAATATCTGGCCTCACCTGCTGGATACCACCCTACCCCGCTACCTCTCAACCACACTGCAGTTGATGCTTGGCGTGGGCGCATTGACTCTGGTCATCGGGTTATCGTCTGCCTGGGCCGTCACCATGTGCGAATTCCCCGGCCGACGCTTTTTCGAATGGGCGATGCTGCTGCCCTTCGCCGTACCCGCCTACGTCATCGCCTATGTCTACACCAGCTTGCTGGACTATGCCGGACCGGTCCAAAGGAATCTGCGGGACTGGTTCGGCTGGGAGAACGCCAGTGACTACTGGTTCCCGGAAATTCGCAGCCTCGAAGGCGCCATCCTGATGATCGGACTGGTGCTCTATCCCTACGTGTACCTGCTGGCACGGGCCGCGTTCCTGGAGCAGTCGCCTTCGCTGTTTGCGGTCAGCCGCAGCCTCGGGCACTCCGCCCTGAGCACCTTTTTCCGGGTGGTTCTGCCGATCGCCCGACCGGCCGTGGCGGTGGGTCTGTCTCTGGTACTGATGGAAACCCTGAACGACTTCGGGACCGTGGACTTCTTTGCGGTCCAAACCCTGACTGCCGGCCTCTTCGACACCTGGATGAACCTGGGCAATCTGGGCGGCGCCGCCCAGATTGCGACCACCATGCTGATTTTCGTGGTTATCCTGGTAACGCTGGAGCGTTATTCACGGCGCCGACAGCAACAGTTCGCCGCACGCGACAACCGCGATCCCATCCGGCGCTTTACCATGTCGGCCCCAAGACAATATGCATGCCTGGCGGTTTGTGCCATTCCGGTGCTGTTCGGCTTCCTCATTCCCGGCTTCACCCTTGGTCTGTACGCCTGGGAATACTTTGGCGAGAGCTGGAATACGGATTTCATCCAGAACACCCTGAACAGCCTGCTCCTTTCTGGCACAGCCGCACTCACGACACTGCTGATCGGCATCACCCTGGCGTACAGCCGCCGATTGCATGACACCAAAGGCATGCAGGTGCTCATGCGCCTGTCGAGTCTTGGTTATGCGATGCCGGGCGCCGTACTCGCGGTGGGCGTTATCGTACCTCTGGCAGGCTTCGACAATTGGCTGGACAGCCTGACCAGGGACCTATTCGGCTTCAGTACCGGTCTACTACTGAGTGGCTCGACCTTTGCCCTGGTATTCGCCTACACCGTGCGTTTTCTGGCGGTTTCGGCTGGCAGTGTCGAGAGTGCTTTGCAGAAAATTACTCCCAGCATGGACATGGCATCACGCTCGCTCGGCCACACGCCGGGCAAAACGCTAGTGCGCGTGCACCTGCCGATGCTTCGCGGCACACTGATGACAGCAGCGTTGGTGGTGTTCGTCGATTGCATGAAGGAGTTACCAGCCACACTGATTCTGCGGCCCTTCAATTTCGAAACACTGGCGACGTACGTGTACCAGTTCGCCTCCGACGAGCGGCTTTACCACAGCGCGCTGCCGGCCCTGATTATCGTGTTGGCGGGTATTATTCCCATCATTCTGATGAGCCGTTCCATCTCCAAGACCAGAACAATGGGTTAAGCCTGCAGGGCCAGCGGCTCAGGAACTGACCCGGGAACGCACGTCCTTGACCACGAAGCGACCCTGAAAAACGGCTACCGGCTCGCGCTCGGGCTGGGTGGTTGGCTCGCCGCAGAAGACTTCCGCAGTGAGATCCAGACGCCCCTTGCCGTGACGGGCCAAACTTTTCCGGAACCGTGGCGGAATCTCCCCCGCGGGCAGCCGGCAAATCACATAGAAATCCTGATCAACGGGATCCAGATAATCAATATTGCCGCTTTGCACAACAACCGCTCCGGTAAGACCCAGATCCCCCAACGCCAACTCGGTCAAGCCCCAGGCGGCGGTAACCGCAGCAGAATAGACGCTACCACCGAATCCGGTACCCTGGTGGTTACGATTTGGCTCCAGGGGTGCCGCAAGTAACAGAGCGTGACCATCCCAGGAAATCAACCGAATGCCCAACGCCTCCGACAACGGGATTTCGTTATTGATGCGTTTCTGGAAAAGACTCAGCCGACTCATATCATCCTCCTGATCTTAATCCAGTTTATGCCCGCAGCCCACTTTTCCCTATGCGACTTACGTCGGTTCCAGACAGCAAAAAGCCCGGCATTGCCGGGCTTTTTGAGGCACTCCAGGTGTCATCGTGGCATCACTGCCAGATCACCGGCTGGCGCTGTGCGTACCAGTTATCGACCTTTTCCTGATAGGCGTCTTCGACCACATTCCGCTTGAGCTTCAGGGTCGGGGTCAGGAAGCTGTTTTCAATCGACCACTCATCGCTCACCACGGTGATGAAGGCAAGCTGCTCATGGGGATCAACTGTTTTGTTGACCTCCTGAATCAGGGTCTTGAAGCTGGCCTCCAACTCCTTACGGAAATTTTCATCCGCGGTTTTCGGACGAACCTCATCACCAAGCATTACCAGTGCATGAGGCTGGGTCTGATTAGCACCAGACACGCACACCATCTCGATGGCGTCGTGGGACATCAGACGATTCTCAATGGGTGCAGGCGCGATGTACTTGCCCTTGCTGGTCTTGAAGATTTCCTTGATGCGACCGGTCAGCTTCAGACGGCCCATCTCGTCAATCTCGCCTTTGTCTCCGGTTTTAAGGAAGCCATCGTCGGTGAAGGTTTCGCGGGTTTTCTCTTCGTCTTTGTAATAGCCCATCATGGTAGCCGGGCTCTTAACCAGCACTTCACCCTGCTCGCTGATCTTGACGTCCACACCCGGCAGCGCCTCACCCACATAACCGGTGCGTGAGCGGCCCGGTTTATTCATGTGAGAGTACGCGAAGTTCTCGGACATACCGTAGCCTTCGAGCAACTCAAGGCCGAGGTTGCGATACCAATCGAGCACATCGCTGGATAACGGCGCTGAGCCACTGCCCGCCAGCTTGACTTTGCTCAGGCCCAGACCCTTGAGGACCTTCTTCTTGATCAACTTGTTGACCACCGGAATCTTCATCAACCGCTCCAGCTTCTGCTTCGGCAGTTTTTGCAGAACACCGTGCTGGAATTTCACCCACAGGCGGGGAACGGAGAGGAACAGCGTGGGCTGAGCGCGCTGTAGGTCCTGAACAAAGGTATCCAGGGACTCTGCGAAATACAGCTGGAAACCGGTATATAGTGAACCAAGCTCAACGAAAGTTCGTTCAAATACGTGGGCCAGGGGCAGATAGGAAAGCATCCGCTCTTCCGAACCCACACCCAGCACTTGCGTTCCACCTTCAGCAGAGAAGGCCATGTTACGGAAGCTCAGCATGACGCCTTTGGGACGTCCTGTGCTGCCGGAGGTGTAAACAATGGTCGCCAACTCGTCCGGATCGCGATGTATGTTCTCTTCCAGCGGTGGGTACTTCGCAACTATGTCATCCCAGGATTCGAAATCATTGGGTGGGCTCAGCGGGAAGGAGATGCAGCGCACTGACTCCGGCACCCCAGGCTTCATCATATCCCAGTCGTCGAGCTTGCCGACGAACAGCACATCGCACTCGGCATGATTCAGGATGTAATTGACGGTGTCGGCATTCAGGGTTGGGTATAGAGGCACAGAAATGTGACCAGCCATCCAGATGGCCCAGTCAGTCATTACCCATTGGGCGCAGTTCTTGGAGATCAGTCCAATCCGGCTTTTTTCCGGGAGGTTAAGCGACTTCAGATAAGCCGCAACACGCCGAGCCTCATCTACCGCTCTGCCCCAGGTATACTCCACCACTTTCCCATCACCAATTGGCTGGGTCATGTAAAGGGAGTTCGCCTTCGTGTTCTCCCAGTGATAGACCATATCCAGGGGAAGCTTGCTTGTTGTGTCCATGGATCTTCCTTGCATTCGTTGTTCGAATTGTTAGGGACTATTATTAGACTTTCGTAGTGTATTTCAACACACAATCGCCCTTCAAAGTGTGACGCACGCAAAACTATTCCAGTTCACAACTTTCCAGTACGCTGACCTGCGCCGCTTCTGCCGGCCCCACAATCCCTACCCAGAATCCCGTCCGCCTGTGATAAACTTGCGCACCTTTATCGTGATGAACACCTAAATAGCATTGAACATCAAAACCCTACCATAACCAGACACTGACTCGGAGACACAGGCATATGGCCAAGAGAACTCTGCGCACCCTGATTGGTGCAACACTGCTGGCAGCAGCAGGCCTGGTGCAGGCTCAGGACGTTCGTACCGTAGCCATCACCCAGATAGTCGAGCATCCGGCACTGGATGCTGTTTATCAGGGCGTAAAAGACGAACTTGCGGCGCAGGGCTTCAAGGAAGGTGAAAACCTGAAGGTGATGCACGAAAGTGCTCAAGGCAACTCGGCTATCGCCTCCCAGATTGCCCGTAAATTTGTGGGTGACAGCCCCGATGTGATTGTTGCGATTGCGACTCCGTCGGCCCAGACGGTCGCTGCCGCAGCACGCAACGTCCCCGTTATTTTCTCTGCAGTTACCGATCCGGTCGGCGCCAAGCTGGTGCCCGCCCTCGAAGCGTCCGGCACCAACATTTCCGGCGTAAGCGACATGCTGCCGATCGACAAGCACCTTGATATGCTCCTGCGCGTCATGCCAGACGCCAAGCGTATCGGCACAGTCTATAACCCGGGTGAGGCCAACGCGGTTTCTCTGGTAAACCTGCTGGAAGAGCGTCTCGCCGCGCGAGATCTGGAACTGGTCAAGGCTGCCGCCACTAAAACCTCAGAAGTGCTCGGTGCATCCCGCTCCCTGGTTGGAGAAGTCGATGCCATTTATCTGACCACTGACAACACCGTGATCAGCGCTGTGGAAGCCGTCATTTCTGTCGGCGAACGTGCCAGCATCCCGGTATTTGCCGCCGACACAGCCACGGTTTCCCGCGGTGCGGTAGCAGCTCTTGGCTTCAACTATTACAATCACGGCCGCCAGACCGGCGCTATGGTTGCCCGGGTTTTGAATGGCAACAAACCTGGCGATATGCCGGTTGAAACCATGGACACCCTGGACCTGTTTGTGAATCCCGCCGCCGCCGAGCGGATGGGAATTACCCTGTCGGATGACCTGATCCAGGACGCCAAAGAAGTCGTCAAGAACGACAAGTAACGCTCGACCAAAACGGGCGGACCCCACAAGGGCCCGCCCGTTTTCTTTCACAGTGAATATTACCCATGCTTAGTGAAATCGCACTATACGGCGCCATTGAGACCGGTCTCATCTATGGCCTGGTCGCCTTTGGCATCTACATCTCATTCCGGGTTCTCGACTTCCCCGACCTTACCGTGGATGGCAGCTTCCCACTCGGTGCGGCTGTTGCAGCCATTCTGATCATCGCAGGCTGGAACCCATGGATTGCTACCGGAGCGGCTATTTTGGCCGGTATGGCGGCAGGTGCAGTCACCGCCCTGCTCAACGTCAAGCTGAAAATCCTGAACCTGCTGGCCTCGATCCTGACCATGATCGCGCTCTATTCCGTGAACCTGCGCATCATGGGCCGGCCCAACGTAGCCCTGCTGACCGAAGAAACAGTACTCACCCCCTGGTATAACCTGGACCTGGCTTACCACCTTGTTCCTGTACTGCTGTTCGTGATTGTGGTGACCGTATCCCTGATTCTGTTGTGGCGCTTCATGAAATCGGAAACCGGCCTGGCCATGCGTGCCACCGGCGCAAATCCGCGAATGGCTCGCGCTCAGGGTATCGCCACCGGCGCCATGATTGTACTGGGTGTCGCCCTGTCCAATGGCCTTGTGGGCCTCGCCGGTGCGCTGTTTGCCCAGAGTCAGGGCGCAGCCGATGTCACTATGGGCGTTGGCGTTATCGTCATTGGCCTGGCCTCCCTGATTGGAGGTGAAGCAGTGATTACCCCGTCAACGGTCGTGCGTGCCCTGCTCGCGTGCGTTGTTGGCGCCATCATTTACCGCCTGGCCATAGCCTTTGCTCTGAATGCCGATTTTCTTGGCCTTCAAGCCCAGGATCTGAACCTGATCACTGCCGTACTGGTCACCCTGGCCATCGTGCTGCCCGGAGTCCGTACCTCTGTGATCGGCAAACTGACCCGCAACAAGGCCTGAGGAGGCGACATGATCAGTACAAGCGATCTCCGACTTACCTTCGGCAAGGGAACTCCACTGGAGAACCCCGCGCTGCGGGGCATGAGCCTGACAGTCAATCAGGGTGAGTTCGTTACTGTCATTGGCAGTAACGGAGCCGGCAAGTCCACCTTTCTTAACGCCCTTTCCGGAGAGGTGCTGGTGGACAGTGGCGAAATCATCGTCGATAACACCGATGTCACCAAGCTGTCCACTCACAAACGCGCAGGCCAGGTTGCCCGGGTATTCCAGGACCCTCTAGCGGGAACCTGCGAGGCCCTGTCCATTGAAGAAAACCTGGCACTGGCCATTAAACGCGGTCAACGCCGTGGCCTGACTGCTGCGGTCAAGAAACAGTATCTGGAGCAGTTCCGGGACAGCCTGTCGTCACTCAACCTCGGGCTCGAAAACCGCCTGGGCGACAAGATGGGCCTGCTCTCCGGTGGCCAGCGCCAGGCTGTGAGTCTGCTGATGGCCAGCCTTACGCCTTCCAGTATTCTGCTGCTCGATGAGCACACGGCAGCGCTGGATCCCAAAACGGCGGCATTCGTGCTGGAACTGACCACCCAGATCATTGAAGAACAGCAGCTGACGGCCCTCATGGTCACGCACAGCATGAAGCAGGCCCTGGAAGTTGGCAGCCGCACGGTGATGCTGCACCAGGGGCAGGTTGTGTTCGACATAGCCGGCAAGGAACGAGAAGGACTGGAAGTAAAGGACCTGCTGGGGCTGTTCGAAAAACAGCGCGGGCTATCAGTGGATGATGACAGTTTGCTGCTCGGCTAAACGACCTGCTGCGGGCTGGCTGGCGACAGCTGGAGGTGCTTATTGCCTTCGAATCGCCACCAGCCCGACATCGGGCTTTCCTGATCAACCTTTCCTAAAATGATAAGTGCTTACCCGCCCATTTTTTAAACACAAGATGTAGTGTTTATGAATAATTGCCCGCAAGCCGTGGTTTTACGGTGATTTTCACCGTTGCAACCGAAGAGCGATTGATTTTCTTTGCGCCTCAACGCTATTCAATAGTTCCGATCTTCTTCACAGAACACAATATCCTGTTATACTTTTTGAAATTAAGCCCATATATAGGGCCCAGATTCGAAACAGCTGACCGCCGCCAGGCGGACTGATAAACGGCCCCCACCGGGCCAACAACAACGATCAGAGATAGATACCGGCACATCCAGGCGCGTTTTTGTTCAAGAAACAACCACCATATATAGTGGTCACTAACGCACCAGATTCAGAGCCGGTTTGTGAGAAAATCAAGGGGTGCAGTGCTGTCACAAGGACGGCGCTGTCAAAAGAAGACATACTGGAAATTCCGAGGGTGGCAATGAACGCTAAGGCACAGGCAGTGGTAACTACGATTCCGATGCAGGAAGCTTCACTCGACATCTGGAACAGCAAATATCAGCTGAAAACCAAGACTGGCGAGCCTGTCGACAAGGACATTAAAGCGACGTACGAACGCGTAGCGAAAGCCCTGTCCGAAGTAGAAGACAAATCTGTACGCGAAAAGCACAAGAAAGACTTTGTCTGGGCTCTTCAGCACGGTGCCATTCCGGCCGGACGCATCACCTCCAACGCCGGGGCCGAAGCCCACAAGCCTGCCACCTCAACCATCAACTGCACCGTGTCCGGTTCTGTTCAGGATTCCATGAACGATATCCTGGAAAAGAACCACGAAGCAGGCCTGACCCTGAAAGCGGGCTGCGGCATTGGTTATGAGTTTTCCACGCTGCGCCCGAAAGGTGCCTACGTTGCCGGCGCCGGCGCGACCACATCCGGCCCGCTGTCGTTCATGGATATCTTCGACCGCATGTGCTTCACCGTGTCTTCCGCCGGTGGCCGCCGCGGCGCCCAGATGGCCACTTTTGACGTGCACCACCCGGACGTCATCGATTTCATCCAGGCCAAGCGTGAAGACGGCCGCCTGCGCCAGTTCAACCTGTCGCTGCTGATCACCGAAGACTTCATTGAAGCCGTTCGTAACGACGATGACTGGCACCTGTCATTTCCGGTCACCCAGAAAGAAGTTGAAGACGAAGGTCTGGATCTGACCGATGCCAGCCAGTTCGTGTACCGCGACTTCCCGATCCTCAAGGGTTACGTGGTCAATGATGAAGGCAAAGTGGCGTGCCGGATCTACCGCACCCTGAAAGCCCAGTTCATCTGGGACACCATCATGACCTCCACCTACGATTACGCTGAGCCTGGCTTCATCCTGATCGACAAGGTCAACCAGATGAACAACAACTGGTTCTGCGAGGACATTCGCGCTACCAACCCCTGTGGCGAGCAACCACTGCCTCCTTATGGCAGCTGCCTGCTGGGCTCGGTGAACCTGACGATGTTCGTGGACTACCCGTTCACTGACAAAGCCAGCTTCAACTACGAGAAGTACCGCAAGGTTGTCGGCATCTTCACCCGTATGCTGGATAACGTGGTTGAGATCAACGGCCTGCCGCTGGAAGAGCAGCGCCACGAAATCACCTACAAGCGCCGTCACGGCATGGGCATCCTGGGCCTGGGCTCCACACTGGCGATGCTGCGTATGCCTTACGGTTCTGAAGAATCCGTCCAGTTCACCGAGGAAGTGGTGCGCGAGATGGCCGTAGAGGGCTGGCGCCAGTCGCTGACCCTGGCCGAAGAAAAGGGTGTCGCTCCGATTATGAACGACGAATTCGAAATCACACCCAAGATGCTGAGCAAGTGCCCCCAGCTGTCTGAGGACGGCTACAAGCTGGGCGACAAACTCAAGGGCCGCGTCCTGCACGCCAAGTACAGCAAGTACATGCAGCAGATCGCCAGCGTTGAGCCGAAGCTGGTGGAAGAACTGGCCGAGAAAGGCGGTCGCTTCACCCACCACACCTCGATCGCGCCGACTGGCACCATCAGCCTGTCACTGGCCAACAACGCCAGTAACGGTATTGAGCCGAGCTTCTCGCACCATTATGCCCGGAACATCATCCGTGAAGGCCGAAAGACTAAAGAGAAAGTTGACGTATTCTCTTTCGAGCTGCTGGCGTACCGCCACATGGTCAATTCGGGGGCAATGCCGTTCTCTGACGACGAAGACAAGAAGCTGCCGAGCTACTTCACCACGTCTGACGATGTGACGCCGTCTCAACACGTAGATATCCAGTCTGCGGCCCAGAGATGGGTAGATTCCTCGATTTCCAAGACGGCCAATGTTCCGACAGACTTCGCCTATCAGGATTTCAAGGATATTTACCTGTACGCCTACGACATGGGCCTGAAAGGTTGCACCACTTTCCGATTCAATCCGGAAGCATTCCAGGGCGTATTGGTGAAAGAGAAAGATCTCGAAAACACCGAATACGAGTTCACTCTGGATGACGGCAGCAAGGTGACTCTGAAAGGCAACGAGCAGGTCGAGTACGACGGCGAGATCCACAATGCTGCCAACCTGTTTGACGCATTGAAAGAAGGCACTTACGGCAAGTACTGATCCGGGAACCCGACACAGGACAACGAACATGACAGTTAAAATCAGCAACAAAATCGTCGGCTACCGCGTTAAGAAAGCCGACACAGACAGCAACGCTGAAGCCAAGGCAGCAGCGAGCCAGGAAGCCAAGCCCGTTCAGATGAACGAACACATCGAACGGCCGGATTTCCTGCTGGGCACCACCTACAAGATCAAGCCGCCGATTGGCGAGCATGCGATGTACATCACCATCAATGACATCCTGCTCAACGAGGACACGGACCACGAAAGCCGTCAGCCCTACGAAGTGTTCATCAACTCCAAGTCGATGGAGCACTTCCAGTGGGTTATCGCCCTCACCCGCGTGATCTCCGCAGTATTCCGTAAAGGCGGCGACGTGACCTTCCTGGTGGAAGAGCTGCGCTCGGTGTATGACCCCAACGGTGGTTACTTCAAGAAAGGCGGTGTCTTCATGCCGTCGCTGGTTGCTGAAATCGGCGCCGTAATCGAGAAGCACCTGAAGGCCATCGGCCTGCTCGAAAGCGAAGAGATGAGCGAGACCACCAAGCGCATCCTCGCTGAAAAGCGTGCCGAGTTCGAAGCCAGCCACACCACGGCAACGAACGATGAGAAGGCCAGCGACTACCCGGCCAACGCCACCATGTGCGGCAAGTGCAGCACCAAGGCGGTGATCGTCATGGACGGTTGTGCTACCTGCCTGTCCTGCGGCGACAGCAAGTGCGGCTGAGGTCGGAACCGTAGTGACGAAGACGAAAGGCCCGGAAGCAAACGCTTTCGGGCCTTTTTTTTCATGTGCCGATTCGTGTGGTTCGTTGTAGTGTTGCCTCTATGGAAAACATTGTCCCCACCCTCGTATTGATTATCGTCCTGTTCGTGGCGCTCCACCTCTACAAGAAGTCGGTAGTCACCAAGCGGGCCAAACTTATTGACCGCTACCCGTTACCACCGTCGCTTCCGGCCAAGATCAGGGAGAAGTATCCCCATCTGAGTGACCAGGAGCTGGAACAGGTGATGACCGGGCTGCGGGAGTATTTCCATCTGTGCAACATCGCCGGCAAGCGGATGGTGTCCATGCCCTCCCAGTCCGTGGATGTCGCGTGGCACGAATTCATTCTTTTTACCCGAAAATACGAGCAATTCTGTATGCGGGCGCTGGGCCGCTTTCTGCATCACACACCGGCAGAAGCCATGGAGTCGCCCACTGCAGCCCAGGCAGGCATCAAGACGGCGTGGAAGATTTCCTGCTTTCGCGAGAAAATCCAACCGAAATCCGCCAGCAAGCTTCCGCTACTCTTCGCCATGGATGCCGCATTGAAGATACCTGACGGCTTCAAGTATTCACTGGACTGTTCGAAACCCGGCAGCCACGGTTACTGCGCCGGCCACATTGGTTGCGGCTCAGGCTGCGGCGGATGCTCGGGCGATTCCTCCGGCTGCAGTGGCGGTGGCTGCGGAGGTGACTGACACCGGTTCAACCAGGGAGACTCACAGATGAAAACCATTGGCCTGCTTGGCGGCATGAGCTGGGAGTCCACCCAGAGCTACTACCGCCTGATCAATGAAGGGGTAAAATCACAACTCGGCGGGCTTCATTCCGCCCGCCTGATTCTCTACAGCGTGGATTTCGCTGAAATCGAAGCCATGCAGCATCGCGGCGACTGGCAGGGAACGGCAAGGCTGCTGGTAGCGGCTGCCGCCTCGCTGCAAGCGGCCGGCGCGGACTTTCTGGTGATCGGCACCAACACCATGCATAAGGTTGCGCCTCAAATTGCGGAAGCCGTCGAGCTTCCGTTGTTGCACATCGCCGACGCAACCGCTGAGTCATTAAAGAAACATGGCATCGACAGCGTTGGCTTGCTTGGTACCCGCTTTACCATGGAGCAAACGTTTTATCGTGAACGCCTTGAAAAAGCCTGTATCCGTGTGTTGATCCCCGAGCCCGACGAACGCGACGAGATTCACCGGGTGATATACCAGGAACTGTGCCAGGGTGAAATTCGAGCAGACTCCCGCGCTGGCTATCTGGAGGTCGTCGACCGACTCGCTGATCGCGGTGCCCAGGCCGTGATTCTGGGCTGCACGGAAATCGGTCTTTTGCTGCAACAGACCGACACCAACGTGCCCCTGTTCGACACCACTGAAATACACGCTCATGCCGCCGTAACCCGGGCTCTAGCAGAGATTTAGCGTATTAGTCACTAGTTAAGACCCGTTCAGGTCGGGCTAGCGCTTTGTGCTTTAGCACAGATCAAATTTCAGTCATCCGCTAACCGTCTACACTAGTCAGGAGCACACGCGGAATCCTTCAGCCCTGAACCCGCTACGGAGGCATTACCCATGAGTATTCAGGATGAACTCTCAGCCACAACCCAAAAGCTTATTCAGCCCGGACAAGGAATTTTGGCCGCCGATGAAAGCCACCCAACCATTGCCAAACGGTTTGCATCAGTCGGCGTCGATTCCAACGAAGAAAAGCGCCGGGAATACCGCAGCCTGATCCTGTCTGCACCGGGCCTGGGTGAATTCATCAGTGGCGTAATCCTGTTCGAAGAGACGCTCAACCAGCAAAACCTGGACAACGTGCCAATCCCGAAAATGCTGGAAGCTCAGGGTATTGTCCCGGGGATCAAGGTCGACAAGGGCAAACAGCCGTTGATCAATGCGCCGGGTGATGAAATCACTGTGGGCCTGGATGGTCTGGAAGACCGGCTGGAGATCTATAAGAACGCCGGTGCCAGGTTTGCGAAATGGCGCAACGTGTTCCACATATCGGATACCCTGCCCTCCCGTCAGGCTGTAGAAGCCAACGCCGAGGTCCTGGCGCGCTACGCCGCGATCTGTCAGTCCATTGGCATCGTGCCGATTGTTGAGCCCGAAGTGCTGATCGATGGCGACCATAGTCTGGCGCGGTGCGCTGAGGTCAGTGAAATGGTTCTGCGGGAAGTGTTTAATGCGCTGGCCCGGCATCGGGTGCAGCTTGAACACATGATCCTGAAGCCAAGCATGGTCACACCCGGCAAAGACAGCCCAAAGGCCAGCCCGGAAGAAGTGGCGGAAGCATCGGTCTCAGTATTCCGACGGGTCGTACCCGCAGCGGTCCCCGGCATCAATTTTCTATCTGGCGGCCAAACACCCGAGGAAGCGACCCTGAACCTGAATGCCATCAACAGCCTGGGCACCCAGCCCTGGGCACTGAGCTTCTCTTACGGTCGAGCCCTGCAGGAACCGGCCCAGAAGGCCTGGGCTGGTGAGCTGGACAACGGCCCTGTAGCTCAGGAAGCTATCCTGAAGCGGGCACGGCTCAATGGAGCCGCGCGCTCAGGCACCTACAGCCCCGACATGGAACACTAAATTCAGTCGCAGCCCTGAGTGCAGCCTGCGTTCCCATTGAAAGCCATGGTGCGTCCACTCAGGGGGACATGCACCGGCACCTTCACCAGATCCCGGAACTGGGCGGTACGGGTGCCCTGTCTGAGCTTGCCACCGTCAGTGGCCGGTTCGTTGGCATGGGAGGCAATGACGGCCTTGGGCTCAATCAGCTCGTTGATGACATAGGCCGCTTCTTTCGGACCGGTGGTGTAGGTGTCGCCAATATTCATAACCACCAGTTCCGCACCGTAGTGACCTTTAACCACCAGCTCCTGCTCGGCAGTAATGCCAGTATCGCCGGAGAGATACACCACCAGCCCGTTGGAAAAGGTCAGGACATAGCCGGTGGGCGGCCCAACGCTCGCGCCAATACCCGCTGCCTTGAGGTATTCCGCCAGCGGTCCGGTCAGGAAACTCGGCGAGACCCCATTGCTGTGCACGGCCGGCACGGTGGTCATGGCCACACCACCCAACGTCTGCTCGGCGCCGAAGCGTACCAGCATGGAATTGCTGGCATCACCTCCCTCTGCGCTGAGTTTGGCTGCAAAAAATGCCGGCATTTCACTACCCGTTAAAATCTTGGCCTGCTTCTTTACCGCGATGTCTACGGTATTGGATTGTGGCAGGGTGGACACGGAAGTATCCGGAGCGGCACAGGTGCCTAAATTGGTCTTTGCGATACGGGCATCGCCAACGTGATCGCCATGCATGTGCGACACCAGAATCACATCAATATCCCCAAGCCGGGGATCATCTGGTCCGGCCACAGTGCGCCCGGCATCGTAAAGAATCCGGGTGCCGTTGGGATCCTCGAACACCAGGGCCCGGTCGCGACTGCAGAACTCGCCGTCGTGGCTGCCCAGCGGCGTAACCTTTACATCGCCCTCAGCCGCACTCACTCCGGCGACCAGCCCAATTGTAAGACACACGCAACCAGCCATTGTGGCGAGCGCACGCCGAGATAATCGATCAAACATGGTTCATTCCTCCCTGGTGGATTGTTCTTTTACAACCACAACAGTTACGAGCATCAGCCCGCTTCGTACCAGTGTAGTTGGCAACCAGGGAGGAAAAACGATTTGAGGAAGATTAAGCGGGAATCAGGCCGCCCGGATATCTGAGCTAATGGAGTTCCCTGAAACAGCGCCCTGCTCCAGGCACGCCATCATTGGAGCAACTTCCCGAATCTTTCTGGCCTGGGGCCAGATTGCCTCAGCTTCGGCGAAGCCCTGCCGGAGGAAGTTCATCCATTGTTTGATGCGCCCAGTCACGTAGCGGTCTTCCAGCCAACCTTGCAGCACTTCGGCGTATTCCCGAACCAGATCGACGGCTTCCGGCCAGGTCATGTCAGGAATCTGCTCACCAAGTTGGCTGGCTTTGATTTTACGGGCCAGATCAGGCCGGGCAATCAGTCCTCGGCCGATCATGACATCATCACAGCCAGATACCTCGCGGCAACGCCAGTAATCCTCGACAGTCCAGATTTCGCCGTTGGCAATCACCGGGGTTGCCACTGCATTACGCACTTTCGCAATCTCTTCCCAGTAAGCCGGCGGCTTGTAGCCATCAACCTTGCTCCGGGCGTGAATTACGATTTCGGCCGCCCCGGCTGCCTCCAAGGCCTGGCCACAGGCGACGCCCATGGAGCGGTCGTCGTAGCCGAGCCGCATCTTGGCAGTCACCGGAATAGCGTCTGGCACAGCGCGGCGCACGGCCGCGGCAATTTCGTGCATTAGCTCCGGTTCCCGCATCAGTACGCAGCCGCCCTTATGCTTGTTGACGGTTTTGGCGGGACAACCGAAGTTGATGTCGACTTGGGTTGCGCCCAATTCCACAGCCCGGGCGCCGTGCAATCCCATCTGCTCGGGGTCAGAACCCAGCAACTGCAACGCCACCGGTGTACCGACCCGGGTCAGTGACTGGTTGTACAGTTCGGGTGCGTACTTGTAGAAAACACGGGGGGGCAGCATGCCGTGGGTTACGCGAACAAATTCAGTAACGCACCGGTCTATGCCGCCAACTTTGGTCAGCGTTTCACGGATTGGTGCATCTACCAGCCCCTCCATAGGGGCGAGGATTACTCGCATGTCGGCTCCGGACGTGGTTAAAGATTGAGCGGGCCGGCATTGTAGTCAGTTTTGGGGGCAGAATGAAGCGTGGCAAACGAAGCTATAGGCCTTACTGGGACATCGCGTAATTGACGCAGTAATCCGCCAGCACCTTACTTTGTTGTTGCCATTGCTTGGACCAGGACGCCATCCAACGAACCATCACACAACTCCCTTTCCGGTGTGGATACCCGAAGAATAGTCAATGCTCAGCGACTGTGGGAAATAAAGGAAAGAAAAACTGACGGTAGGTATTAGCTATCAGAGCCGCTCGATGCCAGCAAACTTGCCCTGACCATCGAACAGGATACGGAAGGATCCACGCACACCATCGCGCAGATAAAAACGGGAGAGAATACGGGCCGGGAAACGGACAGAACGTCCGTCCCGGGCCGTGGTGTGAACGTCGGTGGCAACGCCCTGATAGAGCTTGATCCACTCGTCAGGGCTGATGCTGATGTCCACAATAATCTGCTGCATACGGCTTAGTTAGCCAGTTCCAGCAACAGACGGTTCAGGCGGGTGACATAAGCGCCCGGATCTTCCAGCTGCTCACCACTTGCCAGTGTCGCCTGGTCCAGCAGTACCGCAGACAGTTCGCCAAAGCGCTCCTCGCCCTTTTCATTTTCCAGGCGCTGAACCAGCGGGTGATCCACATTGATCTCGAAGATCGGCTTGCTGTCCGGCACTTTCTGGCCAGCCGCTTCCATGATCTTCTTCATCTGGGCACCCATGTCGAAGTCGCCCACGACCAGGCACGCCGGGGAGTCGGTCAGGCGGTTGGTCACGCGAACTTCCTGCACCCGGTCGCTCAGCGCGGTCTTGATGCGCTCAAGCAGATCCTTGTGCTCCTCGGCAGCCTCTTCCTTGTGCTTCTTGTCCTCTTCAGTCTCTACCTCGCCGAGGTCCAGATCGCCACGAGCGACGTCCTGGAACTGCTTACCGTCGTATTCGTTCAGGTAGCCCATCATCCACTCATCGATGCGGTCCGACAGAATCAGCACCTCGATGCCCTTCTTGCGGAAGACTTCCAGATGCGGGCTGCTCTTGGCGGCCATGAAGTTGTCGGCGGTGATGTAGTAGATCTTCTTCTGACCATCTTTCATCCGGCCGATGTAATCGTCCAGAGACACTGACTGGGCGCTTTCACCGGTATGGGTGGTGGCAAAGCGCAGCAGGCCGGCAATCTTTTCACGGTTGCTGAAGTCTTCAGCCGGGCCTTCTTTCAGCACGGTACCGAACTCACCCCAGAACTTCTGGTACTGCTCTGGGTCTTTCTTTGCCAACTTGGACAGCATGTCCAATACCCGCTTGGTGAGCGCGGTGCGGATGCTTTCCACGGTGCTGTCGTTCTGAAGAATCTCACGAGATACGTTCAACGACAGATCGTTGGAATCAACCACACCCTTGGCAAAGCGCAGGTACAGCGGCAGGAACTGCTCGGCGTCGTCCATGATGAACACGCGCTGAACGTAAAGTTTCAGGCCACGCGGCGCTTCGCGGTTGTACAGGTCAAACGGGGCACGAGCCGGGATGTACAGCAGGCTGGTGTAGTCCAACTTGCCTTCCACCTTGTTATGGGACCAGGTCAGCGGGTCCTCGAAATCGTGCGCGATGTGCTTGTAGAACTCTTTGTACTCTTCGTCTTTGATCTCAGTACGCGGCAGTGTCCACAGCGCAGTGGCATCGTTGACGGTTTCGTCCTTGCCCTTCTCTTCTTCGTCTTCCGACTCGGACTTCATGACGACCGGGAACGAGATGTGGTCAGAGTACTTCTTGACCAGGTTGCGCAGACGGAAGCCATCGGCAAATTCGCTGGCATCTTTCTTCAGGTGGATAACGATCTCGGTACCACGGTTCTCGCGGTTCACCTGCTCAATGGAGAACTCACCATCGCCCTGGGATTCCCAATGCACGCCCTCTTCGGCTGGCGCACCGGCACGGCGGGTAAAGACGTCTACCTTGTCGGCGACGATAAAGGCCGAGTAGAAACCAACACCAAACTGACCGATCAGCTTGCTGTCCTTTTTCTCATCACCGGACAACTGCTTCAGGAACTCTGCGGTGCCGGAACGGGCAATGGTACCCAGGTTCTCGATCACGTCGTCACGGCTCATGCCGATACCGTTATCGGCCAGCGTGATGGTGTTCGCCTCTTTGTCGTAGTCGAGACGGATCTTCAGTTCCGGATCGTTTTCGTACAGACCATCGTCTTTCAGTGCCGCGAAACGCAGTTTGTCTTCGGCGTCTGAAGCGTTTGAAATCAGCTCACGAAGGAAGATTTCCTTGTTGGAATAGAGGGAGTGGATCATCAGGTGAAGCAGCTGTTTCACTTCGGTCTGAAAACCCAGGGTCTCTTTTTGCGACTCAACCGTCATGGCGTCTATATCTCCTGAATTAACTCACAGTTCAAAGAAGCGGGTGCGGAGGTTTTGCCGAAACCGTGCGGAGCCATGGATGGCGGAGCCGAGCGTACATGGATGTATTCACAGCGTGTTTCGGCAAAGCCTCCGCGCCTGCGTCAGCTCGGATTCTTTGTCTTGCAGCAGAAATGGGGGCATGCCGGGGCATTTCAAGCCCCGGTTTTGGAGGGAAATCAGTCTTCGAGGAGAAAGTGCGCCCGTGCCGTGGCGATGGGCTGGGCCCTGGATTTCTGCCAGGCCGTGACCATCACATTGGCAACCCGGTTACCCTGCCGGGTGAGCCGGCATTCGGCGTAAGTTTCGCGGTCAAGGCCTGCCCGCAGGTAATCCAAAGAGAAGTCGACGATGCGCGGCATCCGCATGCTGTCCTGGGACATCATCAGGTAGATCGCAGCGGAGAGCTCCATGAAGCCACCAATGACACCGCCGTGAATGGCGGGCAGGATGGGGTTGCCCAAATTTTCCTCTTTCTTGGGCAGGCGGAAAATCAGGTCGTCACCAAACTGATCGCACTCCAGGCCGATAAAAGTGGCGTAAGGAATACTCTCCAATAAACGGGTGAAGTCCCCGGTTTCCCGGGTGTGGCGATAGATCTCCGGATCCGTCATTGGACACCTCCGGTAATCAGGTCACGGTAATGCTTCGGCGTCGCTTCCTGGCCAATACGCATGAAGGTGCCCACGCAGTTGGCGATGGTTTCAATACCGTCCAGCTCAACACCTTCCTGCTCGTCACACTTCTGGTAGGCCTCACACCGGGTAAAGATGATGTTGCGGGTAACCTTGTAGGTTTCGGCACGGGCGTAGACTGGCTTGTGGGGTGCCGCCGGACGCATGTAATCGACCCGCAAATCCAGTGTTGGGCACAGTTCAAACTCGTCCAGTGCACACAGAATCACCGAGCCGGAAGTTGTGTCCATCAGGGTAGTAATGGCACCGCCGTGGATAACGCCGGTATCCGGGTTACCGATAATACGATCGCTGTACGGCAGGCACAGCGTCAGGCTGCCTTCCTTGGCCTCAATCACCGACAGGCCAAGTTCCTTGGCCTGTTTGAGGGTGTCGATAAACCGGGTGACCCGGTCTAGTCGGATGTTGTCATTCATTCAAAGAAAACCTGTGGATCGAGAATTTAATTGGGTGTTTTCTCGGCTTTGGCTGGCACTTCCTCTTCAAACACCTTCCCCGAGCGCAAGGCGCCCAAAGCGTTCGAGCAGAACTCCCGACGATATAGAACCACCACCACGAGTGTGGACCCGGCAATAAAAACCAACGGGTGAATAAACCATCCGACCACCGCCATAGCGTAATAGTACGACCTCAAGCCCAGGTTAAAGGCGTCACCCGCCAGGTTGCAGACTTTGCCTGCACTGCGGGCGAAGGCCTCGCGCGCGGCGGGGCTGGTCTTGGTATCGTCCGGTGGCGGCGCACTGCCCACCATGACCGACACGAAGTTATACATCCGCATGGACCAGGTGAACTTGAAGAATGCGTAGATAAACACCACCAGCAACAGCACCATCCGCAGCTCCCAGATTTCACGGCTGGGCAAGGTGCCAAACGGCAGGGTGCTGAATACCTCCATCACTTCCTGGGTGTAACCGAGCGCGGTAATGATACCGGCCAGGATCAGGAGGCAACTGGATGCAAAAAAAGCCCCATTGCGTTCCAGGTTGCCAACCACCGAGGCGTCGGCAATGCGGTTTTCGCGCCTGAGCATGACTCGCATCCAGTCTTCCCGGTACATGTCCAGCGTATTGGACAAACAAGGTCTGTCCCCTGCCCGTCGACGCGAGTACACGGTATAGCCGAGCCAACAGGTCAGAAACCAGAGCAAAGCTATTACTTCCAGAATATTACTCATCGGCGGCCTTTGGTGATGAATACGGAATCAAATGTCGCTGGAACAGGCACTTATAATACGCTAAGGCCATCTGGGTCACCACAACGATGGGGGATTTTCAGGCGGCCGAAGCCGTGTAATCATGTAAGCAGAAGTGTAGGACAGAATGGCCGCCAAATACCGCGGTCTGTTCGCCTGAGAGCCATTTAAAAAGGGAGTTTCGTGTGAATCAGTACCTCTTGCAACGCTGCATCGCCCCGGTGGTCGTGGCTCTAACGCTGGCCGGCTGCTCGGTCAATCCAGTTACTGGTGAAAGTCAGTTGTCGCTGATTCCGGAAAACCAGGAACTGTCTATGGGCGCGGAGCAGTATACCCCCACGCAGCAGACCCAGGGTGGCCAGTTCTACATGGATCCGGAGCTCACGCTTTATGTTCGCGAGGTTGGCCAGAAGCTGGCCGAGGTCAGCGACCGCCCGGATTTGCCTTACGAGTTCGTGGTGCTTAACAGCAGCACACCCAATGCCTGGGCGCTGCCCGGTGGCAAGATCGCCATCAACCGTGGCCTACTCACCAAGTTTGACGACGAAGCACAGCTGGCCTCTGTGCTCGGTCATGAAATTGTCCATGCAGCCGCCCGCCACAGCGTTCAGCGCATGCAGCAAGGCATGTTGATCAGCGCCGGTGTTGCCGGCTTGGGCTTTGCCCTGTCGGACAATGAGTGGGCGGGTGTGCTCATGGGCGGTGCTGCAATAGGCGCCCAACTTGCACTGGCGCAGTACAGCCAGTCGGATGAGCTTGAGTCCGACTACTACGGCATCCTGTACATGAAAAAAGCGGGCTACGACCCGACCGCAGCGGTTGAACTTCAGCAGCTGTTCCTGGAGCTGTCAGAAGGCCGTGACAGCGGCTTTATTCAGGGAATGTTTGCCACTCACCCACCGTCAGCTAAGCGGGTGCAGCGAAATCGAGAGCTGGTCGACGAGATTGGAGCTGGCGGCTATCGGGGCGAGGATGTCTACGAGCGCAAGCTGGCAACCCTCCGCAAGCTCCAGCCTGCCTATGACGCCCACGACGAGGCCCGAAAGTTGGCCTCAGAAGACAACTTGGACGCCGCCCTGAAGAAGATTAACGAGGCCATTCGCCTGGCCCCGGACGAGGCCATGTTCTATACCCTGCGTGGCCGCATATACAAGGAGCAGGAGAAGCTGCAACAAGCCTCAGACGATTTTGACAAGGCTGTGTCGCTGTACCCGGAAATGTTCGTGTACAGGATTTATAACGGTCTGAATGCGTTGGAACTGAACAACCTTGATAAGGCCCGCACTAACCTTGAGCGCGCCAACCAGGTGGTGCCCACCTCCATTGCCTACTTGCGTCTGGGTGATATCGCCGCACAGCAGAACCGGCGGGACGACGCCATTGCCTACTACACCAAGGCAGCCGAGGCAGGCGGTAACGTCGCCAAGGAAGCCCAGCAAAAACTGGAGGCACTCAGAAACTGAGTGCCTCAGTGGATCGAAAAAGAGCCGACGGAGCGCCCTCCGTCGGCTCTTTTTTATGGCTTCGACGCGCGTTGGCCGCGCTGACGAGTAATACCCGTCATCCTTACATTGACTTTTAGAGCAATAACTCTAAAAATCAGATATCACAAACAACAAGTGGATGGCAGCAATGCTGGCGAAACGTATCCAACCCATGGTATCCCAGGCTCGGCGCCTGTATGTGGATTTGATGTTCCAGGTGATGGGACGGGCCCTACAGGCCGTTAGTGAAGTTGATGACGCGGTCAAAAAAGAGACCCAGGCCCTGCCGGCCGGTTTTCTTTTCGAAATGATGGTAATGCCGGACGGACCACGTCTGATCGTTGAGCATACCGGTCTTGGGCGCTTGCATTACCACGGCGACTCCGCGCCCCGCCCGGTCGATCTGTCGATCCGATTCAAGCACGTCGCGCACGCCTTCCTGGTTCTGTCGTTTCAGGAAAAAACCGCGGTGGCCTTTGCCAATGATCGCATGCTGGTAGATGGCGACATCAGTTACGCCGTGCGCATGACCCGGGTCCTGAACCGGCTGGAATCATTCATTCTGCCCAAGCTGATTGCCGAGCGCGCGGTCAAGGAATACCCCAGTAATCTGCACCTGCCGCAAAAGCTCATCAGTGCAGTGCGGATCTACCTGAAAGTTGCCACTAATTTTGTTCAGACGGTGAGAGCGTAATGACCCAAAAATATTATGAGTTCTTTTGCCCGGTCAAAGTCATTGCCGGCAAATCGGCCCTTGAGCACATCCCCTACGAGCTCACGGGTCTGGCCGCAAAGCGACCAATGATCGTGACCGACAAGGGCGTTCGGGCAGCGGGCCTGCTGGATCCGGTCATCGCAGCTTGCGAAGAGAGCGGTCTGGAAATCGTTACCATTTACGACGACGTTCCGCCGGATTCCTCTACAACCGTCGTTCGGGACATCGCGGGTATCTATCGTCGGGAAAAATGCGACTCCATCATTGCCGTTGGCGGTGGCTCCGCCATCGATACCGGCAAGGCCGTAAACATCCTGGTATCTGAGGGTGGCGATGACATCGCCAAGTACAGCGGTGCCGGTGTTATCAAACACCCGCTGAAGCCTTTCTTTGTGGTGCCGACCACTGCGGGCACGGGGTCTGAGGTGACTTCCGTTGCCGTTATCACCGACGAAGCCAAGGGCGTGAAACTGCCGTTTACTTCGTCGTTCCTGCTGCCCAATGCGGCGATCATTGATCCGCGCATGACGCTGACGTTGCCACCGCACATCACCGCCGCAACCGCCATGGACGCCATGACCCACTCGGTTGAGGCGTTTACCTGCATGGCCAAGAACCCGCTCAGCGATGCCTATGCCACCGCAGCGGTGAAGAAAGTCAGTCAGTCGTTGCTGACCGTTATGGACAACCCGAAAGACGTGGATGGCCGACTCGAACTGGCCCAGGCGTCCACCATGGCAGGTATTGCCTTCTCTAACTCCATGGTTGGTCTGGTGCACGCCTTGGGCCACGCGACCGGCGCTATCTGCCACCTGCCCCACGGCCTGTGCATGAGTCTTTACCTGCCGTACGTGCTTGAGTACAACCTCGAGACCATCCGGGCACCGCTGGGCGAGCTACTGTTGCCGCTTGAAGGCCCAGAAGTGTTCTCGGCAACGCCAGCAGCCCGCCGGGCCGAGGCGAGCATCTCGGCATTGCGCAAGCTGCGCGACCAACTGCACAAACGCTGCCAGTTGCCCCGCACCCTTAAGGAAACCGGCAAGGTGACCGAAGACCAGCTTGACCAGATTGCCGAGATGGCCCTGGACGACGGTGCCATCATGTTCAATCCAAAAGAAGTTTCCCTTGAGGACGCCCGAGCGGTATTGCAACGGGCCTGGGCCTAATCACCTTCCACCGGGGGTCATTTGTGGCCCCCTGATTCCCTATCATTGAAGTTTCCAAGCAAAAACGTGACACTGATTCCTACACTGGCAGGACGGCCGGACACTTTTCACCAACAAGGGTCCAGCATCATGATGAGAAATCGGTCTAACCGACTGACCCATTTCCCACAACTGATTATTACCTTTGTGTGGACCTTGGCCCTCAGCTTTAACACCGGCGCGGCCTCACACCAGAAAACCTTCCGCTTCAACGTTTCTCCTAACGGCTATCCACCCTACCTGATTGTTGAGCAAGAACAGCCTTCCGGAATTATTTGGGATGTCGTCTCACTGATTGGTCAGCGACTGGACTATAACGTCGTGCCCAAAAAAGTTCCCAGAAAGCGCGTCGACGAGATGTTGCTGGACGGGGTGATAGACGGAACTTCAAGAGCCCGTGAGTGGACCGAAAACCCCAACCTTTTCCTGTTCACCGATTCGGTGGTGCCCATTGAAGAGGTATTCTTCGTGCCCAAGGCATCGAAGCTGGAATACCGATCCCCGCAAGATCTTTACTCGAAAACCGTGGTGACCCACCTGGGCTATCACTACCCGGAGCTTCAGGTTCATTTTGATACCGGAAAGATCCAGCGTTTCGATGTTTCCAGGGATCAAGACATGTTTACTTTTGTCCTCCATGGAGACCGGTTTGACGCGGCTGTTGCCGACCGGCTAGTCGGCCAGTGGATACTTAAAAAACAAGGTCTTCAAGACCATTTCCGGAGCACTGGCCTGGGTATCAACCAGGTCGATTTCCGGATCATGCTGCGGAAAGACTCGAAAGAGTTTGTTGATGCCTTCAATGCAGAGTTAAAGACCATTCGCGAGAATGGCGAACTGGAAGCCATTCTCGCGAAATATCGCTAGCCTGCCCATTACTCCAGCCGTCGGAGCAACAACATTGGCGACACATTCAGCACCGGACGCAATTGCCAACGGCCAAAGAACGCCAGCACCAGGGCACTGATCAGCGGCACCGGCAAGACCACCTGCCAGTGCCAGCTGAATGAGCCCTCAAACATCCGGAACTGCAATGCCCAGACCGCAACTTCCGCTGCAGCGACACCCAACACCCCGGCGAAGCCACCCAGCAGGGCAAATTCCAGCATAGTGCTGCGCACCAGCAACGATTGCCGACCACCCAGGGTCCGGAGCAAGGCCCCCTCTCTCTGGCGATCATGCAGGGTGGCACTCACCACTGCCGCCATCACCACCAGTGCCGCAGCCAGAATCAGGGCCAGTATGGCTTCAATGGCCTGGGTGACCTGGCGGACGATCTGCTGAATGCGATCAATGATGTGATCAATTTCCAACACCGAGATGGTCGGGAAGTTTCGAGAAAACGCGTTCAACGCCGTTTTCTCATCCGACGGCAGATAAAAGCTGGTGATCCAGGTGGCCGGCATATCGGTCAGGCCACCATCGGGAGGAAACGCCATGTAGAAATTGGGTTTCATGCTGTCCCACTGCACCGTGCGGATGCTGGTAACCGCTTCCGTCACCTTTTCAGAGCCGATGGTGAAGGTTAGCCGATCGCCCAACGCCAGACCCAAACGCTCCGCCAACTCAGCTTCAACGGATACGCCCTCGACGGCATCCTGGCCGAACCACTGGCCCTGCACGATCTCATTATCCTCGGGCAACTGTGCCATCCAGGTCAGATTCAGTTCTCGGTTCAGGGCACCAACACGCTCATCCTTACTGACCGCCTCCTTAACCGGCTCGCCATTCAGCTCGGTCAATCGCCCCCTAACCATGGGGTATAACTGATTCAGCGGTTGTCCACGCTCCTGCCAGAATTCACCAACCTCTTCAACGGCATCCGGAGCGATATTGATCAGGAAATGGTTGGGGGCGTTTTCCGGCAGTTGCGCCTGCCAGTCATTCAGTAAGGATGTGCGCACCAACACCAGGGTTGCCGCTAACATCAGCGTCATGGCAAAAACGGCCATCTGCGACAGGCTGGCTCGTCGGTGACGGTACAAACCGACAAGGGCGAGGCGCCAGGCGTTGCCGCCGCCACGCACTTTGCGCAACAGGGCGACCAACAACCAACCCAGCAGTCCGAGCGCGCCCAGCAGCAATGCGAGCCCGGCCAACAGCGACACCACCAGACTGATCTCGCCCGCATAGACCCAAACCAGCCCAAAGACCGCAAGAATTGCAATGGCCGCATCTGCCAAGGCACCCCGCCCCGCTTCGCCGGGCTGGCTTCGAAGCACCCGCATGGCCGGCACATCCCGCAGCCTGCGAATGGGCGGATAGGCAAATGCAAACAGGGACACCAGTGCAGTCAACAACGCCGGGATCAGAGCCTGCGGTGCCAGGTGAAATTCAACCGGTCGCTCCAACACTTCACTCAGCAAGCGGGTGAGTAGCCAGAACAATGGCAGGGCCACCAGCAAGCCCCCCACCACGCCGGTTGCCCCCCACAGCACCAACCGGCGCAGGTAGAGTCGGCCAATGCCGCGGCTGCGCACACCCAGGGTTTTCAATAGCGCCACAGTGTCCCGCTGCGCCAGCGCGTATTGTCGGCTCGCCACGGCCACAGCCACGGCAGCCAGCAACACCGCCAGACTGCCGCCCAGTAACAGGAAGCGCTCAGCGCGCTCCAAGGAACGTGAGAAGGTCTCGCCATCGCGTACACCTTCCCACTCGTGGCTTGGCTCCAGACGCGGCTCCAGCCATTGGTAATAGTCCTCAATGACCGTGTCTTCACCGGCAAACAGATACACATACTCAACCCGGCTGCCTTCCTGAATCACACCGGTTGAAGTCACGTCGTCGACGTGCATCATTACCCTTGGAGCCAACGCCGACAGCCGAAACCCGCCATCAGGCTCCCGCACCAGCAATGACGATACCTTGAGATTCCGGTTGCCCACTTCCAGCGAATCGCCGATTTCCAGCTCCAGCAGGCGCAGCAGTCTGGGATTGATCCACACCTCGCCCGGTGGGGGGCCCGAACGCACCAGATCTCTTGGCTGGTCCGGCGCACCCTGTGTCTCGATCTGGCCTCGCAGGGGGTATTCATCGCTGACGGCTTTTACCGAAACCAGCTGGAATCCCCCGGTGCCAAAGACCATGGTGGAGAACTCCACCATGCGACCGGTCTCAAGCCCGCGAGACTGCGCCTCGGTGAGCCAGTCAGGCGGTATTTCCCGGCCGTTTTCCGCCTCCAGCTGACGGTCTGCCGCCAGAAACGAACTCGCCGACGACACCAGAGTGCGCTGCAACTGCGCCGCGAATAGCGCGATGGTGGCGACCGTGGCCACGGCAATGATGAGTGCTACCAGTACAACCCGTACGTCGCGTTCGCGCCAATCACGGCGCACCGACATCAATTTGCGTGCAGCGGCCATCAGTAGGTCAACTCCTCGGCCGCTGCCGGCTCGGTCAACACGCCGGCTTCAATATGGAACTGGCGACCACAGCGCGCCGCCAGATGCTCGTCGTGAGTGACCATAACCAGCGTGGTGCCCTGCTCCCGATTCAGCTCCATCAGCAGATCCGACACCGATTGGCCGGTGCGGTTGTCGAGATTACCGGTGGGCTCATCCGCAAACAGGATGGCGGGATCTGAGGCAAACGCCCTTGCGATTGCAACCCGTTGTTGCTCGCCACCGGACAGTTGCCGCGGGCTGTGATTGAGCCGTTCGCCCAGCCCTACTCGCTCCAGCAGCTCCCGCGCCCGGTCTTCGGCCGCTTCGGACCCGGCCAACTCCAGCGGTAGCATGACGTTTTCCAACGCAGACAGCGCCGGAAGCAGCTGGAACGATTGGAAGACAAAACCGACCCGATGGGCCCGAAGTTTGGCGCGCTCGTCTTCCGACAGCTGGCTGATCATGGCACCATCCAGCTCAACAGTGCCATCGCTGGGCGTATCCAGCCCCGCCAGCAATCCCAGCAAGGTGGTTTTCCCGGAGCCGGAGCGCCCAACGATCGCCACCGATTCGCCGCGATTGATTTCCAGACTGACCCCCTGCAAGATCGTTAACGTATCGGTTTCCAGGCGAACCCGGTGCGTCAGGTTGTCGACCCGCAACATCGGCGGTAGACGGTCTGCTTTAACATTGGTCATCTGGTTCACGGACACTCCCGATTCTGGGTTCAAGTCAACGGATTTAGGGTACTCGATTTGTTTATGCATACGGCACGGCTGTGGGTCAGATCAATCCTTTTCATTGCACTGGCCTGGTTGATGGCGCCAGTGGCACTGGCCAATCAAAACACACTTCTGATCGTTGGCGACAGCCTTAGTGCGGCTTACGGTGTTCCCTCGGACCGAGCCTGGGTTCAGCTGCTGCAGGAGCGCCTGAACAACAATGGCCTGAGCCAGTGGAACGTCGTCAATGCCAGCATCAGTGGTGAAACCACCGGCGGTGGCGCGCGGCGCCTACCCGGCCTGCTGGCCGATAATAGCCCGGATGTTGTGGTTATTGAACTTGGCGGCAACGACGGCCTGCGCGGGTTTCCGCCGAACGTCATTGAGTCCAACCTGGCACAGATGATCACCCAAGTGCAGGATGCAGGTGCCCTGGCAATCCTCGTCGGTATGCAGATCCCGCCGAACTACGGCCAACGCTACACCCAGATGTTCGCTGAGATCTTCCCGAAACTGTCGGACCGCTACAACACCGCGCTGGTTCCCTTCTTTTTGCAGGGCGTGTACGACCAGGAGGGCATGATGCAGGACGATGGCATTCACCCAAGTGTCGAGGCGCAGCCAAAACTGCTGGAGAACGTGTGGCCGGTGCTCAAACCAGCCCTGAACTGAACCTCCCCTGATCGGCTAAGAACAGATATTGCGGAGGAACGCGATGGCGCGGCGTTCCGACCAGTAATAGCCGTCGCGGGCGTGCTCAACAAAGCCGACATGCCCACCCCAGCGTGGCGCCTCGACGCGCACGTGGGCTCCTAGAAGATTTCGTGATTCCGGAAAGCAGCTGCGAGACAGGAACGGGTCGTCAGCGGCATTGACCATCAACGCCGGCACCCGAATGTCCCGGAGCCGCCCAAGCGCGGACGCCTGCGCCCAATAGTCCACCGCACTGCGGAAGCCATGCAGGGGCGCGGTGTAGCGATCGTCAAACTGATGAAAATTGCGAATGGACTCGAAGCCGGACACATCGATCAAATCCGGGAATTTTTGCGCTTTTTCGCGCATCTTCCAATGAAGATCCTTCAAGAAACGCTGCATGTAGATGCGCCGCGTTGGCCGGGAAAGCACCTCGGCGCTGCCAGCCAGATCGCACGGCACCGAATAGGTAACAGCACCGCAGATCCGGCTGTCGATCCGCTCTCCCTGCTCGCCCAGATAAAGCAAGGTCAGGTTGCCACCCATACTGAAGCCGGACAGAAATAGTGTGTCATAGGCCTTGCTCAAGCCATGGTGAATAACACGCTCGAGATCAGACGTTGCCCCACTGTGGTAAAACCGGGGCTGCCGGTTCATTACACCGCCGCACGATCGATAATTCCAGGCCAGCACATCCCAGCCCGCACTCAACAGGGCTCGGGTAATGCCCAGCACGTAAGGCCGCCGGCTATGCCCTTCCAAGCCATGGGAAACAATGGCAAGGCGATCACTGCCCTGGCGATACCAGTCGAGATGAAGTTCATCGTCATCGTCAGTAGGCAGAACCTCGGCCTGGGGCGAGATCATGTCGACCTTGCGAAACAGCGTCGGCCAGACCGACTGAATGTGGCCGTTACGTAACCAGGGGGGTGGGTGATACTGCAGGCGGTCCGGCTTTACATTCGCGGGCAAAGGTTGAGGAGCAGATTCGAAAGCAGTCATAACGACACCTCCCTGTCACTACGTACTACTGAACACTGGCTTTCGTACAATTTTTAACCTTTTAATTCAGGGGGTTGACCCGGCCCACCAAAGCACTTAATATGCGCGCCACTCTGATGCTGTTCCCCGATAGCTCAGTTGGTAGAGCAACGGACTGTTAATCCGTTTGTCGCTGGTTCGAGCCCAGCTCGGGGAGCCACTTTTCCGGAATGCCGCTACTTCATACGAAGCAGCGGCATTTTTCGTTTCAGGTCTCACAAAACCTGTTCGCGCTGCATGAATTCGGTCAACACCCTAAATAGAGTATAGCCATCCTCAGTGCCGATGAGCTCCCGAATCGAATGCATACCGAATTGCGGCACGCCAATATCCAGCGTGGTGACACCCAGATTACCAGCCGTAATTGGCCCAATCGTGCTGCCACACCCCATATCACTGCGCACCACAAACGACTGATGTGGCAAGCCCAGTTCATCGCTGATGTGACGATAAACAGCGGCTGACCGGCTGTTGGTCGCATAACGCTGGTTGTGATTGATCTTGATCACCGGCCCCTGATTCAGCAGCGGACCATGGTTTTCATCGTGTCGGTCCATGTAGTTGGGGTGAATACCGTGGGCATTATCCGCGGAAATCATCATGGAGCGGGCAATAGCGCGGGCCCTGCCGGCACCGCACCAGCGATCCAGAACCGATGACAGGAACGGCCCCTGGGCACCCTCAGCGGACATGCTGCCGACTTCCTCATGGTCATTGCAGACCAGCAGCGCGGCTTCGTCTCCAGAGGCAGTCAGCAAGGACTGCAGGCCGATGTAGCAACTGAGCAGGTTATCGAGCCGGGCGGA
This sequence comes from Marinobacter sp. LA51, assembly GCF_030297175.1. Lineage (NCBI taxonomy): Bacteria > Pseudomonadati > Pseudomonadota > Gammaproteobacteria > Pseudomonadales > Marinobacteraceae > Marinobacter > Marinobacter apostichopi. The sequence goes on along the minus strand of NZ_AP028070.1, from coordinate 1,590,006 downwards.
GGCGATGAATTCATCACGCAGGCCGACAAACGAGGCTTCGCGGGCGTCGTAAAAGCTCAGCTCGTAACCAAGCACCTTGCGCACCTTCAATCCAGATTCAGTCGCAATCTGCTGGCGCAGCAAGTCGGCAAAGCTGGTGGTGTCGCTTTCTGGCACCTGCATCAGCACTGGCGGCAGATCAGTCTGTGGGTTTACGGTGCGGTTGCTGTTAGCTTCCCGATCGAGGTGGATTGCCAGACTGGGAATGAACGCCACCGGCTTGCGGAAATTGATCAGACTGTCCCGAACCTCGCCCGCCTCATCAAGAACGGTAACTCGTCCGGCCAGGGACAAATCGCGGTCGAACCAGGGGTTTAGTAGCACACCGCCGTATACTTCGACACCCAGCTGAAAGAAACCTTTGCGGCGAACTTCCGGATTCGGCTTCACCTTCAGACAGGGACTGTCGGTGTGCGCGCCCACCATGCGAATCCCGGAGGCGGTTACATCCCGCTGACCAGCTCGAAAGGCGACAATGGAAGAGCCATTTCGGATGACGTAGTAGCCCTGCCCCGAGGCAAGCGACCAATCGTCTTTTTCGTCGAGCTCGACAAAGCCGGCGGCGTCCAGTCGATCTTTCATCGTCGACACGGCATGCCATGGTGTTGGCGATGAATCCAGAAACTTCAGCAAATCTTTGTTAAATTCAGCGTGTTCCATGATGTCCCTGATTGAATGATAATTGCCACAACAGTATGGCATGAAGCCTTGATGGCTCATACTGGCTGCACGGACATTCCTTATGCCCTAATCACACTCACCCGTCGCAAGCGGAGCTCAGCGTGCAAGCACCCAGATTTCTTGATATTGAATATTGCCAGACCGACGATGTCCTGTTTCCCGTTGCCATGGCCTGGTCCCTGGCCGACGGCCGCATGAAAACCGTGGTCATCAGCCCCGAGGACGCATGGCTGCCAGACGATGGTGACTTGGGTGACTTCGACCTTCGCTATCTGGAAGAACAGGGCGTACCGCCGCTGGAGATAGCACGCGAACTGCACGAAGACCTGCCGGACCAGACTGTCTACGTGGACGGCCTGGACCCGGATGAGATCCTGATCGACAAGCTGTTCAGCGCCATCGGGCAAGACGCCCCGTTCGAAATTGCTCCCATCACCGAGCTGATCACCAGCCTGGATAGCGACACCCTCGAGGACCGCCGCCGGCAGTTAATGATCGATGAGGGCCTGGAGCCACAGCTTCCGGAAAACGGTGTGTACGCCCTGCTTCTGTTGGCCCGCGAAGAAGGCCTGTTTGACGCAGACTAGTGCTGACCAGGAATCGACACAGGGAAGTGTGACACGGGTCGACGTAACAAACGGTTACACAGGGCAAGATCAGGCCCGTACCGTTGACGTCAGGAAGCCCGATAATAATGAACAAGGTTGTGCGAACATCCCTGCTTGCCGCGCTGATTCCAGCTACACTGATGACCGCTTCGTCTGTTTTCGCCCAGGAAATGGCCTCTGACAAGGCCCGGGAAGACATGCACTACGTGGGATTACTGGCCACTGCCTTTAATCATCGCTCTGTCGGAACCGTCACCAACGAGGCAGCCTGGGGCAATGGCGCCACACTGGTAGTTGGCGGCCATATCACCGATCTGTTCCACGCCGAAGTCCGCGCCGGTGGTGGCATCACCGATGCCGACGTACCCAACAGCAACCTGACCCTGGCCATCGACTATTTCGCCAGCTGGTACATCGGCATGCATCACCCGATCACCGACTACGCCAACGTCTACGGCCAATTCGGTTTTTCTCACATCAGCGGCAAATCCGAATTGAAGCGGCCCGAGGCCGCCCAGAACCGCCAGTTTCAACTCTTCGAGGAAGACTTTCCTGGCAGCAGCTTCAGTGTCAGCTGGCTGGTTGGCCTCGACATCGAACTGCTCGACAACACCTACCTGGCCTTCGAAGGCGGTCGACTGTTCGAAGATACTGAAACGAACGTAAATACGTTCCAGTTCTCCGGCGGGTTACGGTACGAGTTCTAAGGCTCAGCTTTGATGGCGGATATGCCAGCACCGGTGAATCCGGGCGTTGCGCTGGAAGTCCTTGTCCAGCGTGCTGGCGCTGACTTCTTCGATATCAAATTCCGCGGCCAGATCGTCATCCAGCTTGAAGCGACGGAAATTGTTGGAAAAAATCAGCAAGCCTTCGGAGTTCAGGCGAGCCATGGCCTGGCGCACCAACCGGCCATGATCTTTCTGGATATCCAGCACCCCGGCCATTCTCGCTGAGTTGGAAAAGGTCGGTGGGTCCATGAAAATCAGATCGTATCGCTGATCCGCTGTCGGCTTCGAGGCCAGCCAGGCCAGGCAATCAGCCTGCTCCACGATATGCTTCCTGGGATCGGCCCCATTCAGGGCCAGATTATCCTGGGCCCAGTTGACATAGGTTTTCGACATATCAAGGCTCAGCGAGCGACTGGCGCCACCGGCCACAGCGTGCACAGTAGCCGCTCCGGTGTAACAGAACAGGTTCAGGAAGCGCTGACCCTTGGAGTGCTGCTGAATCCAGTGCCGAACCGGTCGATGATCCAGAAACAGGCCGGTGTCCAGATAATCCTTCAGGTTCACCTTCAGCGCACAGCCGTGCTCGTGCACCCGGAAGAACTCACCACTGGCCGCCTGCTTTTCGTATTGGCTGGTGCCGGACTGGCGCTGGCGTTGTTTGCACACCATATCCTCGCGCTCGATACCCAGAGCCTCGGGTATAACCGCCAGCGCCTCTGCCAGGCGCTCCCGGGCTGAACGCTCGTCAACGGTCTTCGGAGCAGCGTATTCCTGAACGTGCACCTTGCCCTCGTAAACGTCAATGGCCAGAGCAAACTCGGGCATGTCGGCATCGTAGAGGCGATAGCAGCCGATGCCCTGCTTGCGTGCCCATTGACCAATACTCTTGCGGTTTTTCTTCAGACGGTTGCCAAGCATCGCCGCCCGTTCCTCATTGGCGATCTTGGGCGTGATCTCGCCTGGTATGTCCGGCTCATGGGGCGTCATCGCGCTGACTTCGTCTACGGTGAATAACAGCAGCTGAGCCGGCAGCTTGCCATTGAACAACCGGTACTGCTTGTAGCTCCGCAGACCAATGGACTTGCCGTATTCCGGTGCACCGGTAAACACACCCAGACGCCAACCCGGCAGCAGGCGCTTGACGGTATCGCCCAACGCCCGATACAGGGTACCCAGTTCACGTCGCTCGCTCAGCCGTTCGCCGTACGGCGGGTTGACCAGCACCAAGCCCGAGGATGCCCAGTCACCTTCTAGGGCCAGATCGGCAATCGCGCTACTTTCCACCTGCACCAGGCCCTGCAGTCCAGCCCGTTCGATGTTGTTCCGGGCGGTCGAAAGCACCCGACTGTCCTGATCAAAACCCGCCATTCTCGGCAGTTTTCGCTGCTTGCCTTCATGGGCCCTGCGCTCAGTTTCCTGTCGCAACTCCAGCCACAGGTCGGGTTGGTGCCCAAGCCACTTCTCAAACCCGAAGTGTTCCTGCTTGCGTCCCGGCGCCAGATCCAGCGCCATCATGGCCGCTTCGATAACCAAGGTGCCGGAACCACACATGGGATCGACAAAATCGCCGCCGTTCTGAGCCAACTCAGGCCATCCGGCACGCATCAACAAGGCCGCAGCCAGGTTTTCCTTCAGAGGAGCCGCGCCTTTTTCGGTGCGGTAGCCGCGCATGTGCAGGCTGTGACCACTCAGGTCGATGCCCAACGACAACCGCCCCCGATTCAAACGAGCCGACACCGTGACATCAGGCATCTTGGCCGCCACAGAGGGGCGCTGACCACCACTGGCGCGGAACCGGTCGACGATACCGTCTTTGACGCGCTGGGCCCCGTACTGAGTGTTGCGGATAGCGTCGTTCTGCCCAAGAAAGGTCACCCGGAAACTGCCGTTAACAGGAATGTGCTGCTGCCAGTCCATGTGCACCACGCCGTCATACAGCAGGTCACCGCTGGTGGCGTCAACCTCGTCCAGATGAAGAATGACTCGGTTAGCGAGGCGAGACCATAAACAGGCTCGGTAACCGCCTTCCAGACTACCCTCCGCCCAGACACCGGCCGGTGCATTACGCACAGGTTCCAGGCCGAAAGTACTGAGTTCGTCTGCCAAAAGGTATTCAACCCCTTTTGGGCAGCTTACGAAAAAGACGGATTTGGACAAGTTCAACTCCTGGTTCACTTGAGTTCGGGTAAGTTTCCGGAATAGCAGACTTTAAGCCGCCAGCCATTCTTCGTTATTTCATACAACTATAAAAAAAGCGTCATATAGATGAAATTATTAGTGTACATCCGCTCGACGTTCGAACTACCTTGTAGGTGACGCGTCGTTCCGGAGGCAAATATAAGTCTCCGTTAACAGGATCCTGACTGCTCTGGCTTGAGCTGACAATAGTGGGTTATCCCGGAATGGGCCCTCTGTCCTCGCCACTGCAGATGTGTACACGCTTGTTCTGTTAATCCATCAGTGAGGAACGGCATGAAAAGACAGAAGAGAGACGTTTTCGCTCGTGCATTCAAACGGGGTTATCTAGCCGGCGTATCAGGTAAACCTAAAGACAGTTGCCCCTCAGAACAAATGGAAGTTCGCCAGGAATGGCTAAACGGGTGGCGTGAAGGCCGCACCGATAACTGGGAGGGCATGACCGGAGTTTCCGGCATCCACAAACTTTCAAATGTCACGTCGGCGTGACAATTCATTACAACCCCGGATCTTGATCTGGTCTTTTGTACACAATTTGAAGCAGTAGCTTAAAAACCAAAGAGTAACCCAAACGGGGCCTCCCGCCCCGTACCATGCGAAGAAGCGCCACGGGGTTCATTCCCCGCACGGGCCCGCTAAGCGGGCCCATTTTTTTTGCCTGCTGAAAGCTCAGGGCGCTGTCGCTAGCTCTCCACCCTGCTCCAGATGACGAATGGCTTCCACCGCCTCCCGAATCAGCTCGGGGCCACGGTAGATGAACCCGGTATAGATCTGCACCAGCTTGGCACCGGCGCGAATCTTTTCTGCCGCACTCTCGCCATTGGTAATGCCGCCTACCCCTATGATCGGCAGTGACTCACCCAATTCAGCGTAGAGACCCTCAATCACTCTCAGAGACGCCTCCCGAACAGGTGCACCGCTAAGCCCGCCCGCCTCACCCGCGTACGCGTGACCGGCAACAGCGTCACGACTGATCGTGGTGTTGGTGGCAATCACCCCATCCAGGCCAGTCTCTTTCATGGCGGAGGCCATAAAGCGAATTCCGTTGTCATCCATATCCGGAGCAATCTTTACCGCAATGGGAACGTAGCGGCCCAGCTGGCTCTGACATTGAAGCTGCTCGTCTTTAATCGACGCCAGCAACTGTTTCAGCGAATCACCAAACTGAAGGTCCCGCAGGCCTGGCGTGTTGGGCGATGAAACGTTGACGGTAATGTAGTCCGCGCGCGTGTAGACCGCACGGATGCCTTTGCGGTAGTCGGATTCCGATTCTTCGTTCGGCGTGTCCTTGTTCTTACCCACATTGATACCGAGAACGCCCTGGTAGCGCCGCTTATCCACCCGATCCAACAGGTGCTCAAGCCCCTCGTTATTGAAGCCCATGCGATTAATGATCGCCTGGTGCTCCGGCAATCTGAACATTCGCGGCTTGGGGTTGCCCGGCTGTGCCAGCGGGGTAACGGTACCGACTTCAATAAAACCGAAGCCCAAGGCACCCAGGGCATCCAGATGATCGGCGTTCTTATCCAGACCGGCGGCCAGTCCCACGGGGTTGGGAAAATCCAGCCCCATAACATTCACTGGAAATGAATCTATTTTCGGTGAGAATTTACTCAGCAAGCCAATCCGATTGATCGCATCGAGGCCATTCAGTGCCAGGTTGTGAGCCTGCTCGGGCGGCAGCCGGAAAAGCAGGTTACGAATTAAGCCGTACATCTGAAAACTCCTTGCATTTCGGTGAGCGGAGTATACCGGAAGTTGTCCACAGCATCGCCGCACGTGAAAAAAATGAGGTAAATAGCGGCCGGGAGCCACTCTTGAAATCTTTTCCACGGAATCTGTGGATAAACCTGTTGAAAATCCCGGGGCAACGGGTGCCATCCCTTGATAACTGCGCCCGCCTACAGATTGATCATTTTTTAACCAGTTAAATTTATCTTTAATTTCAGTTACTTATAAATATTTTGATAAGGTGTTGAGTAAACATGGACAAAATGTTAGCTGGTCACAGTTTCGCAACACTGTGCATAAAAAAGTCAAAATGGGCCTGAAAAAGCGATTCAGCCCTTGACGGGGAATAACGTTATAATTAAGCACCCCCCCGATTCCGGAGTCCTTCATGAACGAGCCGGCCTCACCCGCTCAACAACACCGCCAAAACCTGGCCGGTGAAAAAAAGGCGGCATCCCGGGTCACCATCATCGGCATGATTCTGGATGTGGTACTCGGTCTCATTAAAGTCATCGCAGGCACTCTTTTTCATTCCCAAGCCCTGCTAGTTGACGGCATTCACTCATTTACTGATGTTGCCTCCGATCTGGTGGTGCTCGGAGTGATGCGGGTATCCCGAAAAGAGCCCGATCAGGATCATCCCTACGGTCATCAACGGATCGAAACCTTCGGCACCCTGGTTTTGGGCAGCATCTTAATTGCAGTGGGTGCAGCGCTGGCGTGGGAAAATACCTTACGGTTGATCGAGGGTAAAGCCGACATCGTTCCCGGATGGCCGGTTCTGTTGGCAGCGGCTATATCGGTCGCCAGCAAGGAGTGGATCTACCACTACACCCGCCGCGTTGGTCTGGCCATTCGCTCCGACCTTATCCTCGCCAACGCCTGGCATAGTCGATCGGATGCTCTTTCGTCTGTTGTCGTGGTGCTTTCAACTATTGGGGCGATGGCAGGCTTTCTCTGGTTGGACGTGCTGGCAGCGGTCGTCATTGCCGGCATCATCATCCACATTGGCTGGAAATTTTCCTGGGACAGCGTGAAAGAGCTGGTCGATACCGGCCTGTCTCCCGCCGATACCGAAATGCTCAAGGACATTGCCCGTCAGACCGATGGCGTGCGCAACGTACACGAGCTGCGAAGCCGGCGTATGGGCCACGACATTTTACTCGACATCCACCTACTGGTCCGGCCCGACATCAGTGTTTCCGAGGGACATCAGATCGGCATGCAGGTGGTCAGCGGCATGCGGCACGCGCTCGACAACATTCGTGACATCAACTTTCATATTGATGCCGAGAACGATGAAGACCACCTACCCACTTCAGAGCGTTTGCCCCACCGGGATGAAATCCGCAGTGTACTGGTCGACCACGTTGGGGAATTGCCGTCAAACACCCGGCTCCGACTGCACTACCTGAAAAACAAGGTGCACCTGGAACTGTTCTTTGACACCTCGGCAGGCAGCGACATACTCACCGCCGAACGAATTCGGGGTGAGTTGGCGGGCTACAGTTGGCTTGGCAGTGTGCGGGTGTGGGTCAGTGGCCCCTGACACCCGGCATTACCGGCGTCGGTTGGCCTCCATCCGGGACAGGAACTCCTGCATGATCAGGGTGTAGAGTTCGCCCCCCAGGAACCGATCCTCTACCCCGGCATCGATACTGGGGTTATCGTTAACTTCGATGACCGCCACGCGATTGCCCGACTGTTTGATATCGACACCATAGAGCCCATTGCCAATCAGCTTGGTGGCGCTCAGGGCTGCCTGGATCACATTGCGCGGGACCTCATAGGTGGGCATGGTCTCGAAGTCACCACTTTCGCTAGTCGATTCGCCATGCTGATAAATCTGCCAATGGCCTTTTACCATCATGTATTTGCACGCATAGATGGCACGGCCACCGAGCACTCCGATACGCCAATCGTAATCGGTGTACAGGTATTCCTGGGCCAGCACCAGAGCCGACTGCTTGAACAGCTCCTTCAGGCCCGCACGCAGTGATTCCTCATCTTCCGCCTTGGTCACACCCCGGGAAAAGGCACCGTCCGGTATCTTGATAACCACCGGGAAGCCCAGCTCATCCATCACCTGCTCCACGGCCTGCTTCTGGTCTTTCGACAGAATCAGGGTCTTGGGCGTAGGCACCTTGTTGTTCTTCAACAGGTCAGCCAAAAAAACCTTGTTGGTGCAGCGAAGGATGGACACCGGATCATCAATCACCACCATCCCCTCGGCTTCGGCCTTACGGGCAAAACGGTAGGTATGATGGTCAATGGCGGTGGTTTCCCGAATAAACAGACCGTCGTATTCCGGCAGGCGCATGTAATCGCGCCGGGTTATCTGCTCAACGTTGATACCCAGCTTGCGGCCGGCTTTCTCGAATCGTGTAAGAGCCACCTTGTCACTGGGCGGCATTTCCTCGTCCGGATTCACCAGCACCGCCAGATCAAAGCGGTAACGGCGACGAGCCCGAGGCTTGCGCCAAACCATGCTGCTGAAACGGTCCAGGGCGGCGGCAAACACATCCTGCTCGCGTTCTTCCAGATCAGCCGGAGCTGCCGGCTTCATGGATTCAATCTGCCAGCCTTTGCGACGCTTGAACACCACCTCGAGAATCGGACAGGGGAAACGCTCAAACAGCGCCCGGGCCACCGGCTTCAATTCCGGATGCTCGACCTGACCAAAATAGGTCCGAATACGCACCTCGTGGGTAGCATGGCGTTCATCCTTGGACGGATCAATGGCCGAGCCCGAGGCTTCCAGCCATTCCAGGACGCTACTATCCAGCTCTTCCAGCTCAAGTGAGAACAGGCCCTTTCGGCTCAGGTCGTTCAGCGTCATCACCGAAGGCACCACATGGTGACCACGGGCTTCCGCCAACAGGGAGCAATAATAGCCACGACTGAGGTACTTGGCGCTTTGGCAAAGGTTGATCACCCGCACCCGGCTGTTGGCCGGTGTCGTAAACTGCAGGTACTGATCAAACGTCAGTACGTCTTCACTGGGGTAATACGGAGACCAGTCTTTCGCGCGGTCCACCACAATCAACAATCGAGACATCGGGGGCAATCCTCCCTGAAGGTTGAGCCCTGATCAATTTTCGCAACAATACGCCTGGACGGGTACCCGCACAATCTTCGAATAATGCGTGCTTTTACGCATACTTGAGCTATGTTCCAGTAGCCCACTTCCTCTCATAATACCCACGTAAGGGAAGCGTTCTGCATGCCCCGACCCGTTACTCGCCTAGGCTCCATCACCATGACCGACCTCCTGCTCCGACAGGCCACGACTGCCGACCTGGATGCGCTTGTCCGTCTCGAGAACCTGAGCTTCGATGAAGACAGGATTTCCCGTCGCAGTTTTCGCCGTTTTCTCGAGGTGCCCAGAGACCGACTAATCGTCGCGACTCTGGCCGGCGAACTCGTGGGCTATGCCCTGGTGCTGATGAATGCAGCCACCCGGTTGGCCCGCATCTATTCCATTGCTGTTGCCCCTTCAGCCCGGGGCCGCGGTGCCGGAGAAAAACTGATTCGGGCGGCGGAACAGGAAGCGGTCGAAGCCGGCCGTATTGTGATGCGCCTGGAAGTTCGTGAGGACAACCAGTCTGCCATCGGTCTCTACGAGCGCCTGGGCTATCGCCAGTTTGGCACATACCGTGACTATTACGAGGATCACGGTAACGCGCTGCGCTTTGAACGACGCATTCTGTTTTACGAACCCTCCGGGAATTTCCCGGAAGTACCCTACTACCCTCAAACCACAGATTTTTCCTGTGGTCCGGCAGCCCTGATCATGGCCATGGCTGCGCTGGACGAAGGCCAGTCCCTCAGCACCCTTGAGGAATTAAAGCTCTGGCGCGAGGCCACCACCATCTTCATGCTCGCGGGCCACGGCGGCTGTGGCCCCCATGGTCTGGCGCTGTCTGCCTGGAACCGTGGCTTTCATGCCAGCGCGTGGATCAGTAAAGAAGGCGCCCTGTTCAAGGACACGGTGCGGAACGAGGACAAGAAACGAGTACTGGAGTTGGTGCACGAGGGTTTTCTGCACGACATCGGCCAGACCGAGATAGAACTGCGTCATGACCCGCTAACACTTGATGGAATGGAGCGGGCACTTCACCAGGGTCGCATCCCGGTTATTCTGATCAGCACCTGGCAATTGAACCGCAGCCGGGTGCCACATTGGGTAACCGTGTGTGCCATCGACGATCAGTTCGTCTACCTGCACGATCCGGAAATTGACGTCGAGGCAGGGGAAACCGTGGCCGACAAGCAATACCTGCCCATCGACCGCCGAATATTCGACAAGATGTCTCGCTACGGCAGCCTGCAGCCGCTTCAAGCCGCAGTCATTGTCGGCCCGAAACGAGAGCCCTGATCAGCCGGTCCGCAGGGCAGCCTCCTTGAGCTCCGAGATCTCATCACGGAGCCGCGCTGCAGTCTCGAAATCCAGATTCGAGGCCGCTTTGTACATGTCATCCTCAAGGCGAGACACTTCTTTAAGCACCTCTTCAGGGGACTTGTTGCCGGTCTTGGCCCGGTACTTCTCGGCTTCTTCCGCCGCCTTTTGGCCCGGACGTTCGGCCTTACGACGACCACGACCGCCACCACCGGCTCCCTCCATGATATCGGCAATCTTCTTGTTCAGACCCTGCGGCGTAATACCGTGCTCTTCATTGTGCTCGGCCTGCTTGGCCCGCCGGCGAGCCGTCTCATCAATCGCTTTCTGCATCGAGCCGGTAATCCGGTCGCCATAAAGGATCGCCCTGCCGTTCACATTCCGCGCGGCCCGGCCGATGGTCTGAATCAGCGAACGCTCGGAGCGCAGGAAGCCTTCCTTATCAGCATCCAGTATGGCGACCAGCGACACCTCGGGCATGTCCAGGCCTTCCCGCAGCAGGTTGATCCCGACCAGCACGTCGAACTCACCCCGGCGTAGATCGCGGATAATCTCGACGCGCTCCACGGTATCGATGTCGGAATGGAGATAACGCACTTTGATGTCGTGCTCCATCAAGAAGTCCGTGAGGTCTTCGGCCATGCGCTTGGTCAGCGTGGTGACCAGGACCCGCTCCTTGATCGCCACCCGGGCGTGGATCTCGGACAGCAGATCGTCCACCTGGGTGGACGCCGGCCGGACTTCGATTTCCGGATCCAATAAGCCAGTCGGCCGGACCACCTGCTCGACCACCTGACCAGCGTGCTCGGCTTCGTAGGTGGACGGCGTTGCCGACACGAAGATCATCTGGGGTGCTATGCGCTCCCATTCGTCAAATTTCATGGGCCGGTTATCCAGTGCCGATGGCAACCGGAAACCGTATTCCACCAGGGTTTCCTTGCGGGACCGGTCGCCTTTGTACATGGCGCCAATCTGGGGAACGGTCACGTGGGACTCGTCCACCACCAGCAGGGCATTGGCCGGGATATAGTCGAACAAGGTCGGGGGCGCCTCGCCGGGGCGACGGCCTGATAGGTAACGGGAGTAGTTCTCGATGCCATTGCAGTACCCCAGCTCCATCATCATTTCGATGTCGTAGCGGGTGCGCTCCTCCAAGCGCTGGGCTTCCACCAGCCGGTTGTTGTCGCGCAACTGCTGCAGACGTTCATCAAGCTCAACACGAATATTTTCCACCGCATCCAGCACCTTCTGGCGCGGGGTGACGTAATGGGACTTCGGGTAAATCGTCACTCGAGGCACTCGGCGCAGCACCTCACCGGTGAGCGGATCGAAATAGCTGAGGTTTTCCACCTCGTCATCGAACAGCTCAATACGGATGGCTTCCTTCTCGGATTCAGCCGGAAACACATCGATGACGTCACCGCGAACCCGATAATTGGCGCGATGGAATTCGATGTCATTCCGGGTGTACTGCAGCTCCGCCAGACGGCGCAGGATGAAGCGCTGGTCGATCTCATCGCCCCGATCAAGGTGCAACATCATTTTCAGGTAGGACTGCGGATCACCCAGACCGTAGATCGACGATACCGTGGCCACGATGATTGCGTCGGGCCGCTCCAACAATGCTTTGGTTGCCGACAGCCGCATCTGCTCGATGTGCTCGTTGATCGACGCGTCCTTTTCGATGAACGTATCGGACGACGGCACATAGGCTTCGGGCTGGTAGTAGTCGTAGTAAGAAACAAAGTACTCCACCGAGTTGTCCGGGAAGAACTCGCGGAATTCCCCGTACAACTGCGCGGCCAGCGTCTTGTTGTGGGCCATGATGATGGTGGGCCGCTGGATCTCCTCGATCACCTTGGCAACGGTGAAGGTTTTGCCGGAGCCCGTGACACCCAACAGAGTCTGGTGAGCCAGGCCGGATTCAATGCCATCCACCAAGCCCTCGATAGCCTTCGGCTGGTCACCAGCGGGCTCGAAGGGTGAATCGACCCTGAACTTCCCTTCGTTTACGGTACTCGGCTCGTTCTTGGCCATAATAGGCAGACAACCTCCGGTTTTGACGGACATGGCCAGGAAAAGGCCCCACAGTCCAGAAATTTAGCGTTATGCCGGCTTCATGATACCATCGGAGTAATCGACGGTCGGGAGAAAATAAGTCATTGTGCCTATTTCCGCCCGTCGCAGCCCTATCAGACGCAGCTTTAAGGAGCGCAAGTTTGGATCTTCAACTTTCCAGCCGAGTACAGGCTATCAAGCCCTCTCCCACCCTCGCAGTCACCAACAAAGCAGCGGAACTCCGCGCAGCCGGCCAGGACATCATTGGCCTGGGAGCTGGCGAGCCTGACTTCGATACCCCAGATCACATCAAACAGGCAGCCATCGAAGCCATCAACAACGGCCAGACCAAGTATACGGCTGTGGATGGTACGCCGGCCCTGAAGAAAGCGATTATTGCGAAGTACAAGCGGGACAACGGCCTGGATTACGAAGCCAATCAGATCTTGGTAAGCAGTGGTGGCAAACAGAGCTTTTTCAACCTCGCACTTGCCACGCTGAACCCCGGTGATGAAGCCATTATTCCGGCGCCCTACTGGGTGTCCTACCCGGACATGGTTCTGGTTGCCGAAGGTAAACCAGTTATTCTCGAAACGGGTGCCGACACTCGCTTCAAGATCACGCCGGAACAGCTGGAAAACGCCATTACCGAACGGACTCGTCTGTTCGTAATCAACAGCCCGTCCAACCCAAGCGGTATGGCTTATACCCTGGAAGAGTTGCAGGCGATTGGCGAAGTGCTGAAGAAGCACCCGAACATCATGATTGCCACCGACGACATGTACGAGCCCATTCTCTGGACCGGCAAGCCGTTCTGCAACATCCTTAACGCGACGCCGGAGCTGTACGATCGCACCTTCGTTCTCAACGGTGTTTCCAAGGCCTATTCCATGACTGGCTGGCGCATCGGTTACGCCGCCGGCCCCGCCAAGATCATTGGCGCCATGAAGAAGATCCAGTCCCAGAGCACGTCCAACCCGTCGTCGGTGTCACAGGCGGCTGCCCAGGCGGCTCTTGATGGCTCACAGGACTGTGTTGGCGAGATGGTCAGCGCGTTCAAGGAACGCCACGACTGGCTCGTAGAGGCGCTGAATGGGCTGCCCGGTGTGGATTGCTTGCATGGTGACGGCACCTTCTACGTATTCCCGAGCTTTCACGCCGCAATCGAAGCCGACAAGGACGCCAGCACAGACGTCGAGTTCGCCGAGAAACTGCTGACTGAAGCCGGTGTCGCCCTGGTTCCGGGTTCCGCCTTTGGTGTTCCAGGCCACATGCGACTGAGCTTTGCCACCAGCATGGACAACCTCAAGCAGGCCATTGAACGCCTGCAAAAGGCCCTTGGTTAAGACTCGGGAAACGCCCTCGGTCAAAAAGTTTGAGCGAGGGGTTGACGAGGCGGTATAGCCAACTTAATATACGCGCCTCGTCACACGACGACGTTCCCCGATAGCTCAGTTGGTAGAGCAACGGACTGTTAATCCGTTTGTCGCTGGTTCGAGCCCAGCTCGGGGAGCCACTATTCTAAAAACCCGCTAATTCTCTGAGTTAGCGGGTTTTTTATTGCCCTCTACTTTGGTTTTTTGGCACTCCTAGCCTGCGAATATAGGTGTTAGGGAGCGGCCGTGCCTACTTGTCAAAAACCGCTACAAGCACATCCGTGTGCGCTTGTTTCCGGCCATCCATGGCCTCCTACATTTTTGACAAGTAGGCACAACCACCCCCTCCCCGACTCCTCCGATATCTTGAGCTTTCAATGTCCTTAAGAAGCCAACTCCAAGCCCCTTTCCCTTTCATACTCAGTAGTTGCTGTTCCAAGGAAAAACCAGAGGAGAGAAAGACTATTTCTCCGAAGAACGAATCGGTGGTGTGGGGCTACCCTCCCAAAAATGTGGGAGGCCATGGATGGCCGGACACAAGCGCACATGGACGTGCTCGAAGCGGTTTTTGGGAGGGTAGCCCCACACCGCCAGCCCGACAAAACGGAAGGCTGGCGCAGGAGCTACGAAACGAGACGGAGAAGTTAGAGGCCGACCACCTCAGCGTGAATCGCCTCCAGCGCCGCCAGAGGGTCAGCCGCCTGAGTAATCGGGCGACCGATCACGAGGTAGTCGGAACCAGCTTTGAGGGCGTCACTGGGTGTCATAATGCGTTGCTGGTCGCCCTTGTCGGCGTTCAGTGGGCGGATTCCGGGGGTGATCAGCTGGAAGTCTGCGCCCTGCTCGGCTTTGAGTTTGGGAGCCTCCTGGGCCGAGCAGACGACGCCGTCGAGGCCGCAGTTTTTGGTGAGGGTCGCCAGGCGTGAAACCTGGGCTTCAGGCGAGTCAGTGATACCAATGCCGGCCAGATCGTCCCCAGACATGCTGGTGAGTACGGTGACTGCGATCAGCAACGGACGTTCGGCGCCATAGGATTCCAGCCGCTCCCGGCAGGCGGTCATCATCTTCTCACCACCCGAGGCGTGAACGTTGACCATCCACACACCGAGATCTGCCGCCGCTGCCACGGCGGCCGAGGTTGTGTTCGGGATATCGTGAAACTTCAGGTCCAGGAACACATCGAAACCGCGCTTCTGCAGGCGATCTACCAGCTGCGGGCCACTGCGGGTGAACAATTCCTTGCCTACCTTGAGCCGACACTTGGTCGAGTCCAATTGCTCTACCAACTCTACAGCCGGTTTCTCCGATGGAAAATCCAGGGCGACAATGATCTTCGGATCGTTTTGGTTTTGCACGTTATAAACCCTACAGAATGCTTTAAAGAATTATTCGGCCTCTACACCCTGAATCGGGCGAATGGTCTCCCACTGCTTGCAGCTGGGACAAAGCCAATGCAATTGCTGGCCGGAGAAGCCGCAGTTGGCACAGCGGTAGATCGGCCGATTCACGAGAATCAGGTGGCCGATGCGACTTACCAATCGGCCCTCATCGGTGGTCATACCCTTCTCATAACCGGCCATCTCAACCAGCCGCAACAGACCCCGGACACTCGGGCGCACCTCAAGCTCCTGACGAAGCAGCTCAATGGCAGCATGGCGCCCGGACGATCGCTCAACGGACTCCACCAGCGCCAACAAGAGACTGGTACTGGGGTAGCTCTCGTAAAGCTTCCGCAGCTTTTTGCCGAGCCGTCCAACATCGCCGTGCTCCTGCTCCAGCTTCATCAACCGATCCACAGCCTCGGGACCAAATTCTGGATTCTGATCGAACACCTTCAAACTCTGATTCGCGGCTTCCCGGAAGCTACCCTGGCGGATCTGTAACTTCATCAGAATCAGCGTGGCACGAACGCAGGACTGATCATAATCCAACGCCTGTTTGCAGAGCTTTTGGGCGCCCCACCGGTCATCTTCACGCAGCGCATGCTCGGCCCGCTCACAGGTGAGGTAAGCCAGCACCTTGAACATGGCTGGATCGGCATCACCTTTAGTCAGCGCCCGCGCCACGTCGGCCGCCTTGCCCCACTCTTTTTCCTGTTGATACAGCTCGATGAGTTGCTGCGACGATCCACGACCATAATCGCGATCGCCCATCAGCTCCTGGAGCAGCGCCTCGGCCCTGTCCAGCAGGCCCGCCTTGAGGTAGTCCTTGGCAAGCTCGAGGGTAACCTGGGGAGAAAAGCGGGTAGGTAACTCAGGGCGCGCCAGCAGATTCTGATGAATAAGAATAGCGCGATCGGTCTCGCCCTTTAGGCGGAAATGGCTGCCAATCGACAAATGCAGGCTGACCGTTTCTTTGTTCACAGCCAGGGACTGCACAAAGTTCTCGACGGCTTGATCGGAGTAATTGGTAAAGAGGAACTGGAGGCGGTCGCGCACCGACTCTTCATCAGCGATCGGGGTGCTGGACCTGCGACGGCTTTTGCCAAGCCGGCCTGCAAACCAGCCGGCAGCAACCGCTATCGTCAGCAGCAGCCACTGAAGCACTATATCCATTAAAGAGTCCGGTCGGTCTGGGCCCTGGATTTCTCCAATGCCTGCTCGGCACGATTAAGTCGTTTCTCGAGGGTTCGCCGGGACACCGAATTTCGAACGGTGGCCAGCACGGTCATCAACACGCCCACGAGCGCACCAATGATGAAAGCCATAATGATCCAGACGGCGACGCCGTGAGGCTGGGTTTCAAACAACAGGAAGTTGAGCGATACCGCCATCTGATTGTTAAGAGAGAACACAAGTGCCAGCAGGACAAGGACCAGTACTAACAGAATAATGAAGATTTTCTGCAATCCTGCCATAGCAATAACGCTCCCAAAACGGACTAAAAAGAAGCCCGGATTATACAAGTTCCCTGATGCTGCGTCAGAAGCCTTTTTTCAGGCTGTCATTGACCTGTTCCCGCAACTCTTTGCCAGGTTTGAAATGCGGCACGAATTTAGCGGGCAGTTGCACGGCTTCGCCAGTCTTCGGATTGCGACCAGTTCGTGCAGCCCTGTGATGCAGCGAAAAACTGCCAAACCCACGAATTTCAATTCTCTGGCCATCGGCGAGCGACTGAGACATGTGTTCAATAATAGTTTTTACAGCCAACTCGACGTCTTTAACGGAAAGCTGACTTTGCTTGGACGCAATCAGCTCGACCAGTTCGGACTTCGTCATGAGGCGCTTCCCTCTTTCTTTATTATGTGTCCGCCGGATACCGGACTCTCATGACTCCTAGTTTAGCCAAACCAAAAAAAAACACAAAAAAAACGGGCTCTTAGAGCCCGTTTTTTTCTTACCAACCGAGATTATCAGTCTTTGTTGGCGTTTTGCTGCTGCATCTGCTCCTTGATGAGATCACCGATGGTGGTCGCACCAGAAGTTTCAGCTGTCTTGGCACGCATGCCTTCGACCGCTTGCTTGTCATCTTCAACGTCTTTGGACTTCACAGACAGGTTGATGATGCGGTTCTTGCGATCGATGCTGATGATCTTCGCTTCAACTTCCTCGCCTTCCTTCAGCGCGTTGCGTGCATCTTCAACACGATCACGGCTGATTTCAGAGGCCTTCAGGACAGCTTCCACTTCGTCATTCAGAGCGATGGTCGCGGCCTTCGCGTCTACAGCAGAGACGGTACCCTTAACGATAGAGCCCTTGTCGTTCAGCTGTACAAACTCGGCGAACGGATCGCTTTCAAGCTGCTTGATGCCGAGGGAGATACGCTCACGCTCAGGATCAACAGACAGGATAACGGTTTCAACTTCGTCACCCTTCTTGTATTCACGAACTGCTTCTTCGCCAGTCTCGTTCCAGCTGATGTCAGACAGGTGAACCAGACCATCGATGCCGCCGTCCAGACCGATGAAGATACCGAAGTCAGTAATAGACTTGATCTTACCGGAGATGCGGTCGCCCTTGTTGAAGTTGCTGGAGAAATCTTCCCACGGGTTGGATACGCACTGCTTGATACCCAGGGAGATACGACGACGCTCTTCGTCGATGTCCAGAATCATTACTTCCACTTCGTCGCCAACTTGAACGACTTTGGACGGATGGATGTTCTTGTTGGTCCAATCCATTTCGGATACGTGAACCAGACCTTCAACACCTTCTTCCAGCTCAGCAAAGCAGCCGTAGTCGGTCAGGTTGGTAACACGTGCCTTGACCCGGCTGTTCTCCGGGTAACGGCCCTTGATATCGACCCAGGGATCTTCACCCAGCTGCTTCAGGCCGAGGGATACACGGTTACGCTCACGGTCGAACTTCAGAACCTTAACGCTGATCTCATCGCCCACATTCACGATTTCGCTCGGATGCTTGATACGCTTCCAGGCCATATCGGTGATGTGCAGCAGGCCGTCAACACCGCCCAGATCTACGAACGCGCCGTAGTCGGTCAGGTTCTTGACGATACCTTTAATTTCCATACCCTCGGTCAGGGTTTCCAGCAGAGCTTCACGCTCAGCGCTGTTTTCAGCTTCCAGAACCGCGCGGCGGGAAACAACCACGTTGTTACGCTTCTGGTCCAGCTTGATAACCTTGAACTCGAGCTCTTTGTTCTCCAGGTGCGCGGTGTCGCGAACCGGACGAACATCTACCAGAGAGCCAGGCAGGAAGGCGCGGATACCGGCCAGATCGACGGTGAAACCACCCTTGACCTTACCGTTGATAATACCCTTAACAACCTCTTCCGCTTCGAAGGACTTCTCAAGTACCTTCCAGGCTTCTGCACGCTTGGCTTTCTCGCGAGACAGACGGGTTTCCCCGAAACCATCTTCGACAGCATCGAGAGCGACATCTACAACGTCGCCAATCGCAACTTCCAACTCGCCTTTTTCGTTAAGAAACTGGGAGGCGGGGATAACGCCTTCGGACTTCAGTCCGGCGTTAACGGTGACCCAGTCGCTGTCGACGTCAACTACGGTTCCCTGGACGATGGAACCCGGTTGCATGTCAATTTCTTTTAGGCTTTCTTCAAAAAGATCCGCAAAGCTCTCGCTCATTATGTGTCCTATGTGATCAACGCAAGTTTACTCCGTGCTACCAGCAACACGGTCTGTTAGTCATGTCCGGATGAAGCCAGTGGCTGGCCGATAACGCCACATCCGGCATTTCAACGACGAAAAGGTGCAGTCAGGCCTGGCCTGCAGCGGCCATACACCTGCCTAACACCTCTTCAATACTCAACCCTGTAGAATCAATGACTTGCGCATCATCCGCAGGCTTGAGAGGGGCTGCTGAACGGTTCATATCCCGCTCATCGCGAACCCGTATCTCTTCTAAAAGGGCATCAATGTTAACATCGACGCCTGCGTCCTTCAACTGGCTAAATCGTCTGCGGGCCCGCTCCTCGGCACTGGCGGTCAGGAAAATCTTGACCGGAGCATCGGGGAATACCACGGTGCCCATATCACGACCGTCGGCGACCAGACCCGGTGCCTTTCGGAAATCCCGCTGACGCTGCAACAGTGCATCCCGAACCGGCTGCATGACAGCAACCCGCGACGCGTTATCGCCGCAGGTCTCGGTGCGAATCTCAGAAGTGACATCCTCTCCGGCCAGAATGACCTTCGCCGGCTCACCCGGGGGCGTCGGCTCAAATGCCACATCCAAAGACGCCGCAACACCAACCAGCGTTGCCTCATCTTCTAAGGACACACCCTGACGCACAGCCGCCAGTGCGGTCAAGCGATAGAGTGCGCCACTGTCGAGCAGATGAAAGCCCAGTTTCTTGGCCAGCATCTGGGTGACCGTGCCCTTGCCCGATCCACCGGGGCCGTCGACCGTGATTACCGTCGGCAGGTTGTCCGTCATTACTCAGCTCCCTCCGCGGCAATGCGGATTCCGGTGCTCTGGGCCAACTCGACGAAACCGGGGAACGATGTTGCCACATTGGCACAATCAGTCACTTCAATGTCACCTGTTGCCCGCAAGGAGGCGACGGCAAACGCCATGGCAATGCGGTGATCGCCTTCGCTGTCGACCTGACCACCGGAAATGGTTTGTCCGCCATCAATGATAATGCCGTCCGGTGTTACCGTGGTCTCGACACCCAGAGTCGCCAGTCCATCGGCCATTACCTGAATCCGGTCACTCTCCTTCACGCGCAGCTCTTCGGCACCACGCAGCACGGTTCGTCCCTTGGCACAGGTGGCAGCAATAAAAAGCACCGGGAATTCATCGATAGCCAGAGGCACCTGGTCTTCTGGAATGTCGATACCGTTAAGCTCCGCAGAACGAACCCGAAGGTCGGCCACCGGCTCGCCGCCAATCTCACGCTCATCGAGCACTTCGATATTCGCACCCATCTGGCGCAGGATATTGATAACACCAACACGGGTCGGGTTCATGCCGACGTGGCGAAGCACCAGATCTGACTCCGGGGCAATGCTGGCAGCCACCAGGAAAAACGCAGCGGAAGAAATATCTGCAGGCACATCAATATCGTTGGCAACGAGTTCCCCGCCGCCGCTGACGCTGGCTGTGGCACCATCGCGATGCACGTGATAGCCGAATCCGGCCAGCATGCGCTCAGTGTGGTCCCGGGTTGGCGCAGGCTCTGTTACCGAGGTGCTGCCCTCAGCGTAGAGACCGGCCAGCAACAGGCAGGATTTAACCTGAGCACTGGCCACGGGCATTTCGTAATGGATGCCGGTCAGGTGCTGACCGCCGCGGATTTTCATCGGCGGACGCCCACCCTCGGCGGTATCAATCACTGCACCCATGGCCCGCAGCGGATCGGCTACCCGACCCATGGGGCGCTTGGTCAGGCTAGCATCGCCCGTCAACTCGGAATCAAATGGCTGCGCCGCCAGCAAACCGGCGAACAGACGCATGGCAGTGCCGGAGTTGCCCAGGTACAACGGGCCCCGCGGTGCCTGCAAACCGTTGACGCCGACGCCGTGAATACGGACAAACCCGTCATCCGGCCCCTCAATGGTGACGCCCATATCCCGGAATGCCTGAAGCGTAGCCAGGCTATCCTCGCCTTCCAGAAAGCCCTTTACCTCGGTGATGCCGTTAGCCAGCGCACCCAGCATGATCGACCGGTGGGACATGGATTTATCACCCGGCACCCGGATATCACCGGCGATCGCGCCGCCGGGCTGAAGACGAAACGTTACCTGATTCTCACTGTTTTTTGTCACGTAAGCCTGCCCTGAAAGCATTTTTGAAAAGTGTTCCCGCGCCGCCTTGGCTCGACTGAAAACCCGGAGCAGCATGGCGCTGTCCTGATTGGCAATCGCATCGCGCAACTGATCCAGATCATGGGTGAAATGGTCAATCACACGCAGCACCGCGTCACGGTTGGAAAGAAAAATGTCGTGCCACATCACCGGATCGCTGGCTGCAATTCGGGTGAAGTCGCGAAACCCGCCCGCGGCGTACCGGAAGATGTCCATATTCTCGTCTTCGCCAGCCAGGGTATCCACTAGCGAAAAGGCGATCAGGTGCGGGAGATGACTGGTGGCCGCAAGCACCTCATCGTGATATGCCACCGACATCGTCAATACAGTGGCGTCGCAGCCTTCCCAGAGCCGCTTCAGGTTCGCCAGCGCCTCGGGATTGGCGTCGTCGGCCGGCGTCAGAATAACTTTGTGGCGAGCAAACAGATCGGGATTGGCTGCCCGAATACCGCTCTTCTCAGAGCCCGCAATCGGATGACCGGGGATTACCTGCGGGGACAAGTTGCCGAACACCGCTTCAACATCAGCCACAAAGCTGGATTTGGTGCTACCGACATCAGTCAGTACTGCCGACTCACCCAGCCAGGGTTTGATTTCTGCCAGCACCGCCCGGGTAGCCCGCACCGGAACAGCCAGAACCACCAGATCACTGCCGGTGACGGCCTCTTCAATAGACTTGGCTGCCTGGTCAATAACACCCAGCTCAACGCCCAGTGCCAGCTCTTCGACACGTTTGTCCGCTCCGACCACCACTTCGGCCAGACCATTACGTCTGAGAGCGCAGGCCAGCGAGCCGCCAATCAGGCCCAAGCCGATGACCGCAACACGCTTGAACAGAGCTTGCTGATCCGGCACCTCAGGCTTCCCTCTCAGACAGCGACTTTGATGACAACTCAGATGACAACCCAGACGACAACCCAGATGCCAAAGACTGTTCGAGCGCCTCGATGAATTGCTGATTTTCTTCCGTCAGACCAACGGACACCCGCAGGTGGCGAGGCATGCCGTAACCGCCTACCGGCCGCACAATAACGCCCTTGGCGAGCAAGGCCTGATAGATGTCCTGCGCTCTATCACCGACATCAACCGCAATGAAGTTGGCGGCAGAGGGTATGTACTCAAGCCCGAGACGATCGAAGGCCTGCTCCAGCTGGCGCAGCCCGGCACTATTCACCTCACGGGAACGTTCCAGATAGCTTTCATCGGCCAGCACGGCAGTTGCCGCCGCCAGTGCCACGGTATCGACGTTAAAGGGCTGCCGGACACGGTTGAGAATATCGGCAATGGCTGCTGAGCTGATGCTGTAGCCTACCCTGAGCGCTGCAAGGCCCCAGGCTTTGGAAAAGGTTCTGCAGACAATCAGGTTCGGGAACTGTGCCAGCAGCTTCACCCCATCCGGGTACTCGTCACCCTGCAAATATTCGCAGTAGGCTTCGTCCAGCACCACCAGCACATTGGCGGGAATTTTTTCCAGAAAGGCTTCTATCGCCGCAGCGCCGTGTACGGTGCCGGTCGGATTATTCGGGTTAGCGACGAAGATCAAGCGGGTACGGTCGGTAACGGCCGCCGCCATGGCGTCGAGATCATGCCCCCAGTCTCGGGCAGGTACCGAGACCCCTTTGGCGCCAATGGCCTGGGTAACCAGCGGGTAAACCGCAAACGCGTACTGGGAAAAAATGACTTCGGCATCTCGATCGGCGAAGCAGCGGGCAATCACTTCCAACACATCGTTGGAGCCATTTCCCAGGGTGATCTGGTCCATATTGACGCCGAAACGATTCGCCAAGGCCTGCTTCAGATCGAACCCGTTGCCATCCGGATACAGACTCAGCTCTGACAGCGCCTTCTGGGCCGCCTTCAGGGCGACGTCGCTGGGACCCAGCGGATTTTCATTGCTGGCCAGCTTCACAATATCGGCCGGATTCAGGCCCAACTCTCGGGCCAGCTCGTCAATTGGCTTGCCCGGCTGATAGGGAGACAGCGCCTGAACCCCGGTTACTGCCAGACTCTGGTAATCAACTGCCATCGCTATCACTCACTCCGTAACTTGTTCCTGCCCTTAACATCGCAATGCTAGAGAACACCAATCGGATAGGAACCCAGACGCTTCAGCTCAACGGCTTCCTCGTCTACCTGGGCCAGCAGCTTGCTCACCTGGTCGTCTTCCATATGGCCTTCGAAATCGATATAGAACACATAGGCCCAGGTACCGCTGGGCGACGGCCGCGTCTCTATGCGAGTCAGGCTGATACCGTGCTGATGGAAGGGTTCCAGCAGCTGATACAGCGCGCCTGGCTTGTTGCGCATAGACACGAGGATGGAAGACTTGTCGTGACCACTGGCCGGCACTTCTTCCCGACCAATAATCAGGAACCGGGTGGTGTTGTCCGGACGGTCCTCAATGCTGCTCGCCAGCTTCTTCAAGCCGTAAAGCTCGGCGGCCATGTCGCCGGCAATAGCCGCGGCGCCTGGCTCTTCCGCTGCCCGGCGCGCCGCTTCGGCGTTGCTGGACACAGTGATGCGCTCAATACCGTAGCGATGGGTATCCAGCCACTGGCGGCACTGGGCAAAAGATTGTTGATGCGAGTAGATGCGGGTGATGTCCTGATCTTCGTGCTTGGGCGACACCAGCAAATGGTGGTGAATTCGAAGCTGGACTTCGCCGCAAATCTTCAACGGCGACGACATAAACATATCCAGCGTGTGGTTGATCATGCCTTCGGTGGAGTTTTCCACCGGCACCACGCCGTAATGAGCCGCACCCGACTCCACTTCCCGGAACACTGCGTCAATGGCCGGCAGCGGTACACTGACCACTGAATGTCCGAAGTGCTTCAAAGCAGCTGCCTGGGTGAAGGTTCCCACCGGCCCCAGGAAGGCAATGTGCATCGGTTTTTCCAATGCCAGACAGGCAGACATGACTTCGCGGAACAGTCGTGCCATTTCCTCGCCGGACAAAGGCCCCGGGTTCTGCTCTTTGATACGGCGTAGCACCTGGGCTTCCCGCTCCGGACGGTAGAAAAACACGTCCTGGTCCGGGTTCGAATCCATCTTTACGTGTGCCACTTCCTGGGCACAGCGAGCGCGGGCACTGATCAGATCCATGATCTGCTGATCAAGGCTATCAATCTCGTCCCGGAGTTCGGCCAGACGAATCTGCTCGTCACTCATGATTAACCACGCTCCTTCGCGAACTCAGCCATATACTGCACCAACGCATCGACACCGGCCTCCGGCATAGCGTTGTAGATGCTGGCACGCATGCCACCCACGGAGCGGTGCCCCTTGAGGTTAAGCAAGCCACGGGCATCAGCGCCCCTAAGGAAGTCCGCATTGAGAGCGTCGTCCGCCAGGGTGAACGGCACGTTCATCCAAGACCTGAAACGCGGATCGATCGGATTGGCGTAAAAATCGTTGGTGTCGATGAAACCGTAGAGTTTTTTGGCTTTGCGAGCATTGATCGCCCCCATGGCCTCTACCCCACCCTGAGCTTTCATCCACTGAAACACCAACCCTGCCAGATACCAGGAATAGGTAGCCGGCGTGTTGTACATGGAATCGTTATCGGCAATGACCTGGTAGTTCATCATCGTCGGCGTTTCCCTACGGGCTTTACCCAGAAGGTCTTTCCGAATGATCACAACCACCAGACCAGACGGCCCGATGTTTTTCTGGGCGCCGGCGTAAATCAGCCCAAACTTGGAGAAATCCATTGGCCGGGACAGCATGGTTGAGGACATGTCCGCTACCAGCGGCACAGAACCGCTGTCGGGAATGGAGTCGAATTCCAGGCCGCCAATGGTTTCATTCGGGGTGTAGTGCAGATACGAAGCATCAGCGCTGGTCTGCCAAGCTGAAACATCCGGAATCGAGCTGAACCCGGAATCCTCAGCACTGGCCACCACATTGATGTTGCCGTACCGCTTGGCCTCGGCGATCGCCTTTTTCGACCAGATTCCGGTGTTCACGTAATCCGCAGACCCACCCTCTCCGAGGAGGTTGAGGGGGATGGTTGCGAACTGACTGGATGCTCCACCCTGCATGAAGAGTACGGCGTAATCATCTGATATACCGGCTAATTCACGAAGATCTCGCTCGGCAGTTTCAGCAATCTGCACAAACTCGTCGCTGCGATGGCTCATCTCCATCACGGACATACCAGTACCGCGCCAGTCCAGCATTTCCTCGCGCGCCTGCTGCAGCACCGCTTCCGGCAAGGTTGCCGGGCCTGCACAAAAGTTATACGCCCTACTCATGTTCCGTGATCTCTCAAGTCATACTGATTCGGTCTGTTGGCAGTGCCGGCTTAGTCTTCGCCGGCACCTTCCTCGGAGCTGCTTTCACCCGCTGCATCACCGGCGTCACCATTGGACTCTGTACCTTCAAGCGCTTCGCCTTCAGGTGCCTCACCGTCAAGCTCTTCACCATCAAGGCCAGCATCATCGGCTTCGGCAATCCGCTCCACGCCTACCAGGCGCTCGTCTTCCTGACTCAGCTTGATCAGACGCACACCCTGGGTGTTCCGGCTCAGCACAGAAACTTCATCCGTGCGGGTCCGCACCAGCGTGCCCTTGTCGGAGATCAGCATCATCTCATCGCCGTCGAACAGCTGCAGGGCTGTTACCAGATTACCGTTACGCTCGGAGCACTGCATGGCGATAACGCCCTGGCTGCCTCGGCCGTAAGTCGGGAATTCATCAATGGCTGTGCGCTTGCCGTAGCCGTTTTCACTGGCGGTGAGGATCACGCCATCTTCCTGAGGAATGATCAGGGAGACTACATGGTGCCCTTGCGGCATCTTGATGCCGCGCACACCACGGGCAGTCCGGCTCATCGGGCGAACAGCTTCTTCGTTGAAGCGCACCGCTTTACCGGCGGTGGAGAACAACATCACTTCAGCGTCGCCCTTGGTGATGGCTGCGCCAATCAGGGTATCGCCTTCGTCCAGCGACAGCGCAATCAGGCCGCTGCTGCGCGGACGGGAGAAGTTCGGCAGCGGGGTCTTCTTGACCACACCGGCATAGGTCGCCATCAGCACAAACTGGTCTTCCGGATAATCCCGTACCGGCAGGAAGGTGGTAATACGCTCACCTTCATCCAGAGGCAGGATATTCACCATCGGACGACCACGGTGAGCACGACTGGCGCGCGGAATCTCAAATACCCGCAACCAGTAAACCTTGCCCCGGTTGGAGAAGCACAGAATGGTGTCGTGGGAGTTGGCGACCAGCAGCTTCTCGACAAAGTCCTCGTCCTTCATGGACGTTGCCGCCTTGCCTCGACCACCGCGACGCTGGGCCTGGTAGTCTTCAACTGCCTGGGTCTTGGCATAACCGCTGTGGGAGATGGTTACCACCAGGTCTTCTTCGTCGATCAGATCGGCAATGGTCAGGTCACGACGGGAGCTGGTGATCTCAGTCAGGCGCTCATCGCCGTAGTCGTTAACGATTTCCTGCAACTCATCACGGATCACCTGCATCAGACGCTCCGGATCGCCCAGAATGTCGAGCAGATCGGCAATCTTCTCCAGGATTTCCTTGTACTCATTCTGCAGCTTCTCGGTCTCAAGACCGGTCAGGCGGTGCAGACGCAGGTCCAGGATCGCCTGGGCCTGTTCCGGAGACAGGTGATACAAGCCTTCGCGGAGGCCAAAGATTTCCGGCAAATCGTCGGGGCGACAGGCGTCTTCACCCGCGCGTTCCAGCATGGCCAGAACATCGCCGGGCGACCAGCCCTTGCCCATCAGCTTTTCCTTGGCTTCAGCCGCGGACGGCGAGGCCTTGATCAGCTCGATGATTTCGTCGATATTGGCCAGCGCAACAGTCAGACCCTCAAGGATATGACCACGCTCACGGGCCTTACGCAGTTCGAAGATGGTCCGGCGCGTAACTACTTCCCGGCGATGACGGATGAACGCATCCAGCATCTGCTTCAGATTCAGGGTCTTGGGCTCGCCGTTAATCAGGGCAACCATGTTGATGCCGAAGACCGTTTCCAGCTGGGTCTGGGAAAACAGGTTGTTGATGATCACGTCCGGGTTTTCACCCCGGCGCAGCTCGATCACAACCCGGATACCTTCCTTGTTGGACTCGTCCCGCAGCTCGGAAATACCTTCCAGGCGCTTCTCTTTTACCAGCTCCGCAATCTTCTCGATCAGCCGGGCCTTGTTCAACTGGTACGGCAGCTCGGTAATGATGATGGCGTCGCGGTTGGTTTTCTTGTCGTGCTCGATTTCGTGACGGGCACGAATGTAGATCCGGCCACGGCCTGTACGATAAGCCTCAACGATACCCGCCCGACCATTAATGATGCCCTGAGTCGGGAAATCCGGTCCGGGGATAAACTCCATCAACTCATCAATGGTGAGGTCCGGATTGTTGATCAGTTCCAGACACCCATTCACCACTTCCGTCAGGTTGTGGGGCGGGATATTGGTGGCCATACCAACGGCGATACCTGAGGAGCCGTTGACCAGCAGGTTCGGGACGCGGGTGGGCAGGACGTCAGGAATCCGCTCGGTGCCGTCATAGTTGTCGACGAAATCGACGGTTTCCTTGTCCAAATCCGCCAGCAGGGAATGGGCGATCTTTTCCATACGGATTTCGGTGTAACGCATCGCAGCCGCGTTATCGCCATCGATCGAACCGAAGTTACCCTGGCCATCAACCAGCGGGTAACGTAGGGAGAACGGCTGTGCCATACGAACGATGGTGTCGTAGACCGCGGAGTCACCGTGCGGGTGGTATTTACCGATAACGTCACCGACCACACGGGCCGACTTCTTATAAGCCTTGTTCCAGTCATTGTTCAGTTCGGACATGGCGAACAGAACGCGGCGATGCACCGGCTTGAGGCCGTCCCGCACATCCGGCAGCGCACGGCCGACGATGACGCTCATGGCGTAATCAAGGTAGGACTGTTTTAACTCGTCTTCTATATTTACCGGCAGGATCTCTTTGGCTAACTCACCCATCGAGAAAGGTTCCTTTGCGTTATCTGGAAGTCGTGTCGGAGCCGTTATACGGCCCCCTAGTTATTCTGTAATAAGCCGCCGAGTCTACCACAATCACACCGTTACCGGGGCAACTGTGAGACAGGCTTAATCAAACACCACCGTCTTGTTTTCATAGGTAATCACCTGGTCTTCGATGTGGGAGCGAAGACCTCGGGCCAACACGTTCTTTTCCACATCCTTACCCAGGCGCACCATGTCGTCGATGGAGTCGCGGTGTGTTATGCGAATAACGTCCTGTTCGATGATCGGACCTTCGTCCAGATCCTCGGTGACGTAATGGCACGTCGCACCAATCAGCTTCACACCCCGGCTGTAGGCCTGGTGGTAAGGACGCGCACCGGCAAACGACGGCAGGAAGCTGTGGTGGATATTGATCACCTTGCCTGAGTACTTGCGGCACAACTCGGCAGGCAAAATCTGCATGTAGCGGGCCAGCACAACCACATCAACATCGTACTGCTGGAACAACTCTTCGATGTGGGCGAAGGCCTCGACCTTGTTGTCCTTGCTCACCGGGACATGGTGATAGGGAATCTCGTGCCACTCCACCATGCGGCGAAGGTCGTCGTGGTTGGAAATCACCGCGGCGATCTCGGCGTTCAGTTCCTTGCTGTGCCAGCGGTGCAGCAGGTCCGCCACGCAGTGTGACTCCTTGCTGCACATCAGAATGACCTTCTTGGGCTGGGCCGAATCGGCAATATGCCAATCCATATCGAACTCTCGGGCAATCGGCTCAAACGCCGCCCGGAACTGGTCAAGACCAAAGGGGATCGAGCTGGCCTTGATTTCATGCCGCATGAAGAACCGGCCGCTTTGAGTGTCCGAGTGATGGCTCGCCTCGGTAATCCAGCCGTTGTACGTTGACAGAAAATTACTCACCTTGGCGACAATTCCGACCCGATCCGGGCAGGAAATCACAAGACGATAGGTATGCTCCATGGAAAGCCTTTCCTTAACTGAAATCCGGGAAAGCAGATGCGCCGGGGAACCACTGGCGGAACGATCGACAGATTGACGTTACGCACCGATGAAAATGACCGGCTATCATAGCCTATCTGAACGCCAGAAACGAGGAACAGAATCATGGACAAGGCCCCACAGCGGCAAATCAAAGGAACCCGCCTCAAGAGGCGGTCAGAGAGTCTCAGCGCCATTACCCTGACCCTGACCTTGACAGCAATCACCGCAGGCCCGGCCTCCGGACAGGCAATTCTGGAAGGCGAACGCTTCCACCCCGCAGTTGCCACCCAGGGAATGGTCGCTACCAGCCACACCCTCGCAACGGACGTCGCCCTGCAGGTCTTAAAAGACGGCGGCAATGCCATCGATGCCGCAGTTACAGCCGGTTTTGCCCTGGCCGTAACCCAGCCACGGTCCGGCAACATTGGCGGCGGCGGTTTCATGCTCATTGCCAAAGGCGATAACAGCGCGCCGGAAGCCATCGATTACCGGGAGAAGGCCCCGGCAGCAGCCTCGGAAACCATGTTCCAGGATGAAAACGGCGAAGTGGTCAAGAACCGGAGCCGGTTTACCCACCTCGCAGCGGGTGTCCCGGGCACTGTTGCCGGGTTGGCCATGGCCCTGGAGCGCCACGGCACTCTATCCCTGAAACAGGCCCTGGCACCGGCCATCAAACTGGCCCGGGACGGATTCACCGTACCGCAGCGCTTCACCGATGGCCTGGAACAGGCCCGCCCCCGCCTCGAACGCTGGCCGGCGACACTATCGACCTTCTATAAAGCCGATGGCAGCGCCTACCAACCCGGCGACACCTTCCGGCAACCGGCCCTGGCAGACACGCTTCAGCGCATTGCGGACCAGGGTGTAGACGGTTTTTACGAGGGCGAAACCGCTGAACTGATCGTTGCCGAAATGGAGCGCCATGGTGGCCTGATTACCGAGTCGGATCTGAGCACATACGAGCCGGTGGTTCGCACGCCTGTACACGGCACCTATCACGGCTACGATGTTTACTCCATGTCACCGCCCTCCTCCGGCGGCACCCACATCGTGCAGATACTGAACATCCTCGAGGGCTATCCGCTCCGGGATTCTGGCCACAACACCGCCGATACCATTCACTGGATGGCCGAGGCCATGAAACTGGCGTACGCCGACCGCTCCCAGTACCTGGGCGATACTGATTACGTGGATGTGCCGCTGGCCGGCCTGACGAGCAAATCCTACGCTGAGGCGCTCAGAGAAGACATCACTCCTGAGCGGGCGCGACCAGCGAGCGAGATCGGACCGGGCGAGCCCGCCGCCTATGAAAGCCCGGAAACCACCCACTTCTCGGTGGTCGACAAATGGGGCAATGCCGTCTCCAACACCTACACCATCAATTTCAGTTACGGCTCTGGCATCACCGTGGAAGGTGCCGGCTTCCTGCTTAACAATGAAATGGACGATTTCAGTGCCAAGCCCGGTGTACCCAACGCCTACGGCCTGATTGGCGGCGAGGCAAACAAAGTGGAGCCCGGCAAGCGCATGCTCAGCTCCATGTCGCCCACCATTGTGAAAAAACAGGGCAAGAATTTCCTGGTCACCGGCAGCCCGGGTGGTTCCCGCATTATCACCACCACCCTGCAGGTGATCCTCAATGTGATCGACCACGACATGAACATCCAGACCGCCGTCAGCGCGCCCCGGGTCCATCATCAGTGGTTGCCGGATGAGCTGCGTATTGAGCAGGGCATCAGCGGCGACACCGTTAAATTGCTGGAAAGTCGTGGCCATACCGTGGTTACCAATTCGGCGATGGGCGCCATTCAGAGTATTATGGTGGGAGAGGACGAAACACTTTACGGGGGTGCTGATCCGCGGCGGAGTACGTCCTCGGCTCAGGGTTACTGATACCGCCGCCGCACCCGATTCATCAAAACCAGGAGGCGATAATGTATCTGTCTGTGCAATTGAGCTGCTACCCGCTCAAGGAAGACTACAAACAACCGATCCGGGACCTGATTGCCCGCCTGGAACAAACCGGGCTGGAGGTCTACCCGGGCCGCATGAGCACGGAGATCTTCGGAGAGTACGACGAAGTCATGAAGGTGCTCTCGGACACCATGAAGTGGTCATTCGAAACCTACGGCAAATCCGTGTTCGTGGCCAAGATCATGGAGGGTGACCGGAGACCGAGATGACCGCTCCCAATGAACCGGGCGATCGGAAACCGTCGGATTCACCACAGCCGGCGATTCCGAACCAGTATTCCTTCCTGTGGCTCAGTGCCGCCATCTTCCTGATGGTGCTCTGGCTCCAGGACAGCGGGCAGCCAAAGCTGCAGGTACTGGCTTACTCCGAGTTCAAGACTGCGGTTATCAATGGCCAGGTGGCCGCCGTTACCCTTAAAGACGAGCGTATCACCGGCCAGTTCTCCGACGCCGATGCCGGATTCCAGACCATTCGCCCACCGATGGAGGACCCGGCATTACTCAACTTACTTGAAGAATCCGACGTCACCATCTCGGCAGCCCCCTCCGGGCTGCCCTGGTGGCAGGAATTAATTCGCGGTTTCCTGCCCTGGATCCTTCTGCTGGCTCTAATGTTCTGGTTCTGGGGCGTGGCCCAGAAACGAATCACCCAGGGCGGCGGCCCGTTCGACTACGGTAAGTCGAAAGCCCGCCTGGCCCGGCGGGAAACCTCCACAACCACGCTGGATGATGTCGCCGGAATCGAATCGGCGAAACGCGAGATCGCGGAGATCATCGATTTCCTCAAGTCCCCCGAAAAATACCAGGCCCTGGGTGCCGATATGCCCAAGGGTGTGCTTTTGGTGGGGCCACCGGGCACCGGCAAAACGCTTTTGGCGCGCGCCATTGCCGGCGAGGCAGAGGTGCCCTTCTTCAGCATCAGTGCCTCGGAATTCATCGAAATGTTTGTGGGTGTTGGCGCCGCCCGGGTAAGAGACATGTTCCTGAACGCCCGCAAGGCCGCGCCGGCGCTGATTTTCATTGACGAACTGGATGCCATTGGCCGGTCCCGGGGCACCGGACTGGGCGGCGGCCACGACGAACGAGAACAGACGCTAAACCAGATCCTCACGGAGATGGACGGCTTCGAACCCCACGAGAACATCCTTGTTTTGGCCGCCACCAACCGGCCCGATGTACTGGATAGCGCCCTGCTCCGCCCCGGGCGATTCGACCGCAAGATCACCCTGGACCGTCCCCACAAGGAAGCCCGTGCCGCCATTCTGAAAGTACACGTACGCAAGGTGCCCCTGGCCGAGGATGTTGACCTGGAGCAGGTAGCGGCGCGCACCATTGGATTCTCCGGCGCAGACCTGAAAAACCTGGTCAACGAGGCCGCCCTGACCGCAGCCCGGGAAAATCTGCACGAAGTCACCGCCCACTGCTTTGAGCTGGCCCGAGACCGGATCATCCTCGGTGAAGAACGCGACGCCCACCTCTCGCCTGAAGAACGTGAGGCTGTGGCCTACCACGAGTGTGGCCACGCCATCATGGCCTACTACCTACCCAAGGCTGACCCGCTCACCAGACTCACCATCATCCCCCACGGCATGGCCATGGGTGTCACCGAGCAAACCCCGCGGGACGATCAGTACAGTTACACCGAGAGCTACCTGAAGGATCGGATCAAAGTGATGCTGGGTGGCCGCTCCGCCGAAAAACTGATTTATGGCGAGGTAAGCACCGGCGCCCAGAACGACCTGAAAGAAGCCACCACGCTGATCCGAAAAATGATCGGTCAGTGGGGTATGAGTGAAAAAATAGGGCCGCTTGGCCTGAGCATTGGCGAAGAGCACGTATTTCTCGGCCGCGAGATGGGCCTGCCACGGGAATTCAGCGAGAAAACCGCCGAGCTGATTGATGCGGAAATTCAGGCTCAGCTGATGGCGTTAGAAAAGGCCACGCTCGATTTCCTGACCGAGCACCGGGCGCAGCTTGAAGCCTTGGCCAAAGCCGTGCTGAAACAGGAGACCCTGTCAGCGGAAGAGATCGATGAAATTCTTAAACGGGAAGACGATCGAAAAATCGCCTGAGCAACCAGTCGGCCGCCCAGGGTCATGGCTATCCTGATCAGGAATGGCCCAGAATGGCCGCCAGCTTATCCTGCGTTTTCTCTTCGAAATCACTGGCATCGTGCCGTTCGTGCAGCTGCTCTTCCGGCTCACCCCACGTGCGGTTAACCATCCGCCCACGCCGTACCGCCGGACGATGGGCAATCTCCTCCATCCAGCGCACCACGTTGGTGTAGGTGTGAGCCTCAAGGAACTCGGCCGCGTCATAAACCTTGTTGGCCACCAGGGCGCCGTACCAGGGCCAGATCGCCATATCAGCGATGGTGTACTCGTCGCCCGCAATGTAACGGTTAT
Source organism: Marinobacter sp. LA51 (assembly GCF_030297175.1). Classification (NCBI taxonomy): domain Bacteria; kingdom Pseudomonadati; phylum Pseudomonadota; class Gammaproteobacteria; order Pseudomonadales; family Marinobacteraceae; genus Marinobacter; species Marinobacter apostichopi. The sequence continues at coordinate 1,556,609 of NZ_AP028070.1, read as the reverse complement.
TCGCCAACTGACGATCCAGCACATCCAACTGGCGCTTCACCTCCATGGTGTAGCGGTTAATCGGGTACTCGTATTTTTCCGGCGCGTAGGCGTAGAAGTGGCCAAAGCCGCCACCCAGCATGGGCGCGCTGCCCATTTGCCAGAACAGCCAATTCAGGGTTTCCGTGCGCTTGGCGATATCCTTGGGCAGGAAGGCACCAAACTTCTCTGCCAAGTACAGCAGGATGTTGCCGGATTCAAACACGCGAATGGCCGGATCGGCACTGCGATCCACCAGCGCTGGAATCTTGGAGTTCGGATTCACCTCAACAAAGCCGCTGCCAAACTGGTCGCCGTCGCCAATTTTAATCGGATAAGCGTCGTATTCCGCGCCCTTTATGCCCTGCTCCAGCAGTTCTTCGAGCATGACGGTGACTTTGACTCCGTTTGGCGTTGCCAGTGAATACAGCTGTAACGGATGCTCGCCTACGGGCAGCTCCTGGTCATGGGTGGGCCCGGCAATCGGCCGATTGATTTTGGCAAAGGTGCCGCCACTCTCGGACTCCCATTTCCAGACCTTGGGAGGGGTGTAGGTCGGGTCACTCATAGTGAAATGCTCTCCTAACGGGCACATGGACAACGTTAAATGGTCGCCCTTTGGATTTCCTGTAAGTGATACGCCGCTTAAGGCGAACAGGACCAATCGATCAAAACACACCGATGATCTACAAGTATTGGGCCGGAAACAGATGATTCAAGCAGGGCCCATTCACGTGAATCACGCAGTGGAGCTACCAAAGCAAGTTTCGGATTCGCTGCTATAGTTTCAGAGGCGTAATTCACATTTTTTGACAATCTAGTTCACACCGTCCTTCGACGGATACCGCTGTCAACAGGGGAGCGCACCCATGAAACCAATAAATCATTTAGCACGGCCCTGGATGCTCGTGACGATGTCCACTTTTTTGGTTGCCTGTGCTGGCCCAGGACCAAAACCGGACAGCGAGTTACAGGCTGCCGAGTCATCGGTCCGGCAGGCGGAGTCGGCGGATGCACGTAAGTTCGAGCCGGTTATGCTGAACCAGGCCCAGAATAAAGTAGCGGACGCCCGTGAATTAATGGATCGGGAGGAATACCGGAAAGCAGAACGAATGTTGGAGCAAGCAGCTGTAGACGCCCAACTGGCCGCCGCTCGTTCAGAAACCGAGAAAGCCCGGCGCGCTGTCGCAGAGATCAACCGCTCTATCGATGAGTTGCAGGATCAACTCAACACCAACGAATCGTAGGCCCGGACCAGGAGATTGAGATGATGACTCGCACTTTTGCCACCTGCATTGCTGTCGGGCTGCTGACTCTGATCACCGGCTGTGCCAGTGCCCCACCCTACAATGCCAAGGTCGACCAGGCTCGCACCCTGTACCTGAACATTGAACAGGACCCGGATGTTGCCCGCAGTGGCGCCAGTCAACTGCGCGCCGCCAAACGCGAGCTTGACCGGGCAGAATCGCTGCTGGAAGAAGACGCCGACCTCACTGCCGTTGAGCACGCCGCCTACCTTGCCGGTCGACACGCCGAAATTGCTCAGCAACAGGGACTCCGCGCCTCACTGGAAGACGAGATTAGCTCCGCCGAAGAGCGGCGCCAGAAAATCATGTTGCAGATGAAGACCAACGAAGCTGAGGCCCTCCGTGCACAGATGGCAGCGCTTCAAGCGGAAAAGACCGAGCGCGGCATGGTGCTGACACTGGGTGATGTGCTGTTTGACCTTAACAAAGCCGACCTGAAGGCCTCCGGACAGCGAACCGTAGCCCGACTGGCAGAATTCATGTTGGAGTACGACGACCGACGTGTTCGGATTGAAGGTTACACCGACAGCACCGGCGAGGAATCCTACAACCGGCGATTGTCTGAGCGCCGCGCCATGGCAGTCTACGACGAACTACTTAGCCACGGCGTCTCCAGCAGCCGTGTCGAGTTCGAAGGCTATGGCGAGGCCTATCCGGTGGCCAGTAACGACACCAGCGCCGGGCGACAGCAAAACCGCCGTGTCGAAATCGTGATCTCGGACGAAACCGGCCAGATTGAACGCCGCTGACACCTCGCGGGTCCGGCAGCGCGCTTTGCTGACCGGGCCCAACGTGAGCGAGTCTTTTAACGTCTAACGGAACAGACGCCGGACATTGGTTTTTATGGTGCTCCACACCGTGGGCGCATCCAGCTTCATCATGATCGGTAGCGATACCCCTTCCTTCCAATCCGGATTAAAGCCTTCATAGCGCGCTTGCAACTGCCGAATGCCATCAGTCACCGGGCGCCCTTCGCCCTGCGGAATACTCTGGTGACGAATAACGGCAGCCTCGGCGTCCCAGTCCTGCCCGGCCTGCTGACTGGCAAAGGTTGCTAGCGCCTCTCGCTCCCATTCTGGCGTAACCGGGTCCTGAATGGTCATCGCCCCGCCAAAGGTCCGGCTCAGGGAAACAAAGCTGGTCGGAAAGGCAAACGCGACCAGGTAAATTCGCCGAAGCCCATAACGCCGAATCAGCCCCGGCAACAACCGCCAAGCCGACGAAGTGATTTTGGGATGTCCGCGCGCCGCCGTGCGGACATAATAATATTTCGAATGGATTAACAGGGCCTTGCGACCGGATTGATCGATGGGCTCGAAGGTGAATGTGAAATAGCCCTGCAAGGTGCCCGCCTCGTCCTCAAACAGCGCCAGTACCGTACGGTCTTTCTGGCAGTAATAGCAGAACCGCTCCCAGTCGGCCTGCTCTGACAAGCGCAGGTCCAGGTACTCAAGGCGAAGCCCCCACATGGCTTCCAGCTCGGAGTGCGAAGCATTGAGGCCCGGTACAATACGGGCATCGAGTTTCAGGCGTGGGCGCCGATTCTTCTGCGTCATGGATTTCAGCTCTCGTGGGTCTCTGTGGCCGAACGCGTTGTCATGGAACAGACAGCGTGTTGTTACGTGGTGATCCAGAGTATGGCTTGACGGCGCCTGAACCAACGGGCATATATGACATTATTCAAGCCATACATGCCACATTGAGAGCTCACCCATGGCCAACGCTAAACCCGAGCAACCGACCATCGGTGTCATTGTCCTGCTCGCCGAGGGTTGCTCATCGACCAGTGTTACCGCCACGCTGGAAATGCTGGAGAGCGCCAACTACCTGCAAAGGGCCAGGGGCGTCATTGGAGTTGAAAGTGGGAATGCAACCGCTTTTAAGGTGTCACTGGTGTCGATTGATGGTTTGCCAGTTACGGCCTCTGGCGGCGTTACACTCACCCCTACCGCAAGCATTGAGAACGCGCCACAGGCCACACTGGTGATCGTGCCAGGTTTCCTGTTTCGGATACTGGACCTGCTGCCGTCACTCGGTGGATTCATTCCCTGGCTCCGCCAGCGCCACGCCGACGGCAACACCATTGCCTCTTTGTGCACCGGTGCCTTCCTGACCGCTGAAGCCGGGCTCTTGAATGAACGGGTGGCTACCACCCACTGGTACTACGCCGATGTTTTCCGCCAACGCTACCCTCGAGTCAATTTGCAGGAACACCAAACCGTGACCGACGACAGCGGCGTACTCTGTTCCGGTGGCGCCACCACCAGCAACGATTTGCTGCTACACATGCTTCAGAAGTTCGCCGACAAAGCTCTGGCCCGTGAGTTTTCCAGAAAGCTGCTGATCGACAGCAGCCGAAGCGATCAGTCGCCCTACATGGTGACAACCTTCAATCGTCGCCACGAAGACGACGCCATACTCCGGGTACAGGATTGGCTGGAGGGGCATTACAAAGAGGTGATTCATGTACAGGCATTGGCCGAACAGTTTGGTTTCAGCCTGCGGCACTTCATCCGAAGGTTTAAACAGGCCACCCGCCAGTCACCGAGCCAGTATTTGCAAAACCTAAGGCTGGAAGACGCCAAGCTGCGGTTGGAATCCAGCAAGATGTCGTTTGAGCAGATCACCTACCAGGTGGGTTACGAAGACCCCAACTCGTTCCGGCGATTGTTTCGGGATCGAGTTGGGGTGTCGCCAAGCGATTACCGGCGCAAGTTCCAGCGTTGAGGCGGGCGAAATCTATGGACTCAAACCGCCCAGCACCTCCACCATCGGGGCCTGGTTAACCTGAATGAAACCGCGCTTTGGCCGGTCCAGATCGATAATCAGGAATACAATCAGGGTAATCAGGAGAGACACCAGCATGATGGGCACCACCATTCGCTGCCCGCTCAAGCCCGAGGAGTACCCCATGATCCCTCCCGACGCTATAAAAACGACGAACAGAAGGATCAGCACCACTTCCGGCACGTGCATCTGAAGCAAGGCATTGCGCTTGCCCTGGCTGTCGATGGCGTCGTTCAGGGATTTCACGAACGACCCCGTTGTTACCGGACGCGGATCGACGTTGGTAGCCGCAACCGCCAGCGACCACAGCTCGCTCTGTAATTGAGCGATCTTGGCGTTGTATTCGTTGCGCTCGTCAACCTTGGTCAGATCAACCTGGCCTACCTCCACCCGTAACTGCGCATAATCCCGCCACAGCTGTTTGGCGTCATCCTGGAATTCCTGCGGCAGCAACTCTACCCTCAGCACCGCCGTTCCAATGGCATTGGCTTCATCGATAACAGCGATGCTGCGATTGTCGTAACGCTGCATCGACATGCTGAAGGTAAAACCCAACAGTAACGCCAACAAGCCCAGAATACTGGCCTGAACGGACCCTGTGAGCTCCTTCATTTCTGACGTAGTGCGAGCCTGAGTGAAACGACCGGTTCTGAATCCCAGCTCGTTACAGACAACAATTGCGACGAAAAGCGCCGCGGCAATCAGAACGCTACTGAAACCGTAGAGTACTTCCTGTTCGTTCATGGTAATTTCCAGGTCAAGCGAAAAGCGGAACAAGGCGAGAAGTTGCCTCTGCTGGAGGCGATAACGCTATCCTCGTTTGGGGCGACATTAAAGCATTAGAACGCGGCCTTCGCTATGTCCCTATGCGAAGGAATAGCCTGCGATAAAGACCACCGGATCAGTGCAGTGGGTTCAACCGAACCAGCATACCGTGGTAGTGATCCAGAGAGTGCTCCGGGTGGTAGGGAATAACGCATGCCTTATCCGCATTACGCCACTCGTCGATCACCTCGCCATTGAGCTTCTGGATGTCCTCCATCAGCGACACGGCCCTATAAATGCGATAGGGACAGAAAGCGGTACTAATATTCTGCAAGGTGACGTATTGCTGCTCCGGATGAACCGGCAGCATATTGATCAACAGATACTTTGGCCGGCTGGGCAGCCGTTCAATGATCGAAATCAAGGAATCTTCGACGTACTGCAAAGAGCCCGAGAAAAGCACCCAATCATTAGTGTCCGCCTGGGTCAGATCATCGATGAAATTCAGATGGACAGGATTCTGATTTTCCTCGGCGAATTTCCTTCCCTCCCGAACAACCGCTGGCACATCATAAATCGTCCACTCGAATGGCTCGGGAAATGACAAATATCGCTTGAGCGCGTAATACAAAACGCCCACGTGGCCACCGAAATCCAGCAATCTTTCATTGGGTTGCATCAATCGGTTTAGCCAAAAGGCGACGGGGTAATCGCAGGGGGCAATGGCCTGCATTCTAAAACGGTACATGTCTGCTGAGGCGGGGGCGTCGTTGTCATACCCCAGGGGTTTGTTGGCTGGCACGTCGGCAATGGCAGTAGCAAAGTCCGGGTAAACACCCTTGAACCAGTTGACGTTAGTGGCACTTGCGAACTCTTTCGCATAGTGCCGATCCAACGCTTGATTGATCACCGGAATCCGTTCTATCTGGTGCAGCAAGGCTTTGGTGCGTCGGAACATGGCCTCTACTCCTTCAAAAGCCCATGATTATTAACCCTAGCAGGAATCACCGGTTTTTCACGACTCCGACCATTACAGTTCCCAGCGAACGATCGTTGGGCGTTGAGTGGCGGGGTGTATCGAGGAGTACAATTGATGTGAAATTCATGCAGAACAGTGACCAGACCATGACCTGCTTTCGACGATTCCTATGGATGTTAGTGCTGATAGCCCTCGCCCCGGGCGCTCAGGGCGCCCTGCGCTGCGGGACGTATCTGGTCGACAATGACGCCTGGCCCATTGAGGTTGAGGAGCGCTGTGGGCCGCCGGACTACGTGGTGGAATACCCCACAGCCACAGTCCCCGGGCTGGGCGTGGTGCAAACCGAAATGCACTGGTACTACAACCCCGGGCCCCAAAGGTTTATACGGCGCCTGACCTTCCGCAATGGCAAGCTGGCACAGGTGGAAAGCCTGGGTTATGGATTCCATGTTTCCGATCGGGCCAGTTGCAACATCAGCACCCTTCGGCACGCTCGCACCGAATACGAGCTGATCGCCCGTTGCGGCGAACCCGTTTCAAAGCGAGTGGAATGGCGGACACCCAAACCCACTCGACGTCTGGAGACCTGGCGAGGGATACGGCCAGTGCTGGTCCAGTTGTGGCTCTATGACCTGGCCGGAAATCAGTTCCGGCAGGTCGTTACCCTGAGAAACGGACAGGTGGTAGACATCGAATCCCGTTCCAGCCGATAAACTACCCTGCCGCTCGCGCAGCCCTGGCCGCGTGAAGCTTCTTATAGCTCTCAACCAAACGCAGGTGCTTGTCCAGCCCTTCCAGCTGCGAGTTGGTTGGGGTAAGGCCGTAAAAACGGGTGCTGCCATTCACTGAGCCAACTACCGCATCCATGGTCTCATCCCCGTACATGCGCTTGAGATTGAACAGGTAGTCGTCCAGCTCAAGTTCATCATCCAGGGTAATTTCCAGCACCGCGTTCACGGCCCGGTAAAACAGGTTGCGCTCAACGGTGTTGTCGTTGAACTGCAGGAACATGTCGACGAACTCCAGCGCTTCCTCGTGCCACTCCAGCGCCAGGCAGATCAGCAGCTTCAGCTCCAGAATCGTCAGCTGCCCCCACACGGTGTTCTCGTCGAACTCGATGCCGATCAGGCTGATGATCGTCATGTAGTTGTCGAGCTGGCTGGCTTCCAGGCGCTCCGCCAGATCCGCCAACTGCTCGTCGGGCAGGGAATGCAGATTGAGAATGTCCTGACGGTAATCCAGGGCCATGTTGGTGTTATCCATGATCAGGTCTTCAATCGGATACACCTCGGAATAACCGGGAACCAGAATACGGCAGGTGGGCGCCCCCAGGTCTTCATACACGGCCACATACACCTCTTTGTCCATCTCCTTGAGGATATTGAACAAACCGACGGATTCTTCTTCGTTGGTGCCGGAGAAGTCCCACTCACAGAACTCGTAATCCTGCTTGGCACTGAAGAAACGCCACGACACTACACCGGTTGAATCGATGAAGTGCTCAACAAAGTTGTTGGGCTCAGACACCGCCAGGCTGTTGAACGTCGGCGCCGGTACATCATTCAGGCCCTCGAAGCTCCGGCCCTGCATCAGTTCAGTCAGGCTGCGCTCCAGCGCTACCTCAAAGCTCGGATGTGCGCCAAACGACGCGAACACACCGCCAGTGCGCGGGTTCATCAAGGTCACGCACATGACCGGGAACTGGCCACCCAACGAGGCGTCTTTGACGAGGATGGGGAAACCCTGGGCTTCCAGCGCGTCGATGCCCTCGAGGATATCGGGGTACTTTTCCAGAACGTTGCGGGGGACGTCCGGCAGCGCAATTTCCTCTTCGATGATCTGCCGCTTCACGGCCCGCTCGAAGATCTCTGACAGGCACTGCACTTCGGCTTCGAACAGCGTATTGCCAGCACTCATGCCGTTACTGAGGAACAGGTTCTCGATCAGGTTTGAGGGGAAGTAAACCACCTCGCCATCGGACTGGCGGACAAACGGCAGGGACACAATGCCCCGCTCCACATTGCCGGAGTTGGTGTCGATCAGATTGGAGCCACCCAGTTCGCCATCCGGGTTATAGATGGCCAGGCAGTAGTCGTCCAGAATGCCCTCGGGCAGCCCGTCTTCGGGCCCGGGCTTGAACCACTCCTCATTCGGGTAATGCACGAACTCGCTGTTGGCGATCTCTTCGCCGAAGAACTGATCGTTGTAGAAGAAGTTGCAGTTCAGGCGCTCAATGAACTCACCCAGCGCGGAACACAGGGCACTCTCCTTGGTGGAGCCCTTGCCGTTGGTGAAGCACATAGGCGACGCCGCGTCGCGAATATGCAGCGACCATACGTGCGGCACAATGTTGCGCCAGGAGGCAATCTCAATTTTCATGCCCAGATCCGCCAGGATTCCGGTCATGTTGGCAATGGTCTGCTCCAGCGGCAGGTCCTTGCCTTCGATGTAGGTGCGGGCATCGCCGTCTGGCTCTACCATGAGCAGAGCCTGGGCATCTTCGTCCAGGTTATCGACCTGTTCAATCTGGAACTCTGGGCCGGTCTGAACCACCTTCTTGACCGTGCAACGATCGATCGACCGAAGGATGCCCTGACGATCCTTGTCGGAAATGTCCTCCGGCAATTCAACCTGAATCTTGAAGATCTGGTTGTAGCGGTTTTCCGGGTCGACGATGTTGTTCTGGGACAGGCGGATGTTGTCCATGGGAATATCCCGCGCCTTGCAGTACACCCGCACGAAATAAGCCGCACACAGCGCCGAGGATGCCAGGAAGTAATCGAAAGGACTGGGGGCTGAGCCGTCGCCCTTGTAGCGGATAGGTTGGTCAGTAACGACAGTGAAATCGTCAAACTTGGCTTCAAGTCTGAGATTGTCGAGAAAGTTGACGTTGATTTCCATTACGAGGGTACCAGGATTGGAGAATTTGGCGCGCCGTGGCCTTATAATCCCGCCATTATCCAGTTTTTGGTGCCGCTCGTCTTGGGCATTGGCTTAACACCAATGCTCTGTAACGAAAGAAATGATCTGAACCGCAAGGCCGCAAACGCCTGCCAATTGAGAAAGTTCACCTCAATCAGCAGGCTGGCCCACCTCTTAACTGTTTAACTTTCGATTTCGAAGCTTGAAGGCCGCCAAGGGTAGCAAAAGCATCAACCATCCGGCAGCTCCGCCACCGCCTTTCGGTTTCACCGCAGCCTCAAGAACTTCCAGCTCTTTCTCTGCCATATTCACCAGAGATTCAACTTCGTTAAGTCGAGTAAGCTGTTCTTGAAAAAGTCCCAAATCCAACTGCTCTTTTATGAGCACATCGGATTCTGCAATCGCATTGGCAACATGGACCAGGCGTCGTTTGAGCTCGGCACTGCCAAGACTCACTTGACCATCCGCTATCGTTGCGCCAATACCCACTGCAACACCGGAGCTTGCAGTTCCACCCGTTGCCAGAGCATCCCGCTGGATAAAGCTGCGGTAGGTTTCACAATTAAACTCATCTTCAGCAGGCTCTCCCTCAGGGATTACTCCTATTACAGGCTTCGGATCCGAAGAAGGAGTGGAGCAGTCATAGTCCGGAGCAGTGCCATCGCTATAAACCAGATAATCTTCGAGGCTTTGCTGGTTAAAGTAGAAATAATTGTCACCTCCGTTGATGGACTGGTTCGCTTCCACCCTCCAGGACTGACCTATCACGCCATAAACAAAGGTATTTTCGAGGCGATGCCGAATTAATTCACCTGGCATAACAGAGCTGTCGTACCACCGAATTCGTGTATTGTTTTCCTTCAGCTTTAGCACACCGCCGGTAAAGTCTTCACCGTTATTGCAATCCAAGCCGATACACAGGTTTTGTTGCACAATCAGGTCATCCGATATGAGCTGATCTGCAAAAGACGCTGGCGCAGTCAAAGCGCTAATCAAACACAATGCATAATGTCGTACTTTCATGAGCAGAATTCCCAACTGAACCAACGTTTTAATTAACCTGAGCCGCAACGGCTTCGAGCCGCTCAACCAGATCAGTCAGGCGTGATTCCAGCTCAGACAATCGAGTTTCAAGTGCAGTTACTTCTGTAGAAACGGAAGCCGTCGCTGTGGTTTTGAACGCGTTGAACTGGCTCAACGTCACGGCATCGGAGTCATCAACAGCGTCAGCTACGGACGTGACCCTTCGCTCCATCCCCAAATCGCCAACCGACACCGCCCCCTCAACGACCTCTGCGCCCGCACCCAGCGCGACATCACCCTCGGGTGAAAACATCAACGTGGTTAGCTCAGTTGTTAGGTTCTTGATAAAAAACGATGAAGGCATTGCAGTACCCCCATCAGAAATGCCCATCACCCAATCATGAGTTGGAAAGCTGGCAGAGGTACTGGTGTCCTGAAATAAGATCTGAGGCGTCGGCGATTGCAGGCGCAACGTATCGAAATCAAACTCAGCGTCTACAACACAGTCTTCTCCGGCACAAAGACTGCCGATGACAATCAGGTCGTCCAGAATTACCTCATCCGCCTGAGTACTGAAGGGTAAAGCTAACGCTACAACGGGCACCACATAAAAGAAGCTTCGCATTCAAGTATCCCTATTTGATCGAATTACCGCTTATGATGGCCGTTCACAAATAACGTCGGCCGTCGGTCCATTCTCGCCCAGCCCAAGGGCTGACGAACCGGAAGAGTTTATGTCAAAAAGTTAATAAAACAACATGAAACATTGTGAAACATTCAGTAACTCTGAGCGGAATCCGAAATAAGCGTTAAAAATGAATGAACTATCACCTAAGCTCGCCCAAGTAATTGTGCAAACAATATTTCCCGTCCTTTTTGGAGCACTGGCAATTGTGGTGTGGGCGTCGGGGTCTGAAATCGCGGGAGCGTTTCAGTATCAGCGTGATGCACTTATTGAGGGGCAATACTGGCGACTGTTAACAGGCCACTGGGTTCATTTGGGATGGCAACATCTGACGATTAATCTAGGCGGGTTAGCAGTAATCTGGCTATTATTTGGCGACGCTTTGAACGGCATTAAAGCCTGGGTCATGACCGCCGGGATCGCACTTTTCACCTCAGCTTGCCTGCTTTTCGGTCAGCCTGAAATCCAATGGTACGTAGGCCTTTCAGGACTGCTACATGGTCTGCTTGCGGCGGGAGCGCTTCTATCATTGCGAGCCATTCCTGTCGCTTCCTCGTTGGCACTCGTATTGTTGGTAGGAAAACTCAGCGTTGAACTTGCGGGTGGTGGAAGTAACCAAATGGAAGCCATTATAGGCGGGCCGATATTGATAGAGGCCCACCTTTTTGGAGCGCTAGGAGGAGTGCTTTGTGTTGGAGTCTTCGCGCTGAGCCAATTGTCGAACTCGCTCAACCTCCTCAGGTAACTTCAGAGCGAGTTCAGCGTGCTTCAATGCAAACTGCCCGTGCCTCGAAGCCGCTTCCCTGAGCTCACCATCCCCCAGTGAGGAAAGTGACGCCAAGGCGGATTGCAACCGGAGCATCACCTCAATGGTGCCAGCGCCGTCTCTCGAAATAGCGCTAAAAGCGTTATCAAACATGTCACCCACCGAGACCTCTGGCACCCAGACGCGATCCCGCTCCGTCGCCACATCCTGCTCCTCGGTTTCACTCCATTGGGCGAAGATTCGAACGAACGCGTCAATGATTTCCACTGCAGTCCCGGGATCGTTGATTCCCGGGGATAACGCACGACTGGCGATTTCTGACAGAACAATCAGCCCAAACCGGGGGTCCTCCTCAAACGTTCGTGTCTTCCCGATAAGAAATGCCTGCGAAACACAGCCGAAATCCAACTCCTCACTCTTACCCTCCCGGCCAACGTGAGCTACGGGCTGCCCTGGCATGATGAATTCCCCCGGTAAAACAGCCACGTAAACCTGGAGATCATGCTTCTCGGCAAATACCTGTAACTCTTCGACATCCACACGCTGCAAATAGCCAACAGACTCGCCATACACCGGGTCACCATCTCCCAGGTGAACCAACTTCCTACCCCCCAGGGTGGGACAGCGGCGGTTGCGCAACAGGGAGCGGCAAGCAACCGCTTCTACTTTGCTGATCGTCGTCCCCAGCCTCCCAAGCCGGGCTATCCGGTCCACCCAGCGAACAAACCCAATAATGACAATCCCAAACACCGTCACCGTAACGACAAACAATACGAACCGACCGGTTGATCCGTAGTAGCCATTCATCAGAGCAATCAGGCCTACAATACTGAAGATGAAAGCCCCTACAAAAATGGAAAGCGCGTACTGAGAGACATCATCAGCAACCACCACAGGGAACGCTCGAGGCGTAGCCGAACCACTGGCGGATGCATAGGCGGAAAGCATGGACCCAACTGCAAACACGGCAATCACCAGCATGCTTGCTGAAATGATGCTTAATAACGTTTCCAGGGAATCGGCACTGATGTCCGGCAATCCACTTTGAGGGAAAGTGTCATCGGCTGCCCGCGCCAGAAATGCGGCGGCAATTGAAAGCACACAGCTGAACAACGGTTTCACCCACAACCGTTCACCAAGTCTACTCAGGAAGAACCTGATCCGATCTCTCATCTTGCGATTCCTTGGCTCAGCAAGCGATTCTGAGCCGCTGTCCTAGCCAACGCTTGTCATTTCTTGGCGATGATGTAGACCGCGTGGATGATCCCTGGCAAGTACCCCAAGAGAGTCAGAACGATATTAATCCAGAAATGCTTTCCAATTCCGACTTGTAAAAACACCCCAAGCGGGGGCAGCAGAATGGCGATAATAATTCGAATGATGTCCATATTATTCCTTACTCATTTTGATTTTGGGCGGCTGAACTGTTGCTGAACTGTGGCCGACAACAACCTCAATGTCTTTCCAACGCTCTTGAATACTAGGTGCCATACTCCGATCGAGCGAACCAAACTGCGGGTGAACCACGTATTCCGATATTAAACGACCATTCAACTTCCTATTGTGCAGGCATCGTGATGAAAAATTTACCGAAAGATACCCAAACACGCATGGCCGCTGCCCTCGCAGGAGGCTGGGTCGCCGATGCCGCCAGCCTTGGTCTGCACTGGCTCTACGACAGCAACCGGATCTTGGAGGTGGCTGGCCAGGCGCCGGAGTTTCTCACGCCCAGCGCTGATTATTTTGGTAAGGGCTTTGGCTTCTTTGCCCACGGTGGCAAACAGGCAGGCGATGTCAGTCATTATGGTGCCGCAACCAAAGTGCTCACCGATAGCCTGCTGGCCTGTCAGGGTAAGCTCAGTGTGCGAGACTACCAGCGCCGTTTTCTGGCCTACTTCGGCCCCGGTGGTGACTGGCAGGGCTACATCGACAACCCTACCCGCATCACCCTACAAAACCTCATCGCCAACGAACAGAAAGCGATTGAAGCCGGCAAGGCGTCCATTCAGACGCCCCTGACCGACAAACAGCAGCGCATCCTGGTGCAAAAAGTCCTGCCCTATACACGACGGCTGAGCGGTAAGCAGTTGGCAGCTCCGGTGCGTGAAGCCATCGGCCTCACCTATCAGGAACCCGAAATACAGAAGGCGGGGGTGTTGTTAGCCGAAACCATTGACGGGCAGTTGCTGCCGGAAAGTGGCGCCGACGACATGCAATTGCCTGCAGTATCCAAACTGCCGCCGCTGGTTGCCTGCTACGCCGGGCAGGCTGACCTTATGACGCAAGTTGAAGCGGCAGTACGGGTAACCAATCACAACGACGATGCAGTGGCCTGGGCCCGTTGCGCCGCTCGGCTTTTGGAATCGGTGTTTCTCGGTAAGCCACTGTCAGAGGCGATCGACAAAGCCGCCCCAGAAGCGCCTGATCGCAAGAATCTGGACCAGGCCCTCTCGGCCAGGTCGCTGGATGCAATAAATGCGGGGGATACCTTCGGCCGCACCTGTTACCTCCACGAAGCCATGCCGGTGATCTTCCACATCATAAGTCAGGCCAGCTCCTTCACTGAGGCCATTCGGGCAAACATACACTGCGGAGGTGATTCCTGTGGTCGCGCCTGGATCCTTGGGCCAGTTATGGCCGCAATTCATGGGGTGGGCAGTTCGCAGGGTGTGCCGTTGAGCTGGCTTGCGCAGGTAACGGATGCCGCCAGCCTTTATGGGGATGCAGAAATGCTCTCAGTTAGTTGACAGAATCCACCAAACCGAATAAGGTTGACTCCATCAACTATCCATAGAGAGCAAAATGGCAAACTCCTCCCTCAGCGATGCATTGCACCGACTTATGCACGCTTACAAGCGACAGCTCAGAGCGGGTATCCAACAGCAGCAGATCCCGCTTCCCATCACTCACATTCGCGTCTTAAAAGGCATCTGCCGGCTCCCCGATGCCACCGCGCGCTCGATTGCCCAACGCATGAATCAGGACAAGGCACAAATCACTCGCGTATTGAATGAGTTGATGCAGTCAGGGCTGATTGAAAAAACCGAGAACCCCAACGATCGCCGCAGCCAATTCCTGACCCCGACCCGCGAAGGAGCGAAAATGATGTCGAAAATCGATGCGCTCGAAGAGCAGGCAGCCGAACACATGACCCGCAACCTGAGCGATAGCGAACTCGATACCTTCGTTCGGATCGCAGGCACCATGATCGAGAGTTCAACAAGTGACAGCACCGCAGACAAAGGAGCGACCGACAATGGCTAAGCCTCCCACGAAAGAATTGGTGGTAGTTCGTTCCACACAGATAACAGAGCACATGCTGCGCATTACCCTCGGTGGGGAACAACTGGCGCACCTCCCGGAAGATCAGGAAAGCGCCTACATCAAACTGATTTTTCCTCAGGGTGAAGACAAGCGCCCTCTGATGAGGACATACACCATCAGGCATCAGCGGCAGGCTGAAATCGATGTCGACTTCGCCCTGCACGACCAAATGGGGCCAGCTTCACGTTGGGCACTCAACGCCCAACCGGGAGACAGGATTCTGATTGGCGGTCCAGGCCCCAGGAAACTGATCAATCCTCAAGCTGACTGGTTCCTGTTGGTCGGCGATATGACTGCACTCCCGGCCATCAGCGTCAATCTGGCTGAGTTGCCAGCCAATGCTTCCGGGTATGCGGTGATAGAAGTACCCAGCGAGTCAGACATCCAGACTCTGGATCATCCGGAGGATGTGGAGCTGCACTGGGTGATCAACCCCGAACTTGACCCTGAGGGCATGTCCCTTGTCTCCAGAGTTAAAGCCCTGCCCTGGCTTTCAGGGCAAGTCGCGGTGTGGGCCGCCTGCGAATTCAATGGAATGCGTGCGTTGAGGAAGTTCTTCAAACAGGAACGAGAGGTTGCCAAGAGCCATCTCTACATCTCAAGTTACTGGAAACTGGGTCAATCGGAAGATGGCCATAAACTGGCAAAAAAACAGGACAGTGAACAGTTAGCAACGGCCGTTTGAGGCTTCACTGCTCAACCGGGTGCCCCGATCCTTGCAAATCTTCTCACAGGGCTTGGGGTGCAACCTCAGGCTCCAATCCAATAAATCGCCAACGACATCAGCACCACACTAAGCACCCGATATCCAGACTGGATAAACAATAGATCCCAGCCCCAATCACAGAACAGGTTATCCGACAGGAGCGCCGGAAAGATGATCAACAGGCCGAGTGCGAGCCCCAGCCCCAGGGACAAAGTGAAGCTGTCGACACCGATCCATGAATGAAGCAATGCCACACCGATAGCCGACAGTAAGCTGGCAAACACACTGCCAATCATCGGTAGGGTCGGGCTGCCGAGGGTCTCCCTGGTTTTACCCAGGCTCTGCATCCATCGATTCCCGAACAGTACAGGTGAATACCATAAGGCTCCCAGAACCATTCCGATGACGGTTGCGACCAGTACACCAACGATGCTCATATCCTTACCCACCCCTGATTAAAAGCTGCAACTGAGACTGCAGAAGCGCTACCGGACGAAGCCGGCCATCAGCCCTTGGTATCCGGCTCGCTGATCAAATCAGCCATGGCCTCGGCGTGCATAACGCCTTCGGTCTTGAGGCCGGCTTTAACGCCCGCCCGATTGGCCTCCGGCTGGTTTTGGCTGGCCTTCAGTTTCCCGGTTAGCTCCTCAATGCGGATCTCAATACCCACGATTCCCTGCATCAAGCGCTCAGTGTATTCCTCCGGAGCATCGTCCACGGACCAGGGCTGCGCACGATCGCGTTCGTGCCGGTCTGTGAGGTTATGGAGGTGCTCTTTGAGCCAGCTTGGGTCCTGCACTACCCGGGCTGTGCCCTTGGCATGGACTGCAAGGTAATTCCAGGTCGGTACCACCCGGCCGGTCTCGGCCTTGGAGGCATACCAGGAGGGAGAGACGTAGGCATCTGGCCCTTGGAAAATGGCCAACACAGAACCGCCCTTCTCTATGCGATTCCACGCCGGATTGGTTCGTGCCAAATGACACTGCAATGTGCCGAGCGGGTTGTCTGGGTCCACCTGGAAATGGAATGGGACGTGATTCGCTTCAATGCCATCTTCGTCGGCAAACACAAACAGCCCGAAGCTGTAATCGCGGATATAGCGATGCAGCGTCTCTGTGTCATCTTCCTTAAAGTGTTTGGGCACATACATTCTGAGGATGCCTTTCTACCGGATTTTATTGGGTTAGCGTCAGCCTAACGAGGTTCAAACCAGAATTCACGTCAGGTCCTGATAGGGATTGTACGCCACTTCCCAGTAATGCCCTTCGGTATCCTGAAAATACCCGGAGTACCCTCCCCAGAATACCTCTTGCGCCGGCTTGATCAGAGTCGCACCCGCCGCAATCGCCTGCTGTAGCACGGCATCCACCTCTGACTTGCTGGCAACGTTATGAGCCAGCGTAATTCCGGAGAATCCAACCTCAACAGGAACTGGCAACCCGATATCCTTGGCTAATTCCTCGCGGGGATACAAGGCCAGCCAGGTTCCCTCCAGGCTAAAAAAGGAGATTCCACCACCTTCAAACTCGTGCCTTGGCAGTCCCAGCCCTTCGCCGTAAAAACGCGTGGCCCGGTCCAGGTCGTCGACACCTAGTGTGACTATGCTGATCTTTGGTTTCATGAATGCCATCCTGTGCAGATGTTTAGCCGTGGCAGCAACCAGCTTCATTTCGACATCAGATGTGTTCACGATCTGATGGGCTGTATCGGATTCGGCTTCACGCCCTGCCAGGCCGAAAGATAAGTTACGGTGAAGACCGGTTCCGTTAATGCGCCGGCACCCTGATCAAATATCGATCAAACCGCCCAGACTAGCAACACCTGCCGATGAAGCAGAAGCACTTATCCCAGCGGACCAAGGCTTTGAAAGCGCCCATCACACAGCTACCTGAGGCGAAAACCGACGGTCCCAGATCCGCTCCAATGCCTCGAACAAACTATCGGTGGTGAGGGCCAGCAAACCAATCAGGATTGCCCCCTGCAACACATAGGCTGTGTTGCCATTCACCAGCCCTGCGATGACAGGATCGCCCAAGGTGCGCGCGCCTATGGTGGAGCCAATCGCCGCAGTGGCGATGTTGATGGTGACTGACGTCCGGATACCGGCCAGGATCACCCTCCCCGCCAACGGCAATTCTGCCCGAAACAGTATCTGCCCCGGTGACATGCCCATGCCTCGTGCCGCCTCGCGCACGGTGGGATCGACGCCTTCCAGACCCGCCAGCGTATTCCGCAGAATGGGCAGCAAGCCATACAGAATCAACGCTATCAAGATTGGCGCTTCGCCGAAGCCAAGCACCGGCACCGCCAGCGCTAAGACAGCCACCGGGGGGAAGGTCTGGCCAATGGAGGCCACCTGACTGACCAGGGGCAGGAAATCACGGCCCGAGGCGCGGGTGGCAAAGATACCGCCAACCACCGCCACGAACGTGCCGACAGCCGCCGACACAACCACCAACAGCAAATGGTTCTGCAGCAGAAACAAGAAACTCTCACGCTCGTAAATCACCGTTTGTTTGTCTGGCTGCAACCACTGAAACAAAGGTTCCAGGACTGGCATCCCGACGCTCAGCCCGTATAAGAGCGCAGCCAGTAATGCTGAAGGTAGCCAGATGCGCATCAGGCGCCTTCCTGAATAATGCGTTCGCGGGTGATAACACCGGTTTCCTGTCCGCGTGCGTTGAACACCGCAACCTCAGCCAAGTCCTTCCAGAGCATGACGGATAAGGCCAGGCGCAAGCTATCCTCTTCCGTGATCTCGCCCTCCCAGGCTTCCGATTGCCTTGGTTCAGCATGAGGCAACATCAGGTCCCGCACTGGCCGCAGGCTCATCAGCTTCAGGCCACGATCCTGCTTGCCCACGAGGTTTTCAACGAAGTCTGAGGCAGGATGGCGGAGAATATTTTCGGGCGTGTCGTGCTGGATAATGCGGCCCTGGTCCATTACTGCAATCCGGGTAGCCAGTTTCAGGGCTTCATCGATATCGTGGGTCACGAACACGGTGGTTTTACGCACCTGCCTCTGAATCCGCAGCATCTCCATCTGCAGATTATCCCGGGTGATCGCATCCAGCGCGCCAAAGGGTTCATCCATCAACAGGATGTTGGGGTCTGCCGCCAGCGCCCTGGCCACGCCTACCCGCTGCGCCTGACCACCGGAGAGTTGCTGGGGGTATTTGGTGGCGTGAGTGGCCGGATCAAGATCCAGCAGGGTCATCAGCTCTTCGACACGCGCGTCGATTCGCTCCTTTGGCCACTTCAACAAATGAGGCACCATGGCGATATTGCGGGCCACGGTCCAGTGGGGAAACAGACCGGTTCCCTGAATCACGTAGCCCATGTTCAGCCTCAGTTGCTCCGGATTCATGGCGTTCACGTCCTCACCATCCACCAGAATCTCACCGGAACTGTGAGGCAACAGGCGATTGATCATGCGCAGCGTGGTGGACTTGCCACAACCGGAACTGCCCACCAGCACGCAGACCTCACCGGTCTCAATGGTCAGGTTGATATTGTCCACCGCGACGGTATTACCGAAGCGCCGGGTGACATTTTTCAGTTCGATCATCCAGGCAATTCCTTTCCCATGTCAGGTTGTCGCGGGGGTCGGCTTGAGACTGTCAGCAAGCATCGTGAACAAGGCATCCGCCAGCAGCGCAAGTGCGATGGTGGGTAAGGCACCCAGCAACACCAAGTCCATGGCCGCCTGCCCCAGCCCCTGAAAGATAAACGCGCCAAAGCCGCCCGCACCGATCAAGGCAGCCACCGCGGTCAGGCCGATGGCCTGAATGGTGGTGATGCGCACACCCTCGATGATCACCGGCAGTGCCAAGGGTAATTTCAGTTGGAAGAACAATTGCCGGTCGGTCATCCCCATGCCCCGGCCAGCATCAGCCAGGTTTTCCGGAACCTCCGTGATCGCGACGAAGGTATTTCGCACCATGGGCAGCAGGCTGTAAGCGATGAGCGCCAGAAGGGCCGGCGCCCAGCCAATACCCCGGATGCCCAGCGATTGTAGGAATGGGAACGCCAACGACAACGCGCCCAGAGGTGCGATCAAAAGGCCAAACACCGCAAGGCTGGGGATGGTTTGTAGAAAACTGACGGCGCCAAGAACCGGCCTCTGCCAGGCCGGGCTGCGGATCATTTTCAGCGCCAGCACAAACGCGAGGCCAGCACTGAACGTCACGGCACCAAAGGCCAGCGCCAGATGCGTCCACAGCGCCTGCTCAAACTTATCCGGCCGGGCATTGAATTCCCGTACCAGTGAAAGGCTCGCCAGGCCCTCACTACGCAATAGCAGCAGCCAGCTTCCAACAATCACCACCAACAGCATTAGCTGCAGCCCTCGCCCGGCCCGGAGCCGTCCAAGGATCTCAATCAGCATCAACGACAGCAGGAACAGCAAGCTCCAGAAAGCCGAACCAATCGTGGAGCGCGCATAGGGCGATGCCTCGGGCAGATGGCGACCGGCAAAGACATCAAGTAAAAGAGGCAAGGCGGCCAACGAGAAACCAACGAGGCCAAGAAGTAGTGGGTATCGCAGCCGCAACGGCAAGACGGAAATTAAAATAGACGCAGCCAGCGTCAGGGTAACCACCCCTGCTCCCAGCCATCCAACGGCTGACAGCAGGCCATGGCCGGTACCGGGTACAATGCGGTTAGGTTGTATGGCGCCAATATCCAGAAGCCAGACCAGCACGAGGGCGAGCACACCCAAGGCTGGAATGACCCGATTCGGCACCATCAGGTTGGAAGCGGGTTTGGTAACAGGCAAACCTCAGTCCTGGCCCAGGGATTCCAGATAATCCCGTGCCACTTGCTCGGCCAGCACACCGTTCACTGCAACCAAGCCGTTCAGGCGTTGAAGGGTTTCGAGATCCAGGGATTCGAAAATGGGTTCCAGAACCTCCCGGATCTTCGGGTAGGCTTCCAGAACCTCGGCGCGCACGATGGGTGCCGGCTGGTAAACCGGCTGAACACCGAGGGTATCTTCCATCACCTTCAGATCAAGTGCGTTAAGGCCGCCGTCGGTGCCGTAGGTCATGGCGCCATTAACGTCGTTGTTGTTCAGAGCGGCGGCCCGGAGTGTCGCGGCGGTGTTGCCACCGGAGAGAACCAGCAGCTGGTCAGAGCTCAGCGTGAAGCCATAAGCCTTCTGGAACGCCGGCAACGCACTGGCGGATTCAACAAACTCTGCACTGGCCGCAAACTTGAAGTCGCCACCGTTGTTGATGTAATCCGCGAGATCCTCAAGCGTCTCCAGATTGTTCGCCCGCGCCAGGTCCCCACGCACACTCATGGCCCAGGTATTGTTGGCTTTGGCCGGTTTAAGCCAGACGATGTTGTGTGCCTCTTTATCCAAGCCGGCCGCCTGCTCGTAGGCCTTATCGGCATCCTTCCAGATATCCCGGTCCGCCTGATCATGGAAGAAAGCGGCGTTGCCGGTGTACTCCGGGTAGAGGTCTATTTCACCCGCTTTGATGGCATTGCGAACAATGTTGGTTGCTCCCAACTGGATTCGGTTCTTAACCGGAATGCCAGCTTTTTCCAAGGACTGCAGCACCATCTGGCCCAGCACGGCGCCTTCGGTATCGATCTTGGACGATACCACCACCGGGTCCGCAGCCATTGTTGGCCCGGTGAGTAGTAGAAGGGTTAAAGCCGCTGTGCGGCGAAAGCGGGAAATTGGGGACACAGCCATTCCTCTTGGTCATTTGCTTTTACATCAGTCTATTGGACACAACTGCGAAGGCAAGGCTAAATTCGTTGACCTCTCGCCCATTTGCTCCGTTTTATCGTGTACAGAACATGCTCTCTGAGCGTGCTGTTGGCGTCCAGATCGGGATGCTGAAAATGTCTATCCAGGGACATTCCAAGCTTTTCCATAACTGCCTGCGACCGCACGTTTTTCAAGGTGGTAAACGAAACCACCTCACTCAACTGAAGATGATTAAATGCGTAGTCCAGTGATGCTCTGGCCGCCTCGGTCGCGTATCCCTGGCCCCAGTGTTCCTTTGCCAACCGCCAGCCAACTTCAACACATGGGTGAAACGGCATCGCTGCTCTGGGAATGTGCAAACCGACATAGCCGATGAAGCTGGATTGGCCTGGAACCTCTACAGCCCAGAACCCCCAACCACGATCGGCAATGAGAGACCGGATTCTATTCGCCAGATGATCGCTTTCCTTCCGGGCTAATCGCTTGGGGAAGTACTCCATAACCTCCCTGTCTCTGCACATTTTTGCAAAGATTAGGAGATCGGAATCCTTCCATTGGCGCAGTAGTAGTCTTTCCGTTTCAATCATGGCTTCGATCGGTATCCGCCAGTGGTTCAATACTCGAGCCCGCCTGCGAAGAATATCGGCGGCTCGTAGTTGTCAGTTACTCGCCAGAGGTTTTCTGGCTTCTTTTGCGCATTGACCAATGGATGGCAAAAAACACGGCTGTGAATAAGGCAAATGCAGCAATTACAAAAAGCTGGAAAAAGAAAGCTGCGATGCCGCCCTGATCACCCGTGTAGGCTGCAAAATAGAGGGATATTGAGCTGCCACCGAAGACGATGATTCCGCCTACTATTCGAAAAGACCAACGCAAAAAAGGTGTAAACCTGTGCGAGAACGGCAAAGAAACCAAATAGGCAACGGCTGGCGCGAGTAGCAATAGCAATCCGGTGATCATTCTGAAGCCTTCAAATTCCACCAATGTTTTTATTGCTCACCTAACAGCTAACAGCTAAGCCAAGGTTAGCATTACTACAGATCCGGCGATGGGCGACAGAACCTTCATGATCGCAGCGCAAAAGGCGCCAAGATCCTCGGGAGCACGGCTTCCAGCTCTTCTTTAGGGGGACGTCCTCTTCTCCATCTCCGCCCGGTAATCTGACCCCAACGACGACTTTTCATCGTCACCAAGAAATTTGCCTGCGTAGGGGAACACTTCTTTTTCCTCTTCCTCAAGGTGATGCAGCAGCGTATGGGCAAGATTTTTGGCGTGAGTCAGCCACCCTGGGGAGTCCTGTTTAGCATCTGACAAGGCCTCAATTAACTCATCGAGTTCATGATGTTCTGCAACGCTGTGTCTGGCTTTCTCTTGGGTTTCATCGAATTTCATCAGCGGCACATAGAAGTAGCGTTCTTCGGCGAGCGCATGATCTTCTAGCTGTTTTTTCAGGTTCAAAAACAGGCGATCACGCTCTTCGCTGGCGCCACTGGTTGCAAGTACCTGATCAATCAACTCTCGCTGTTTGTCGTGGTCTGCCCGAAGCTCCTCAAAAATAGTCATCATGGGTTTCCTTGCTCAAGTTGAGATTGGGCCTTGCCTGCCTGGTGTGAGCCATGGCCAAGGCGCGATTCGATTGTCTTAACTCACTTCCCTACGCCTTCCAAGTTATATTGGTTCAACACTGCTGCTGGGTGCCATACATCGGGCGTTCGGTAAATGACATAGTTAGTCGCAGTTTCTCGTCCACAAAAACTCCATCTGGCGCGCAGTGTCCTCAGCCAAGCTCACACTGTGCAACCGACTGACCAGGTGCAGACTCATATCGATGCCCGCCGATATACCGCCCGAGCTGACAATATTCCCCTCATCAACCCATCGAACGCCTTCAAGCACTTCAAGCTGACTGAACATCGTTTTAAGATCCGAAATATCCTCCCAGTGAGTAGTGACACGGCACGAAAGTGATTCAACTGCTTTAGCCAACAGGAAGATGCCGGTACACACTGTAGCGGTGAGCTTCGCAGAGCTTTCTTGCTCTCGAATCCAGGCTATGACTTTCTCGTTTTCCATCTCAACGGCATGTACGCCCCCAGAGATAATAAGCACGTCTAGTGGCGGGTGATCGTCAATTGAGTAGTCAGGGACAACTTTGTAGCCAGCTCTGGCCGAAACGACTTCTCGGCTCTCACCAATCAAGAACACCGAGAATGGCTGTTCCGCTCCACTTAAACGAGATGCCGTTGAGAAAACTTCGAAAGGACCAGAGAAATCGAGAACTTCAGCGTCTCGGTAGATGAAAATGCCAATATTCACGTGGATCTCCAGTGATCACATTACGTTAAGCAGAAATATTCTCTGTTAAGTACTTAAGATGCCGACCATCGGTACCGCAGCATCCACCAAGTATTTTTAATCCAAAAGAGCTGTTCAGTTGCAGCAAAAGGCTTCCCCACTCCGATACCGATTCAGATTTGAGATCTTCAGAGCCATCTAGCTCCGCATGGCTCAGAGATGAAGCGTTTGCCTGAATACCAATCAGCCGATCGATGGCATTTGCAGACAGAGACTCTGTTTTCAAAAATGATGGAAAGGAGCAGTTAACGAAATAACCCAGCGGGTTTTTCACGGTCTTCGTGTCAACGTATTCAAACGCTGCCTTAATCTCAGTCCCATCCAGGACTTTTCCATCTGAGCCCATCACGAAGCTTATGATGTAAGGCAGCCCCGTTGCCTCCATTGCGACAGCAATGCCTGCCGCCTCCTCTACGGAAGGCAGGGTGACTGCAATCAAAAAATCTACCCCTTCGCTTGCCAGCTGATTAATCTGCCATTCATGAAACTCCTTCGCCTCACTCAGTGACAAAGCCTCACCAGGCAAGTAGCAATCGTTTTTACAGCCAATCAGACCACCAATTTTTACGGGCACATTTCTAGCTTCGTCCTCGACCAGACTTCTAAGGAATTTCACGGCTTCGGCATTGATGTTCTGGTGGTGCTCCGAGGCAAGCACTCTTTCCTTGTTTGCCCGCCATGTGGGCGTACTGAGCAAGAGAGGTCGGTCATAAGCCTCAGCGATATCAAGATACTCACGGTAAATGCTCCGCAATGCCTTCTTGCCCGCATCAAAGTTGATTAATGGGGCATGAACCAGTTCAGGATCTAATTCTACCTTCTCATTCCTGCGAAGCCTCTCGACGACAGCAGCCTCCGCGAGAACAAGTCGATGTTGCTCTAAGAACTCTTTCATTAGGAATTCCATGCGGAAAATTATCAGTCGGGCGTGCACCTGCCCCGTCTAAACCTTGCTGGGCGCGGCAGCCGATTCACGCCGCTGGCCACGGAGTACCAAATATAGCAGCGGTCCTGCGGACACAAATATCGCTGTCAGGGTGAAAAACGGGACAAGATAACCCCATCCTTTGCCGCGGCTTTTACCGTCTTGATACATCCAGACACAGGAAAGCGCAGCAAGTATGTAGAGGTCGATAACGACCTGGGCAGTATCCGGGCTCGACATAAGCTGGACACCAAAGGCAAGAAGCGACTGCTCTGCGCCAGCCATAACCCAAAAGGTAAAGCCCATGAACAGGCAAAGAACTATTAGGGGAAAGGTGGATATCTTCATGGTCTTCCTTGATTGGAGTTTTAAAAGCGACTTTGAATAGTGCAACACCCTGACAACGACTTTTAGTGCACGGCCCTCATTCCAGAGACATTTTCGGCCGTTTAGAGCTACTCGAAGACCGGCCTCATGAAACTCCTTTTGCAGCTCACCACACAGCGGGTTTCTTTGGCGAACTGAAACGCCGCCAGACAGTCCTCGTCCTGAAATGAGGCTTGCCGATACTCTTCGTAGGCAGCCAGTGATTGGAATGTAAACAGAGCAATGGCGATGTTATTGGCGCCTTCAGAAGGCAGAAAATAGCCGTGATGCTGACCGCCAAATTTCTCGACGAGAGGAATCCACATTTTGGAATAGCGCTCGAACTCCGAGAGCTTGTAAGGGTCTATAACGTACTTGAGATAGCAGGTAACCACGTGAACTCCGTTTCAGTATGAGCCTTGGGAAATTTTGCATCAGCAGCAAGAAAAGCACAGAAGAATTTGATGCCCTCTTCGAAAAGCTCCTACTTCGGCTTTCTTGCCCTCAACGCCGCACCGTATGCCTGATTAGCCCATTCCCGCGCTTGTTCAAAATCCTCAAAAATCTCCTCCGGCGCAGCGTAATAGGACATGCGCATAACCTTACCGTTTTTCTCATATTCGAACTGCTGCAGCCCGAGTTCGACAAATGCACCCGACGTGCTGTCGTCAGCTTTCAAATACAGAGCATCATCGGCGACGAGCGCAAACATCAGGCCGTCGTGGTAGATGCCATAGCCTCCAAACATGCGCTTGGCTTCGATGGCACCGAACAGTGCAAAAACATCGTTGAGGTTCTTAACAAATTCGCTGGTCGCTTTCATCCACTCAACGCCAGCAGTCAGGTGTCATCGCCCGACGCCACCAGATGAATAATGTTGGATGGGCTCGATATCCAGAAAGCTTTCAAGCCATCTGGGAGTGGCTCAATTTCATCTCGGCGATGGCAACCCTGCTCCTTCAGATACTCTGCGGCATTGCCAATGTCGTTCGCGATGACTTCCAGCCAGATCTCGGCCTGGCTCAAGCCCGGCACCCTATCCAGCCATAGGACCTTGTCCCCGAATTCGAACCGTGGAGTGTCATCGCCGCCGGTGGCAGGCATCTCTTTGAAGCGGAGAATATCCCTGTAAAAGCGCACCGTACTCTGATGCTCGTGCTGCGGGATCTTCATCGCAATGTTGCGACCGGGCTGAAATTCTACGTCCATGGATTCATCGCCTCCGTAGTCCTGGTTAAACCTGCCGCATGACGGAAGGCCGCTTAAAAAGCATAACCAATTCAACCGGCAATACCAGACACTTTCTCTGATCCACCCAATCTGAAGTCGTCCTGATTATTCGGTAGATCCGATGAGTTCCGAGCATCGTTGCTTGATCTCATCCGGGAGAGAGCATGCCCGTCGTGCTTTGGTGTCCAGATGCGCGGCAACCAGCTCGGTCGTTGCGACTTCGTTTCCGGTTTCGGCATTGAGCATTACGTGCAGAAATCTGATCGTCTTATCCTTCACTTCCAGCACACGGGATTTTACAACCAGAAGATCCCCGGGCATCACCTCAGCTTTGTACTTCGTTGTCTGCTCAAGCGCCGCCATGCCCTTCTCGTTCTCGCGAATATAACCGGTGGTAATTCCAAGCGTGGAGAAGAGATGCCAGGTGCCTTCATCGAATTTCGATGTGTACCACTGAACATTCATGTGCCCCATGTGGTCGGTTTGATTTGGATAAACGACTCCGCGATACGTCTCAATCATGTTCAATTCCCAATTAGTTAGGGCCTTAAATCCACCGGCGTACTTCAGACCTGTACTTGTCATACACCTCACCGAACTGATCGTGCATAAATCGCTCCTCTGGAACGATCTGAAACCGGTTCATATACACGATGAACACGGGAAGGAACAGCAAAGAAATAACGCTGCCCAAGTACAAACCCCACGCACACAGGGTCAGGAAAAACCCCAGATACATCGGGTTCCGGCTATGTCTGTAGACGCCGCTTACCACCAGGTTCGTAGATTGCTCCGGCACCCGTGGGTCTACCGTTGTTTCGGCTACCCGAAACTGCAGGACGCCCAAAATGGCAATGCAAACCCCAACCACTGCAATGCCAGCCGAAAACCAGGCCACACGAGGAATCGCAAAATTTATCTTAGGCGAAATTACCGAAACGGCCCACATACAGCCAACGGCAATGGCGACGACTACAACTGGCGGAACTTTAAGCTCAAGTGCCTTCACAAAATACTCTCACCCCAGAGAAGACCTATAAATGGAGGATTACGCCGAGCCAAACAGCCCCGTACTCCAGCAATTTGGTATTTTCAGTTGCCGCTCGGTCCCCGAACAAAACCAATTACCCACAAGATCATAAACACTGCGAGCAATGGAAAAAGCACGTAATCCAGATAGCCCACCAACGCAGAAATGCCAAGAATCGTAAACAACCAAACGAGAACGGGAGTGAAACAGCACAGTGCTGTAATCACGCCACCAATTGCACCAACCTTCATTAACCGGTTTCCGTTCTTCATAACCTCAACAGCACGATTGGTCCAGTTGTACAGGGGGGCATGGGGTGTCGCCGTATGAGCAAAAAACACAGCAATCGCCAAGCGCGGGCTTGAGCAAAACCTTACAGTTCTTGCATTCATAAAAATACTGACAGGAATCTTGCGGCATTGTTTCCAACTCCCTGTGACCGCACTCCGGACATGTTAGCTCGGACCTGAGTTTTGGTTTCATAAGCCACCTTTTACAAAAAGCGGTTGTTAGATCTCAACTTGCCTGGTTTCGCTGACTGCTGCCTTTCCACCAGCCATGAGACTAACAATGGAGCCCTGTTCAGCTTGCAGCTTCACATCGATAACACTGGGTGAAGGCGTAGACATAAAGCAGCCCTGTTCGATGAGAAACCGGCTCTTTTGAATGTTCAGCTTATCGTGCAAGTAACAAGCGAGCGGCCCTGCGGCCATCCCCGTCGCGGCTTCTTCATCGATACCATAGCGCGGGGCAAACATTCGAGCACCCGCGTCTCTGCCAACTTTGAAGGTTTGTGGGCAGAACACGTAATAGCCGATCAGGTCATACTCGTCACTGATGGCAGATATGTCTGTCATTTTTGGGCGGATAGCTTTGGTACTGGCTGAGTCTTTCAGACCAATGATCAGGAACGAGTTGCCAGTATTCACCACGCAGGGATCTGCTCCTTCCAATAGATCTGAAGGATCAAGGCCAAGGGAACCCAAAACGCGAACCCGATGGGCTTGATCTAATTCAATATACTTGGGCGCCGATTGCTCCATATAGGCCATATCGCCTTGCATGAGAATTTCACGACGGCCATCAATGGTCTCTTTCGACGTTTGGTCATTAAGCAACAGACCGATTTGGCGCAGATAGCAGAACGTTGCGATGGTGGCATGGCCACAATGCGCAATTTGGCGGGTAGGTGTGAAGAATTCGAGCTTAAAGTCCGCAACCGAAGAGGGTGAGACAAACGCCGTTTCTGAAAGCCCGATACCGGCGGCAATACGTTGCTTCTGATCCTGGGAGTACTGCTGAGCCTCCAGGACAACACCAGCAGGATTGCCACCCTTCGACTCATCAACAAAGGCGTTGATGATAGGGATATCAATGTTCATACCGACCTCCTTGGTCCAGACCTAACGCCAATATCACTTTAGCGCATTTGCCCTCCCTACTGATGCGCCAGCACGTAATCAATCGCTGCACACACCGCCGCAGCCTGCGCGGCATTGCATTGCTCAGGTGTCGAACGGGAGCTGTCAGGATAAACCTCAGTGGTGGTTTTGTAAGGCGCGTTGGTGACACTGGCGCACAGACCCAGCTGGTCTAGTGGGTACTGGATCACCCCTCGAGCCACCACCGGTGAGCCGAAAATCTCGCCGCTGTCATCGGCCGGAGCGATATGAGTGATTGGCTCCACCGCTTCGATGATCGCCTGCTGGAACTCAGGCTGCGGGTTTTCGGTGTCAGCAACCAGATAGAAACCGTCGGGAATACCGCCCGGCTCGAAGGGCTTGCCGTCCCGGGCAGCCAGCGCGGGTCGAAATTCCGATTCGTCGGTGTCGGTGGTCTCGTGCAGGTCGATATGCAACAGCGCACGATCGCGCACAGGCGCCACCAACCGCATGAGTGCAGCCGACTCTTCAGCCGGACTGCCTTCACGGAACGATCGGTTCGGATCGACTGCGTACGGGTTCCAGCGGTGGATGCGCTCGTAAGCCCAGGGGCTGACACAGGGCGCGACCAGCAAATTCACGCGGCCCGCGTAAGCCTCCGCATGCTGTTCAAGAAACTGCAGCCCGCCATGCACACCGCTGGTTTCGTAGCCGTGTACCCCGCCTGTTATCAGCACAACCGGCAGATCGTCACGCCAATCGCGGCTCCGGATCGCCATCAACGAATAGCCATCGGAGCCGTAGTCGAGATGGCCATACTCTTGCACGTCGAAGCGCGAGCGAAGGCGCTCGATCACACTCAACACCTCGAATTCGTAGCTGCGTTGATGAGTCTGCCGTGACAACCACTCGGCACGTTCAACGTCGCCCCAGGGAGTGCCTGGCGTACCAATTGGATAAGGCGTGGGAGTCGTGTTCATGCTGCGTTTTCTCCATTAAAAATCGATGCCGGCGGGCATAGGTGTTCAGAGTTGGCGGCTGTCGCCTGGAAACACCACCAGATCATCACTTTCCTGCCAGGGCGGATACTTCACCATGACCTGCTGGAAGATTGGGTGCTCCAGCCAATCCCTCAGCCATTGCTGCAGATTCGGATAAGGCAGGCTGTAAAACACCTCTCGATCGACATGGGCGAACTGCCGTACAAACGGCATGATGCCAATATCAGCAATGCTGATGTTTTCCCCCAAGAGATACCTGTTCTTGGCTAATAAGCCCTCTAGTTCCTGCAAAAACACCTCGCCGTTTTGCCGGTAATCCAGCTGTGTTAGTTCTGGGTGGCGATCAGCGTATTTATAGCGATCCAGCCAGTGCTTGAATTCATTATCGTTACGCTCGATCAGAGCACCAGCGCTTGCTAAATCGACGCTTAACAATCCGTGCGGATCGTTCTGCTGCAGCGCCCATTCGAGTATTTCCCTGCTTTCCTCGATAACGAGCCGCACGGAGCTATCCCCTTCAGCCAGCTCCAGAACAGGAACCGTACCTTTAGGGCTGATCGCCAGCATCTGCGCCGGTTTGTCTTTCAACACGATCTCCCGAAGCTCCACTTTCAGCTCGGCAAACAGGATACCGAGTCGAGCACGCATGGCGTAGGGGCAACGACGGAAGGAGTACAAACGATGCAGCGCGACAGTGATGGCAAGCCTCCTGGCTGAATGGACTGAGGTATTAAATCGGACGGCGCTTCCCGGTCAGGAAGTCGCAGCTACTACCGAGATTTCGACCTTCAACTCAGGAGACGCCATCTGCGCTTGCACACAAGCCCTGGCTGGAGCTTCGCCTTCAGGCACCCAGTTATCCCATACTTCGTTCATGGCTTTGAAGTCAGCCATATCAGCAAGGTAGATGGTTGCAGACAGAATTTTGTCCCGGCCGGAACCGATACTCTCCAGCAGCTCGTCCACTTTCTCCAGCATCCCGGTTACCTGGGTATGGATGTCACCATTCCTGTCCTTGGCCACCTGGCCGCAAAGGTAAGCGGTACCATTGTGTTTTACGATCTTGCTCATGCGGTTATTGGTGGAAATGCGCTCAATAGTCATTGCTGTCGCCTTTTGGGGAAATGAATTTACAGTCAGAGGGCTCTCACCACCCTCTAATTGCCGGGTATGCCCGACACCTGCATTAAGAATATAATCACGGACCAAGCCAGACTTTCTCTACTTCAGAACTCCAAGCCTCGGGCCTATTACTGTGAGCACCCCGCATCGAAGTGAAAAAAGCCAAGCCAAGCCTGCGAACAAAGGTCTGCACCCGAGGAATTTACACAACCAGGGCTATGACTTCCAAGGCCTCGTAAAAAGCCACCCAGCTCTAGCTTCTCATGTGAAACCGAACGCTCATGGCAACCTTTCTATCGATTTCGCAGACGCATTGGCGGTAAAAACTCTCAACGCCGCGTTGTTGAACCGATACTACAACATTGTGGATTGGGATATTCCAGAGGGCGCGCTTTGCCCCCCAATCCCAGGTAGAGCCGACTATATCCATTACATAGCGGACTTGCTTGAGCCCGAACAATCCAGCATCAAGCTGCTCGACATCGGGACGGGAGCCAATGGAATCTACCCGCTACTGGCCTGCCAGATACACGGCTGGCAGTGCGTGGGAAGTGACATTAACACTGAGTCCCTTGAGAACGTAGCCGCGATTATCGCCAACAACCCCTCACTCAAAGACCGCTTCACGCTGCGCACCCAGCACGATAAAAACCACATTTTTGAAGGGATCATTCAGCCTGGGGAGTTCTTTGACGTAAGCGTGTGCAACCCGCCGTTTCATGCCTCACTCAATGAAGCACTTAAAGGTAGCCAGCTTAAGCTCGACAACCTCGCCCGTAGTCGCGGTGAACGAAAAGCAAACACCAAATCCCCTACTCTAAATTTTGGCGGGCTGGGAGCAGAGCTTTGGTGCAAGGGCGGCGAGCAGCTGTTTCTTAAAAAACTAATAAGAGAGAGCCAGCAGTACTCAACTCAATGCCGCTGGTTCACGAGCCTGGTTTCAAAAACCGACAATGTTAAGCCTGCGAAGAAGTTGATTCGAAAGCTCGGGGCAGTCGATGTGCGGGAAATAGAGATGAAGCAGGGAAAAAAGATCACCAGGATATTGGCCTGGACGTTCATCTGAGCAAGGTGAAGAAAAACTCGCTGCCGCCGGTGTCTCTGGGCCGGTAACCTATTTGCCCACCGTGCAACTCAATGATCCCCTTACAGATGTACAAACCGAGCCCGGAGCCGCCAGAGCGTCGACGTGTGTCGGACGTCTCTTGGGCGAAGCGTTCGAACAGATAGTTTCTGAACTCCTCTGACACGCCCTCCCCTCCATCCTGTACGTTGCACATAACCCCTTCCTCTGTCGGTGCCAAATGCACTACCACCTCACCACCGGCACGAGAGAACTTGATGGCGTTGGACAAGAGGTTCTGTACCACCTGTAACATACGATCAGGATCGGCCATTACCGATGACGCGGGCTCGAGCCGGGTGCTCAGCGCAATGCCCCGTTCGTCTGCCAGGTATTGTTGGATTTTCACCGCTTCGTCGACGACATCCGCCAGATCAATCATTTTCAGATTCAGCTCAAATCGGCTTTCGGACAATCGCTCAACGTCCAGAACATCATTAACCAGACCAATTAGTCGCTCGGTATTGCGGGTCGACATCGTCAGCAATGTTTGCTGTTTTTCCGGCTGCTCGTCCAAATTGCCATTGGTCAGCAGTTTGAGGCCGCCGTAAAGAGAAGTAAGGGGCGTTCTCAACTCATGACTGACCATGCTCACCCAATCACTCTTGGTACGACTCAGGGCATCCCTTTCCTTATCGGCCTGGCGCCGGGAATCCTCGTACGCATAGGCAATGGCCGATACAAAAAGCGTGGAACCAAAACCGGCTGTAAGACGCCCGAACAACGATTCGTCCGGGTAGCTGCTAGCAATCCAGTGCATTTCATGGGCCGCCAACAGCATCAATAACCCAAACAACACGAGCAAGGTAGTTCGCATAGCAGTCAGTCGGGCTGAGGTGAAATTAGCAATGAGCGGCAATGGAGGCAGCCAGGTGAGCACCCGGGAATGCAGACCGTTGTCGTTAATAGCCGTGATAAAGATAACGGTAATAGCACTGAGGATCATCAGATCGCCAGCCGCCCCACTTTTGCCTGTTCGGACAAAAAACACGAGGCTGGCAGAGATGGCGAATACCCCGAAACACACCACCAGGGAGACTGGCCCAATTCCTTCTGTCGACAAACGCACAACTGCCATGGCGAACATTGCCAGTATGCCGAAGATCAACAAAGCCACCATCACCCGCCCGCGACGCAAGTCCTGCTGGGACAGGCGGGACAGATGACGCCTTAGGAAAAGGTCGAGAAAACGCCTCTGGGCATCAAAATAGGTAGCTGCGACACCGCGCTTATCTTTCTTATTCGGATGATGTAGGTGTTCCAACTCGCCGATGCCTCTTTGCAGTTACAATGACTGTAGTCGAGGTTACCCGAGAATAACTTCCCGTTCTCGTCTATTTACTTGCATGGAGACCCCAAACAGGGCGATATCGTGATACAGGTCGGATCAGTCGGGCACAAAGGCAGAACGAATTTGTTTGCCTTGTTATGCATGCAAGAGTCATGCGGCCAACTTCCAGGCTGCCACTACAAGCATGGCAAGTGCCATCACGCAACCAATCATGAAAAGCCGCATACGTACCGGCACATTGTTTGACCCCACGTGGACCCATGCATGCGCATATCGACTAACGACAAACAGCCAAGCCAGGACCACTGCAACAGTGCCTGCGGCATTAATACTGTAAAGAACAATGCTAAGAATATAGAACAGGATCGGGACTTCGAACTGATTGGCAATGTTGTTGGAAACCTTAACGACATCTTCGGGCCACACCCGATTATCCAGGGCCGCCTGCTGACGATTGACCATGCCAGTTTTCACTGCCTTCGCCTTTCTTGCACCGAGCACGATATACATCGCCAAGGTCAGGAAGACCTGTGCCAGCACAGGCCAAAAAATATGACTAGAACTCATCCGTGAATCTCCATTTTTTGCACAACGCCCGGCTCAACACTCATTCTGTCCATGCTTCGTTCTGCAACACAACACGATACCCGTCTATATCTTCAAAAGATTTTCCAGATTGATCCCAATAGCTGTTGAACGATCGAACCTCTTTAAAGCCTGCCCTCTTCATGGATTCACAACTTGCCTTCCATTCTTCAAAATTTGGCAAATAGAAAACCAGCAAATTATCTTGCGTTGGTGCTTTTCCTACCCTTTCTTGGCAGTGCTGCGTAAATTCCAAATGGTAACTATGATTTGGATGGCCGATGATTGAACCGTCAAATCCATCATGGTTTTTGAAACTACCAATTAGCTGAAATCCGAGACCTGAAACATACATTGTCGTAATTTCATCCAGCCTGTCGGTTGGTCTAGCAACTCGCAAAACAGCCAAATTCTTGATCACGCGCGCCATCCTTATTGCATAACGCCTTTGTTTAGCGGCGCCCTGACAGGGGCGTCCGGTGGAGGCCGCAGGCCGGAACGAACTTGGTTGACCGATTAGGCGCGTTACCCCCAACCCCTCAACTGACCTGCAATGTACGGTGCAAGAGCTGTTGCCGCTAGAACAACAGGCCAGATATTGCCATCCTTGAATGTGTAGGCCTCAAGCAACTCGGGCCACGATTTGCCTTGCCAGAGCCCAAACGAAAACTCAAAAACGAGTGTGAGTGCAAGCCACCCCAACCCAACGGCCCAGAGCTGAACGGGGCGGCTAATTTGCAGCCATGGAAGCGATAAGTACGCAACACCAATGATCAAGGTTGAAAGCAACAACCCGCTCAGCACGAGTGCGGCCGGGGTTCCGACCCCTGGTATAAGTACAAATTCACGCAGCGCTCCATTGGCAGCCGCTAGAACAAGGATGCTGGCCCAAATCACTAATGCCTTTAAAGTGACTACCGCAAGCATCGATTGCTCCCATGGTGCCTAACGCTGAGCTAAGCGGCCGGACAAGGCCGTCCGAGTGACGCGGCTTGTTTTCACTGTCTCAGTCATACTCCGCATTCTGAGGCAGATCATCCGTAATCTCGAACCAAGGAGCCTTGCTACCTACGAATACGTGGCGCTCCGCTTTTACTCCCGGGTCGGTATCCAGGGTTCCGAGTGGGAAACCATAGATATCGGGATTTGCATCGAATTTCGTATAGAGGCTGGAACCGCAGTTTGAGCAAAAGCCTTTATGCTCACCCGGAGAGGATTCGTAGAACTTCATCAACTCCTGACCCTGAACAGTTTGCCAGTCAGAAGACTTTACCTTGGCGCGGGTTCTGAACGCTGAAGCATGTAGCTTCCGGCACATTGAGCAGTGACAATTCAGGACATCGGTCAGGAGACCGTTGATTTCGTATTGGATGCCTCCGCAGAGACAACTACCCGTTTGCTTCATTGATGCACTTCCTTGTGTGATAACGCCAAGCTAAGCGGCGGCCCGACAGGGCCGTCCGGTCGAGGCCGCAGGCCGGAACGAAGTTAATTGATTTGTTAAGTTGCTGGACATTCACCACCCAAAGTATCAGCCGGCACGCTGGCCAATTCACTGGGAGCTGGGAAGGCTTTTTTGAATGTGAAAGCCTCGGCGGTTGGTCCGTGCTCTCTCAGGATGTTTAGCTTTTGCGCCGCTTCTTCGACTGACGGAATGTGACCGGCAGGCACCCACCAAAGAACCATGTATGCCTCACCCATTTTGTGGAACCACTCTTTCTTGCGGCGCATGATCTCGACGTGGGCAGACCGATAAACGTAATTATGCAAAGCCTCGACCGAACCCCAGAGAGAAAGATTCACGATCTTATCGGAGCCGAAATAATCTATGCCGGTGGCATCACCTTCTGCGGTTTGCAAGCGCCAGACAAAACCAGGGGAATCCTCAGCCAACGCATTGATCCTGTCCAAATTCGCAACGAAATCTGAAAGCTGAGGAGAATCGATTGGAGCCATGAGCGTGGCAATGTTGAGTTGGGCAATTTGATACGTACTCACAGTTTCCTCCCTGGAAACACTTAACGCTGAGCTAAGCGGCGCCACGACAGTGGCGTCCGGTAGACGGCCGTCAGGCCGGGAACGACCTTAAACGGCTTTTAAAGCATTGATCTGGCGAACAAAGCCGGCCTCATCTCTAACACCTACTCGGTTGCCATCAGGGTCGCTAATGTTGATCGTCCTTCCCCACGCGCTTTCTGTAATGGCTGCCTGGATGCCCCATGCTCTAATTTCCGCCAAGGCTTCCTCCAGATCGTCGACGTTGAAACGTAGTTTGAAGCAACCCTCTTCAGGTGGCTTGACGCCGTCCTTTGCTTTGCCTCCTTGCTCAACCATCAAGTAGCCATCTCCGTACTCAAGGCAGGTGAGCCTAAAACCGTCCTCGTCTTTCTCGAACAGCTGACGCAAGCCAAAGAGATCTCGATAGAACGCCACGCACTCTTCGAACTTTTCAGTGTTCAGGATTATTCCGTAGCGGGCTATATTCGCGTGCATGAACTTTCCTTGTGCTTAACGCTGAGCACAGCGGCGGCTGAAAACCGTCCGGTGGCCGTAGGCCACGTACTGCTGCGCCTTGTTAAATTTTGTTGCGGGTGACGACATGGATTGCCCCTGCAACAATGAGCGCGATGGTAGCGATAATGTCTGCGATCACGACCTTGCGAATGGACTCGTTGTACCCGCCAACTGACCACGCAATCGCGATGAAGGACACAGCGCTGACGAGGCCTGCGACAATCGCCAACGTTCGTAGCGATGGTTGGAACGCTGCATACACTAAGAACAGGCCAAGAAGCCCGAACAGGATAGCTCGGTGACGCATCAGGATTTCAATGTTGGGCTCACCCAACGAAAGGCCGTATAAGGCAGCAAGGCGCTCCACACCCAGTACGCCCGAAACGGGCAAGAGATGAATGATGCCTACGAGTACCATCAGGCCTGTGACAACTTTCTCCATGCTTGCCTTTCCTCCCTGACTTTAACGCTGAGCTAAGCGACGCCACGACAGTGGCGTCCGGTGGACGGCCGACAGGCCGGAAAAAACTTAAGCGGCTTGCTCTACATTTTTCAGTTTTTCAACGACTTGCGAGGGGGTCAGCTCTTTCCCCTCCCATACCTCTACTTTG
Organism: Marinobacter sp. LA51; assembly: GCF_030297175.1. Classification (NCBI taxonomy): domain Bacteria; kingdom Pseudomonadati; phylum Pseudomonadota; class Gammaproteobacteria; order Pseudomonadales; family Marinobacteraceae; genus Marinobacter; species Marinobacter apostichopi. The sequence continues at coordinate 1,520,071 of NZ_AP028070.1, read as the reverse complement.
TGGGCGCCAGCCCCAAGGGCTAGCTCACGCAGTATCTTGACTTCCACTTGGCAGAGACCGTTTTCAGTCATTTCCAAAGGGTGAATCAGAACCGCAGGGCTTCTTCTGATAAGGGTTTTAGGCAGCACCTTTTTTATGCCCTTCCTCAGCTCGTGCTCTGCTCGTGAAAATTCTCCAACGAGCAGACGAGAGGTACTGAAAGGCTCCGGGGAAGAAATAATTTCAACCGAGGGATCACCTGTCACTCTCGCTATTTCGAATCGATTCCGTGAAACCTTAACGTAGAGTTTTTCCTCAAACAATTTTCTCAAAACTATGTATTCCTTGCGTAACGCCAGCCATGCAACCGCCGCTTTGTGGCGCCGGCTGCATGGCATTGCTGGGCGCTCCAATATGTGAATGTTCCGATGCTACCCTCCAATACGTTCGCCAGAGCCACCCATTTCTTCAGGGACATCTTTCAACTTGGTAATTCCATCGTGGATACGCAATACAGCTTCTTGGTAATGCACATGGACGTCAGCTATAAATGGAAAGCTAGGTATCACTGCAGCGTATACATCAGTTAACCCCATCGACGGGTGCTCAGTAAGAATATGCCCTCCGCAGGTTTTGCACCATTTTCGGTGGCTTTGAGGAGTTTTGGCGTAAGTCCCGATATTCTCGGCACCCTGAGTGATATTCACTGATTCAGGTTTCCACAGAGTGAAAGCATTTACTGGTCCGGCTGACCAGCGCCGGCACGATTCACAATGGCAATAGCCCATGGCGGCAGGATCGCCAGAGACTGTTAATTGGACTGCACCGCAGAAGCAGCTGCCAGTGTGCGTCTGTTTATTGCTCATGATGCACCTCCTACCTTAACGTTCAGCCTCTCGGAAGTCTGACTGCTCGTAGAAGTGTAGAAGTTCTCCTGCCAGGACGCCCAACAGCCTATTCAACGAACCAGTTCTTAGAACACCCGTTCGCATAATTTCAATCTTTCAGGCTTTCCTGGCTCCGAAATTCTTAAAAAACCAAACACTAACCAGAAAGCCTCACAGCTACCGCCGAAGTTATACGCCCCTCACAAACACTAACTCGCGCGACAGAAAGGGCGTATAACTCCAATATATCCAAATCACTGCTCTGACCATATCAGATACTTACGGAGGATTCCCCGGCGCTTTCTGGGGTTTTGCGAACAGGTTCGTATAACTCCGGCTCGCATTACTCGTTGACGGATGACTCGTTACAAGGATGCTTTATAAAAATACAGTTATAGGAGCTGAAACGTGGATATGGATATCTCCTCCCCCGTGCCCGTGCCCGTGCACCCCATTCGATTTCTGGACCGGCTTCGGGCCTTCATTCGAATGCGTAGCCTGGCCTACAAAACCGAAAAAACTTAAGTGTTCTGGATCAAGCGTTTCATTCGCTTTCATGATCGCCAACACCCTGAGGCGATGAGAGCTTTAGAGGTAGCGCTAAACGCGCTGGTCTTTTTATATCGGGAGTTTCTGAGCGTACCTCTGGACAACCTGAACTACGAAGCCGCACATAAGCCGCAGAAGCTGCCTACTGTGTTCAGCCCACAAGAAGCCAAGGCAGCCATCGATAACATGGAAGGTGAGTATCGACTGATTGCCATGCTGATTTACGGCGCAGGATTGCGCATCAATGAGGTTCTGCGCCTCCGGGTTAAAGATGTGGATTTTGGGATGCAGCAGTTGATCGTCCGCAGCCCGGTAGATGACGGCTTCTAGCTTTCCCAGTTGCTTGAAGGTATTCGCTTTACATGAATATGGCTTGCCAGCCGGATGGTGGGGCGAACGAGAAACTGAAAACTGCCTATGATGAACAACCAGATTGCAGTTTTCTCGTCCTCTGGGAACAGGAAAAGAACACTCCCCACCAAAAACCAGATCGCGATGAAGAAGTCGTTCACGACACTGATCACCTCGTAACGGCGGCGGATGATCAGCTCTTCATGGCCGAACTTCAGTACAAGAGGGCTATCAGTGCAGTGTTCAACCATGGCTCGTCCTGTTGCTGATGGCTGGGGTTAAGGAAGGATTGAGGTGGCGGAGACTCAGCTCCGCCACGGCAGATTATTGCATGGCGTTGTATGCTGCGTCGGTCTTCGCCGCCATGATGAAGTCATTGCGATGCAGGCCGCCAATGGCATGGGTCCACCAGCTCACGGTCACCTTGCCGTATTCCAACAGAATGGCAGGGTGATGGTCTTCCGCTTCGGCCAGGTCACCCACTTTATTGGTGAAGGCCTGGGCCTGGGCGAAGTTCTTGAGCTTGAACACCTTGTGCAGTTGCTCTTCCCCATCGGCCTCTACGATCTTCCAGTCCGGGATGTCCTTGTGCAGCGTTTGTTTCTCGGCGCTGGTCACCTTGGGTGCATCTTTATTGCAGGCTTCGCAGTGTTGTTGGGTCAACTCGCTCATGGCCAACCTCCCTGGTTGATAACTGTGTTACTAGCGTGGGTGCCAAGGCGCACATTATCAAGCCCACCCTGCCGCGACTTCGCTTTCACCTCATCAGGTCTACCACTGCCCCACCACAAACCCGAGCTTGTCCGGTAGCCACAAGGCAATCCCTGGCAACAGCATCACCAGCAGTAAGCTAACGCCCATGGCGGCGATGAACACCAGAGCCCAGCCCAGGGTGTGTTCCAGCCGGATATTGGCAATGCGGGTGGTCACCATCAGGTTGACGGCCACGGGAGGGGTGAACTGGCCGATGGCAATGTTCATGGCCAGCAGGATGCCAAACCACACCGGGTTCCAGCCAAAGTGGTTCATCAGCGGCAGCACAATGGGAATCAGGATGAGGTAGATCGATACCGCATCCAACAGCATGCCGGCGATCAGTACCAGCACCATCACCAGTCCCAACAACACCCAACCGTTATCGGACAGCGACAGCAAGGCATCAGCCAGATGTTGGAAGGTACCCAGGGTAGTTCCAGCCCAGGCGAAGATACCAGCCAATGCGATGATCAGCATGACCACACCGGAGGTCACGGCGGCATCGGTGATCAGGTCAAACAGGTTGCGAATGCTCAGGTTGCGATACACCAGGCAGCCTACGATCACCCCGTAAGTCACCGCCACCACGGCGGCCTCTGTAGGGGTGAACAGCCCGGACCGCAGCCCCCCCAGAATGATCACCGGGGCAAACAGCGCCGGCAACGCCGCCTTGAAGCTGGGCCAGAACGGTGGCCTTTCAGAGTCTTTCGGGTCTTCCCAGCGGTACTTGCGGGCCAGAAACAGGGCCGGCACCAGCAGAGACAAACCGGCCAGAATGCCGGGGAATACTCCGGCAGCAAACAATGCGCGCAGGTCTACACCCGGCACTACAATTGAATAGAGGATCAGCGCAATGGACGGCGGAATCAGTATGGCGGTTGAAGACGATGCCGCAATCAGGGTCGCAGAAAACGGTTGCGGGTAGCCGGCCTTGCGCATGCTCGGCAACATCACCATGGCCACGGCAGCTGCGTCCGCCGGGCCCGAACCACTCATGCCACCCATGATCAGGCAGACCAGCACAGCAACCACGGTCAGCCCGCCATGGCGGGGACCAATGATGGCCTGGGCAAAGCGCACCAGGCTGGCTGCCACCCCGGCCCGCTCGAAAATAAGCCCGGTGAGGATAAACAACGGGATCGCGATCAGCGGGTATTTGGCCACGCTGTTGTAGGTGTTGGTGCCCAGCGTTGCCAGCATGTCCGGTGACAGGCCCGCCAGAATGCCCACCACGCCGCCCAGGCCAAGGGCGATCGCAACCGGCACACCCAGTAACAGCGCCAGCAGAAAGCTGCCTATCAGTAGCAGATCAGGACTCATGGACAACCTCCGGATCAACCTTGCCGCGCAGGCGATCAATGAGGTTCTGAGTCATCCGGATGATGATGGCCAGCGACAACACCGGCAGCCAGATCACGTAGATCCAGTTTGGCAATCCCAGCCCCGGCGACAGCGACTCCCACTGATACTCCTCCAGCGCAAACTTGCTGCCGTACCACACGGTGATGCCCATCACGGTGACCCCGGCCAGCCACTGCAGCACAAACACGGCTTTCTTTAAGGATGGTGACAGGACGTCTTCAATCAGCTCGATACGAATGTGCTGGTTGTGGCGGGCGGCAACCGCAGCACCGGCAAAGGTCAGCACTACCAGCAGGAACACGGAATACTCTTCGGTAAAGGCAAACGAGGCATCGGTCGTGTAACGGACAATGACGTTGCCCAAACTGATGACACAAATTCCAATCAAAGCCAGGGCGGCCAGCCAGGCATCAGGCCTGAACTTCGGGGGGCGAGCAGACATGAAAACTCCGGATTGAATAGCAGCACCCGTCAGCCGACAGGTGCTTTAACAGACAGAGCCTGGTGTTAGGGATTAGCGGTTAGCTACAGCTTCCTGGGCCTGTTCTACCAGCTCTTCACCAATGCGGTCGGTCCACTTGTCGTACACAGGACGGGTCGCCTCAACAAAAGCGGCGTGTTGCTCCGGGCTCAGTTCAACCACCTGCACACCACGCTCTTTGATAGCCGCCAGGGTCGCTTCCAGTTCGCCACGGGATTTTTCAATTTCCCACTGGCCGGCATCAATGGCTGCCTGCTTGAGCAAAGCCTGGTCTTCCGGTTTGAACTGGCTCCATACCCGGTTGCTCACCGCGAATACCAGCGGGTCGGCCATGTAATGCCACAGAGTGAGATGCTCCTGCCCCACCTGATCAATACGAGCCACGTCGAATACTGAGATTGGGTTCTCCTGGCCATCAACGGCGCCGGTGGTCAGCGCAGGCTTGGCATCGGCCCAGCTCATTTGAGTCGGGTTTGCGCCCAGTGTCGTGAAGGTATCCTGGAACAGCGGGGAACCCACCACGCGAATTTTCAGGCCTTCAACATCTTCAGGAGCGGTAATCTTGCGTTTGGAGTTGGACAGCTCCCGAAAACCGTTCTCGCCCCACGCCAGCGGGGTAACACCGCGCTTTTTGATCGCTGCGAAAATGGCCTCGCCGGCCTCACCCTGGGTGATGGCATCGATGGCTTCGTAATCCGGCATCAGGAACGGCAGGGAGAACAGGTTCAGCTCCGGCACCTGGGGAGACCAGTTGATGGTAGAGCCAACCGCCATGTCGATCAGGCCCGAACGCATGGCTGAAAATTCCTTGGTCTGGTCCCCGGACACCAGCTGGGAGTTGCTGTAAATCTTCATGTTGATGCGCCCGTCTGAGCGCTCCCGAACCAGCTCAACCCATTTGTCGGCAGCCTGCCCCCAGGGGAACGCGGATGGCAGCACGGTGGAAACGGTGTATTCATCTTTGTATTGGGCGGTGGCCGCAGCACTGAACAACAGGGCGGCGGCTGTGGTAGCCAGGAGAATCCGGCGCTTCAACATGTCGTTTTCCTTTTTATGGTTATGAATATCCAGCTGGTTACGCTGCAAGAGTGTAAACCTACAACACCATCAGGCGATTATAGAAGGGGGTTTTAACTAGACGCAAAAATAAAAAGTCTATATCGAATATATGAAAATCAGTTTTACAAATTGAAGCCTGAAACTGGATTTCACCTGACAGCGATCCACACACCCCTCCTCCCTAACCCATCCTCCTACAGCTCCCCTCACCCATACCTTGAAATCTGCCCCTATTCAGAATACTGTATATTTAAACAGTGTTTGAGACTTTTCCCATGAGCGAACTTCTGAACACGCTGATGCAGGATGCCCGTGTCTGGCAGGGGCACCAGCACCGGCCAACCAGCCAAGCGGCGGAACCAACCGGCTACCAGATCCTGGACAACCAGCTTGGTGGCATCGGCTGGCCCCGGGGGGCGTTGAGCGAGTGTCTGCTGGATAACTCCGGCATCGGCGAGCTGCACCTGTTGCTGCCCTTGATGCAACGGCTGTCCCACAGCGGAAAAACCGTGTTTTGGCTGAATCCGCCACACATGCCCTATGCCCCGGCGCTGGCCCGGGAAGGCGTGAACCTGGATCAGGTAGTCATGATCCACACCGACGAGGCCGGTGATTTCCTGTGGACGCTGGAAAACTGCCTGCGCTCGCCGGTTACCGGCCTGGTAATGGCCTGGCCCGGCAAGCTGGCGTCCCGGGATATCCGGCGGCTGCAGTTGGCGGCGGAAGCCGGCAGCAACGTGTGTGTACTCTTTCGCGAGCGCCGCTATGCCGACCAGAATTCACCCGCGGCCCTGCGCCTGGAACTGGAGCCGGGCGACAACCAGGAGCTGAAGATCAACATCGTGAAGCGCCGGGGCAGCTGGCCCGGCCAACGCTGTGCCCTGGCCATGGCGCAGCGAGCTGACCTGACCTTCCATGAGGCTCCCCGAGTAGTTCAGGGACCCTGGCCCGCCTCTACCCGGTAATATCGCGATGCTCTGGTTGTATCTGCACTTCCCGCACCTGCTGCTGGACCACATTCGCCGCACCCGCGAGGAAGCGGACGCACTGGTGATTGTCGAAGGCTCCGGACAAAAGGTAATACAGGCCTGCCCGGAAGCCCGGGACCAGGGCGTGCATGCGGGCATGCGTCTGAAAACCGCCCTCAGCCTGGTGCCGGAGCTGGGCACCGTGCGTGCAGACCAGCAGCAGGAAGCCCGGATTCTGGAAGATCAGGCCCGCTGGCTGTACCGCTATGCCGCCCACATCGTGCTGGTACCACCGGATGGCCTGATGGCGGAAATCGGCAGCCTGAAACGGCTTTATGGCGGCCTGCCCGCAGCCTGGCAAACCGTGGAACAGGCCTTGGACGAACGCCAGCTTACCGCCTGGCCCGGCCTTGGCCACACGCCCCTGGCCGCCCGCCTGATTGCCCGTGCAGGCAAAGGTGAATGCACCGATGACAAAGGCCACATTCAACGCACCCTGAGCCAGATGCCGCTGTTGGCGGCCGAGTTTGATGCCCGCACCTGCACCCGCCTGCAACGGCTTGGGCTGAACACCCTGGGAGAAGTCTTTGCCCTGCCCGCGGCCGATCTGGCGCGCCGGCTGTCGCCGGAAACCCTGGCCCGGGTTCAGAAGATCCAGGGCACCCGGCCAGACCCACAAGCGCCCTGGCAACCGCCGCACCACTTCCGGCAGCAGGCGGATTTTGTGCAGGAGATAGAGTTGTCCCAGGGGCTGTTGTTCCCACTGCAGCGCATACTGGCGGAACTGGAAGAAGATCTGTGCTGGCGCCAGCAGGAAACCGACAGCCTGTTGCTGGCACTCCGGCACCGGCACGAAGAACCCACCCGTATTCGTATCCGAACCTCAGGCCCTGAGCACCGGGCTGATGCGTTCCTGAATCTGGTGCGCCTGCGGTTTGAGCAGCAGCCGTTGCGGGCACCGGTGGTCTCACTGCAGTTATCCGTAAAACGCTTTCTGGGCCGGGAAGCCGACACCGGCCAGGATCTGCTGGGCGAAACCCAGGATCTGAACGAAGCCTGGCACACCCTGATGAGCCGACTGCAGGCCCGGCTTGGCGATCAGGCCCTGCAACAGCTGTCGCCCCAGGCAGACCACCGTCCGGAACGGGCCTGGAGCGCCTCCGGGGTACAGCGCAACAACCGGCCAGCAGGCACCACGGCTAACCAACTGCCCCGACGCCCGCTGTGGTTACTGCAGGGGCCGCAACCACTCACGGAAGCACCCATCGCCTGGTTTGCCGGCCCGGAACGCATCAGCGGTGGCTGGTGGGACGGCCAGCGGGTGCACCGGGACTATTACATTGCCCAACTCAGCAGCGGCCAGCTGGCCTGGGTGTTCCGGGATATCCGGGAAGGCTGGTTCGTGCATGGATGGTTTGGCTGATGACCGGGTCTGTCTACGCTGAGCTGTTCTGCTTCAGCAACTTCACCTTCCTGACCGGCGCCTCACATCCCCACGAGCTGGCCGAACGGGCGGCGGAACTGGGCTATGCCGCATTGGCCATCACCGACGCCTGCTCGGTGGCCGGCATCCCCCGGGCCTGGGCTGCCCTGAAAGACAGCCCGGTAAAACTGATTACCGGCAGCTGGTTTGAACTCGAAGATGCCCCACCCGGCGCCAGCCTGCCCCGGTTCATTCTGCTGGCCCGCACCCGCCGAGGCTACGGCCAGCTGTGTCAGCTGATCACCACCGGCCGGCGCCGGGCCGAAAAAGGCCAATATCAGCTGTTCTTCCGGGACGTTGAAACTCACGCGCTGGATGACTGCCTGTGCCTGTGGTTACCGCCCACCCTGGCCGAAGCCGACGCCGATCAGGCCCTGGCCTGTGGCGAATGGCTGCAACGCCTGTTTGACCCAAGATTGTGGATCGCTGCCGCCCGCACCCTGGAATCCGGCGAAGAACAGCAACTGGCCCGGGCCCGCTGGCTGGCCGACCAGTTGCGCTGCCCGATCACCGCCACCGGCGAGGTGCACATGCACAGCCGGGAACGCCAGCCCCTGCAGGACGTGCTCACCGCCCTGCGCAATCACACCAACCTGGAACAGGCCGGCCACTGCCTGTTCCAGAATGGCGAACGCTACCTGCGCCCGGCACCGGTGCTGCAACGGCTGTTTCCAGACACCTGGCTACGGGAAACCCGGCGAATTGCCGACCAGTGCACCTTCCAACCCGGCAGCCTGCGCTACGAATACCCACCGGACCTGGTGCCCGAGGCAGAAACCCCGGCCGCCTACCTGAAACGCCTCACCCGCGAAGGCGAACGCCGCCGTTACCCGGAGGACACGCCTCTGACCGTGCAGGCCCTGATCCGCAAGGAGCTGGATCTGATCTCGGAGATGAAGTACGAACACTACTTCCTCACCATTCACGACATCGTCGCCTTCGCCCGCAGCCGGGACATTCTCTGCCAGGGCCGGGGCTCGGCCGCCAACTCGGCGGTGTGTTACTGCCTGGGCATCACCGAAGTAAACCCGGCCCGGGTCGAGCTGCTGTTCGAACGCTTTATCTCGAAAGACCGCGACGAGCCCCCCGATATCGACGTGGACTTTGAACACGAACGCCGGGAAGAAGTCATCCAGTACATTTACCGGCGCTACAGCCGGGAACGGGCAGCACTGGCGGCGACAGTCATCCGCTACCGCCCCCGCAGCGCCATCCGTGATGTCGGCAAGGCCCTGGGCTTTGACCCGGCCCAGGTAGAACAATTGCTGGAAGGCATCGACTGGCGCGACCAAGCCACCGGCTGGCGCCAACAAGTACTCGACAAACGCCTGACCCGAAACCCCAAGGTGGCGGACCAGTTCTTCACCCTGGTTAACACCCTGCTCGGCTTTCCCCGCCACCTGTCCCAGCACGTGGGCGGCTTTGTCATCAGCTCCGGCCCGCTGGCCGAACTGGTGCCGGTGGAAAACGCCGCCATGGCCGACCGCACCGTGATCCAGTGGGACAAAGACGACCTGGAAAGCCTGGGCCTGATGAAAGTGGATGTACTCGCCCTGGGCATGCTCTCCGCCATCCGCAAGGCCCTAGAACTGATCAGCGACCAGAAAGGCCACCCGTTCCAGATGCAGGACATCCCCCTGGAAGACCGCGCCACCTACGACATGCTCCAGAAAGGTGACAGCATCGGCGTATTTCAGGTGGAATCCCGCGCCCAGATCAACATGCTGCCAAGACTAAAACCGGAAACCTATTACGACCTGGTGATCGAAGTGGCCATCGTTCGCCCCGGCCCTATTCAGGGCGACATGGTGCACCCCTACCTGCGCCGAAAGCACGGACTGGAACCGGTGGACTACCCCAACGACGCCATCCGCAAAGTACTCGAGCGCACACTGGGCGTACCCATCTTTCAGGAACAGGTCATCAAACTCGCCATGGTAGCCGCCGGCTTCTCCGCCGGTGAGGCGGACCAACTACGCCGGGCTATGGCCGCCTGGAAATCCCACGGCGATCTGACTCCGTTCCGGGATAAACTCATCACCGGCATGCTCGAACGCGGCCACGATGCCGACTTCGCCGAACGGCTGTACCAGCAGATCTGCGGCTTTGGCGGCTATGGCTTCCCGGAATCCCACGCCGCCAGTTTTGCGCTGCTGGTGTACGTCTCCGCCTGGATCAAATGCCACTACCCGGCCGCCTTCTACTGCGCGCTGCTGAACAGCCAGCCCATGGGCTTCTACTCGCCCTCTCAACTGGTCCAGGACGCTCGCCGCCGCGGCGTCGCCGCTTTGCCGCCAGACGTCAATCACAGCCAATGGGACCACACCCTGGAAGGCCCCGAGCGCAAATTGAGACTGGGCCTGCGGCTGATCCAGGGCCTCTCCGCCAAGGGTGCCGAACGCTTATGCCAACAGCGCCCGCCCGAAGGCTATCGCTCCACCAGCGAACTGCGCCAGCGCGCCGACCTCAACCAGCGCGACATGGAACTGCTCGCCGGCGCCAACGCCATGCCCGACTTCACCGATAACCGGCACCAAGCCTACTGGCAGCTACTCGGCCACGAACAACCAGCCGAACTCTTCGCCGCCGAAGCAGCCGAAACCTACAATCAGGAAACCTGCGAGCAATTGCCCGAGCCCAGCGAGGGCCAGAACGTACTCGCCGACTACGCCAGCCAGGGCCTGACCCTGCAACGCCACCCGTTGGCCCTGCTCCGAGACCAGGGCCACCTGCAGTTCTGCCTGAGCGCCGAACAACTCCAACAAACCGAAGCCGGCCGCCCCGTCCAGGTCGCCGGCTTGGTTACCGGCCGCCAACGCCCCGGCTCCGCCTCCGGCGTAACCTTCGTCACCCTGGAAGACGAAACCGGCAACGTAAACGTGGTGGTCTGGCTCGAAACCGCCCGGCGCCAGCGCAAACCACTGTTAACCGCCCGACTGCTGCATGTGAAAGGAATTCTGGAACGAGAAGGCGACATTATTCATGTGATGGCAGGAAAGCTTTCCGACCTGAGCCATCTCATCAAGACGCTCCCGGTCAGCTCAAGAAACTTTCATTAGAGATTTCAGAAGCGAACACCCCAAAGATCAAAGAGCCGTGGTGGGGCCTCCTTTCAGGAATGTTGCAGGCCAAGGATGGCCGAAAACAAGCGCACATGGATGTGCTCGTAGCGGTTCCTGAAAGGAGGCCCCACCATGGCTCGAACTCCCAACTGGCAGTCTTAAAAACAAAAACCCCGCACAAAGGCGGGGTTTTCGGTACTGCGAGAAATGATCAGCTAAGCAGCTTGATCATCACACCAGCAGCAACCGCAGAGCCGATAACACCAGCCACGTTTGGACCCATGGCATGCATCAGCAGGAAGTTCTGCGGGTTAGCTTCCAGACCAACCTTGTTGGAAACCCGTGCCGCCATCGGTACAGCCGAAACACCGGCAGAACCAATCAGCGGGTTGATGGCTTCCTTGCTGAACTTGTTCATCAGCTTCGCCATCAGTACGCCAGAGGCCGTACCCACACCGAAGGCAACGATACCCAAGCCCAGGATGCCCAGAGTCTGGCCGTCCAGGAACTTGTCCGCCATCAGCTTGGAGCCAACAGACAGGCCAAGGAAGATCGTCACAATGTTGATCAGTGCGTTCTGGGCCGTGTCGCTCAGACGCTCAACAACGCCACACTCACGCATCAGGTTACCGAAGCAGAACATACCCAGCAGCGGAGCCGCATCAGGCAGGAACAGAACCACGGCAATCAGTACTACCAGCGGGAAGATAATCTTCTCTTTCTTGCTGACCGGACGCAGCTGATTCATCTTGACCGCACGCTCTTCGTGGCTGGTCAGCGCCTTCATGATCGGCGGCTGAATCATCGGTACCAGCGCCATGTAGGCGTAAGCCGAGACCGCGATGGCACCCAGCAGGTGCGGCGCCAGAACACTGGATACGTAAATGGACGTCGGACCGTCCGCACCACCGATGATACCGATGGCCGCAGCTTCCAGGATGGTGAAATCCAGGATGCCGAAAGCGTCCAGCAGGGCCGCACCAATCACGGTACCGAAGATACCGAACTGTGCCGCGGCACCCAGGAGCAGAGTCTTCGGGTTCGCCAGCAGCGGACCGAAGTCGGTCATCGCGCCCACACCCATGAAGATCAACAGAGGACCGATGGTGCTGCCGATAACCACTGAGTAGAAGTTATACAGCATGCCATTGCCATAACCGGCATCCTGGGCAACGGCATTCGCCATCGCCATTTCGGAATAGCTGGCCTCTTTTACCGCCACCTTGAAGGCTTCCTTCAGTTCGGGCGTTGCCGCCTGCCCGGCCTGGTAAGCAACATCCAGCGGCGCTGCCAAGGCAGCCAAAACCTCTGTCGCGCCATTCTTCAACCCGAAGTGGATAGCATTTTCCGCCGCAGTCAGGGCCAGCCCTGCCTCCGGAATGTTCGCCAGGATGCCGCCGAAACCAATAGGTACCAGCAACAGTGGCTCAAAGCCCTTGCGGATCGCAAGGAACAGCAGGAGCAGACCGATGGCAATCATCACCACCTGGCCTGGTTCGATATTGAACAGGCCACTGCCTGTCCAGAGCGTCATAATTTTTTCCATGGAATGCTGGCCCTTTATGCGATTGTCAGCATTTCATCATCAGGAGAGACGGCGTCACCGACCTTGATGAAGACTTCGCCGATAGTACCGGCCTTGGGTGCGCGAACCTCGGTTTCCATCTTCATGGCTTCGAGGATAATCAGCACATCGCCTTCTTCGACAACATCGCCCGGGGAAACCTGAACCTTGAAGATGTTACCGCCCAGAGGCGCAACAACCGGCTCACCTTCACCTGCAGCAGGTGCAGCAGAAGCTGCGGCCGGAGCAGAGGCTGCGCCGCCCTCGCCCTGGATCTGGGTGATTTCACCACCTTCAGATACAGCAACCACATACTTCTTGCCGTTAACATCGACGGTGTAAGTCTCGGGACCAGCAGCCTTCTTGGCAGGTGCAACATCGTCAGCGCTCGGCACTGGCTCAAACGCATCCGGGTTGTCACGGTTCTCAAGGAACTTCAGGCCGATCTGCGGGAACAGTGCATAGGTCAGCACGTCGTCCTCGACATTATCAGCCAGCCTGATGCCCTTCTCGTCTGCCAGCTTCTTCAGCTCGTCGGTCAGCTTGTCCATTTCTGGCTCAAGTACATCCGCCGGACGACAGGTCATCACTTCCTTGCCATCCAGAACGCGGTCCTGCAGCTCCTTGTTCATGGGAGCCGGTGCAGCGCCGTACTCACCCTTCAGGATGGCAGAGGTTTCCTTGGAGATGGACTTGTAACGCTCGCCGGTCAGAACGTTCAGTACCGCCTGGGTACCTACAATCTGAGAGGTCGGAGTGACCAGCGGGATGAAGCCAAGGTCTTCGCGAACCTTGGGAATCTCATCCAGAACCTGATCGAACTTGTCGCTCGCGTTCTGCTCACGCAGCTGGTTTTCCATGTTGGTCAGCATGCCGCCCGGAACCTGAGCAATCAAGATGCGGGAATCGGTGCCACGCAGGCTGCCTTCAAACTTCGCGTACTTCTTACGCACCTGGCGGAAGTAGCTGGCGATTTCTTCAAGCAGGGTCAGGTCCAGGCCGGTATCACGGTCTGTGCCTTCCAGGATGGCAACAACCGCCTCGGTGGGCGAGTGGCCATAGGTCATGCTCATGGAAGAGATCGCGGTGTCCACGTTATCGATACCAGCTTCCGCGGCCTTGATGGCGGTAGCGGTAGACATGCCGGTGGTGGCGTGGCACTGCATGTGGATGGGGATATCCAGCTCTTTCTTCAGACGGCTGACCAGATCGTAAGCCACGTACGGCTTCAGAATGCCGGCCATGTCCTTGATGGCGATGGAGTCCGCGCCCATGTCGGCAACTTCTTTCGCCATTTCAACCCACATGTCGACGGTGTGTACGGGGCTGGTGGTGTAGGCGATGGTGCCCTGGGCATGCTTGCCGGTCTTGCGAACGGCCTTGATGGCACGGTCCAGGTTACGCGGATCGTTCATTGCGTCGAAAATCCGGAACACGTCTACGCCGTTCTCGGCAGCACGCTCACAGAAACGGTCGACCACATCGTCCGCGTAGTGACGGTAACCCAGCAGGTTCTGGCCACGCAGCAGCATTTGCTGTTGGGTGTTGGGCATGGCCTTTTTCAGTTCACGAATGCGCTCCCAGGGGTCTTCGCCCAGGTAACGGATGCAGGAGTCGAAGGTAGCTCCGCCCCAGGATTCCAAAGACCAGAAACCAACCTTGTCGAGTTTCTCGGCAATGGGCAGCATGTCATCAAGCCGCATGCGTGTAGCAAGCAGGGACTGGTGGGCGTCACGCAGGATAACGTCCGTAATCCCCAGCGGTTTCTTTGTGTCAGTCATCGTGTCAGCCTTCTGTTTAAAGGTTCTATCTTTTACCAGGTCACTTCTTGTGGCGTGACCGGAATTGTCCAATTGCCTTCTTGATGGCCTCGGCGGTGTCCGGATCAACCGACGCAGGCGCCTTGGGCTTGGCACGTGGTGTTTTTGCCGGGGTTGCCGGCTCTGGCGGCGCAAACCGAGCGACCAGCTTGGACATGAGCAGCGTTGCGAATACCAGCACTACCAGGAATGCAAACACAAATCCCATGCCGGCAATCATCAGATCCACGGCTTGTGACATCAGGTCATTCATATCGAATAGCTACCTGTTTCTGGTTTGTTGATTTCCCCGATTTGCCTGGTTAGACCAGTTCCACTAAAGTCTTAGGCCACACACAGGCGGTTCGGGAGGCAAAATCCTGCGTAATTTACCGTTTTAGCCGGCCATGAGCAACCTAAATGCGAATTACTATACGGGGTTTCCGAGCCGCTCACCTGAGTTCCACACCTCGTTAACGGACGCCACTACGCCCCATTTCACGCATATCGAACACGTATTTTCCGGCCTTTGATTCGCCCACTTTCGAGTCGCTTCAGCGCCTTGGCAGCAACACTTCTTTCGACGGCCACAAAACACTGGAAATCGAACAGGTCGATTTTCCCGACTGCCTTCCCCGGAATCCCGGCTTCGCCTGTCAGGGCACCCAGAACATCCCCCGGGCGAATTTTCTCTTTGCGGCCGCCGGCGATGCACAGGGTTGTCATGGCGGGCTCCAACGGCTTCAGCGGGACCGCCATCAGCGCCTCGGAATTACCCCACTCCACTGCCTGGCCACGATCTGACTCCAGACGGTTGATCTTGTGGCCCTTGGAGGGTGTGCAGAAGGTCACCGCCAGGCCCTGCTCGCCCGCTCGCCCAGTGCGCCCTACCCGATGGGTATGCACTTCGCTATCACGGGCTGGCTCGGCGTTAATCACCAGCGGCAGGGATTTGATATCCAGGCCCCGGGCTGCCACATCCGTCGCCACCAGCACCGAACAGCTTTGATTGCCAAAGCGAACCAGCACGCTGTCGCGGTCCCGCTGCTCCAGGTCACCGTGCAACGCCAGTGCGGAGAACCCGCTCTGCCGCAGCGCCTCAGCCAGCTCGTCGCACTGCTGCTTCATGGCGCAAAACACGATGCAGGAAGTCGGCTGCCGCTCAGACAACAGCGCCATCACCGCATCCTGGGCAGAGCCCGGGGCGATTTCGTAGAACAGCTCCTGGATGTCGGGATTGCCCTTCTTGGCCTCGGCCCGAACGTCCTCTGGTTCGCGCTGATAGCGGCCACTGAGCGCGCGAATCGTCTCAGGCCAAGTGGCTGAGAACATCAGGGTCTGACGGGAATCGGGCGTCTGCCCGAGAATATCTTCCATGGCCTCTTCGAAGCCCATGTCCAGCATTCGGTCTGCTTCATCCAGAACCACAGTATTTACCCGGTCCAGGTTCAGGGTTCCCTTGCGCAGGTGATCCTGAATACGCCCGGGCGTGCCCACCACGATGTGAGCGCCGTGGCTCAAGGAGCCAATCTGCGGCCCAATCGATACCCCACCGCACAGGGTCAGGATCTTTACGTTATCGCGGGCGCGTGCAAGCTCCCGGAGCGCCTTGGCCACCTGATCCGCCAGTTCACGGGTCGGGCACAGCACCAGGCCCTGAACCGCAAACAGACGCAGATTCAGGTGCTCGATCAGACCAATTCCGAAGGCTGCAGTCTTGCCGCTGCCGGTTTGAGCCAAGGCAATGACATCCTTTTTCGCCAGGCATGGGGGCAAGGCTTTCGCCTGAATTTCGGTAGGCTGCTCGAATCCAAGCTGCTCCAGGTTGGAGGCCATAGCCGGGGAAAGACCAAACTCTTTAAAGGAAGGCATACGGGAAAATCCTGAAATCGGGGGCTGCGAATTGTGGAGGCACATTAGTGAGGGCGTATACTACCGCATCAGGATACCAGAGTTTGTCACCAATTAACTGAGTTACCGGGAGCTACGAGGAGTTACTAATGCCTTCCCTGCAGGATCAGCTACTGAAAGCCGGCCTGGCCGACGAGAAAAAGGCCAAAGCCATTCGCACCGAAAAACGCAAGAAGCGCAAGGCCCAGCCCAAGGGTGCAGTGCAGGAAAACGAGGCCGAGATTCGGGCACGCAAGGCCCGCGATGAAAAAGCCGAACGAGACCGCGAACTAAACCGGCAGCGCCAGCAAGAAGCCGAGAAGAAGGCCGTCCAGGCTCAGATCCGCCAACTGGTGAGCACCAACCGCCTGGACCGCAGCCGGGGCGAAACCTCGTACCAGTTTGTGCACGACAAGAAGATCAAGAAGATCTTTGTCGACGACACCATGGTGGACCAGCTGTCTCGAGGCCGACTGGCCATTGTGTTCGTGAATGACAACTACGAACTGGTTGCAGAAGGGGTGGCCCGGAAAATCCAGGAGCGTGACGAATCCGCCGTCGTGGTCCTGCATGACCGGAAAACCGATGATACCGGTGAGGACGACCCGTATGCCGGCTATGAGATCCCTGATGACCTGATGTGGTGATCACCCGGGGTAAGCTGCCAGCCAATGGCTTACCCCATGCTTTTACTCTAACCCGATCCTGCAGATTTTTTTTCGCCCGCCTGCAACTTTTTTCATCGCATAAACGCATTTCTTAGGCAGTCTATTGCTTTTACTGCTACAGATACCTTATTGCGGAATCGTAAAGGAGATACAACATGCATAAACAGACAACAAAAGCCCTGATTGCTACAGCACTTTCAACAACACTTGGCTTCGCCTCTGCCGCCCACGCGGGTCACACCAACCACGTACTCGACGCCAAATTGAGCGGTGCGGAGATGGTCGGCTCCGCCGGTGACAGCGACGGTAAGGGCTACGCCCACGTATTCGGTATCGACGGCGATCCCACCACTTTGTGCTACGTAGTGCAGGTAGAAAACATCCAGACCGTACCGGTCAAGGAAGGCATGGCCGCCCATATCCATGAAGCGGGCAAAGGCATGAACGGCGCTCCAGTGGCAGCGCTGGCAGGGCCGGAAGACGGTGACGCCGCTGATTGCCTGACCGAAGGCGAGGAAGGCAAGTTCCCCACCGGCGAAGCTGGCATCGTTCAGCGCATCCTGGAGAATCCGTCAGACTTCTACATCAACGTGCACAACCCCGAATTTCCAAAGGGCGCGGTACGCGGCCAGCTGATGGGCCCTCACGGCATGTAAGCCGGGACTTTTCGGCAGGCAATAAAAAACCCCGCACTTCGCGGGGTTTTTTATTTAATATGGCGCGGCTGGGAGGATTCGAACCTCCGACCGCCTGGTTCGTAGCCAGGTACTCTATCCAGCTGAGCTACAGCCGCTTAAAACGGGGCAAGTTGTTGAAGAAGTGGCGCGGCTGGGAGGATTCGAACCTCCGACCGCCTGGTTCGTAGCCAGGTACTCTATCCAGCTGAGCTACAGCCGCGCATTCATCACTTGCTGTGGTTGAGTGCTACGTCAACCTGTTCTCCTTTCCAAAATAGGAAAATGGCGGAGAGGGAGGGATTCGAACCCTCGGTACGCTTTCGCGTACGGTTCCTTAGCAGGGAACTGGTTTCAGCCACTCACCCACCTCTCCTTGAGAACGGGGCGTATACTACCATAAGATTTCTGTTTTCATAGGGTTGACACGACTTTTTTTGATCCCGATTTGCCGAGAAAATAAAAAAGCCGCTCAGGTTTCCCTCGAACGGCTTTTTCTCTTTCAGCTGTTGCCCGGTTCTGGCTCCTCAGAGCCCTTCTCCGACTGTATACGCTGATAGATTTCTTCCCGGTGAACCGCAACTTCTTTAGGCGCGTTAACGCCAATGCGCACCTGATTCCCCTTCACCCCCAGGACAGTGACTGTGATTTCGTCACCGACCATCAGGGTTTCGCCAACTCGGCGAGTCAAAATCAACATATCCCTTACTCCCTATCCAGAGCTACCTGTTCCGACAAATGGTTGTTCTTGATATACCTGTATTTTATAGCGAGGTCACGTTCTGCCCTAAAGACGCACAACCACTTATACGGCTGCACTTCGCCTCGGGCTCAGAAAATGAGCCTCTTATTAACTAGGCCTGCCACTGAAAACTGGCAACTGCCCCTTCAACCTTCTTCCTTCACCGCAAGCTTATCCAGTTCAAACTCACTGTGCAGAGCGCGAACCGCCAGCTCGAGATACTTCTCATCGATCACCACGGAAATCTTGATTTCTGACGTGGAGATCATCTGAATATTGATACCCTCGTTAGACAACGCCTCAAACATCCGCGTGGCAACGCCAGCGTGAGAACGCATGCCAACACCCACAATGCTGACCTTCGCAATCTTGCTGTCACCGCTGACTTCGCGCGCGCCCAACTCATCTGCAACACCCTGCAGAACTTCCTTCGCGCGCTTGAAATCGTTGCGGTGCACGGTGAAGGTAAACGCGGTTTTGTTATCTTCACCCACGTTCTGAACGATCATGTCTACTTCAATATTAGCATTACTCACCGGCTTCAGAATGCGCAGCGCACTCCCCGGCGTATCAGGAACGCCGGCGATGGTCAGTTTTGCTTCGTCGCGGTTAAAGGCGATGCCAGAAACAACCGGTTGCTCCATGACGTTTTCATCCTCAAAAGTGATCAGGGTACCTTCCCCTTCCTGGAAGCTGGAAAGAACCCGTAATGGAACGTTGTATTTGCCTGCAAATTCGACTGATCGAATCTGGAGAACCTTGGACCCCAGACTCGCCATCTCAATCATTTCTTCGAAGGTGATGCGATCCAGCCGTCGGGCGCTGTCGACCACTCGCGGATCGGTGGTGTACACACCGTCCACATCCGTATAGATCTGACACTCGTCTGCCTTCAGTGCTGCTGCCAGGGCAACCGCCGTGGTGTCTGATCCGCCACGACCAAGCGTGGTAATGTTGCCGCACTCATCGATGCCCTGAAACCCGGCCACGACCACTACCCGGCCTGAGTCCAGGTCTTCGCGCATGCGCTGCTCATCAATCTGCTTGATGCGCGCCTTGGTGTGGGTGCTGTCGGTAACGATCCGCACCTGAGAGCCGGTGTAAGAACGGGCTGCGCAACCTCGCTTCTGCAAAGCCATCGAAAGTAAGGCAATAGTAACCTGCTCGCCGGTGGACACCAGCACGTCCATCTCCCGGGGCGTCGGCTCCTCCATGATGTTGCTGGCCAGACCAATCAACCGGTTGGTTTCACCGCTCATAGCGGAAACCACCACCACTACATCATGACCTTCCTTTCGAAAGCGGGCGACCTTCTCCGCAACCGCTTCAATACGCTCGGTCGTGCCAACCGAGGTGCCACCAAATTTCTGAACCAACAGAGCCATTTTCTTCCCAATATCCGAAACGGGGACTCACAGCGAGGCAACGCCTCGCCAGTCTCAAGAGCAAGCGAGCAGGAGTATAACCTCCTAGCCCACCTTACAAACAGTTGCTCATGCTATATTTTGTTCAATCCAGGCAGGAACTCCGGCCAGCGCGTCCGCAAGCTTGCTCGGATCACTACCGCCGCCCTGGGCCATATCGGGTCGGCCACCGCCTTTGCCATCGACCTGAGCGGCCAGGTGCTTCATCAGGTCACCGGCCTTGATCTTGCTGGTCGCGGACTTGGTCACACCAGCCACCAGCGTGACCTTGCCGTCTTCCACACTGGCCAGCACAACCACGCCCTCACCCAGCTTGTTCTTAAGCTGATCGGCGGTTTCCATCAGGGCTTTGCGATCGGCGCCTTCCATTTCGGAAGCCACCAGTTTCAGCCCGGCCACCTCGATAGCAGAGCCCGCCAGGTCACTGCCGGCGGAACTTGCCAGCTTGCCCTTCAGAGCATCCACTTCTTTCTCGAGCTGACGACTGCGATCCAGGGTTTGCTGCACTTTCTCAACGACCGTGTCGCGGGTCGCCCGAACCAGGCCGGCGGTCTCGCGCAGGGTACGTTCGGTGCTGTCCACCCATTCCAGTGCACCCATGCCAGTCACTGCTTCGATACGGCGAACGCCAGAGGAGATGCCGCTTTCCGAAGTGATGCGGAACAGGCCGATGTCACCGGTGCGACCAACGTGGGTGCCGCCGCACAGTTCCACCGAGTAGTTGTCGGTGCCCATGCTCAGCACTCGCACGGTGTCACCGTATTTCTCACCGAACAGAGCCATGGCACCTTTTTCCTGGGCCTGTTCCATATCCGTGATTTCGGTTTGTACCGGGGTGTTATCGAGAATCAGCTCATTCACCTTGCGCTCGATCTCAGTCAGCTGCTCTGGTGTAACTGGCTCGAAGTGCGAGAAATCGAAACGCAGTTTGTCCGGGTCCACCAGTGAGCCTTTCTGGTTCACGTGTTCACCAAGAATCTTGCGCAGTGCCGCGTGCAGCAAATGCGTGGCGGAGTGATTGCGCTTGGTGCGCTCACGACGGGCGTGATCAATGCGCGCATCCACTTCCAGGCCTGGGAACAGCTCACCTTCAATCAGCGTGCCTACGTGAAGGTGGTTATCGCCTTCCTTGCGGGTGTCGGTAACCTTGAAACGGCCACCGCTCCAGGTCAGCAGACCCGTGTCACCCACTTGACCACCGGATTCGGCGTAAAACGGTGTGCGCTCCAGCACCACAACAGCCTCGTCACCAGCCTCGGCATTCTTTTCTTCGCCACCGACAATCACAGCACGAATGCGCTCATGGCCGTCGATGTGGTCGTAACCGGTGAATTCGGTCTTGCCTTCAAGCTTGAACCCGGCGGCGTTATAGTCGATACCGAACTTGCTCGCGGCGCGGGCCCGGTCGCGCTGGGCTTCCATGGCTTTCTCGTAGCCTTCGTAATCCAGAGTAAGGCCACGCTCGCGGGCAATGTCGTTGGTCAGGTCGACCGGGAAACCGAAGGTGTCGTAAAGAGTAAAGATGGTTTCGCCCGGAATTACTTCGCTTTTCAGTTCAGCGATATCCTGCTCTAGCAGGCGCAGGCCTTTGTCCAGAGTTTTGGCGAACTGCTCTTCCTCCTGCAGCAACACCTTTTCGACCTGCTTCAGGCTGCTGACCAGCTGCGGGTAAGCCTCGCCCATCAGGTCGGCCAGGGGGCCGGCAAGCTTGTAGAAGAACGGCTGGGTAGCGCCGAGCTTGTTGCCGTGGCGGGCAGCGCGACGGATGATGCGACGCAGTACAAAACCGCGGCCTTCGTTCGAGGGCATAACGCCGTCGGAAATCAGGAAGGCGCAGGAACGAATGTGGTCGGCCACCACGCGCAGGCTGGCCTCGCTGGCATCCACACCACCGAGCACGTCAGAGGCCGCTTTCAGCAGATTCTGGAACAGATCGATCTCGTAGTTGCTGTGCACGCCCTGCAGCACGGCAGTAATACGCTCCAGCCCCATGCCGGTGTCTACGGACGGCTTGGGCAGGTTCAGCATCTCGCCATCGGCGGTGCGGTTGTACTGCATGAAGACCACGTTCCAGATCTCGATGTAGCGGTCGCCGTCTTCCTCGGGACTGCCTGGAGGTCCACCGGCCACATCCGGGCCGTGATCGTAGAAGATTTCGGTGCACGGACCACAGGGGCCGGTGTCGCCCATCTGCCAGAAGTTGTCAGACGCGTAACGAGCTCCCTTGTTGTCACCAATGCGGACAATGCGATCGGCCGGAACGCCGATTTCCTGGTTCCAGATATCGAAGGCTTCATCGTCGTCGGCGTAAACGGTCACCCACAGCTTTTCCTTGGGCAGCTTCAGCCACTCATCGCCGGTCAGGAAGGTCCAGGCGTAGTTGATGGCTTCGCGCTTGAAGTAGTCACCAAAGCTGAAGTTACCCAGCATTTCAAAGAAGGTGTGATGGCGCGCGGTGTAGCCCACGTTTTCCAGGTCGTTGTGCTTGCCGCCGGCACGAACGCACTTCTGGGAGGTGGTGGCTCGGGTGTAGTCACGCTCCTCCCGGCCAAGGAATGCGTCCTTGAACTGGTTCATTCCCGCATTGGTAAACAGCAACGTGGGATCGTCCGCCGGAACCAGCGAACTGCTCGAAACAATAGTGTGACCTTGCTGTTTGAAATAATCGAGAAATGCCTGTCGCAACTCAGCGGTTTTCATAGCCCTTTGATACCTTTCCAGAAACTTGCCGTAAATCCGGCGCGTCCGCGATTGAATACGAATACTTACATGCGTGTGCAAATCCGCTACTCTAGCACACGCCGAGAACGGGAAAAACGTGAAACCGCACAGGAGACCCCATGCCCCGACGCTTCCATGATGCCGAGGAACTGTTGCCACCCGCCACATTTCTGAAGCGCTCACTCGCTATTATCTATGACGGTCTGATAAGTATCGCGGTTCTGCTCGTGGCGACCTGGATTTACACCGTAATTGGTGGCTGGATCACCGGATGGGACAAATTTGAAGAGATGGCGGAAGCGGGTCAGCTGTCGGGAGATCCCGGTCTTACCTTTGCCCTGTTCCTGACGCTATACCTGTTCTTCGCGTACTTCTGGACTCGCATCGGTCAGACCTTGGGCATGCAGGTCTGGCGCATCCGAATTGAAAACCTGAACGGCACCTCGGTGAGCTGGAGCCAGGCCCTGCGTCGCTACGTGACCGCCGCTGCGGTGATTTTCCTGACGTTGCTGGCAAGCTATTATGTGGGCGCGATCACCCTGATCGTTACCCTGCCGGCGGTGATCGGCCTGTTCTTCCCCATCAATGGCCTGTCGGTCACCGATCGCCTGTCCGGCAGCGTGGTGGTGCAGGTTCCAAAAGAAAGCAAATAACCGCCAGCAGCTCGACTAACCGGCCCGGCGCATCAGAATGGCGCCGGCCGCCGCGTTGATGGCAATCGGGATCAGTACCGCCAGCATCGGATTAAAGCCATACACCAGGCTCATCGGCCCAAGCAGATCCTGCATGTACTTGAACAGCAGGCCCACCAGCAAGCCGGTGAACACCCGGAACCCCATGGTTACCGAGCGCAGCGGGCCAAAAATAAAGGAAATTGCCACCAGCACCATCACCCCGGTGCCCAAGGGCATCAGGGTCTTTTTCCAGAATGCCAGCCAGTACCGCGACGCGTTCAGATCCTGCTCCTCCAGATAGCTGGCGTAGGTGTACAGGCCAGACATCGAGAGATTCTCCGGTTTTACAATCAGCACACTCAGCACCTGGGGCGACAGCCCGGTATCCCAGCGCATGGACTGCTCGGTTTCCAGCTCTGTTCCCTCATTTTCAATCAGTGTTCGGCGAACATCCTCAAGGCGCCAGTGATCACCCTGAAAAATACCGCGCTTGGCAAAACTGGCCGACTTCAGCTCCCGCTCCTCGTTGAACCTGAACAGCGACACGCCGTGCAGCACACCATTGGGCTGCACGGCGTTCAGGTGAATAAAGACATCCCCTTCCCGGTGCCAGACCCCTGTGGCGGAGGCCACATTGCTGCCAGCACCCAGAGCCACCGCCTTTTCACTCTGCGCCAGACGTTCGGCCGGTGGCGCTACGTATTCGCCAATCAGCACACCCAGAACCACAACCACCAGCGCCGGCTTCATGGCCGACCAGACGATTCGCTTCAGGGAAACGCCGGCGGCCCGAATAACCGTCAGTTCAGACGAACTGGCCATGGAGCCAAGCCCCACCAGGCACCCCATAAAGGCACCCAGCGGCAGGTAATCGTAGATGCGCCGTGGCAAGGTCAGGGCCACGTACCAGAGTGCTTCCAGGGTCTGATAGTTGTTGCGGGTGTCTTCCAGCTCAGCGATGAACCCGAAAATCAGGTCCAGCGACAGCACCACCACCATGACCAGAAACATGGCACCGCCAACGGTGCGCATGACGTAACCGTCAATCCTACGCATGGGTGCGCGCCTCCTTCAGTGCCCTGCGCTTATGCAGCCACGCCGGTCCGAATTGCAGCCAGAGCCCAAACGACAGGAACAGGGCGTGCACCCAGAGCATCCCGATCCACTCCGGGACCTTGCCATCGGCGAGGGCATCGCGGGCGACGATCAGAAGGCCCAGATAAGTGATGTACACCAGCATCGCCGGCAGCAGATGAAAGAACCGGCCCTGGCGTGGATTTACCCGGCTCAGGCGCACCGCCAGCAGAGTCACGATGGGCACAATCAGCGGCAACGAAAAACGCCAGTGCAGGAGTGCACGATCTTCAGGGTTGTCGGACTTCATCAACGCCAGCGTGCTGAGCCCTTCTTCCAACTCCCGGGTGCCTTTTTCGCCACTTTCGATCTTCAGACCGTAGGCTTCAAAAGCGGTGACGTTGTAATCCAGACGCCCGGCCTCACCATTAAAGCGTCCGCCATCTTCCAGAATCAGGAACCGGCTGCCGGTCTCGCCATCGATCAGCTGTGAACCGGAATTAGCGGTAAAGATGGTAATGCCCTCACCGTCTGTGCCGTATTCCGCAATAAACACCCCGCGCAGCTCCCGCTTGTCGTCGCTGAGTCCTTCTGTATAGGTCACCCGGTTACCGGCACTGAAATCCTGGAAACGACCGGGCGCCAGCATTTCGAATTCGGTGGCCTGGCGCTGCTCGTTGAAGATCTGCTCCACCTGCTTCATACCCCAGGGCGAAACATACAGGCTCATGGCTCCGACCACGACCATCACCGGCAGGCTGCCGAGCAGGGTTTTGGTCAGCAGTTGCCGGTCGCTCACGCCACAGGCAAACAACACCGTCATTTCGCTTTCGAGGTACATGCGGCCGTACGCCAGCAGAATGCCGATGAACAGGCCCAGTGGCAGGATCAGTTCAAGGAAGCCGGGGAAACGGAACGCCATGATCGAGAACAGCACATCGGCAGCAATCTCGCCTTCCGCGGCGCTGCCCAGGTACTTCAGAAACCGGCCGCTCATGAACACCAGCAACAGAATGCCGGAGACGGCCACCATACTGATCATCACCTGGCGAATTAGATAACGGAAAATAATGGTCAAAAGGATCTCTCTGCCGGTGCCGGTAAATCATGGAGGAAACAGGTAACTGCGCGTATTCTATGTAACCTTCGTGCCGAATGACAGAGCCTGAACGATACAGACAGCCCCGGCGCGTGACTCTCGCACAACTCTAGCGTAAGTAGGCCTGCGGCTTGATAAATCTCCGGTGGGCCCCAATGCTAGAGTAGATCGGAAATCGCTTCCGCCCTCGGCGGTGAGTTCTTCAAAAGAATCAACAGGAGTTGCCATGAATTTCAGCCTGAGCAGTAAAGCCATTGCCAGCACCAAAGCCGACTGTCTTGTTATTGGTCTGCCCGAAAAAGGCACCTGGCCAGAATCCACGACTCAGGCCGACGATGCGCTGGACGGGTTGATCAAGACACTCCAGAAGAACGGCGACATCAGTGGCAAAAACGCCACCACCCGGACCGTACCGCTGAGCAACCAGCCCTGGGGCCGGGTTGTGGTTGTGGGCACCGGCAATGACAGCGAGCGCACCCAGGCCACCTATCGCAAGGCCCTGATTGCCATGGCTGGCGCCTTAAAAGACGGCCCGTCCAAATCCGCGCTGATCACGCTGACCGACACCGCCGTTACCGGCACCGACGCGGTCAGTTCGGAAGAGGCTCGCCTCAACCTGATCGGTCGCACCCTGGAAGAACAGCTCTACACCTTCCACGACTACAAGAGCGACAAGCCGGCCGCGCGCAAGCTCAACAAGCTTTTGGTTGCCGCCTTCGGCAGCGGCAAGGGTCTGAAAGACGCCTTCAATCTGGGCCTGGCGACCGGTCGCGGCATGAACTTTACCCGCGATTTGGGCAACACCCCGCCCAACATCTGCCACCCGGAATATCTGGCCCAGCAAGCCAAACGCATGGCCAAAGAGCACGACTGCATCAAGACCGAAGTGCTCGATGAAAAGCAGATGGAAAAGATGGGCATGAACACCATCCTCGCCGTCGGCAAGGGCAGCACCCAGCCGCCGCGCCTGATCGTGATGGAATATCGTGGCGGCAACCCGAAGGACAAGCCATACGTGCTGGTCGGTAAAGGCATCACTTTTGATACCGGTGGCATCAGTCTGAAGCCGGGTGCCGGCATGGACGAGATGAAGTACGACATGGGCGGCTCTGCCAGTGTTTTCGGTACCATGCAGGTCCTAGCGGAAACGCAGCCCAAGATCAACGTGGTTGCGGTGGTCGCGGCCGCTGAAAACATGCCGGACGGTGGTGCCTGCCGCCCGGGTGACATCGTCACTACCCTGTCGGGCCAGACCGTCGAGATTCTGAACACCGACGCCGAAGGCCGCCTGGTGCTGTGCGACGCCCTCACCTACGTCAAGAAGTTTGATCCGGAAGCGGTGATCGACATGGCCACCCTGACCGGCGCGTGCATCGTTGCCCTGGGCCACCACGCCACCGGCCTGCTCGCCAACAACGACGAACTGGCGAATGAGCTGCTGGCTGCCGGCGAACGCTCCGACGACCGCGCCTGGCGCCTGCCGCTGTGGGACGATTACCAGAGCCAGCTGGACAGCAACTTCGCGGACATGCAGAACATCGGTGATCGCTCCGCCGGCACCATCACCGCGGCGTGCTTCCTGTCCCGCTTCGCCAAAGAATACCGCTGGGCGCACCTGGATATCGCCGGTACCGCCTGGCATTCCGGCAAGGCCAAAGGCGCCTCCGGTCGCCCGGTACCCCTGCTGGTTAACTACCTGATGTCTCATGTCGGCAAATAACACTGACGGAAACCCGGAGCCGGGCAGCACCGCTGCCCGGGCCTCCGGACAGAGCGACGCCAATCAACGCTACTGGTTCCACATCCTGACCCAGAACACGCCCGCTGCCCGCAACCTGCACGCCGCCAAACTGGTGGATAAGGCCTGGCAACAAGGCGATCGCGTCTGTGTGGTCTGCGATACCATGCAGCACGCTCAAGAACTGGACGACCTGCTCTGGAACTTCAACCCGGATGCGTTCATCCCGCACAGCTTAGTACCCGATTCCGCGACTACATGCCCCGAGCCCGTTGGCATTCTCCTGTGCCCACCCGTGGCCGAGGACTGGGACACCGTGGTCATATTGTCTGCCACGCTGCCGGCCGACGCCGACCGCTTCAAACGGCTTGCCCTGGTCGCCCATAACGACCCCGCGACTCTGAACCAGGCACGATCACACTTTAAGCAGCTGCGGGCCCTCGGTATCGAACCGAAAGTCCACGATCAACGAAAGCGCTGAGGTTCGCCGCAAACAAGGCGACCATGTATAATCGTGCGTCCTGAATTTTCCCTTGCGAACTAACCAACGGTCACCTGCAGATACCCATGGAAAAAACCTACCAGCCAGAAAATATCGAGCGCCAGTGGTACGAAAACTGGGAAGCCAAGGGCTATTTCCGCCCCACCGGTGAAGGCGAGTCCTACAGCATCGCCATTCCGCCACCCAACGTTACCGGCAGCCTGCACATGGGCCACGCGTTCCAGCACACGATCATGGACACGCTCACCCGTTACAAGCGCATGCAGGGCCACAACACGCTTTGGCAGGTAGGCACCGACCACGCCGGCATCGCCACCCAGATGGTGGTGGAGCGCAAGCTGGCTGCAGAAGAGGAAAAGACCCGCCACGACGTGGGCCGCGACGAGTTCATCAAGCGGATCTGGGACTGGAAGGAAGAATCCGGCGGCACCATCACCCGCCAGATGCGCCGCCTGGGCAACTCGGTCGACTGGGACCACGAGCGCTTCACCATGGACGACGGCTTCTACAAGGCCGTTCAGGAAGTCTTCATCCGCCTGTATGACGAAGGCCTGGTGTACCGCGGAAAGCGCCTGGTGAACTGGGACCCGAAACTGCACACCGCCATCTCGGACCTTGAGGTGGAGAACAAGGAAGAAAAGGGCTTTTTCTGGCACCTCCGTTACCCGCTGGCTGACGGCGCCAAGACCCAGGACGGCAAGGACTATGTTGTTGTCGCCACCACCCGCCCCGAAACCATGCTGGGCGATACTGCCGTTGCCGTGCACCCGGACGACGAGCGCTATCAGCACCTGATCGGCAAGCACGTGCTGTTGCCGCTGGTGAACCGCCGGATTGCTATTGTGGCCGACCACCACGCTGATCCGGAAAAAGGCAGTGGGTGCGTGAAAATCACCCCGGCCCACGACTTCAACGACTACGCCGTGGGCAAGCGCAACGAACTGCCGATGATCAACGTGATGACCCAGGATGCCAACATCCGGGACGTTGCCGAGGTGTTTAACTCAGACGGCACCGAGAACACCGACATCGACGGCCAGCTGCCGAGCGCCTACGCCGGCCTGACCCGGGAAGCAGCCCGCAAGGCCATCGTGGCCGACCTGAACGACGCCGGCCTGCTGGAACGGGAAGAAGACCACGTGCTGAGTGTGCCCCGGGGTGACCGTTCCGGGCTGATCATCGAGCCGATGCTGACCGACCAATGGTTTGCGGACGCCAAGACCCTCGCCAAGCCGGCCATTGAAGCGGTCGAAGACGGTCGTATCCAGTTCGTGCCCAAGCAGTACGAGAACATGTACTTCTCCTGGATGCGCGACATTCAGGACTGGTGCATTTCCCGCCAGCTCTGGTGGGGCCACCGTATCCCGGCCTGGTACGACGCCGAGGGCAACATCTACGTTGGCCGCAGCGAAGAAGAAGTGCGCCAGAAGCACAACCTCGACGGCGACCTGGAACTGTCCCAGGACGCCGACGTGCTGGACACCTGGTTCAGTTCTGCCCTGTGGACCTTCGGTACTCTGGGCTGGCCCGAGATCACCGAACGCCTGAAGCAGTTCCACCCCACCGATGTGCTGGTCACCGGCTTCGACATTATTTTCTTCTGGGTTGCCCGGATGATCATGATGACCATGCACTTCATGAAGAACGAAGACGGCACGCCGCAGGTGCCCTTCCACACCGTGTACGTAACCGGTCTGATCCGGGACGAACACGGCGACAAGATGTCCAAGTCCAAAGGCAACGTGATTGACCCCCTGGACATGATCGACGGTATCGGCCTGGATGATCTGCTGGAAAAGCGCACCGGCAACCTGATGCAGCCGAAACTGGCCGAGAAGATTGGCAAGCGCACACAAAAGGAATTCCCGGAAGGCATCACCGCCCACGGTACCGACGCCCTGCGCTTTACCCTGGCAGCCATGGCTACCACCGGCCGTGACATCAACTGGGACATGAAGCGCCTTGAAGGCTATCGCAACTTCTGTAACAAGCTGTGGAACGCCGCGCGCTATGTGCTGATGAATACCGAAGGCGAAGACTGCGGCGTCAACGACGAGCCGGTCGAGTTGTCCCTGGCTGACCGCTGGATCATCAGCGAGCTGCAGACCTGCGAGCAGGAGGTGATTCGTCACCTGGACCAGTACCGCTTCGATCTGGCCGCCTACGCGCTGTACGAGTTCATCTGGAATGAATACTGCGACTGGTACCTGGAACTGTCCAAGCCGGTGCTGAGCGACGACAGTGCCAGCGCCGAAGCCAAACGCGGCACCCGCCGCACATTGGTTCGCGTGCTGGAAGCCGTGCTGCGGGTCGCGCACCCGATCATGCCGTTCATCACCGAGGAAATCTGGCAGCGGATCGCCCCGCTGGCAGGAAAATCGGGCGACAGCATCATGCTTCAACCCTACCCGCAACCGGACAGCGGCAAGCAGGACAGCGCCATCACCGCCGATATCGAGTGGCTCAAAGGCGTGATTCTGGCCGTGCGTAACATCCGCGGCGAGATGAACATCTCCCCGGCCAAGAAAGTACCGGTGCTGCTGCGTGGCCAGAGTGCCGACGACAAACGCCGTATGGACGAAAACCGCCAGTTCCTGGCGTCACTGGCCAAGCTGGACAGCCTGGACTGGTTCGAGGGTGACAAAGCCCCGATGTCCGCCACCCAGCTGGTGGGCGAGATGGAAGTGCTGGTGCCTATGGCCGGCCTGATCGACAAGGACGCCGAGCTCAAGCGCCTGGACAAAGAGCTGGAGCGTCTGCAGAAGGAAATCGGCCGTCTGGAAGGCAAGCTGGGCAACGAGAAGTTCACCGCCAAGGCGCCCGCCGAAGTGGTGGAGAAAGAACAGGACAAGCTCCGGGATGCCCAGAGCAGCCTGTCCCGTCTCAGTGAGCAGCGGGCCGACATCGAGGCCATGTAACGGCATGATTGCCATTCTTGGCGCAGGTGCAATGGGGCGGCTATGGGCCGCCTCATTGCCCGCCGATGAGACCGCCGTCATTGCCCGCCCGGGTCAGAGCCCCGATACACCCCTCAGTTACACCTTTCTCGCTCTTGATGGTAGCGAACGCACGGTCACCGTGCCCTGGCTTGCACCCTCACAGGTCCCAGAGCTGGTGTTGGTTACCACCAAAGCAGGCGACACCCTGACGGCCCTCGAGGCCATTACCGACACCCTGCCACCCACTGTGCCTATCGTGTTGTTCCAGAATGGCCTGGGTAGTCAGCAACAGGTAGCCGAGCGCTGGCCGGAGCGACCCGTTCTGGCCGCCAGTACCACCGAGGGCGCCAACCGGCCATCGCCTGGCCGGGTTGTGCATGCCGGTGCCGGCGCCACCTGGCTGGGCCCAATGACCGAGTCGGCCAATGCGATCATCCTGGCCGAATGCGCGGCAACCCTCGCCAGCAGCGGACTCACCGTGCACCCTGAATCCGATATCCTTGGCCGACTGTGGCAGAAACTGGTGATCAACGCTGGGATAAATCCCTTCACCGCCCTGCTCGACTGCCCAAACGGCGATATCCTTCACGCCGAGCTGTTCCAGAACCATATTGACGGTTTGTGCCAGGAAATAGCCAACCTGATGGAGGCGGAAGGCCAGCCAAAACAAGCGCCCTCGGCCTTGAGAGAACGCATCGAAACCATTGCCCGCAATACCGCTCGCAATACCTCATCCATGCGCAGCGATATCCAGAACGGACGCGCTACAGAGATTGATTACATCAACGGCTTCCTGGTGCGGCTGGGCCAATCAAAAGGAATCGCCACTCCGGTGAACCAAATGTTGGCGGAGCGGGTACAACAACTGTCACCAAATTAACAGGAGCACGCCCATGGGCAATCGCCTTTCGAAGATCTACACCCGAACCGGAGACGATGGCTCGACCGGCCTGGCTGATGGCAACCGGATTGCCAAGAATGCCCAACGGGTTGATGCCATGGGCACCGCCGACGAGCTGAACTGCCACGTCGGCCTACTGATCGAAACTCTCGACAGTGACGATGAGTTGATTGAAAGCCTGCGCCGAATTCAGCATCACCTGTTCGACCTGGGCGGTGAATTCGCCATTCCAGGCAGCACCGTGATTGGCGAAGATCATATCAACTGGCTGGAACAGACCCTGGACAGCTATAACGAGGGCCTGCCGCCGCTGAAGAACTTCGTGCTGCCCGGTGGCTCGCCGGCTGCTGCCCAGTGTCACCTGGCCCGAGCCGTGTGCCGCCGCGCTGAGCGCATCGTGGTTGCCCTGGGGCACGAGGATTCCATCAACACCGCATCCAGACATTATCTGAACCGGCTTTCGGACCTGTTATTCGTTGTCGCCCGGGTATTGGCACGACGGGAAAACGGGGAAGAGATTATGTGGGAACAAAAAAAATCCGGCCTTTAAGGCCGGATTTTTTATTGCGGTAGTTAACTTATACCTTGAATGCTTCCACCAAACGCTGAAGCGAAGCGGTCAGCTCAGACATCTCCCGGGATGAGCCCAGGGTTTCCTCGGCATTGGCCGCCGTAGTCTGGCCCAGCTCGCCAATCTGTTCAACGCTGGCGTTTACATCCTTGGCGACCGCTGACTGCTCTTCCGCCGCCTGGGCGATCTGATGGCTCATGTCCACGATAGTCGATATACCCTGGGCAATGCGATCAAGCGCCTCGGTGACCTCGCCGGACTTGGTCACAGTTTTCTCGGTCACATCCCGGCTGTTGGTCATCGCCGACACTGCGTCCTTAACGCCGCTCTGCAGCCGCGAGATCATACCCTCGATTTCTTCCGTGGATTTATGAGTACGCTGAGACAGTGACCGAACCTCGTCGGCTACCACCGCGAAACCGCGACCTTGCTCACCCGCCCGAGCTGCCTCAATGGCCGCGTTCAACGCCAACAGGTTGGTCTGCTCGGCGATTGCTTTGATCTCTACCAGTACCTGGCTGATGTTATCGCTGTCGTGGCTAACCCGATTGATCACGTCAACCGCTCCGGAAATCTCCGTCGCCAGTCGGTTGATGGTTTCGACAGTGTCAGCCACCACCTTCCGCCCGGTCTCGGTATCGCTTTCGGCGGTACCGGCGCTGTCCGCCACCCGGTGGGCGCTTTCAGTCACTTCGTTGACCGCGCTCACCATCTGGTTCATGGCCTCATTGATCTGGCCACTTTCCTCCATCTGACGAGCCACCGCGCTGCTGTTGGCTGCCGCGGTCTCGTTCACCCGACTCGCCTGCTGGTCGACGTCGCCGGTGGTGCGACTGACCGAGCGGATCAGCTCGGCAATACGGTCGGTCATGCTGTTGAATTCATCGGTCAGCTCACCCAATTCATCCTGGTTACGCAACTGAATGTGCGTGGTCATATCGCCTGCCGCCACATTCCGGGCCGCCTCGGTAAAGCGGTTGATGGCGTTGCGCACCGACATGAAGAAACCCACGTACAGGTAGACCACCACCAGCAGGATCGCGATCAGGGCCACCACGATCAGCCGACGCTGATTGACCTCTTGCTCAAGACGCGAGGACAGGTTGGCCTCCACCACATTAAAGATGGCCAGGGTCAGCTCGTCGTAGCTATCAAGCTGTGCACGAATCCGACCGTCGTATTCCTGCCAGGGCATTTCAAGGCGCATGGGTGAAATCACGTTCAGCTCAAGCAGGTCGCGCACCACAATCAAACTCTCATTGACCTGATCGATGCTGTTACCGGCTTCTTCGGACAACTGGCCAGAGGCCTCGGAGGCCACCGACAACGCCGGTTCAAGCAGGGAGGCACGGTTGGTCAAGCGATCATAGATACTGTTCAGCACCTCGCTCAGGGCGTAACCGACCTGGCCTTCGACCAGGGCAAAGCTGCCGTAAGAACGGGCCTGACCGATGACACTGCGGGCTTCGGGCAGCGCCTCGCGGACCAGTCCCAACAGTAACTGGTTCTGTCGGGAGGAGTCCTGCCCCAGGCCGGAAATTTCAACAGTGGCCGGTAGCAACGCCACTACTTTCTGGACGAATTCCTGGTAGTACTTGAACTGGGGATCGATGTTGCCCTGGTAATTGTCATCAGCGCGCAGGGCTTCCCAATCCTGCTGGAGAGCCGTCACCTGCTCCGCCCAGGAACCGGATGCGTCGAACGAGCGCTCTTCCGCCAGCATAGACTCAAGAGTAGCGTCGACGGTGTCGGCCGCTTCTTCGGAGGCAGAAATCAGTTCGTCTTCGTTCTTGAGGATGCCGGGAGCACGGTAATCCCGATACGCCATGGTAGAAGAGAGCAATTGTTCAGCCTTACGCAGCTGCTCAAGGCCTTCGACACCGCGGGTCATGGTCTGCACGGATTGATTCAGCTGCGACATGACCAGCCAGGACAGCCCACCAATGGGCAACAGGAAAAGAATGCTGATCAGGCTGAATTTATACACCATGGGCAGCCGATTCATCAGTGCTATGGCGGGATAAATGAGTTGGTTCATGGTCACTCTGCTTGTTGGCTGTTCAACAAATGAACGTTGGTTCTTATTTGGTATTATCGTCTAAGGCACTAGAACCTTGAGCATTATTTGTTGTTTTAAAATGTTATGTCTTTGACCCTACTGCCGTTAGGCAATGCCAAAAATAACCAGCAACGCCAGCGCACAGATCCAGACCAGCATGCTGCGATTCAGCAAATCTCGGATGGCACTCAGGCTTCGGCCGCCGAAATCGGCCCACTCCTCCGGGTGCATCTGCGAGAACCGATTCGGATCCAACGCATACCCGGTTAACGACCCGTTAGCGGAAATCATGAGGGTGTCGGCAACATTTTTGTGCAATCGCCTCGCGCCATCCGGCGACTCCCTGAGCCAACCGGCCAGATCCCCGGCGATCCCGAAGGTGACCGACAACATCCGTACCGGAATCCAGGCCAGAATCTCCGCGTAACGTTGATACCGTGGCCGCGCTGCTGCCCGTGGCCATTGCTCAGCCAAGGCCACCATGCCCCTGGCCAAGACCGCCAGCCCTATGCCACCAACCACGTACCAGAAGGCAATCAGGAAAAAGCGCTGGAAGACGGTGACCATGAACACCCGAGCCACCGAAAGGTGCAAGGCATCCGGTGACAAGGCTGCACCCCGCTCGTCTGCTGGCAGGCGATCCTCAACATTGCGCCAGGCCGCCTGCATATCACCCCGGCGCCAGGACATGGAGTAAGCGCGAAGCACGGTGTTCCAGCCCGGAGCACCCATCAATAACACCAGAATCAGGATTTCCAGGGGGTAGCCCGCAATTTGCCAGCCAATCGCGTCCAGCGCGAAAATGCCCAGCCCTGCTACCAGCGCCGGCAGGACAACCAGCATCAGGCCGCCAATTACGCTGGTCTCATGCCCGGCTTTCACCGTGTCGGCGCGATGAAACCAGTGCCGCCAAAGCTTGTCAGCGGTAAGTCGGTTGTTGGTGTCAAGCTGGCGTCGAATCAGGTAGGCAAGCAGAAAAACAATCAAAACCATGAAGCGTCACTCCCCGGCGACTGCTGCGTTGGCCAGCACGGCGCGAAAATGGGACCAGTCGAAAGCCGGCCCCGGATCGGTCTTGCGGCCCGGGGCAATGTCGCAATGACCGGTCAGCCGCTCTGGCGTGATCTCGGGCCAGGCGGCCATGATCAAGTGAGCCGTAGCGGCCAACTGGCGATACTGGTCTTCGGTGTAGGGCACGTCATCGGTGCCCTCAAGCTCAATTCCAATAGAGAAATCATTGCACTCCTCCTCGCCCTGAAAACTGGAGCGACCAGCATGCCAGGCGCGATCAAGCAGGCTGACAAACTGCACCAGCGAGCCATCCCGGCGGATCAGGGCATGAGCCGACACCTGCATACCGGCGATGGTTTCGAAGTAAGGGTGGGCCGTGTGGTCAAGCCGGTTGCAGAAGAAGTCCTCAATCTCTGGCCCGCCAAACTGACCTGGTGGCAAGCTGATGTTGTGCACCACCAATAGCGAAACCGAGGCACCATCGGGGCGCGGGCCGAAATTGGGAGAAGGACGCCAGTGGGCCTCGGGCAGCCTCCCGGTCTCGCGGAGTGTCGTAGTGGCTTGGTCGGAAACGACCTGTCTGGGTGGTATAGCGTCTGAGTGCGGCAAGGTAAATCCAAAGGTATCAGGGCATTACAGGATGCCCTGATTGAAGCACAAAGACGCCTGCTTGGCTACGACTGGCAGGACGACTTCAATCCTTGCGGCTGCTGCGCAGGTTATCGATGATGGATTCGAGGGCCCGGTCGAAAATCAGGCCGTCGTCCAGCAGGGTGATCTCGCTGGCAGCCATGGCTTCTGCCAGGCTCTCGCGGTGATACTCCGCTACCTTGGCGCCGCTGCGATTAACAAAGATATACTTGCCGGTGGCCTTGATGAACGCCGCCAACTTGCAGCGCACCTTGGTGCCATCTCTGGACAGTTCAATCCAGGAGCCAACTCTCAGGCCATCCGCACGCTTGAGCCATTCCTCGGCCACCTCCGGTTTGGGCTCGGCCACTTCTGGCGTCACCGGTGCGTTGTCGACTTCAGTTACCGTGCTCTGAGTTACCTGCGGCAGAGACTCAGCTCCGGCGGCAGCATCTGCCCTCGCCTCTTCCGACCCAGTCTCGGCAAATGGTTCAGACTCTACAAAAGATTCGGGCTCAACCGGCGTTACTATCGCCGCTTCGGACCGGGCAGGCGCCGTGACCAATTTCTGGAACACATCCACGTGCACCAGCTCCAGGTCACGAATTGCCGAATCGGTGGCAAACGGATCCCAGGAAATCTCCTGCAGTGCCTGACGCAATTCGTCAACGATGGTCGGAATTGCCCTCAGCAAATCACCGCGGGTGGTCTCGGTGACCGGATGGGGGTCAACGCTCCACACCAGGCGCTCGGTCAGCGCCCGGGCCTGGGCCCAGCGCTCACTTTCGACACCTTCACGCAGCACTACCCATTGCAGGTATTTGTTCCAGGCAACTCGAAGTAGTTCGCTAACCGGTGCCGGCACGTCTCGATCGGCAAGCAGGGCATCCACCACACCGTTGGCGGCGTCAGCGGCCTGCTCCTGCTTGGCACGCCCCTCTTCGGCATCGCGCAGCCGCTGCTCCACCAACTCACGTCGACGACGGTCGAGATCCATGAAATGGCTGAATTCGTCCAGCAGCTCCTCGAACAGGCCGACGTTGTCGGTGAACTCATGCAGGATTCGCTCGACCACCGATTCAATCTTGTCTCGCAGTGGATCACGCTGCCCGGAGCGTTTCTCGGCCCAGCCAATGGCTGACATCGCAAGTTCATTCAGCAGCTTGCGAACCGGGTGACCGCCACGGTTAAAGAAGTTCCGGTCACTCAGGGCAACCTTTAAGACTGGAATCTGCAACCGCCCGATCAAGGATTTCATCACTGGATGGAGCTGGCGATCTTCCAGAATAAAATCGAACAGCATGGACACCAGATTGATGACGTCGTTGTCGATCTGCCCGACTTCGAAGGAATTGCCATTACTGGCTGTGAGAACCGGGGCCAGCTGATCATTCAACGCAACGACCTGACCTTCGCCCCACTGGCCACACGTGGCCTGAACCTCGCTCAACCGGGCCATCAGACCATCGGTATCCAGATGCCCTTCACTCGGCCCCAGTGTGCGATTCCCCCAGGCCCCGCCGCCCTGATGCAACAGTGCGCTCAGTTCTGAAAAGGTTGCGCGCGGTGCAAACTGTTCACTGTACCCGCCCATGTCAACACGAGGCACATCGCCCCGGCTCGGGGGCGCCACACCATTTTGCTGTCCGGCCCTCGAAACTCCGCCATTTGGTGCCATACTGGCCTGAGCACCAACATTAGGACCTCCCCCCTGACTGGGACCAGACTGCCCCACCGGTGCTCGCTTCATGTCCGGCAGAACGCCTTCCGCTACAAGGGTGCGATTGGCTTCCTGATAAAAATCACCCAGGGTATCGGCTAACAGGCGATCGAACATCTTCAGCACGACAAGCTTGGCCCGGATATCAATATCCAGATCGGCACAAGCTTCGGCCACACCGCCGCATATCACCTCCGGACTCAATGGCATCTGGTTGTCCGCCAGATCCACTTTGGGGATCAGGTGGCTGACCCGCACTAACAGCAGGCGAATCTGCTCGGAATAGCGATTGCGTAACTTGTTGACCAGATTATCGACGGCAACCTGTTGTTCGAGCTGGGAATGATCCAACAGGCTGAGGGAATCCTGATCCACCCCACCGAGCACCCCTGAGGACTGGCGCGGTTTAAACTTGCCAATATCATTGAAGGCCTGGCTGACATACTGCAAAACCGATACGACCATTGCCTTGCGCTGCAACCGGAGTTCACGCATGGCGTCGAAGTAGACTGTCTGGTCAACATTGGTGGCGGCACGATCGGCCAGTTCAAACAGGGCATCGTCTGCCTGATCGAAGAAATTTGCCAGGACTTTCTGCAGCGACTGACCCGATGCGTCACGTAATCGAACCAGCGCCGCCGGCAGCGAAAATCGCTGTAGCGGCTTCTGGCCGACCAAACTGACAATCTTGTTATCCTGCGCCATTGAACTGCTCCGGGTCTGATCGCGCGAATGCGTAACGTGTACTATCACCTCATCATACGAGCTGCCCACGTCAGCTTGTGTCAGATTTTGTCACCTTTTGTTTAGATCAGACGCTGTTCACAGTTTAGCAGTTCAGCACCGCCCGATTGGCGAATGCCGTTCAGGCCTATAGAATCCCCTCCCATACTCATGTTTCACCCCCCGACTCCAACGGACCCGACACCATGATTCCCGAAGAACTGCTACGCCAATCCCGAGTTGAAACTGTCGCCCAGAGCCTTCGTGAGGATATTGGCGACGGCGACATCACCGCTCAGCTGATTGCCGCAGACACCCAGGGCTCAGGCCGTGTCATCACCCGTGAACATGCCACCGTGGCGGGCAAAGACTGGGTGGACGAAGTATTCCGCCAGGTAGATCCGAGCGTGGTTCTGGAATGGCAGGTTCAAGATGGCGACAAGGTGGTGCCGGATCAGGTGCTGTTCCAAATGCGCGGACCGGCGCGGAGCTTGCTGACCGCAGAACGCGCAGCTCTGAACTGGTTACAGACCCTCTCGGGCGTGGCCACCGTCTGCGCCAGTTATGCCGACAAGGTCGCGCACACCAATGTGCGCCTGCTGGATACCCGCAAAACCCTCCCGGGGTTGCGCCTGGCCCTGAAATACGCGGTTACCTGCGGGGGCTGCTTCAACCACCGGATCGGCTTGTGGGACGCCTTCCTGATCAAGGAAAACCACATCTCGGCCTGTGGCTCCATCGCCAAGGCGGTAGAAGAAGCGCGGCGCATTGCGCCGGGTCGGCCAGTGGAGGTGGAAACGGAAAACATGGACGAGCTGGAACAGGCACTGGCGGCGGGTGCCGATGTGATTATGCTGGATGAATTTTCACTGGCGGACATGCGCTCGGCGGTCGCCCTCACCGCCGGTCGGGCACGACTGGAAGCGTCAGGAAACATCAATGCGCAGACCCTGGTACCGGTGGCGGAAACCGGGGTGGACTACATTTCGATCGGCGCCCTGACCAAAGACATCAAGGCCACCGATCTTTCTATGCGTCTGGATTGATTGGCTATGCGCCGGGACTGATCAGCTTCCAGACAGAAGCTGATCGATTTCCTCAAGAGCCTGGATCAGGCCCTTACCGGATTCAGGCCGAGGACGAAAATACTCTTCAGCCATGGGCGCCATGCCGGAAACTTCCGGCAAGGCGTGCCCTTTCTCGACAATCACCTTCATCCGCGCCACAAACACGAACTGCAGCCACTGGGTAAATTCCAGAGTGTCGATACAGAACGGCTGGGTACTCTGCAACGCTTCCGGAGATGGCCTCTCGGCCTCCCATAGGCCAAGCTGTCGCAGTTCCATCTCGATCTGTAGCAGGCTGTCGGCAACCTGCCCTATGTGGTCTCGCGGTTCGGTCATGGCGGGTCTTCTCTAATCGGCCAGGGGCGCCAGTTCCACCGTCTCGCCGTGCAGTACACTGAACAGGTCTTCGTACTGGCGAGTCAGGGGGTGCTTGGGCGCCATGTGAATGAGTGGCTGACGGCTCTGGTGCGACTCTTTCATCTTGACCGAGCTCGACAGGCGCACCGGCAGAACCGGCAGGCCTTCTTCCGTCAGCTCACGAACCAGCTGCTTGGGCAGGCTGGCGCGGGGCTGGAACTGGTTGGCAACAATGCCTTCCACCACCAGGTCTTCATTGTGGTCTTCCTGCAGATCACGGATTTCGTTCAGGATGTTGTACAGCGCCTGACGCGAGAAATCGTCGCAATCGAACGGAATCAGACAGCGTTGGGCGGCAATCAGCGCCGACCGGGTATAAAAGTTCAGGGCCGGGGCGGTATCGATATAGATCGCGTCAAAGCTCTCGCCCAGCTTCTTCAGTGCTTCACGCAGCTTGTAAATCTTGTGCTTGGCCTCAAGCTTTCGCTCCAGAAAATCCAATTCCGGGCTGGACGGCATCACAAACAGGTTGTCATAGGGCGTGGCATGGACGAATTCGTCCGGGCGGCGGTTAAAGACCGTAAACGCGACCGTCTGCTCAAGCATGTCTGCCACGGTATCTCGCAGCTCACTGGCGGGCTTGCCCAGCAGGTAGTGAGTAGAGTTGCCCTGGGGATCCAGATCCACCACCAGCGTCCGTTTGCCACGGGCTGCACTGATTGCAGCCAAATTACAGGTGATGCTGGATTTACCAACGCCGCCTTTTTGATTGAATACAACCCGTCTCATCTAGTCTCTCCCTTGCACGCTTTGTAGTTGTGGGCGATCTTCCGTTTACCAACCCATCACGGTCTTCACGAACGGAATGGTCAGCCTGCGCTGAGCCTGAAGCGAATTCTCATCCAGAGTATCCAGAATTGCCAGCAAATCTCCAAGCCGGCGCGGTGCGCGCCGCATAATAAAGGTGGCAACGTCGTCCCCGATCACCAGGCCGCGCTGCTCGGCACGGGCCATAAGGATGCGCAGACGGTCACCATCACGGTAGATACCAAGCTGGATCAGCAATCCGTGGGAAAGTCTGGACACCAGGTCAGGAAGTTTGAATGGCGCTGCTGTCGGCACCTCGGACAAGCTCACGATGAGCAGCCCACCGCGATCCTGAACCCGATTGTAAAGATGAAAGACCGCCTCTTCCCAGGCCGGCTGGCCAGCGATGCGATCAAGGTCGTCGAGACAGATAACGTCGGCGCCATCGAGCCCGGCCAAAGCCTCGGGGCCGAAAGGCTCCAATTCGGCAATGCTGATGCACACGGCCAGAGTGCCACGATGCTCGGCATCGTGGCAGGCAGCCTGCAGCAGATGGCTTTTGCCGGTATCGGAATCGCCGCAGATGACCACCACCGGAATCCCGCGGGGCTGACTACAGACCGCCTTCAAACGTGAGGCGGCATCGGCGTTACGATCACCGTGGAAGTTGCCAAATCGGGCATCGTCCCGAAGTTTGATACCCAGGGGTAGCTGTGACGCACTCACGACCGCCTGGCCCTCCAGGCCCGCAGGCCCCAAACCATCAGGTAGTGCCCGCCACTGAAGATCGCCGAAATGGCCACCATCAATATGCCCACGTCCATGACCCAGGGCTGCATCGGCAGACCCGCCAACAGGACAATGATGGCCAGCACCACCAGAATCTGGATGAAGGTGTTCAGTTTGCCCGGGAGACTGGGCTCCATATCAAAGCGTCCGATACCGTAGTGATAAGCCAGGGCGCCGCCAACGATCAGTAGATCTCGGCCAAGCACCAGAATGAATAACCAGACCGGCAACACCTCGGTCAGCGTGAGCATCAGGTAGGCGGTCAGCAACAGGGCCTTGTCCGCCAGCGGGTCGGCCACCGCACCAAACCGTGAGCGCCAATTGAAGTGGCGCGCCAGGAAGCCATCGAAGGCATCGGTGGCGGCCGCGACAACGAAGATTAACAGCGCAAGTCGATAATTTTCGGTCAGCAGGCCGCTTGCAAAGGGAGCAATCAGCAGAATGCGCAAAAACGTGAGGGCATTGGGAATCCAGCGCCAGCGTTCCAAACTCACAAGGCTCCCTCCGGTAGCGCCTTACTCTTCAGCACTCTTGTCAGCGCTCTCTCCAGCACCATTACTGATCCGGGGCGTTGACTGCCACCGATAATACAGCACCTGATAGAGGGATTCGAACGCCTGTTCAGCCTCGTCCTCATCCACCGGCATGGGCTGGTAGGTGAACATCGACTGGCCATCCTTCTTACTGCCACCCTCAGATTGACCACCGGCCTCGACGCCCTGCTCTGTCG
Source organism: Marinobacter sp. LA51 (assembly GCF_030297175.1). Classification (NCBI taxonomy): domain Bacteria; kingdom Pseudomonadati; phylum Pseudomonadota; class Gammaproteobacteria; order Pseudomonadales; family Marinobacteraceae; genus Marinobacter; species Marinobacter apostichopi. Next base: position 1,478,261 of record NZ_AP028070.1, on the reverse strand, counting down.
CTACGGCCTCAGCTTGACCCGAAGCTGATTGTGCAGACTCTTGTGCTGGCTCCGTCGCCTTCGGCTCTGCAGACGCTTTGGCCGGCTCGCGAGGCTCGGCTTCCAGCGGCACGAAACGGGGATCCAATGCGATGTATTCCTTGAGCTGGTCCAGCTCGCCGGAGAATGCGACGCGAAGCGTCAGCTGGTCGCCTTTAACCCGGGTGGCACCGGCGCTGAGCACCGGAGTCAGACCCTCGAGCACCTTGGTGACCTTGCCATAGTCCGCCAGGGAGGAAGCGCCCTTCAACACGATATCGACCTGAGGCGACTCGGCCACCTTGCCTGCGGCTACGGCATAGCGATCAGCGTAACGTTCGGCCCAGCGGTTGATGACGGTTTGCGCAAGGGCCTCTGGGCTGTCGGCGGTAACCGACTCTTCACCACCGTCCATGGCCATGCCATCAAAAACCCAGCCAGCGCGCCATTGACCGCCGCTGCGATTTACCCGCACCAACGCCATGACATCCTGATCCAGATCTCCTGAGGCATTGCGGATACGGTTGACAAACTGGCCCCACAAATCCGACAGGAGCTCACGGTCGCCACTGAATTTTGCAGGTGGCAGTGCCACCGGAAGTCCACGCTCCTGCGCGGCCTGGTCAAACGCCTGCTGCCAGATAGCGGACACCTGACGGCTTGCACCAGTGCCAGAAGCCTGATCGGTAATGAGTGTGCGCGTGCCGCGGTCTTCGACCGCAACCCAGGCCAACGTGAGGGGGCGATTGGCGCCCCACACCGGGGCGTTGATTGACGCCAGGGCACGGTTAACTCCGACAGCACCAAAGGCCATTCGAAGCCGGTTTTCGCCGGTATCACCGCGCAGGTACTGGTACGACAGCAGCAGCGACTCAGCGTCGGCAAGCAGCGCTTCAATACCTTCCTGGCCCAGCACCTCCCGGGTGCCGGACACTCGTACGAACACTCGCGCCAGGCCGTCGGCGTAGCCCGCCGCCAGTTCGTTCGGGGAGGAGCCAGCCACTGGCACCTCCACGTTATAGAGCCCTGATACGGTCACCGCCGAGACGGGGGCGCACAAAGACGCAACCATAAGCCCCAGTAATGCAAGCCACGCTACCGGTCCGGACTGGCGTGCCGATTTTCGTCCTGATACTGACATGAAACACCCTGCAGTTCGCATGAATGGCGCATAGGATACACCATGGCCATAAGTGTGAGTAGCGGCCCCGAGTTTCATAAAAGCAATAATGCCAAAGCCTTGCCCGTACCCCGCCCTGTCCCAGAGGCCATACGGGGAATAACAGGTTGGAGCGCCTCACCTCACCTGTTAAAATCCGCCGCCTTACCCATTGGCCAACGGTGAAAGCACACCATGAGCGAACAGAAGCCCTCCCTGACCTACCGCGATGCCGGCGTTGACATTGACGCAGGCAACGAACTCGTAAACCGCATAAAGCAGACTGCCGCGCGCACCAAACGCCCGGAAGTGCTAGGCGGCCTGGGCGGGTTTGGCGCCATGGTCTCCATCCCCGCTGGATACAAGGAGCCAGTCCTGGTATCCGGAACCGATGGCGTGGGCACAAAGCTGCGCTTGGCCATGCAGCTGCAAAAACACGACAGCATCGGCATCGATCTGGTGGCCATGTGTGTGAACGACCTGATCGTGGGTGGTGCCGAGCCTCTGTTTTTCCTGGATTACTACGCGACGGGCAAGCTCAACGTCGAGGTTGCGACCCAGGTTGTGGAAGGCATTGGTGAGGGCTGCGAACAGTCTGGGTGCGCTCTGGTAGGCGGTGAAACCGCGGAAATGCCGGGCATGTATGAAGGCGACGACTACGATTTGGCCGGCTTTTGCGTTGGTATCGCCGAACGCGCTGACATCATCGATGGCAGCCGGGTTCAGAACGGCGACGTCCTGCTGGCGCTGGGCTCCTCCGGCCCCCACTCCAACGGCTATTCATTGATTCGCAAGATCATCGACGTCAGCAACGCCGATTTGGACCAGCCGATGGGCGATACTACCCTGGCCAATGCGTTAATGGCTCCAACCCGGATTTACGTCAAAAACCTGCTGCAGCTGATCCGCCAGGTGGATGTACGCGCCATGTCCCACATCACCGGCGGCGGCCTGCCAGAGAATATTCCCCGGGTAATGCCGAATGGCTGCGTGGCGGCAATCGACACCGCCAGCTGGACCCTGCCTCCGGTTTTCCAGTGGCTCAAGGAAGCCGGTGGAGTTGCTGACGAAGAAATGTACCGCACATTCAACTGCGGCATTGGCATGATTGTCTGCGTGCCAGCCGAGCATAAAGACCTGGCGCTGGACACCCTGAAAGCACAGGGTGAAAACGCCTGGCAGGTTGGCGTGGTTGAAAGCGCTGGCGACCTCGACGACGAACCGACTGTGCGCTACGCACCGGGACTTGTGTCGGCATGAATGCAGATCAGCCCCCCTTGCCCACCATCCTCGTGCTGGCTTCAGGCAGCGGCACCAATCTGCAGGCACTGATTGAGGCCAGCCGGGAGCGGGATTTCCCGGGCCAGATCGCTGCGGTCGGCTGTAACCGCCCAAACGCCTTCGCACTGGAACGCGCGACCCAGGCTCACATCGAAACCTTCGTGGTCGACCACACTAAGTACGACTCCCGTGAGCAGTTCGATGGTGCCCTTATGCAGGAAATCCGGCGTCACAACCCCGATCTGGTGGTGCTGGCCGGCTTTATGCGGATCCTGACCACGGACTTTGTTCGTGCCTTCCGCGGCCAGCTGCTCAACATCCATCCGTCTCTGCTGCCAAAATACACCGGCCTGAACACCCATCAGAGAGCCCTTGATGCCGGCGACACCCTGCACGGCGTGTCAGTGCACTTTGTCACTGAGGAGCTTGATGGCGGCCCGCTCATTGCCCAGGCAGAGGTTGCCGTGGCACCGGATGACACGGCCGAGAGTCTGGCGGAAAAAGTTCAGGAAAAGGAACACATCCTTTACCCGATCGTTGTACGCTGGTTCTGTGAAGGCCGTATTCAGCTGGGCAGCGATTACGTCACCTTCGACGGTGAATTACTGAAAAAACCGATGCGGTTGCCTGATAACTGAGTCGCACCCTGAACGTATTGTCATCTTGCACTATCGGGTAACCCGCTAAACTGTCGCCATAAAAGACAGCTTTTCCAGGGTTACCCGATATGTATTTGAATCGCACCACCACAAAATCCTCTACCCGCCGAGCCGCCATCCTGCTAACCCTTGGACTGTTCACGGCTCCCACCCTGGCCAACGAGCCTTCTGAAGACACCCAGCCGCCCAAGGACGCCCAGCAACCCGGCGCCGAACTTGCCCCCTATGAGGTCACCTACACCGCGGCCATGGACAAGGGCATCACCCTGAACGGCACCGCCAAGCGGACGCTGACCAAAAAAACCGGAAACGTTTGGCTGTACCGGACCGATGTGGACTCGTTCATCGCCAATATCGATGAATCCCTGATCCTGAAATGGGAAAACAACCAGGTTATCCCACTGCGCTACCGTTACCGGCTATCGGGCTTCCTGATCAAGGATCGTGAACAGAGCATTGATTTCGATTGGGATGCCGGAGTCGCCACCGGCAAGGATGAGGGCGAGCCGTTCAAACTGGAACTACGTGAAGGCGCGCTGGACCCGCTCGGATTCCAACTGCAACTGAGCCAGGACATCAAATCCGGCAAGCGCGATATCACCTATCAGGTGATTGATGGCGACGATTACGATGAGGACCGATTCGCCGTACTCGATCAGGAGCCCATGAAAACCAACCGGGGCTCCATCACCACGTTGAAAGCCGAGAAAGTACGGGATAAAGGCTCCAAGCGCGAAACTCTTATGTGGTTTGCACCGGACGAAGATTTCCTGCTGGTGCGACTGCTCCAGACTGAACCCGATGGCAGTCGCTACGAACTCCGACTGAACCGGTCCGACCTGGGCGGCTAGGCGCTCTTCCCCGCTTCCGCCCAAACCGCTTTGACCTCGTCGGCAATAATCCGGAGCCCTTCTGCTACTCGCTCGTCGTCCTGGGAATAGGTAACCCGCAGGCATTCGTGCCGATGCTGCCAGTCATCCTCGGGCAGGCCTGGGAAGAAATAGTGCCCGGACACCACCAGGACACCGCGTGTCTTCAACCGCTCGTACAACTCCAAACTGGTAATGGGCAGGTCCGGGAACCACAGCCACAGGAACATGGCGCCCTCGGGCTTGTGGATGTACCAGCGGCAGTTGTCCTCGCCCATGGCGTCACGGAACGCCGCCACTGCCTTTTCCATCTTCGCCTTGTAGAACGGACACACCACATCCCGGCTCAGTGACAGCAGGTCTCCGGAGCGCACCAGTGGTTCCGCCAGCATGGCGCCAAAACTGCCAGTAGCCAGGTTCATGATCGCATTCACCCCTGACAGCGCCTTGATGACCGGCTTCGCGGCAATCACGATGCCGGTTCGGGCCGCGGGCATCCCCAGCTTGGACAGGCTCAGGCAGAGAATAATCTGCTCATTCCAGGTCGGCTCGGCGTCCACAAACAGCAGGCTGGGGAACGGCGTGCCGTAGGCGCCGTCGACGATCAGGGGCACATCGTGCTCGCGAGCGAGAACTTCCAGTCGTGCCAGCTCGTCGTCGGTGATCACGTTGCCGGTCGGGTTGGTGGGCCGGGATACGCAAATGGCCCCGGTCTCACCGGTCACTTCCACAGCATCAAAATCGACCCGGTACTTGAATTCGTGGGCATCGGTAAAGGAGATGTCCGGCTGAACGGCGCGAAACAGGCCCGGCTCGATACCGGCATCGGCGTAGCCGATGTACTCCGGCGCCAAAGGCAAGAGAATGTGCTTGTGCTGACCGTTTCCGTAGTCGCCGCCGAACATGTTGAACAACATGAAGAAGGCCGCCTGGCTGCCGTTGGTCAGGGCGATGTTTTCCGGCTCCAGGTCCCAGCCGTATTCCCGGCTGAGCAGCTCTGCCAGCGCGGCAATAAACTGCTTCTCGCCCTGGGGCGGATCATAGACTCCAACCAAACGGCGGACGTCGGATTCGCTCTGGCTGATATTGGCCAGAATTTCCTGCACGCGCTCCTGGATTTCCGGTATGTGCCCGGGGTTACCGCCCCCCATCATGATCATGTCGTCACCGGACGCCATGGCGTTTCCGAGATCGTCCATCAATGAGGTTATGCCGGCATCGGCGGTAAACTTGCGACCAAATGCAGAGAGCTTCATGGCGTAAAATCCGTTATGCACACCCGGTAAATTTATCGTTCTGTGGCAGCGACAGTCTAGCCGCTCTTTTGGTGAGCGGCTTGCTGTGCCGTTATTCGGTCAGGGAAATTCCCAGATTGCTGACGCCGTCGTTGGCGGCATCGACGCGGAGGCCTTCGGTAAACTGCTGGGTGGGGGTGCGCTGACGCTTCAGGGCCAGCACCAGTTCACGCTGAAAGGCTTTGTCTTCTTTCATCAACGGGTGCACCTCCAGCAGGCGTACCAGTCCGTCCTCATCGAGCTCATCGCCCTCGGACATCTCGATGAAGCTCATCACTGTGCCGGTGGCCATCTGGGAGGCCTCGGTGGCGCGATGTTTGGCCGGGTTCAGGCGATTCAGCAGGGCCTGTTCCAGCAGCTGGCAGAAATCGAAGGCCGGGTACACGCCATAGGCGTCGTAGGCTTCAACATCCGGAGACAGGGCTTCAAGCTTGGCCAGGAGCTGGGGGATGGCGGATTCCGCGACATCCTCTTGCAGCATGCTCCAGCCCTGGTCCAGCATCTGCCGCATCTTGGCACCGGTTTTCAGGCCAACGGCGTCGGCAAACAGGGCGTAGTTTGGGAATGAGCGCTCGGCGAGCGACAGCAGGAAGGCGCATTCGCGCCATCCTTGCAGCTGGGAAACGGCTTTCAGAAACTGGTTAGCGTTCATGTCCTGGGCAGGGTCACGCCGGTTTGGCCCAGGTATTTGCCGCCACGGTCTTTGTAGCTGGTTTCGCAAACTTCGTCGGATTCGAAGAACAGCATCTGCGCCACACCTTCGTTGGCGTAGATTTTCGCCGGCAGGTTGGTGGTGTTGGAGAATTCCAGGGTCACCTGGCCTTCCCACTCCGGCTCCAGCGGTGTGACATTCACGATGATGCCGCAACGCGCGTAGGTGGATTTACCAAGGCAGATGGTGAGTACGCTGCGCGGGATGCGGAAGTACTCAACGGTGCGCGCCAGGGCGAAGGAATTCGGCGGAATGATGCAGACGTCACCGGTGTAGTTCACGAAGCTGTTTTCGTCGAAGTTTTTGGGGTCGACGGTGGCGGAGTGAACGTTGGTGAAGATTTTGAATTCGTTGCTGCAGCGTACGTCGTAACCGTAACTGGAGGTGCCGTAGGAGATAACACGGCCCTTTTCAGATTCACGGACCTGACCGCTTTCGAACGGTTCGATCATGCCCTGCTGCTCGGACATTCTGCGAATCCACTTATCGGATTTGATGCTCATGGGTGACGTCTCGTTATCACTGGAAAAATTGGGGCGTAGTTTACCCGTTACTTGGGGTTGTGTCGAAGTCTTGCGGGTGGCATCGGTGGCATCGGTGGCTTCGAGATCGGGGGCTGCGGTCACAGCAACTACCGGCCAAAAACCGCTACGAGCACGTCCATGTGCGCTTGTCTTCGGCCATCCTTGGCCTTCGACATTTTTGGCCGGTAGTTACTGCGCCCGCGACAGAGCTCTCGATAAGCCCGCCGCAGATAAGACTAATCAGTGTTCGGTAACGGACACGCTGGAGATAGAACCGGTCAGGTTACGCTCGCGAGTGGAGAGCTCGGCACCTACCCGGCGGGCAATATCCCGGTACCGGCGTGCCACTTCGGAATCCGGCTCGGCCACCACCGAGGGCTGGCCGCCGTCGGTCTGTTCACGGATAGTCATGTGCAGGGGTAGCTGACCCAGCAGCGTAGTGTCGTACTCGTCGGCGATGCGTTCGCCGCCGCCGTGGCCGAATAAAGGCTCTTCATGGCCGCAGTTGCTGCAGATGTGCACGCTCATATTCTCGACCACACCCAGCACCGGGATGTCGACTTTACGGAACATTTCGATGCCTTTCTTGCCGTCTAGCAGCGCGATGTCCTGGGGCGTGGTGACGATCACCGCGCCGGTCACCGGCACTTTCTGCGCCAGGGTGAGCTGGATGTCGCCGGTACCCGGCGGCATGTCGACGATCAGGTAGTCGAGCTCGTTCCATAGAGTCTGCTGCAGAAGCTGCATGACCGCGCCGCTGACCATTGGGCCACGCCAGACCATGGGGGTTTTATCGGTAACCACGAAGGCCATGGAGTTGGCCTGGAGGCCGTGGGCTTCCATGGGCACGAAGTATTTGTTTTCACGGGTGTCCGGGCGTTTGCCTTCGGGCACGCCCAGCATCATGCCAATGCTCGGGCCGTAGATGTCGGCATCCAGGATGCCGACGCGGGCGCCTTCGGCCTTCAGGGCCAGGGCCAGGTTGACGGCGGTGGTGGATTTGCCAACGCCGCCCTTGCCAGAGGCAACGGCAATGATGTTCTTCACACCTGGCACCGATGGCAGTTCTTTCTGAACTTTGTAGGAGTGGATCTTCTGGCCGACGTGAACGTCGGCGCTTTCAACGCCGTCCACGTTTTCCAGAGCTACCGACACCAGCTGCTTCAGTGCGCCAGCAATGCCTTTGGACGGGTACGGCAGCTCGACCATCAGCGTGACCTTGCCGGCCTCATCGGTGTTCAACGCCTTTACGGCATCCAGTTCGTACAGGTCCTTCTGAAGATACGGATCGCGGTATTCGCGAATCGCCGTTTGCAGGGCCTGCTCAGAAATCTGTGTCATCGGGTTCTCCGGAATAAGCTCATGCTTCATTTTAAGCACGGAATCAGGGGATTCGGGTGAAAAATATCTGCTCGGAAGGTATCATCTGTGCCCGTTTCTGACCACACAACCCCTACTCTGAAGAAAGGTTCGGACACACCATGACGCAAGCGAGTCCAAAGCAACAGCGCGATATTCTGGTCACCAGCGCCCTGCCCTACGCCAATGGCCCCATTCATCTGGGCCACCTGCTGGAATACATTCAGACCGACATCTGGGTGCGCTACCAGAATATGCGGGGCCAGAATTGCTACTACGTTTGCGCCGATGATGCCCACGGCACTGCCATTATGCTCCGCGCCGAGCGCGAAGGCATCACCTCCGAGGAGCTGATTGACCGTATCCGCGATGAGCACCAGCAGGACTTTGCCGGGTTCCATATCCGCTTCGACAACTATTACACCACCCACTCGGAGGAGAACCGTCAGTTCTCCGAGTACATCTACCGTCAGTTGCAGGAAAACGGGCATATTGCCACGCGCAAGATTACCCAGTCCTTCGACCCGGAAAAGAACATGTTCCTGGCCGACCGCTTCATCAAGGGCACCTGCCCGAAGTGCAAGACCGAGGACCAGTACGGCGACAACTGTGAGGCCTGTGGTGCCACCTACACCCCGGCGGAGCTGATCAACCCGCGTTCGGCCGTATCCGGTGCCACACCGATCGAGAAGGAGTCCGAGCACTACTTCTTCAAGTTGCCCGACTTCGCCGATTTCCTGGCCAACTGGACCCGCAGTGGCACGCTCCAGCCCCAGGTTGCCAACAAACTGGCCGAATGGCTGGACGCTGGTCTGCAAGAGTGGGACATCAGCCGTGATGCACCCTACTTCGGGTTTGAGATTCCAGACGCACCAGGCAAGTACTTCTATGTCTGGCTGGACGCGCCTATTGGTTACCTGGCCAGCTTCAAGAATCTGTGTAATCGCGAAGGCATCGATTTCGAGCACTTCTGGAAGGCCGATTCCACCGCCGAGGTGTATCACTTCATCGGCAAGGACATCATCAACTTCCACGCACTGTTCTGGCCGTCCATGCTGCACGACGCCGGCTTCCGGACGCCAACCGCGGTCTGGGCCCATGGATTTGTAACCGTGAACGGCAAAAAGATGTCCAAGTCCCGCGGCACCTTCATCATGGCCCGCACCTACCTGGACCATCTGAATCCGGAGTACCTGCGCTACTACTTCGCCGCCAAGCTCACTGGTGGCGTCGATGACATGGACCTGAACCTTGAAGACTTCGCGGCCCGGGTGAACTCGGACCTGGTCGGCAAGGTGGTCAATATTGCCAGCCGCAGCGCCGGCTTCATCACCAAGCGCTTCGACGGACAGCTGGGCAACGTCACCGAACACGACAAGATCCGCGAGTTCGTGGAGGCCGGCAAGGAGATCGAGGACTTCTTCGAGGCCCGGGAATTCGGCCGTGCCATGCGTCGGATCATGGAACTGGCGGACATCGCCAACCAGTACGTCAACGACGAGCAGCCCTGGGTGATTGCCAAGCAGGAAGGCCAGGACGAGAACCTGCAGGCCATCTGCACCAACGCCATCAACATGTTCCACCTGCTGATGACCTACCTGGCGCCGGTGCTGCCGGAAACCGCCAAGGCTTCCGAAGCCTTCCTGAATGCCAAACTGGACTGGAACGGCCGGGAGCAGCGTCTGGAGAATCACGGCATCAACAAGTTCAAGCCGCTGATGAACCGGGTGGACATGGCACAGATTGAGAAGATGCTCGACGCTTCCAAGGAAGAGCTGCCGGCTGCAATCGGGAAACCTGCGCCAGAGCCCAAAGCAGACCTGGAGCCTGTGGCGGACGAGATTGAATTTGGCGATTTCGCGAAAGTGGACCTTCGGGTCGCTAAGATTGTCAAAGCAGAACACGTTGAAGGTGCCGATAAGCTGCTGCGCCTGACCCTGGACATTGGTGAGGGTGAGCGCAATGTGTTTGCGGGCATCAAGTCGGCCTACAAACCCGAGGATCTGGAAGGACGGCTAACCGCGATGGTCGCCAACCTTAAGCCACGGAAGATGAAGTTCGGCCTGTCCGAAGGCATGGTGCTGGCCGCAGGGCCAGGTGGTGAGGACATCTTCATCCTCTCGCCTGATTCCGGTGCCACGCCCGGCATGCGGATTATGTAAGTGCTGAACACGCACCGATAACGGCGGAGACACTCCGATGACAGAGTATTTGCTGATTCTGGTCAGCACAATTTTGGTCAACAACTTCGTGCTGGTGCAGTTTCTCGGCCTGTGCCCCTTCATGGGGGTTTCGGGCAAGCTGGAAACCGCCATGGGCATGTCGCTGGCGACCACCTTTGTGCTGACCCTGTCATCGGTGTGCAGTTACCTCGCCTACACCTACCTGCTGGCACCGCTGGACCTGGCGTTCCTGAAAACCATCACCTTCATTCTGGTGATTGCGGTGGTGGTCCAGTTCACCGAGATGGTGGTGCGCAAGACCAGCCCACTGCTGTACCGGGTGCTGGGTATTTTCCTGCCGTTGATCACCACGAATTGCGCGGTACTCGGTGTGGCACTGCTGAACCTCAACAAGAACAACAACTTTGTTGAGTCCGTCCTGTACGGCTTCGGCGCGGCTGCCGGCTTCTCCCTGGTATTGGTGCTGTTCGCCGCCATGCGTGAGCGCATCGCGGTGTCCGATGTGCCAGTAGCGTTCCGGGGTGCTGCGATTGGTATGGTAACCGCAGGCTTGATGTCACTGGCCTTCCTTGGCTTTACCGGCCTGGTCAGCGTGTAACGGAGACGGGTTGTATGTGGACGGGCATTATCATTGCTGTTCTGGTTCTGCTGGCTCTGGCCATGGTCTTTGGTGGCCTGCTGGGTTTTGCCTCGGAGCGATTCCGGGTTGAGGGTAATCCCCTGGTGGAGCAGATTGATTCGTTACTGCCGCAAACCCAGTGCGGCCAGTGCGGCTTTCCTGGCTGTCGTCCATACGCCGAATCCATTGCCGATGGTGACGCCATCAACAAGTGCCCACCCGGCGGTGAATCCACCATCAAGGCCCTGGCCGACCTGCTCGACGTTGAGCCCCAGCCCCTGGATGCCGAACACGGTGTCGAACAGGCCAAGCGCGTGGCCGTGATCCGGGAAGACGAATGCATCGGCTGCACCAAATGCATTCAGGCCTGCCCCGTAGATGCCATCCTCGGTGCCGCCAAGCACATGCACACGGTTATCGAGAGCGAGTGCACCGGCTGCGACCTGTGCGTCGATCCCTGCCCGGTCGACTGCATTGATATGATCACCATCGAACCCGATATCCGCACCTGGTCCTGGACACCGCCCACCAGTGGCGTGATTGCCACCGATCGCCAGGGAGCCAGTGCCTGATGACGCAACTGTGGGATTTTAGCGGCGGCATCCATCCGGCCGAGAACAAGCACCAGTCCACTGCCCGGCCAATCCGGGTAGCCGCGCTGCCGGAGCGTCTAACCCTCCCCCTTCAGCAGCACATTGGTGAGCCTGCCACCACATTAGTTAAGGTCGGTGACCGGGTGCTGAAAGGCGAGAAGATTGCCGACGTCACCAATGGGCTGGGGGTGCCGGTACATTCACCCACCTCCGGAATTATCGAGAGCATTGCCCAGCTACCGGTGCCACACCCCTCCGGCATGACCGACTGGTGCATTACTCTGCGCCCCGACGGCGAAGATCAGTGGGTTGAGCTGCAACCGGTTGCCGACTACCGCAGTCTGGAACGGAATCAGGTCCTGGATATGATTCGCGACGCCGGCATCGCTGGCCTTGGCGGCGCCGGCTTCCCCACCGACATCAAACTGCGCCCGCCCCGGGATCGTATGGTGGCAACGCTGATTTTAAACGGTGCCGAGTGCGAGCCCTACATCACCGCCGATGACATGACCATGCGCGAGCGGGCTGAGGAGGTGCTAGCTGGCTTCAAAGTGATGGCGTGGCTGCTGCGACCTGAACGCTGCGTGATTGGTATTGAAGACAACAAGCCGGAGGCCATTGGCGCCCTCAGGGCCGCCACAGAAGGCACCCAGATAGAATTGGCGGTCGTACCAACCAAGTACCCTTCTGGTGGCGAGAAACAGCTGATACAGATCCTCACCGGCATGGAAGTGCCCAGCGGCGGCATTCCCGCGGATATCGGGGTGATGTGCCAGAACATCGGCACAGCGGTGGCGATCTCCCAGCTGATATTTGAAGGCAAGCCGTTGATCTCCCGCACCATTACCATCACCGGTGAAGCAGTGCGCGAGCCCGGTAATTTCGAGGCTCTTATCGGCACGCCGGTCCAGCACCTGCTGGAGCAAGCCGATCTGGAGCCGGATCAGGTGAACCGGCTGGTGATGGGCGGCCCGATGATGGGTTACACCCTGACCACCACCGCCGTGCCCGTTGTAAAAACCAGCAACTGCGTCATTGCCGCCACCACCAGCGAGCTGCCGGCACCGCCGCCGGAGCAGGCGTGCATTCGCTGCGGCATGTGTGCCGAGGCCTGCCCCATGGAACTGTTGCCTCAGCAACTGTTCTGGTACTCCAAGGCCGCCGAGTTTGAAAAGGCTGAACACCTCAATCTGTTCGACTGCATTGAATGCGGGGCCTGCTCCTACGTCTGCCCCAGCTCCATTCCGCTGGTCCAGTATTACCGCTATGCCAAGGGTGAAATCCGCGTTCAGCGGGCAGAACAGCTAAAGGCCGATCGTGCCCGAGAGCGTTTCGAAGCGCGCCAGGAACGCCTGGAGCGGGAGCAGCAGGAAAAAGAACTACGGCGCAAAGAGCGGGCCAAGGCCGCGGCCGAAGCCCAGGCGAAGAAGAAAGCTGAGGCCGAGAAAGCCGCCGCCGAGGGCGAGGCCGTAGACGAGCGATCTGCCAAGTCGGCATTGGTGCAACAGGCCCTCGCTCGCAAAAAGGCCAAGACCGAGGCTGCCGCTACCGCCAAGGAACCTGCCGCTGCGCCTCATACTACGCCAAAGGAGCCAGCGGTGGAAAAACCCGATCTTGAGGCACTGGAAAAGCAGCTGACCCAGGCACAGGCGAAACTTGAAACCATGCAGGGCATGCTGGAAGACGCCAAAGCCCAGCAGGCCGACAACGTGGACAAACTGGAACGGGCCGTTGCCAAGAATCACGACCGGGTAAACCGCGCGCAAAAAGCGCTGACTGAAGCCCGCGAGCAGCTGGCCCGGAACACCGAAACCCAAACACCCGACTAACCGATCTCAGGCTCACTATTCATGGCATTTGCGCAACAGTCCTCACCCCATGCCCGCCGTGCCCGGTCGACCTCACAAGTCATGCTCTGGGTAATCCTGGCGGCATTGCCCGGCCTGCTTGCCCAGACGCTGTTCTTTGGTTGGGGCAACCTGATCAATGTGGTGTGGTGCATTGCGGTCGCACTGGCCAGTGAAGCGGCCATTCTGAAGCTCCGGAACAAGCCCATAGCGTTCTTCCTGAAAGACAACACTGCAGCGGTGACCGGCCTGTTGCTGGGGCTCTCGCTGCCCCAGTTTGCGCCCTGGTGGGTGTCTGGCATTGCCGTTATCTCGGCCATCGTGATGGCCAAACAGCTTTTTGGCGGTCTGGGCTCCAATCCGTTTAATCCGGCGATGGTGGGCTACGCGCTGGTACTGATTTCGTTTCCGGTGGCCATGACCACCAACTGGGCCGATCCCGCCCTGCTCTGGCAAGGCGCCCCAAGCTTCATCGACACCCTGCAAGCCATCGCATCGGCCCAACAGACCGTTGTTGATGGCTGGACCATGGCAACCCCGCTGGATGAATACAAACACAAGATCGGCAGCCTCACCGCCGCTGAGGTAACCAGCCACCCCAGTTTCGGTGACGGCGTTGCCCGAGGCTGGGAATGGGTGAATGCAGCCTTCCTGGCCGGCGGTCTGATGCTGATTGGCCTGCGGATCATTACCTGGCACATTCCCGTCAGCTTTCTTGCTGGACTCGGGATCATGAGCCTGGCGTTCGGCAGCAACGCCGACCAGTACGCGCCGCTGTCGCTGCACCTGCTGGCCGGTGGCACCATGCTGGGCGCCTTCTTCATCGCCACCGACCCGGTCTCGGCCGCCACCAGCCACCAGGGCAAGCTGATCTACGGTGCGGGCATTGGTGTTCTGATCTACCTCATCCGCACCTGGGGCAGCTATCCCGATGCCGTGGCCTTCAGCGTGCTGCTGATGAATTTCGCGGTGCCGTTCATCGATCACTACACGCCGCCCCGCACCTATGGCCATCACAAGGCCAGGCGCGGTGTGCCCGGCAGGACTCAGGGGTAACTCATGGCTTCACTGGCAAGTTCCGTCCGCCGCAGCGCCATAGGTCTTGGGCTGTTTGCGGTGATTACCGGTGGCACCATCGCGGTGACTCAGGCGCTTACTGCCGAGCGGATTCAGGAACAGGCGGCAAAAGCCGAAGCCAAGGCGCTGTTCGAGATCATTCCGGAGAGTGCCCACGACAACGAACTTCTAAGAGATACCATCGCTCTTCCGTCCAGCGACATCCTCGCCACCAACGGCGAGATGACGGCCTGGGTAGCGCGCCAAAACGGCGAGCCGGTGGGCCTGATCCTGCCCATTGTGGCGCCAGATGGCTATTCCGGGAATATCCGGTTACTGGTGGGCATCGACCTGCAGGGAACCGTGCTGGGTGTCCGCGTTACCAGCCACAAGGAAACCCCGGGCCTGGGCGACCGGATTGAGTTGAAAAAATCAGACTGGATTACCAGCTTCGATGGCCGCGCCCTGGGCGAGCCGCCGCTTCGGGACTGGACCGTCAAGAAGAATGGCGGCGTGTTTGACCAGTTCACCGGCGCCACCATCACGCCACGAGCTGTGGTTAATGCGGTGAAAGAGGCACTGGTGTACTTTCGCCTGAATCAGGAGGCGATCCGGTCGCGAGCCAAACAATCGCCCTCGCCCCGGGACAAAGCCCTGACACCGGAAGCCATCGCCGGACAAGCCACCACAGCGGAGCATTCCTGACATGGCCAGCAAAACCTCCCGCGAGATCATCCGTGACGGTCTCTGGACCAACAACCCGGCCCTGGTTCAGGTGCTCGGCCTGTGCCCCCTGCTGGCAGTCACCAGCACAGTCGTCAACGCTATTGGCCTGGGCCTGGCAACGCTGATGGTGCTGATGGGCTCGAATCTTGCGGTATCCCTGATCCGTAACTTTGTCGGCGAGTCGGTGCGGCTGCCAGCCTTCGTGATGATCATTGCCTCCTTCGTGACCTGTGCCGAACTGTTGATGCAGGCCTTCACCTACGAGCTGTACCAGATTCTCGGTATCTTCATTCCGCTGATCGTCACCAACTGCGCGATTCTGGGCCGGGCCGATGCCTTTGCCTCGAAAACCAGTCCGGGGCCGGCACTGCTTGATGGCGTCATGATGGGTCTGGGTTTCCTGGTTGTGCTGGTGCTGCTTGGCGGCATGCGCGAGCTGATTGGCCAGGGCACATTATTTGTGGACATGAATCTGTTGCTGGGCCCGGCGGCCGCGGACTGGGTTATTCGCCCATTTGACAGCTATCCGGATGTCCTGTTCATGGTGCTGCCACCCGGCGCCTTTGTTGGTCTGGGCCTTCTCATCGCACTCAAGAACGGCATCGACAACCACCTGGAAGCCCGACGCAAACTCGCCGAACCGACTCCGTCCGCCAGCGGCAGCAAGCGGGTTCGGGTAACCGGCCATGTGTCCTGATTCGCAGGTAAGGTGAAGCTCAGCTCCTATGAACAAACAAAAAAGAACCGAAATCTTTACCCGGCTGCGGGATGCAAACCCCAATCCCACCACGGAGCTTAATTACAACACGCCGTTCGAGCTGTTGATCGCCGTGATTCTGTCAGCCCAGGCTACCGACGTTGGGGTAAACAAGGCCACCGACAAACTGTACCCGGTCGCCAACACTCCCGAGGCCATCCTGGCCCTGGGCGTGGATGGGCTGAAGGAGTACATCAAGACCATCGGCCTATTTAACAGCAAAGCCGAAAACGTCATCAAGACCTGCCGCATTCTGATCGAAAAGCACGGCAGCCAGGTGCCTGAGCGTCGGGAAGACCTGGAGGCCCTGCCCGGTGTCGGCCGCAAGACCGCGAACGTGGTGCTCAATACCGCTTTCGGGCACATGGCCATGGCCGTGGACACCCACATCTTCCGGGTATCCAACCGCACTGGCATTGCCCCCGGCAAGAATGTACTGGAGGTGGAGCAACGCCTGATGCGGCTGGTGCCGAAGGAATTCCTGCTGGACGCCCACCACTGGCTGATCCTGCATGGGCGCTACACCTGCACTGCCCGAAAGCCCAAGTGCGGGGCCTGCAGCATTGAGGATCTGTGCGAGTTCAAGGACAAGCGCGAGTATCTGTAGCAGACCAGATCAGGGCCAATTCTCCCCGCATCAGAACGAAAAAAGCCGGCACTCAGTGCCGGCTTCTTACTACTTGCTGCAACGATTACCGCTGACCCAACATCTTTTCTTTCAAGTCCTGCTGAGCGGGCTTATCAGACAGCCAGATGCCAAACAGGGCCTTCTTGAAGGCCAGTCCACCCAAGGTGTCCTTGTGCTTGCCGTTCTTCAGCACTTTTACGCCCTCACCAGGCAGGTACACCAGATCAAAGACGTCACCTTCCTTGATCTCTTCCTGGAACACGCCCATGAACTGATCAACGTCGTTCTGGATCGCCGCCATGTCGCCCTCAGTGGAGGCTTTGAAGCCTTCCAGGGTGGCTTCTGTCATACGCTCACTGGTGATCATGCCGGAGATGATGTGCAGGGTGATGGCCTGGGGCTCGTCGGCATTAATGATGGCCTGACCATCATTAATGGTTTCAGGCACGTACAGACCGCCCACATAAAGATCCATGAACCACTTCGAACGCGTACCCGCGCCATTGAGCTTCAGTTCGGTATCCATTGCTGAGTAGGTGTCCGGTACATCCACGCCTTCCACAGTCAATGCTGAGGCCGGTGCCGACAGGGCAGCAGCCATGACAAGAGACATAAAACCAGTTGAGAGAGCCTTCTTCATAGTCCTTTCCTTTTGATCGTTATTATTGATGCGTTTCATTCGTCCACCGGGTTTCGACACCCTTATCCCCGCCCGGTCCGCGCATTCTAGCAACGACAGAGGGCGGTCTTGCGGAACCTGGTTCTCATTTGCGGCGATACTGAAACGTAAAAACCGGCAGGGTTACCCCGGCCGGTTCAAAGCAGAACGATCAAAGAGAGATTACTTGAACAGCAGGTTTCCGGACAGGCCTTCCTTTTCCAGAATTTCACGCAGGCGACGTAACGCCTCTACCTGAATCTGCCGGACCCGCTCCCGGGTCAGCCCGATCTCCTGCCCTACTTCTTCCAGCGTGCTTACCGGATAGCCCCGAAGACCAAAGCGACGCGACAGGACTTCTTGCTGCTTATCACTGAGCAGATCGATCCACTTCTCGAGGCAGGAGCACATGTTGTTGTCCTGCAGCAGATCGGCCGGATCCGAGGCACCTTCATCAGCAACCGTGTCGAGCAGAGACTTTTCCCCGCCGGTACCAATCGGTGTATCCATGGACGCTACGCGCTCATTGAGTCCGAGCATGCGTTTCACGTCGGCGACCGGCTTATCCACCAAGCGCGCGATTTCCTCGGCCGAGGGCTCATGATCCAGCTTTTGGGTCAGCTCTCGCGCGGCGCGCAGGTACAGGTTCAGCTCTTTGACCACGTGAATCGGCAAGCGAATGGTGCGGGTCTGGTTCATGATGGCCCGCTCAATGGTCTGTCGGATCCACCAGGTGGCGTAGGTCGAGAAGCGGAACCCGCGCTCCGGATCAAACTTCTCCACGGCCCGGATCAGCCCGAGGTTGCCCTCTTCAATCAGATCCAGCAGGGTCAGTCCACGGTTAACGTAACGCCGTGCAATCTTGACCACCAGGCGCAGATTGCTTTCAATCATGCGTTTGCGGCCGGATTCCTCACCCTTGCGTGCCAGCCGGGCAAAATACACTTCTTCTTCCGGTGTCAGTAGGGGGGAAAAGCCAATTTCATTGAGGTAAAGCTGAGTGGCGTCCAGCTGTTTCTGGCTGGTGAAATAACGCCCCTGGGTAGGAATTTCTTCGCTATCGGCCCGGTCACTTCCGGCCGACGTTTTCTCCACCTTCTCTTCTGCAAGCAACTGATCTTCGGACTCATCCTCGTCCACGACACGATCAACAATCATATCTTCCTGGTCTGCTGACATTTTCTTGCCCCGCCTCTCAATCATCCTGGATGTTCGTTCGGTCTTTCTTGTTATTGCGAACGTTCTTTGTACGGCTTCTTTTCTTCTTCAGGACATCTGTTGGTTGGCCGGTCACAACGGTGACCGTTTTTATTATTTTCTAGTGGTCTGTCTGTCAGTGCCGGTTGATCAGGAGCGACCGCATCCGGGCCGTCTGCTCATTAACGCCTTGGCAGATAGTGGGAGGGATCAACCGGATTGCCATTCTTACGGATTTCAAAATGCAACATGGGTCGTTCGGTGCCACTGCTACCAAGCTCTGCGATCACTTGACCGGCTTTAACGTCCTCCCCTTCCTGCACCAGAATCTTCCGGTTGTGTGCGTAAGCGCTCAGATAGTGCTCATTGTGATTCACGATAATCAGGTTACCGTAACCAAGCAACCCGTTGCCGGCGTAGACAACATTTCCTTGTGCTGCTGCCCTTACAGCATCTCCGGCTTTTCCGGCAATATCAATACCTTTATTGACTTTTCCGGATGTTGAATATCCAGCAATTACGGTGCCAACGTGGGGCCAGCGCCAGTCTACTCGGGCCACGGTCTGACTCTGGGACTTCAATGGAGCCCCTTTCTTGGGTGTCCGGGTTACCGTCGGCTTGGCCGTCGGCCGAGCTGATGTAGAGGCCCGGGGTTTGCGCGATGAGGCCTTTGGTTTACTGGCCGCAACCTTAGTCTGGCTGCTGGATGTTACCGTTCCGCGTAAGTCTAGCCGCAGCACCTGCCCTGCTTTCAGGTTCCAGGGCGGCTCCAGTCCGTTGGCGTCACCCAGTTCGCGATAGTCACGGCCATAGCGCCAAGCAATGCCATAAAGCGTCTCACCCGGTTGCACCACATGACGACCCCAGTACACCGGCGGGTTATAGATGTCGTCACGGTAGAGTGCGGAGGTGTTACAGCCGGAGAGGAGCGCTACAAACAGGAGGATGGCCGCCGACACTGACCGCTTGCTGAGACGTTTTGGCGCACAACGGGAGGCCTGGGCACCGGAAGGGAACCGCGGGGAAGCCGGCCAGGCGGCATTGATTAACCCACGAAAAAATCTCACAAGAATAAAAACGACCCAGTTATAAATAATCCGTATAACGCATACGGCGTGCCAAACAACTTTCTAAAGTTTTATGAGTAACTTGCTAATATATTGCACAATTCAATCTGGAATCCAAGTTACTGACTGACCACATCTGTTACCGGTAGGAACAGTCAAAATGTGCATTAGGTAACACTTTGGAAATTTTTCCACGGTGAACCGCACACTAACCGTTGCGTTGATGGCGCCCACCGCCCCACTCGACGGCCAGCACCAACAAGAAGCCTGCCAGCGCCACCAGCAACGCGAAAGCCACTTGCGGATCCTGTCCGGTTATATCCGCAAAGGTGAACGGACTGACACTCGCTTCGTTCAGCGGCACCTGTTCACCGGCACTGTTGGACCGCCAGCTAAGGGTCTGTTTCCAGGGCCACACTTTGTTCAGCGCCCCAATCATGAAGCCTGTAAGCACGGCCAGGACCACATCGTGAAAATGATGAAATGCCCAGGTAATCACTCGTGCGATGGACAGCAGGCCTAACACACACCCGACCAGGAACAACGCCAGCAGGGTAATATTGGCCGACTGGATGACCTCTAGCACCGGTGCGTACATGCCAATAATGACCAGGATGAAACTGCCGGAAATCCCCGGCAAAATCATTGCGCAGATGGCCAGCGCACCGGCCAGAAAGAAAGTCAGGGACGACGGCGCCGGCTGTACTGCGGACAAGGTGGTTATCCACCACGCCAATGCGATGCCAGCAATCAGGGGCAAACACAGGAAAGCCTTGTATTGCCGGACCTGACGACCCACGTGCCAGACCGAGGCAACAATCAGCCCGAAAAAGAAACTCCAGATCAAAATGGGATAGGTGACCAGAACGTAACTGATCAGGGATGCCAGCGTGAGAATGCTGGTCAGCACGCCGGCGAGCAAACACACCAGGAAGGTGCCATCACAGGCGTGCCAGAATGCCTGTAGCCGACCTCGAAACAGATCGCGCACGACCGCACCGGGCACCGCGTTGATGGCCTCAAGCAGGCGAAAATAAATTCCCGTAATAAAGGCGATGGTACCACCGGATACACCGGGCACTATGTCCGCAGCGCCCATGGCCATACCCCGGACAAATACCGCGGCCGGATGGTGCCGGCGCTCTCCTTCGGAACTGGCTTGATCGCTGTTGGTCACCGAACCACCCCGCCGAGCAGCGGTACAAAATGCACGGGCTCCAGTTCCTTGTGGTCAAACCGGTCACCCCGGCGGGTCACTTCCACCAGAATCTGATCTTCCTCTCCCACGGGGGCGATCAACACGCCGCCGTCCCGCAACTGCATTAACAGTTCCTGGGGTATCTCGACCGGGGCAGCAGTGACAATGATGCCATCAAACGGACCACGGTCTGGCCACCCCATGCCGCCGTCCGCGTGCTTCAGGAGCACGTTACGGGCATGAAGCTGACGCAACCGGTCGCGGGCCCGATCCTGCAAAGGTTTGATTCTTTCAACACTGTAGATTTCATCAAACAGCCGAGCGAGCACCGCAGTCTGGTAGCCGGAACCGGTGCCCAGCTCAAGCACCCGCTCAGGCTCATGCGCCAGCATCAGCTCAGTCATACGGGCCACAATGTAGGGTTGGGATAGGGTCTGGCCATAGCCGATGGGTAGGGACGTATCCTCATAGGCGCGGTGAGAAAGCGCTTCATCCAGGAAAATATGGCGGGGAACTTCGCCAAGGACATCCAGCACTCGATCCGACTCAATACCGGCCTCGCGCAGGCGTTGCACCAGGCGCATTCGGGTGCGGCGCGAGGTCATTCCAATACCCTGCAATTGCGCGGTCATGCTTCAGCCTCCCCGCAATCGTCCAGCCCCTCGACCCACTCCCGCAGCGAAGCCATGGCATCATGACGGGTCATGTCGATGTGAACGGGAGTGATCGAGACATAGCCTTCGCGAATGGCCTGAAAATCGGTCCCGGGACCGGCATCGCCACCTGCGCCGGCGGCACCAATCCAGTAGCGCTCCTTGCCCCGCGGGCAGGTCATGGGCACTGCACCTTCGGCCCGCTCACGGTGCCCCAGACGGGTCACCCGGAAACCGTTCAACTCGTTCCAGGGCAAGTCAGGTACGTTCACATTCAGAATCGAGCGGGGCCCGAGGGCCAAAGGTCGGGCGCTCTCGAGCAAGTGACGAACTACTCGTGCCGCCGTTTCATAGTGGAAGTGCCCGTTATTGACCAGGGAGACGGCAATTGCCGGGAGGCCCAGGTGGCGTCCCTCCGTGGCCGCAGCAACGGTGCCGGAATAGATGATGTCGTCACCAAGGTTGGCGTGGGTATTGATCCCCGAGACAACCCGATCAAACGGCTGATCAAACAATCCATTGACTGCCAGATGTACGCAGTCGGTAGGGGTACCATCCACGGAACGAAAGCCATTGGGATGCTGTTCAACCGTTAACGGCCGGTTCAGGGTCAGGGAATTACTGGCCCCGCTATGGTCCCTATCCGGAGCCACGACTTCCAGATCACCAAGGCCCTTCAAGCCCTCGAACAGGGCAACCAATCCTGGTGAGTGAACGCCGTCATCGTTGGACAACAGAATACGCACTGTGTTCTCCGCTAGCCTTGTTGTTTGTTATGGCGGCCGAGGCTCATGTCCTCAAGCTCGAATACATCATTCAGCAGTGTGGTGGCGTACTGTCCGGGTGCCAGTGAGAACTCAAGTCGGAGACTGCCGTCATCCTGCCATTGCCACACCAACTCACTGGGCAAAACTGCCAGGGCACGCCGCTCGGGTTTCATTCGAGTGGTTGAGAATACCCGGACAAGATCCGGTGCCTGCTCGACCACCTGGCGCTCCAACTCGCCCTGCACCCCTTCGGCAACAGTTCCGCCATCACCCCACAGCGGTCCCGTTGGTACCGAGTCAGCCTCAGAAAAACCCGGTTCACCGTCCATTGCTGTGAGCCAGCTACCCTCAGATACCCGGTGGGCAAGCACCTCATTGAACAGCCACGAACGTGCCGCCGAAAAGTACAATACGTTTTTCGAAGCCTCTCTGCCAGCGCGGTTTTTGCCTTTGCGACCGCGTCCACCAGAACGGGACCGGCTGTCCATGGCGGACGGATCCATGATCGCCGCCTGGTCCAGATTACCACCACCATGACCAAAGCGCTGGGGACCAAAATAATTCGGTGCCCCCTGCTCCTTCAGCCGGGCGAGGGCCTCATCAATATCGGCGTGTGCTCCCACCACGTCCCGCAGAACGATGACAAAGCGGTTGCCCTGATGATCACCGCGACGCAGCTTGCGGCTGGAGCGGAATGCCGACAGCACCTGCCAGCGCTCGGCCACGCTTGCAATAAACTCGGAATCTTCTGATGCCTTGCCCGGGCGATAGAGACTGAACCACTGGCTGGTGACAGCGTGACGGTCCTTCAGGCCACAAAAGCCAACATCAAACGACCGGCAGCCTGCAAGCGAGGCCAGTTCCCGCGCCACGAACTCGGTGTTGTCGCCAGTTTTGCGAAGTCGCAGATACAGGTGTTCGCCGTCCCCGGCAATGTCCTCGGGCGACGCCTCTGCGGGCACTCCCTCCAGATCCTCATCCACCTGGAAGTCTTCAGGGCAGGATTTCAACTGACCCCGGGCGATTCGGCCACCGGCCGAGGTCGGCCAGTCCAGACGCCAGTGACTCGTGGATTCGTCGTTGTTACTCACGAAGACACCGGCTCCAGCAGACACACGGCCTGGCAAGCAATACCCTCACCGCGGCCAGTGAAACCGAGCTTTTCGGTGGTGGTGGCCTTCACACTCACACGACTCGCCGGAATACCGAGATCCTCGGCGATGTTCAGGCGCATGCCCTCAATGTGCGGCGCCATTTTTGGCGCTTGGGCAATGATGGTGCTGTCGATATTGATCACACCATAGCCCTCTTCCCGCACCCTCTGCATGACCCGGCGCAGCAGATCGCGACTGTCCGCGCCGGCCCATTCGTCGCTGGTGTCCGGAAACAGGTGCCCAATATCCCCCAGAGCGACCGCACCCAGCAGGGCATCCGCCAGCGCGTGCAGCAGCACATCGCCATCCGAATGCGCCTTCAGGCCCTGACTGTGGGGAATGGATACCCCGCCAAGAATCACCGAATCGCCTGGACCAAAGGCGTGGACGTCAAAGCCCTGACCAATACGCATAACCTACTCCGGGAAACGAGAAAATTCAGAAACGGCTGAGAATAAAGCCAGCAAGATCCAGATCCGCAGGAACCGTGACCTTGATGTTGTCAGGCCGGCCTTCAACCAGTACCGGCATGGTACCGGAAAACTCCATGGCAGAGGACTCATCCGTGATCGGTAACCCAGCCTCCAGGGCTTTTTCAAGCGCAGCCACCAGCGCGGAATAGCGAAACATCTGCGGTGTCAGAGCCCGCCACAGCGCGCGTCGGTCCACGGTTTCCTGCACTTCCGGATTCTCACCCGGGCCCGCCTTCTTCAGCGTGTCCGCAACCGGCGCCGCCAACAGTCCGCCAACCGGGTGCCCGGACAAGGTGTCGATCAGCTTGTTCAGATCCTCACCAAGCACGCACGGCCGTGCTGCATCGTGCACCAGAACCCAGTCATCGTCCTCAGCCTGGCCAGCCAACGCACGCAGCGCCGCCAACACCGAATCCGCGCGCTCGGTACCGCCGGTGCAAATCTGGATTCGTTCATCCTGACTGGACTCGGTAGTCGGCCACCAATGGTCGGACGGATTCAGGGGAACCATGCAGCCGGAAAACCGGGCAGCATTCAGCACACGCGAAAGGGTGATATCGAGAATAAAACGGGAATCAATACGAAGGTACTGCTTGGGGCATTCAGCCTGCATTCGCTGGCCAATCCCAGCAGCAGGAACAATGAGCCAGAGGTTGGATTCAGTCATGGGGCGCCCGTACAAGGTCGGAAGATCGGCGAGACTGCCTTTTCCGGGAATGTCTGTGGCCATGGATGGCCACAGCCAAGCGCACATGGATGTGCTCGTAGCGGTTCCCGGGAAAGGCAGCCTCGTCGATCTACACTCCGAAGAAGGAGCTCAATTCTCTACGACAAGAAAGAAGGTTTCGTCTTCGCGAATCAAACCAAGGTTCATCCTGGCCCTTTCCTCCACGGCGCTCTGCTCATTACGCAGGTTACGAACCTCTGCGTAGAGGCGCTCGTTACGGGTCGCCAGCTCGGAGTTCTCCTCACGCTGCTCAGCAATAGACTTTTCCAGCGCCCAGACCTGCGCAAAGCTGCCCTCCCCGACCCACAGGCGCACCTGTAGCAGGAGTATCAGCACAATCATTGTGGTCCAGAGCAACTTCATTGCCGAGCCCGTTCCGGATTAACCGATTAAAAAGTAAACGACGTTTGCCGAGTATAGACCTTGGAGTAGATTAACAACAACTTCTTCTAACCGCTTGTGTAAAAAGGCCATCTCGATTGGATTTTCATCCAGATCGGGATGGCCTTAATCACTTTGTAGCCACAATCATAAAGATTGTGGCTCAAAATGGAAGGATGGGCTTCAGCCCTGGCCCTTGATTTCGCTCAGACCACGATACGGAGCCTTACCTTCAAGCTCTTCTTCGATGCGCAGCAGCTGGTTGTACTTGGCAACGCGATCAGAACGGCACAGTGAGCCGGTCTTGATCTGGCCGGCACAGGTCGCAACCGCGAGATCGGCAATGGTGGTGTCCTCGGTTTCGCCGGAGCGATGCGAGATAACGGCCGTGTAGCCGGCATCCTGCGCCATCTTGATGGCATCCAGGGTTTCACTCAGGCTACCGATCTGGTTGAACTTGATCAGGATGGAGTTACCCACGCTCTTCTCAATGCCTTCCTTGAGGATGCGGGTGTTGGTCACAAACAGATCGTCGCCCACCAGCTGCACCTTGCTGCCCAGCTTATCAGTCAGCACTTTCCAGCCGTCCCAGTCGCTCTCGTCCATGCCGTCTTCGATGGACACGATCGGGAAACGCTCGCACAGGCCTGCCAGGTAATCGGCAAAGCCTGCAGAATCAAAGCTCTTGCCCTCACCGGACAGCTGGTACTGACCATCCTTGTAGAACTCGGAAGACGCACAGTCCAGAGCCAGGGTCACGTCGGTGCCCAGCGCGTAACCGGCCTTCTCGACCGCTTCCTTGATCACTGCCAGTGCGGCTTCGTTGGACGGAAGGTTCGGAGCAAAACCACCTTCATCACCGACAGCGGTGTTCAGGCCCTGTGCCTTGAGCACCTTCTTCAGGCTGTGGAAGATTTCAGCACCAATGCGCAGTGCTTCGGCGAAGCTCTTGGCGGCCACCGGCTGTACCATGAATTCCTGGATATCAACGTTGTTGTCGGCGTGCTCGCCACCGTTGAGGATGTTCATCATGGGAACCGGCATGCTGAACTTGCCAGAGGTGCCGTTCAGGTCGGCAATGTGGGCGTACAAAGGCTTGCCCAGAGACTCGGCTGCGGCCTTGGCGGCTGCCAGGGATACGGCCAGAATGGCGTTGGCGCCAAGATTGGCCTTATTTTCGGTGCCATCAAGTTCCAGCATCACCTTGTCGAGGCCACGCTGGTCCGAAGCGTCCTTACCCAAAAGGGCATCACGAATCTTGCTGTTTATCGCATCAACCGCCTTGCGAACACCCTTAC
The DNA here is from genome assembly GCF_030297175.1 of Marinobacter sp. LA51. Taxonomy (NCBI): domain Bacteria; kingdom Pseudomonadati; phylum Pseudomonadota; class Gammaproteobacteria; order Pseudomonadales; family Marinobacteraceae; genus Marinobacter; species Marinobacter apostichopi. The sequence goes on along the minus strand of NZ_AP028070.1, from coordinate 1,452,403 downwards.
CCAGGTACCGGGAGTCGTCCTGATCACGCAGTTCAAGCGCTTCGCGGGAGCCGGTAGAGGCGCCGGAAGGCGCACAGGCGCGGCCCAGGGTGCCATCTTCGAGGATTACGTCGGCTTCAACGGTCGGGTTGCCGCGGGAGTCGAGCACTTCGCGCGCCTTGATGTTGGCAATCTTGGTCATTGTGATGCATCTCCAAAGTTTTCAGGTAATCAAAGAGGGACGAAACGAAGAACACCGCCAATCAGGCGGTGTCGATAGGTTTAAAGCTTTTGACGAGGTCATCCACGGCCTTGACCCGTGCCAGAAACGGTTCCAGCTGGCTCAGACGCAGGGCACAAGGGCCGTCGCATTTGGCCTGATCCGGATCTGGATGAGCCTCCAGAAATAGCCCGGCCAGCCCCTGGGACATGCCGGCAAGCGCCAGGTCCGTCACCTGGGCGCGGCGGCCACCAGCGGAATCCGCACGACCACCCGGCATCTGCAGGGCGTGGGTCACATCAAAGAGCACCGGTACATCCATCTGCTTCATGATGCCGAAGCCCAGCATGTCGACCACCAGGTTGTTGTAGCCGAAGCTGCTGCCCCGCTCGCACAGGATCAGCTTGTCGTTACCGGCTTCCTCACACTTGGTGATGATGTGCTTCATTTCCTGGGGCGCCAGGAACTGGGCTTTCTTGATATTGATAACCGCGCCGGTTTTCGCCATGGCGACCACCAGATCGGTCTGCCGGCTCAGGAAAGCCGGCAACTGGATGACGTCACACACCTCTGCTGCCGGTGCAGCCTGGGCAGGCTCATGGACGTCAGAAATGATCGGCACACCGAACTTGCTCTTGATGTCGGCCAGGATCTGCAGGCCCTCATCCAGACCGGGACCACGGAACGAATTCACCGAAGAGCGGTTGGCCTTGTCGAACGATGCCTTGAAGACATAGGGAATCCCCAGCTTGCCACAAGCTTCAACGTAGGCCTCGGCCACTTCAAAGGCCATTTCCCGGGATTCCAACACGTTCATGCCGCCAAACAGCACAAACGGACGATCGTTGGCAACTTCGATATCCGATACGTTCACAGTGTGCCGTGCCATGATCAGTCTCCCTGCTTGCGAGCCAGTGCCGCAGAAACAAAGCCCTTGAACAACGGATGACCGTCGCGAGGCGTCGAGGTGAACTCGGGGTGGAACTGACACGCCACAAACCAGGGATGGTCGGCTACTTCCACAACTTCCACCAGCTTGTCATCGGACGACTTGCCAGAAATCCGCAGGCCAGCATCTTTGAGCTTGGGCAGGAAATGGTTGTTCACTTCGTAACGATGGCGATGACGCTCGCGAATGGTCTTGCGGCCATAGCAGTTCGCGATGGTACTGCCTTCAGTGAGCACGCAATCCTGGGCGCCCAGGCGCATGGTGCCACCCAGGTCGGAATCGTCGGTACGCTCTTCCTTCTCGCCGCTGGCGTCCAGCCATTCAGTGATCAGACCAACAACCGGCTCAGGCGTATGAGAACGGAATTCAGTGCTGTGGGCATCCTTCAGGCCGGCGACATTGCGCGCGTATTCAATAACGGCCACCTGCATACCCAGGCAGATGCCCAGATACGGCACCCGGTTCTCACGGGCGTATTGGACCGTTCGGATCTTGCCTTCGACGCCGCGCTCGCCAAAGCCACCGGGAACCAGAATGGCGTCGGCACTCTCGAGTGCGCCGGTGCCGTCCCGCTCGATGTCTTCGGAATCGATGTAGTTGATATTAACCTTGGTGCGAGTCTTGATGCCGGCGTGAAGCAGGGATTCGATCAACGACTTGTAAGCGTCGAGCAGCTCCATGTATTTGCCGACCATGGCGATGGTCACCTCGCCCTGCGGATTCAGCAAGGATTCGACAACGTTGTCCCACTCGCTCAGGTTGGCGGCACGGGCATCCAGGTTAAAGCGCTCAATGACCAGCTGGTCCAGACCGTGCTCGTGCAGCATACGCGGAATGGCGTAAATGGACTTGGCGTCCTGCAGCGGGATAACTGCACGCTCTTCCACGTTGGTAAACAGGGCAATCTTACGACGGGAGCTGGCATCCACCTCGTGCTCTGAACGGCACAGGAGAATGTCCGGCTGCAAGCCAATGGAGCGCATTTCCTTGACGGAATGCTGGGTCGGCTTGGTTTTAATCTCACCGGCGGTGGCGATGTAGGGCACGAGGGTCAGGTGCATGAACAGCGCACGCTGGGCGCCGACTTCAACCTTTAGCTGACGGCAGGCTTCAAGGAACGGCAGGGATTCGATGTCACCCACGGTTCCGCCTACTTCGATCAAGGCCACGTCTGCACCGGCAGCGCCTTCAACCACACGACGCTTGATCTCGTCGGTAATGTGCGGGATGACCTGCACGGTACCGCCGAGATAATCGCCACGGCGCTCTTTACGAATGACTTCTTCGTATACGCGACCGGTGGTGAAGTTGTTGCGACGGGTCATGGGCGTGCGGATAAACCGCTCGTAGTGCCCCAGGTCCAGGTCTGTTTCCGCGCCGTCGTCGGTGACAAAAACTTCACCGTGCTGGAACGGGCTCATGGTGCCGGGGTCCACGTTGATGTACGGGTCCAGCTTGAGAATAGTGACCTTCAGGCCGCGTGCCTCGAGGATCGCAGCCAGTGAGGCTGATGCGATACCTTTCCCCAAGGAGGACACGACACCGCCGGTGACGAAAATATAACGCGTCATGCAGATTCCATGATTGTCTGGTTCGGTGAAGGAGGGAGATTGTCATCTCAAGATGGGACGCCAGACTACCAGAATCCCCCCACTGACTCAATCACCTTCCCGCTTCACGATGAGCCTCCAGCCGGCGGCAGGAGCGCTTCCCGAGTATTGGCCCGAACACCACAGATCGCCTACGGCAATGAGTACGGCATCATCCCCCGAACCCGCAAAAACCAACGGAAGACGGGTCCGCTCCCAGGGTGGAACAGCCTGTTCCTGCAGCCAGTTTTTCAGTGATTTCGAGTGCCCGTCCGGGTGCAATCGGATGCGTTCGCCACCCTGCCTCGTAGATACCCGTATTGGCGGCAACACCGATTCCGGGTTAGCGGCGGATTCCAGGGCAAGCGTCCAGCCTCCAAACACGATCGATTGACCAGGCAAAAACTCCTGAGGCGAATCCGGTTTCTCCCCTCGCTCCGGCACCAGGTATATCCGGCCCTGGAACCGGCGCAAGCTGAACCCTTCGCCCAGCAACTCGGGCTCACGGTCCGGTCCGGCCTCCAGCAACTCTTGCAGCACCTGCTGCCAGTCCGAGATCGCAGGCGGCTCAAAGCCCTGCTGGCGAATCCACCAGCGCACCAGATTGACCTGTTCAATCGCTGCCAGCGCCTGTAACGATGGCGACGACAATCGTCCATCGGTATCACCCACCTGGGCGCATTGGAGTTCCGCCAGTCGGTCATTCAGAAAAGCGCTGTCCGCGCACGCGCCGGCACTGTGCCGAAGCCTCCGGCTCAGGTTCGGCCAGCGGGCTTTCAGGCCCGGCAGGATGCCGTGGCGCAGGTAATTGCGATCGTAGCCCTGATCGGTATTGCTCGGATCTTCCACCCAATCGAGTGACGCCTGGCGCGCCCAACGCTCAAGCTCTGCCCGCTCCAGATCCAGCCAGGGCCGGACCAGCTGACCGGCACCCAGCGCCCGGCTGCGGGGCATTCCTGCCAGTCCGGCAACGCCGCTGCCACGCATCAGCCGAAACAAAATCGTTTCCGCCTGGTCATCAGCGTGATGTGCCATCAGCAACAGATCGCACGGTTCCAGAACCTGCTCAAACACCGAGTAGCGTGCCCTGCGCGCAGCTTCTTCAATACCGCCAACATCACCAGCCTCGTCACTTACCTTGTCAGTCTGCACCGACACCCGACGGGAAATAAAATGCACACCCAACCGATCGCACAGCGCACGGCACAGGGCTTCGCTGTCGCTGGCATTGGATTGCAACTGATGATTAACGTGGATAGCGACAACCGGAACCCGGGCGGCGTGGGAATGGGCGACCACATGGAGCAGCAAGACGGAATCCAGGCCACCACTGACGGCGACCCACAGGCGGGCGTGTTCGGGAAGTGACCTGACCGGAGCACACAGGGCGTCCGGCCAGGCAACGCCGTTCTCGGGCTTAGCGCCCGGTGTCATAGCGGGTCAGCCGCTCATAGCGGCGTGCGACCAGTTCGTCCTTGGGCAGGCGGGACAGCTCGGACACGCCCTTGGCCAGAATGTCTTTCAGGGATTGGGCCATCTTGTCCGGATTCCGGTGCGCACCACCCAAGGGTTCCTGGATGACGTTGTCCGCCAGCCCGAGATCCTTGAGCCGGTCTGCAGTTACACCCATAGCTTCTGCGGCCTGCGCTGCATACTCTGCACTTTTCCAGAGGATAGAGGCACAACCTTCGGGAGAGATAACGGCATAAGTGGAGTACTGCAGCATGTTCAGCTGATCGCACACACCGATGGCCAGTGCGCCACCGGAGCCACCCTCACCGATAACGGTGGAGATGATCGGAGTTTTCAGCCGTGACATCACCGCCAGGTTGAACGCAATGGCTTCACTCTGCCCACGCTCTTCGGCACCGATGCCTGGATAGGCGCCCGGGGTGTCAATGAAGGTGAGGATTGGCATATTGAACCGCTCGGCCATTTCCATCAGGCGCAGGGCCTTACGGTAGCCTTCAGGGCGAGGCATGCCGAAGTTGCGCTTTACTTTGTCACGCACTTCCCGACCTTTCTGGTGACCAATCACCATGACCGGCTTGTCGTCCAGGCGGGCGGTGCCGCCCACGATGGCCAGGTCGTCAGCGTAGCGCCGATCACCGTGCAGCTCGTCAAAATCCTCGAACATCGACTCGATGTAATCAAGGGTATAGGGTCGGCGCGGATGGCGTGCCAGACGCGCAACGTCCCACGGCTTCAGATCCGAGAAAATACTCTCGGTCAAGCTGACGCTCTTCTTCTTCAGCCGGGTAATTTCATCGCTGATGTTAATGTCGGTGTCGTTGCCCACCATGCGAAGCTCTTCAATCTTGGCTTCCAGGTCGGCAATAGGCTGTTCGAAATCCAGATAATTAGGGTTCATGATGTTCCATCATTTGATTGCCAGGTGGAGAAACACTCCGCCAAACCAGAATTTGGGACAAAGATAGCAGCGCCCGCAACACGGCTAAAGCGGACATTGGTATGAGTCCGCATTCTGACAAAACCGTAATTTATCAATGTGTCAGCCGTATTAGCGCCCAGAACCTTGCCGGACTAACTCAATCATAGACCAGTTCAACGGACTGGTCGCCCACCAGGTACCGAAGCTCCAGCAACAGGTTATCGTCCGGTTGCACGCGCCAGGAATCCCCCAGCTCGATACGGGTCCTGGCCTCGTCGCTGCTGTATTCGATCCAGACCGGGCTGCCTTCACAGCGAAACGGCCTCAGGGTGCTGTCCAGCTTTTCCAGCAAGCCGTTCTGCAGCTGTTCCGAACGCAGGGCCAGCTTCAACCCCTTGCTGAACTGCTGGCGTGCACTGCCCACGTCCATCACCGAACTCACCCGCATTTTCATCTGCCCGGAGTAATCGTCGTGGCTGACCTGGCCTTCCACCACGATCACCTGATCCGACTGCAGCAATTCGCGGTTCTCGAAAAAGGCCTCCGAGAACAGGGTGGCCTCGATGCGGGCACTCCGGTCATCCAGGGTGATGAAGCACATGGTGGACCCGGTGCGGGTTTTCATGGTGCGCTGCGCCACCACCAGCCCTGCCACTCGCTGCGGTGACTTGTTGGGCTTCAGGTCAGCAATGGAGGAGCGCACGAAACGGCGCACCTCTTTCTCGTATTCGTCAAACGGGTGCCCGGTAAGATACAGGCCCAGGGTGTCTTTTTCCCCTTTCAGCCGCTGCTTTTCGGGCCATTCCCGGACACCGACAACGTCGGCGTAAACATCTTCGCCTTCGCCCCCTTCCAGCATCTCGCCGAACATATCGGTCATGCCCACGGATTCGTTCCGGGATTGCTGGCCGGCCTGCTGAACTGCCTTATCGATACTGGCCATCAACTGGGCCCGACTGGCGCCCAACTTATCCATGGCACCGGAGCGGATCAATGCCTCCATGGCCCGCTTGTTGACCTTTTTCAGATCAATGCGGCGGCAGAAATCGAAAATATCCTGGTAAGGCTCGCCGTCACCGCGGCCTTCAACCACGCTCTGGATCGGCCCCTCACCCAGGCCCTTGATGGCGCCCAGGCCGTACACGATCTGGCCCTCGTCGTTCACGGTGAAGGTGAAATCCGAGCGGCTGACGTCCGGCACCAGCAGGTCCAATTTCATGTTGCGGCACTCTTCCACCAGAGTGACCACCTTGTCGGTGTTCTGCATATCGGCGGTGAGTACCGCGGCCATGAATTCGGCCGGGTAATGGGCTTTCAGCCACAGAGTCTGGTAGGACACCAGCGCGTAGGCGGCGGAGTGGGATTTGTTGAAACCGTAACCGGCGAACTTCTCCACCAGGTCGAAAATATTCTCCGCGAGAGTTTTGTCGATGCCATTCTGCTCGCAGCCGTCCAGGAAGAACTGCTTCTGCTTGGCCATTTCCTCGGGTTTTTTCTTACCCATGGCCCGGCGCAGCATGTCGGCGTTACCCAGACTGTAGCCACCCATCACCTGGGCGATCTGCATGACCTGCTCCTGGTAAAGGATAACCCCATAGGTGGGCTCCAGAACCGGTCTCAGGCCTTCGTACTGATAGTCCGGGTGCGGGAAAGACATGGGCTGGCGACCGTGCTTCCGGTCGATGAAGTCATCGACCATGCCCGACTGCAACGGACCCGGCCGGAACAATGCCACCAGGGCGATCATGTCTTCCAGGGAATCCGGCTGCAGGCGCCGGATCAGGTCTTTCATACCCCGGGATTCCAGCTGGAATACCGCCGTGGTCTCGGCCTTCTTGAGCATGTCGAAGGACGGAACATCGTCGAGCGGAATCTCGTTGATATCCAGTTCCGTTAATCCGCGCTGTTGCCGGCGCGGGTTGATCATGTTCAGGGCCCACTTGATGATGGTAAGCGTACGCAGGCCCAAAAAGTCGAACTTGACCAGGCCGGCGTCTTCCACGTCGCCCTTGTCGAACTGGGTAACCAGGCTGCCGCCCTCGTCATCGCAGTACAACGGCGAGAAATCGGTGATCTTGGTGGGCGCGATCACCACGCCGCCGGCGTGCTTACCGGCGTTCCGGCATATCCCCTCAAGCTTGAGCGCCATCTCCCAGATTTCCTGGGCTTCCTCGTCCTGCTCCAGGAAATCTTTCAGCTGGGGCTCCTGCTCAATCGCCTTTTCCAGGGTCATGCCCGGCTCAAACGGGATCAGCTTGGACAGCTTGTCCGCCAGGCCGTAAGACTTGCCCTGCACCCGCGCCACATCCCGCACCACCGCTTTGGCCGCCATGGTGCCGAAAGTGATGATCTGGGAGACCGCTTCCCGGCCGTATTTCTGGGCCGTGTATTCAATGACCCGGTCCCGGCCTTCCATGCAGAAGTCGACGTCGAAGTCGGGCATGGATACCCGTTCCGGGTTCAGGAAGCGCTCGAACAGCAGGTCGTATTCCAGCGGGTCAAGATCAGTGATCAACTGGGCGTAAGCCACCAGCGAACCGGCACCGGAACCCCGGCCCGGCCCTACAGGAACGCCGTTATTCTTGGCCCACTTGATGAAGTCCATAACGATCAGGAAGTAGCCAGGGAACCCCATCTGGATAATGATATCCAACTCGAAGTTCAGGCGCTTGTAGTAGGCCGCCCGCTTCTCGTCGTACTCCGGATCGTCCTTGCTCAGGGTCTTGGCAAGCCGCTCCTCCAGACCTTCCTCGGAGACTTTGCGGAAGTAGTCGTCCATGGTCATCCCGTCGGGGATGGGATAGTTCGGCAGGAAGTACTCACCCATGCGCACCTTCACCGAGCACCGGCGGGCGATCTCCACGGTGTTCTCGATGGCCTCTGGGATGTCGGAGAACAGCTCGATCATGTCCTCGGCACTGCGCAGGTACTGCTGATCGCTGAACCGACGATCCCGACGCGGATCATCCAGAGTCCGGCTCTCCCCGATGCAAACCCGGGCTTCATGGGCTTCGAAATCGTCAGCCGTGAGGAAGTGCACATCGTTGGTGGCGACCACCGGCAGGCCCAGTTCCTGGGCCAGTTCGACACTCAGATGCAGGCAGTCTTCGTCGCCGTCCCGGCCGGTTCGCTGCAGCTCCAGGTAACAGGACCCCGGATACAGGTTCATCCAGTAAGCCGCTCGCTCCCTGGCCAACTCCGGCTTCTCGGCCATCAGGGCCTTGCCGATGTCACCCATTTTGGCGCCGGACAGCATGATCAGGCCATCAGGACGCGCTTCCAGCCATTTGCGCTGAATGATGGGCTTGCCAAAGCGCTGCCCTTCGGTATAGCCGAGGGAAATGATCTCGGTCAGGTTCAGGTAACCGTCATTATTCCGGGCCAGCAGTGTCAGCCGGAACGGGTTGTTCGGCTCATCGGGATTTTCCAGCCAAAGGTCGGCTCCCATGATGGGCTTGACCCCGGCGCCGGTTGCGGCCTTGTAAAAGCGAACCAGCGAGCACATGTTGGACTGGTCGGTAAGGCCGACCGCGGGCATGCCCAGTTCGGCCACACGGCCGATCAGGGGTTTGACCCGGACCAGTCCGTCGACCATGGAGTATTCGGAGTGCACGCGGAGGTGTACAAAAGTCTGCGCCATAACGTCAGGCAATTCCTGCTGATAAATTCTGTTTGGGCCCGGCGATTAACCGCCGATCAGGGCCCGGATGTCTGCTTCTGTCTGGGGCCCAAACCGGGCTTCCAGCAGATCCCCTTCGGGGTTAACAATAAAGGTGGCCGGCAGGGCCACGGGGGTCTGCCAGCCTAGTTTCTGACCGGGGTCTTCCGCCAGCATGGTGAACTCGATTCCCATGCGCTCGCCCAGGCGCTCCAATTCTTCGCCACGCACGCCGTCAAAATTGACACCCAGCACGGCAATGTCCGGCGCCTTGTCCAGTTCATTCAGTTCCGGGATTTCCTCCAGGCAGGGCTTGCACCACTCGGCCCAGTAATTGACCAGCACCCATTGGCCGCGAAGCATATCCCAGTTCATCTTTGGCCCGTCGGCCCGCTCCAGTTCAATCTTCTCACAACCGGCCAACGCCACGACCAGGAAGAACAGCCCAACACGGGCCATCCGGCGGAAAAAGCTCCGGTTTGCAGGGTACTGCACGAGAAAACCTCCTGTTAGACTACGAGCCACTTAAACAACGGCATCCATTCAGACGGACGATCAGGCCAGAACATGACAGAACCCACCCGGATTTTCCATAACCCGCGCTGCTCGAAATCGCGACAGACCCTTGAACTGCTTACCAACCGGGGCATTGAGCCGGAAATCGTACGCTACCTGGACACACCACCCACAGTGGCTGAACTGGCGGACATCCTGTCGGCTCTTGATTGCGAACCCCGGGCGCTGATGCGCACCAAGGAAAAGGAATACCGGGAACTTGGGCTCGATAACCCCGAACTGAGCCGCGAGCAACTGATTGCAGCCATGGTGGCCACGCCCAAATTGATCGAGCGCCCCATTGTACTCGCGAATGGCAAGGTCGCGGTAGGCCGACCACCGGAAAACGTATTGTCCATTTTGTAATTCCGGTAGTTATTCCAACACCGTCACCGTCATTTCTTACACCAGGACTTCGCCCATGGCTGAACAATCGCCTTACATCCTGATTCTGTATTACAGCCGTAATGGCCAAACCGCAGAGCTGGCTACCCAGATCGGCCGGGGCGTGGCCCGGGTCAGTGGGATCGAAGCCCGAATCAGGACCGTTCCACCCGTGTCGCCGGCAACCGAGGCATCGCTGTCAGCGGTGCCCGACAGCGGCGCCCCCTATGCCAGCAAGGCCGACCTCGCCGAATGTGCGGGCTTGGCCCTTGGCAGCCCGACCCGGTTTGGCAACATGGCGGCGCCGCTGAAACATTTTCTCGACACCACCGGTGATCTCTGGCTCAGTGGCACCCTGTCCGGCAAGCCTGCGGGCGCTTTCACCTCTACCGGCAGCCTTCATGGCGGCCAGGAAAGCACCTTGCTGACCATGATGATTCCGCTGCTGCACCACGGCATGGTGCTGTGCGGCCTGCCCTACACCGAGAAGGCGCTGGGCGAGACCGAGACTGGCGGCACCCCCTATGGCCCCAGTCACTGGGCCGGTACCGGGGAGCAACTACCGATCAGCGAGCACGAAAAATCATTGTGCCAGGCCTTAGGTGAGCGGCTTGCCCGGTTCGCGCTGAAACTGTCCGCCTGATACAGCCGGGGCTAAAGCCCGTATTTCATTTGAACACTAATTTTGGAAAATACACTATGCTGCACAATCCGAAGGCCCAGAACACGGCGCGCCTGACCATACTGCTGTACTTGGCGGTTCTCGCAACGCTGCTGGCCACCACCTTCTACCCGACTCCCGTGGAAGGCGTCTCCATTCCATTGATACTGGCCGTGAAGCTGCTCCCCCTTCTTGCCTTTGCGGTACCGGTATTCCGTGGCCACAACCGCGGCTACATCTGGATGGCGTTTGTGATCATTTTCTACTTTACTCAAGCCGTGGTTTCCGCCTGGTTGAGTGAGGGCGACGTTGGCCCGGTTATCCTGACCGTACTGACCTTCCTGCTGTTTACGGTCGCCATGGTTCACCTGAAGGTCAACCGCCCAGTCGCGGGCTGACTGCCACCGCAATGCTCCTGATAACGAGACCCTATGTCTGATACCAAGACGCCAGAACACGCCAGTCGGCCGACGGCACCAGCCCGAAGCATCCTGACTCTCAGAGATGTGTGCACGGCGTTGGTCACCAGCGGGGAAATCAGCCAGGACGACGCCGAGCGCGTGCTCACCGCCAATCTCGGCGCCGCCTCTGGCAAAGGCCAGGATGCCAAACGACACCCTCTGGAACTGGTGGCGATTGCCGCGCTTACCAGCCGGAAAACCGATCGAACCCTGGATCTCGACCGGCTGACCCAATGGCTTGCTGACTGGGCCGGACAGCCCTACTTCCACATTGATCCACTGAAGATTGATGTTTCGGCCATCGCCAAGGTGATGTCGTACGCCTTTGCGCAGCGCCACGGCATCCTGGCGGTGGAGATTGGCCCGGATGAAGTGTTTATTGCCAGCTCGGAGCCGTTCAAATCGGACTGGGAAGGCAACCTGAAACAGGCCATGCGGAAAGACATCCGCCGGGTGGTTGCCAATCCGGAGGACATCCGCCGCTACACGGTCGAGTTCTACCAGCTGGCCAATTCCGTCAGCAAAGCCGGCGGCGGCCAATCGTCAACCTCGGTTGGCAGCAACAACTTCGAGCAATTGCTGGACCTGGGTACCAGCGAAAACCCGGACGCCAACGACCAGCACGTGGTCAAGATCGTCGACTGGCTACTCCAGTACGCCTTTGACCAGCGCGCCTCGGATATTCACATAGAGCCACGACGGACGGTTACCCAGGTGCGTTTCCGGATCGACGGGGTGCTGCACAACGTCTACGAATTCCCGGAACACGTGGGCGTTGCCGTCACCAGCCGCCTGAAAATTCTCGGGCGTCTGAATGTGGCCGAGAAGCGGCGGCCACAGGACGGCCGAATCAAAACCCGCAAACCCGACAACCGGGAAGTGGAACTGCGCCTGGCCACCATGCCCACCGCCTTTGGCGAAAAGATGGTGATGCGGATCTTTGACCCGGATGTGCTGCTGAAGTCCTATGAGCAACTGGGCTTCGGCAAGGACGACCGCGAACGCTGGCAGACCATCACCTCCCAGGCCCACGGCATTGTGTTGGTCACCGGCCCGACAGGCTCGGGCAAGACCACCACCCTGTACTCAACCTTGAAGCAGATCGCATCGCCGGAGCTGAATGTCTGCACCATCGAAGACCCGATCGAGATGGTGGAGCCCGCCTTCAACCAGATGCAGGTCCAGAACAACATCGATCTGACTTTCGCCGCGGGCGTGCGGGCACTGTTGAGACAGGACCCGGACATCATCATGATCGGCGAAATCCGCGACCTGGAGACCGCCGAAATGGCTGTTCAGGCCGCCCTCACCGGCCATCTTGTGCTCTCCACCCTGCACACCAATGACGCGCCCAGCGCCATCACCCGTCTGATGGAACTGGGCATTCCGCCCTACCTGATCCGGGCGACTGTTCTGGGGGTTATGGCCCAGCGTCTCGCCCGCACCCTCTGCCCACATTGCAAGGCACCGGGGCCGGCGGATGAGCAAGCCTGGCAGACCCTGACCCGGCCCTGGAAAGCGCCGGTACCGAAACAGTTCTACCAGCCGGTTGGCTGCCTGGAATGCCGGAATACCGGTTACATGGGACGCGCGGGTGTGTATGAGATCATGAGCCTGTCCGGCAACCTGACCCGGCAGATCACCGAGCGCTGCGAACTCGAGCAGCTGCGGCTGGACGCCTACAAAGAAGGGATGAAGTCACTCAGACTGGGTGGCGCTCAAAAAGTCGCCGCGGGGCTGACAACCGTGGAAGAGATCCTGCGGGTGACACCGGAAAGCCAACGCTGATTCGCCAGCGAGTTCAGGCACCGGGCCGCATTCCACACTGTTCCAGCAAGGCCTGCCAGCTTTCAGTATGGCGCGCCATGGCGGCGTCCAGCTCAACCCACAGGCTGTCGTCTGCCACCTGAGACAGGTGCTTGCGATACCAACGGGCGAACTCGGGCGGCATCACCGCCCTTTGTCGCTCCGCCATCATCGCCAAGGGTTCGATCAGCTCAACCCGGGCCCGGCGAAGATCACTCATGTAGGGCTGTATCTTTTCGATGTAAACACTGAAGAACATGCTCTGGACAATCTCTGACTGATTGTTCGGCTTGCCCTTGAGACACAACGGACGTTTTTGAATTCGCTGTTGCAGCAATGCGGTGGCGTCATTCAGTCGAGTTTTAACCAGTGCGGCACTGTTGATCAGCTGGCCGGCTCGGTATTCCGCCTGCCAGCGTTGCTGGACCGCACCGGCAAACTCCAGCGCGCTTTCTTCCAGCGCCTCCTTTCCCAGAGCATTTGCCTCTAGCGCATTCGCTTCCACTTTTCCCGCCAACAGCGCGCCCACGACCTGATTCATCCGATCACTGTCGCGGGCCAGATCCGCCACCGGATTGCCCTCACTCTGAACCGGGTAATAACCTTTGGCCAAGGTAAACAGGGTCTCGATCTCCTCGACGCCCCAGGTGGCATTCCAGATCGCAATCGGCAGGGTTTCCCGCTTGCTGGCAATGGCTTCGTTCAGCACCTCCACCAGATCTTCGTCTTCGGTTTCCGGGATACAGTCCTGGGCTGCGCGAATAAAGCGCAGCTCATAGCGCAGCCGGTTCAGCGGCTGCATAACCTTGCCCATCACCGAATTCTTCTCACCTACTACGAACTGCAATTCACAGCCGTAGAGCGAGAGGAAATCGAGCATACCCAAATCAAGCTCGGGCATGGTCAGTACGCGGTCACGGCGACGGGGAATGTGGGTGGGGGAATCGATGGCAGAAAGCTCGGGCTCTGTTTCCAGAACCCGGGCAACCCGTTCGACGTATTCGTCCATCATCGGACGGGCTTCAGAGAAAGGATTACAGGCGCTCAGCACCACCATCAACAGGCCCGGAACGCACATCCTGATCCATCCTGTACCGGGCATGAATATCTCCTGATGGGTTACGCCAAGGGCGGATTACCGCTTCCGAAGCAGGGTATCCACCTCCGAAAAAGTGCGGGCGACAAAGCGGCCAGTGTCCGGCAGGTCTCCATCGCGAACCAGCCAGGCCGTCTGCATTCCTGCCGTTTCGGCCGCTTCCAGTTCCGCCTCAACGTCGGACAGGAACAACACCGTGGACGGTTCTACCCCCAGCTCACCGAGGATGGCCTGATACGACCCGGATTCTTTCTTGCCTCCGACCCGGGTATCGAAATAGCCGGAGAAGTACGGGGTAAAGTCGCCCGCCGTGGTATGGCCAAAAATCAGCTGCTGGGCTTTAACCGACCCGGAAGAATATACGAACAGACGCAGGCCCCGATCATGCCAACGCTGCAGGTAATCGGCGGCGTCATCGTAGATGTGGCCCTTGAGTACGCCCTGCTGATAACCCTGCTCCCAGATCAGGCCCTGGAGAGTCTTCAGCGGCGTTTCCTTGCGATCCTCACGAATCCAGGCCTGAAGCCTGTCGATCAAGCCATCGATATCTTCGCGATCAACGCCAGCGGTGGTCGCCACCGCATCCAATTGCTCCGCGACCAACGGGTTGTCCGCGTGCTGAGCCCGAACAAAGTCAGCCAGGTGCTCGCTGGCATACGGAAACAGGACATCGTGAACGAAGGAAATCGAACTGGTGGTGCCTTCGATATCGGTCAAAACAACCCGAATCATTCGACCGCTCCCGCCAGCGCTTCGTAGCGTGGCAACCGTCCGGCAATGTCTTCGCCAGTGAAGTCGGCAACCCAGCCTTCCGGATTGGTAAACAGGCGAACGCAGGTAAACGCAGGTTCCGGCCCCATATCAAACCAGTGCCGGGTGCCATTGGGCACACTGATCAGATCGTTCTTCTGGCACAGTACCGCCAGCACCTGGTCACCAAAGTGCAGATAGAACAGTCCCTGCCCTCGAACAAAGAACCGTACCTCGTCTTCGCTGTGGGTATGCTCATCCAGGAATTTCTGGCGAAACGCTTCTTTCTGCGGGTTGTCCGGGTTCAGGCTGATGACGTCGGCAGTCTGGAAACCGTTCTCGGCTTTCAGGGTCGAGATTTCGTCCTGGTAAGCCGCCAGAATGTCTTCCGAGGAAGCATCGGCCGGCAGGTCACGGGTCGGCCACTGTTCAAAGCGCACGCCGTGCTGGGCCAGCAGGTCGCGAATTTCCGACGGGTTGTCGGTTACCGTATTGGCCGTCGCTGGCTGGCTTTGATCAAAAACACTCAAGGTAGTCATGGGCGAACCCTCATGGTTTCAAGCTCACATTCAAACAAAAATTCGAAGGCTTCGACATGGCGCAGGCAATCGGCCATGGTTTTGCCCCAGGTGTAGAGGCCGTGACCGCGAATCAGGTATCCGGGCTGATCCGGATGGGTGCTGAACCAGGCTTTGGTATCGCGAGCCAGGGCGTCGATATCCTGGGTATTGTCGAACACCGGCACGGACAACACCGACTCATGGGTATCGACACCGCTGAACGCCTTTTGCAACTCGTAACCTTCCAGCACCAGCGGCTCACCCGCTGCCAACAGGCGGCTCAGCACCGTGGCCTTGACCGAATGGGTGTGCAACACGGCGCCGACCTCCGGGAAGACCTCGTACAGCACCGTGTGCAGACGGGTTTCGGCGGACGACCGGCAATTACTCTGCACCGGCTTACCGGCCAGATCCACCACCATGACGTCGCCCGCACCCAGCTGTCCCTTGTGACGACCGGATACGGTGATCGCAATGTGCTGGTCATCAACGCGCGCGGAATAGTTGCTGCTGGTGGCCGGTGACCAGCCTCGCTGGTACAGGAATCGACCGGCACCGACGATCTCGTCGGCCGCGATGGCATATCGGGTTACATCAAACACAGATTCTCCCTCAGGATCTGACGCCTCTTTCGAGGCGTTCACGTGAGGACATTATAGGGATGGTGAGGCGGCCCGCAAATGGTGACGCGCGGCAATCAGATCGGCGACCACGGAGATGGCGATCTCAGCGGGAGTCTTACTGGGAATGCTGACACCAATAGGGGCGCGCAACCGGTCGAGAGCCTGTTGATCCAGGCCCAGGGAGGCCAGCCGAGCACGGCGGGCGTCTGACGTTTTCTGGGATCCCATGGCGCCGACATAGAATGCAGGCGTCGTCAATGCCGCCAGCAGGCCCATGTCATCAATGCGCGGATCGTGCGCCAGAGCGAGCACCCCGGACCAGGGATCAGCGAAGCGCTGGGCCACCAGGTCGTCCGGCAACTTCCGGTTCAGCGGGATATGCGGGTGACCCCAGCCTTCGGCAAAGGCATCCCGGGGCTCACAGATTGTCACTTCGAAATCGGCCGCCATGGCAAACTCGGCGACATAGCGGGCAACCTCACCGGCGCCGATCAGCAACAGCCGACACTCAGGCTGCAGTACCTGCGCCAGGCATTCGCCATCGAAGTTTACCGACGAACCGGGCTGACCCACGGCCGGCTCAAGCTCCGGGGGCGCATCCAAACGGACCCGCCGCAATACTGGCTCGCGGCGATCCAGCGCTGACGCCAGGGCGGCAACGTGCTCAGCGGCATCAGCGCTGTGCAGTGGCTCCACCAATAACCGGATCCGGCCACCGCAGGGGAGCTGAAAGTTATCGCGATCGTCGTCGGTGATGCCATAGTCAATGAGCACCGGCTGTTCCGGCCCATCGCTGGCGGTTCGGCGCAGCAAGTCCTCTTCCAGACAGCCACCCGATACCGAGCCACTCCAGCGCCCTGACTCGCTGACCGCGAGCCAGGACCCTACCGGTCGTGGTGACGAACCCCAGGTTTCGACAATGGTACAGAGCCAGACTCGCTCGCGCTCACCTGCACCTCCACCCACACCTTCGCCCTCGCCCAGACCTAGCCAGCGAGCAACATCATGAATGACCGAGGCGTGGCCGGAGGTCAGTGCGCGCGTGTTCGACATATCAGGCATCCGCGGTTAACGGTAGGGAGCGCTGACGTTTCCCTGTGAGCGCAAAAAGCGCGTTGCCTAGAGCCGGGATCACCGGCGGTACACCAGGCTCGCCAACACCGGTCGGCGCCGCCTCGCTGTCGACGATATCCACCGTCACCTCCGGGCGTTCATACTGGCGCATCAGCCGGTAGTCGTGGAAATTGCTCTGCTGAACCTCGCCCTGCTCCAGGGTAATCTCGCCATACAGAGCAGCGGTCAAGCCGAACAGGATGCCGCCCTCAATCTGGTCCTCGACGATTCTCGGATTCACCACCTGGCCGCAGTCAACGGCACAGGCAACCCGGTAGACGCGGATTTCACCGTGCTCGATGCCGGCTTCGACCACCTGAGCAACGTAAGTGCCAAAGCTCCGGAACAGGGCAATGCCCCGAGCCCGTCCCTCGGCCAGAGGTTCGCCCCAGCCCGCCAACCTGGCGGCACGGTCGAGCACCTCCTGGTGCCGTGGTTCATCCGCCAGCAGTTTCCGGCGGAACTGATAGGGATCCTCCCCCGCCTCATGGGCAAGCTCGTCCATGAAGGTTTCGACCGCAAAGCCATTGTGGGAGAAGCCCACGGATCGCCACCAGGTCACCGGCACCCCGGGATCTGTGTGGGTGTGACGGATATCGATGTTGCTCACTCCGTAGGGGTATTCGATCGCGCCCTCAATGGCAGACATGTCTTTGGGAGTGGCAATACCCTCAAACAATAGCCCAGCAGAACCCAGGCTTTTGTAAAGGAACTTGGGAGCCCAGGGGTATTGAGCGGGCGCGGCGTTACGCACGTACCAGTCCAGAATTTGGGGGCCGACAATCTGGTGATGCCAACCGGTCAGTTCGCCGTCCGCCAGCGAGGCTTTCATCCGGTGCAGCATGGCGGGCCGGAACAGGTCGTGACGGGTATCCTCTTCCCGGGACCAGATCACCTTAACCGGCTTGCCAATCTTGAAGGAAATGGCAGCCGCCTCCTCAATAAAATCCTGAGTCAGCCGACGCCCGAAGCCACCACCAAGAAACGTGGTGTGGATGGTGACGTCGCCTGGGGACAGGTCGGTCACCCGGGCCACGGCAATCTGCCCAAGATCCGGAGCCTGGGTCGGCGCCCACACTTCGGCCCGATCGCCCTGGTACCAGGCTGTTGCGTTCATCGGCTCCAGGGTGGCATGGGCCAGGTACGGCTGCGCGTATTCAGCGGAAAGTACCGTCGACGCTGCTTCGGCGGCGTCATCAAAATCGCCTTCACTGCGCTCGGACTCGCCCCGATCCTCGTCCGCGGCCTTGCGATAACCGTCGAATACGTCACTGGTGGACACTGACAGGGCGTCGGAGAAATCCCAGGTGACAGTCAGTGCAGCCTGGGCTTTCCGTGCCCGCCAGTATTTATCGGCGACCACGGCGACGCCCCGCTCAATCTCGACCACATCGACAACGCCAGGCATGGCCCGGACTTCGTCGCCGTTAAAACTGCCAACCCGGCCGCCGTAACGGGGTGATCGAGTCACCACGGCGTAAACCTGTCCCGGCAACTCAACATCAATGCCGTACTCGGCGGTGCCGGTG
Organism: Marinobacter sp. LA51; assembly: GCF_030297175.1. Classification (NCBI taxonomy): domain Bacteria; kingdom Pseudomonadati; phylum Pseudomonadota; class Gammaproteobacteria; order Pseudomonadales; family Marinobacteraceae; genus Marinobacter; species Marinobacter apostichopi. Next base: position 1,434,078 of record NZ_AP028070.1, on the reverse strand, counting down.
GATTTGGCCCGGGCGTCCAATCGGTTGCCTTGCTTGCCAATAAGCTTCCACTCACTGCGCGGCTTGAGCGAAACCTCGCCCCGTATCACTTCCTTGGACGCCAGCTCCACCAACTGGCCGTAGCGCAGGGAATCAATTCCATTCGGATGAACCACATGGCCATCTCGAACCGTGCAGGCATCGGCTTCTACCTCCCAGATTCGGGCCGCAGCCATTTTCAGCATCTCCCGAGCCGAGGCCCCGGCAGTACGCAGCGGCTCCCAGCTGGTGGCAATGCTGGTACTGCCACCGGTGAGCTGCAGATTGTAGAGGGGGTTGCGGTATTCCGGTGCCGCCGGCGCAAACCGTGGCGTGATGGCGGCGGGCGCCACCTCCAGTTCTTCGGCAATCAGGGTAGTCAGTCCGGTGTAGGTGCCCTGCCCCATCTCAACCCGTGCCAGGGTAAAGTAGATTTCATCATCACGGGTCAGCTCAAGCCAGGCATCGGGCTTCCACTCTCCGGTTTCGGGCTCGTAACCGGTTTGCACGCCGGCGCAGCCGGGCAAAGACAACGACAACATCAAGCCGCCGGAAGCACCGGCGCCTGCTTTCAGGAACGCACGTCGGTTCATGGTCATGTTACGCGCCCCCCTGCTGATCCGGGCGCGAATCCGCAGCCACGGACTCTACCGCGGCGATGATGCGGGAATAGGTGCCGCAGCGGCAGATATTGCCCGTCATGGCGGCAACGATATCGTCACGGGAAGGCGATGGATTGCTAGCCAACAGATGGGCGGCACTCATGATCTGACCGGACTGGCAGTAGCCGCACTGTGGCACGCCCTGTTCGATCCAGGCTTCCTGCAGCGCGTGCAGGCGATCCTGGTCGCCCAGGCCCTCTATTGTGGTGACCTGAGCCCCGGCAGCCAGCTCAACGGGGGTTGAGCAGGAACGCACTGGCTGACCATTGAGATGCACCGTGCAAGCACCACACAGCCCTGCGCCGCATCCAAATTTGGTGCCTTTCAGCCCCAGTTCATCCCGAACCACCCACAACAGAGGGGTATCTCCCTCCACTTCGAGCAAACGCTCCACGCCATTGACCGTCAGGCTCGCCGCCATGTTTCTACTCTCCCTCACACGCCCCCGGCTTATCCAGGCGCACAGTTTTATTGTTTGATTATCCCAGGCGCGTTCGGAACGAGCCGTTTACTTAACGACGTCTTCGCCTTCCTTGTTGACCCAGATTTTGCGTTCACCGTCTTTCATCTGGCCGTTGGTGTCCCATACTTCGCGGTTCTCGGTAGCGCTTTCCAGCTCGCCGTTGTCATTCCAGATAACCCGATCCTGACAACCGGCCAGTGCGGCCACAGCTACTATCATCAATACCAGTTTCTTCACCTTGCATACCTCTCAGGGGTCATTTGAGTAATCATCGATGGGGGCGAAGCGATTATCGCCGGCTATGAAGCTCACGGTTGTGCTGCTTGTCTCGATCGCCCTTACGAACCATGACATAGACAGCACCTGTGCCACCATGGTGTTTCTGGGCCGAATGAAAGGCCATGACATCGTCCAGCTCTGGCAGCCACTTAGCCAGGTAACTTTTCAGCTGGGCAACGCCATCAGGATTTCGCTCACCCTTGCCGTGCAGGATGATAACCGAACGCAGGCCATAGCGAACGCAGTCGCCAATAAAGCCAAACACTTCCCGCCGGGCCTGCTCGACCGTCATCCGATGCAGGTCCAGCCGTGCCTCAATTGGATACTGACCCAAGCGGAGCTTGCGAAAGACACCGTGCTGGATGCCGGGGCGCTGCCAAGTCAGAACGTCGTGGGCCGTCAGCGGCTCCACCATATCGGACGTTAATGGGTTACTGTCCTTGACGGCCTTAGCCACGGCTGCACGCTGACGCTCCAAATGACCAGGAGTGAGATCCCTGGGCGTCTGGACTTCCGCACGGTTGGGCTTTTTGATCCGCCGGACATCTTTCATTTCTTCCAGAAAGCTCAGGCGTTCTTCTTTAGTCGTCATGGCAGTGCTACTAATACCTAATGAATTCGGAAACTTTACCACCCGCTCCGCTTACCATAAAGAATCGTCGCGCGGTCTCAACTTTTCCTTCAAACTCTTGCCGTTCGGCGTACATTCAGTGAACTACACTGGAAACGGAAACATCACTGAAGCAAAGGCTCCCTTCATGGCAGCAGCAAATCCGGACAGCTCCCGACCGCAGAATACTCGTGCCATCATGACGTTTCTCCGGGAGCATGCCCCCTTCTCCAGCATGGACGATACCCATCTCGCCCATTTCGCCGAGCACGCGACCCTGCGTTTCTATGCCGATGGCGATGAAGTCATTTCGCCGGACGACGGCGTCATTAAACGATTTTACGTGGTCAAGCAGGGACGGATTCGCGGTGAACGTCACAACGCCAAAGATGACCGAACCGACACTACGTTCGAAATCAGCCTGGGCGAGTGCTTCCCCCTGGCCGCGCTGATCGGTGAGCGACCTACCAGGACCCTGCACCGGGCCGCCGGCGACACCTTCTGCCTGAGCATCGAACAAGACGCCTTTATCACGCTGTTTTCCGCCAGCGACCCGTTCCGGGATTTCTGCCTGCGCGGCGTTAGCAGCCTGCTTGATCAGGTGAACCAGCGCATCCAGTCCAGCGCCATGGCGTCCATTGGCTCCAGCAATTCCCTGGATACACCACTGGAACGCTATGCGCTCAGAAACCCCATCGTCTGCTCGCCCGATCTGCCAGTCGACAAGGCTGTGGCGCGAATGCATGAAAACAGCGTTGGCAGCATTATTGTTACCGACGACAACCGGCATCCCACCGGCATTTTCACGCTCCGGGATCTGCGCACCCTGATCGCTGAACACAAAGCCCCACTGGATTCGCCCATCCGCCAGGTTATGACTCAGGATCCTATCTGCCTGCCGGCCCACGCCGATGCCTTCGAAGCGGCGATGCTGATGGCGGAGCATCATTTTGCGCACCTGTGCGTGGTGGACGATGAACACTGCCTGATCGGCGTGGTGTCTGAGCGCGACCTGTTCTCCCTGCAGCGGGTCGATCTGGTCAATCTGGCCCGCACCATCGGCACCGCAACCCATTTGCGTACCCTGGTCAGCCTGCGGGCCGATGTCTCCCGCCTGGTCGACGCCATGCTCGCGCACGGTGCTGATTCAGGCCAGGTGGTGAAGATCATCACCACCCTGAACGACGTCACCGTGCGCCGGGTGCTGGAACTGAACATCAAGAAAAACGACCCGGGCATCCCCTTCACCTGGTTGACCTTCGGCAGCGAGGGGCGCCAGGAACAGACGCTGCTGACCGACCAGGACAATGGCATCCTGTTCGAGACGCCGGAGGGAATGACAGAGGATCAGGTACGGGAGAAGCTGCTGCCGTTCGCGCAGACCGTCAACCAGGAACTGGCCGAGTGCGGCTTCACCCTGTGCAAGGGCAACATCATGGCCAGCAACCCCAAACTGTGCCTGAGCGCCGACGAGTGGGACGACTGGTTTATCCGGTTTATCGATGCCTCAACACCCCAGAACCTGGTCTATTCGTCGATATTCCTGGACATGCGAGCGGTGTTCGGACCGACCAAACCGTTGGAGGAGTTACTGGACAAGGTGCTATCCCGCATCCACAAGAACGCCCTGTTCCAGAAAATGCTGGCCGGAAACGCCTTCCAGCGGAAGCCGCCCCTGACCATGTTCCGCAACTTTCGCTACGTGACCGATGGCAACAGGCAGGCCCTGGACCTGAAGCGACAGGGCTTGGCACCGTTCGTGGAATCAGTGCGGGTGTTTGCCCTGGCCAACGGAGTGGGCACCGCCAACACTCTGGAACGGATGGACGAGCTGGCCAAGAAAGGCGTTTTTGACCCGAAAGACGCCAATGCCTGGAAAGAAGGCTACAGCCTGATTCAGGCCATTCGCATGCGCTCGCACCAGGAGCAGCTGAATCGCGGCGAGGAACTCAGTAACCTGATCGACCCGGACGATCTGAACCCTTTGGACCGTCGCATTCTGAGGGAATCGTTCCGTCAGGCCCAGCGCCTGCAGCAGAAGCTGGAGCTAACCTATCAACTCTAATCGAAACTCCGGGGAGTCGGGTCTGAACCATGCTTGATCAAATCAAACAATGGCTGGATCGGCGCCGGGGAAGCCGGGGCGGCCACCTTGATCTGGACAACCTGCCCAACGCGAAAGCTCCAGGCGACCAGCTGTTGTCCGATTGTCGGCTGATTGTTCTGGACCTGGAAACCACCGGCCTGAATGCCGCCAAGGATGAGGTCATCGCCATCGGCGCTGTCGCCATCAGTGGCGGGGCAATTCAGCTCAGTGACCAGTTTGACCTGATTCTGCGGCGGCCGGAACTGGACATCACCGAAACGGTACTGATCCACGGCATCGGCAACGAAGCCCTGACCCAAGGCCACGAAACCGAGGACGCCCTGCTCTACCTGCTAGAATGGATGAACGGCGACCCGGTACTGGCGTTCCACTCGGCCTTCGACCAGAAGTTCCTGGAGAAAACTCTCCGTAGCCAATTAGGCTACACCGCCAGTCACACCTGGATGGACGTCGCCGACCTAATGCCGGCCTTCTTACCAAAAGCTAAACCGGGTGGAAAAGGCCTCGATCACTGGAGCGAGTGGTTCAGCCTGGAGGCAAGCGCCCGCCACAATGCCGCAGCCGACGCTCTGGTGACCGCGGAACTAACCCTGGTGGCTTTAAACAAGGCTCAAAAGGACGGCGTGAAAACCCTCCGCCAATTGCACGACAAACTTCACTACCACCGACGCCTCCAGAACATGCATCGATTCTGAAGCAGGCTCAATTCAGCACGCTAAAATACAATCAAATCTTGGCCAAACGACTGAGATTTAGACTTATTGCCAATATCCATAAAGCAGTTGACGGGTAAAGTCAGAGGGGACGACAAGTCGGAGCTTTACTATATGAATAACAAATGCTCTATCCGGAAAACCCCATACAAGAACCGCTCGTTCGCCAAAACAAAAATACAGGAGTGAACCTATGTCAGGTCATAGCTACGACGCTGAAAATTATTGGAAGGCAAACCTGCGCCTGATTGTCGGAAGCCTGGTCGTTTGGGCCCTGGTTTCTTACGGCTTTGCGATTCTGCTTCGCCCCATGCTCGCCGGTATTCCCATCGGCGGAACCGATCTGGGCTTCTGGTTCGCCCAGCAAGGCTCAATTCTTACGTTTATCGCCCTGATTTTTCACTACGCATGGCGCATGAACAAAATCGACGAAAAATTCGGCGTGCATGAGGAGTAAGAACCAATGAGCCAATTTGCTATCAACATAATTTTTGTAGGGGGCTCGTTCCTCCTCTATATCGGTATTGCGATCTGGGCAAAAGCCGGCAGTACCAAAGACTTCTACGTTGCCGGGGGCGGCGTGCACCCGATCACCAATGGTATGGCGATCGGCGCTGACTGGATGTCCGCAGCATCGTTCATCTCCATGGCGGGCCTGATTGCCGCCGGCGGTTACGCCAACTCTACTTTCCTGATGGGCTGGACTGGCGGCTACGTGCTGCTTGCCATGCTTCTGGCTCCCTACCTGCGGAAGTTCGGCAAGTTCACCGTACCCGAGTTCATCGGTGATCGCTTCTACAGCAAAAACGCACGCCTGGTAGCGGTTCTCTGCCTGATCGTAGCATCGGTGACCTACGTTATTGGTCAGATGGCGGGCGCCGGCGTTGCCTTCTCGCGGTTCCTTGAAGTAGACGCCACCCTGGGCCTGATCATTGCCGCAGTCGTGGTCTTCATTTACGCCGTTCTCGGCGGTATGAAGGGCATCACCTACACCCAGGTGGCGCAGTACTGCGTGCTGATCATTGCCTACACCATTCCTGCGGTGTTCATTTCGGTCCAACTGACCGGCAACCCGATTCCCGGTCTTGGTCTGTTCTCCACTCATGTGGACTCTGGCGTGCCGCTGCTCACCAAACTGAACCAGGTCATCACTGATCTCGGTTTTAACGAGTACACTGCGGACGTCGACAACAAGCTGAACATGGTGCTGTTTACCCTGTCACTGATGATCGGTACTGCAGGCCTGCCCCACGTCATCATTCGCTTCTTCACCGTGCCGAAAGTTGCCGATGCGCGCTGGTCCGCCGGCTGGGCCCTGGTATTCATCGCCCTGCTGTACCTGACCGCGCCGGCTGTTGCTTCCATGGCACGCCTGAATCTGATGACTACCATCTACCCGGATGGCACCGCGGCCGCCCCGATTGAATACGACGAACGTCCGAACTGGGTCCGGGAATGGGAAGTCACCGGTCTGATCCAGTTCACCGACAAAAACGAAGACGGACGCATTCAGCTTTACAACGACAGCCCGGCGTTCGAATCTGAGGCGCAATCCCGCGGCTGGGAAGGCAATGAACTGGTGGTCAACCGGGACATCCTGGTACTGGCCAATCCGGAGATTGCCAACCTGCCAGGTTGGGTCATTGGCCTGATCGCAGCCGGTGGTCTGGCGGCCGCCCTGTCCACGGCGGCCGGTCTGTTGCTGGCAATATCCTCGGCCATCAGTCACGACCTGATCAAAGGCTCGATCAATCCCAACATCTCCGAAAAAGGTGAACTGCTGGCAGCACGGATTTCCATGGCCGTCGCGATAGTGGTGGCCACCTGGCTGGGCGCCAATCCCCCGGGCTTTGCGGCCCAGGTGGTGGCGCTGGCGTTCGGTATTGCCGCAGCGTCGCTGTTCCCGGCCCTGATGATGGGTATCTTCTCCAAGCGGGTTAACAACACAGGTGCTATTGCCGGCATGCTGACCGGTCTGGGCTTCACCCTGGCGTACATCTTTGTGTACAAGGGTTGGCTGTTCATTCCGGGCACCAACAACCTGCCAGACACTCCGGAGAACTGGGTGCTGGGCATCTCTCCGCTGTCCATCGGCGCGGTTGGTGCAATCGTCAACTTTGCGGTAGCCTTCGTGGTATCCAACGCTACTGAAGAGCCGCCCGTTGAGATTCAGGAGCTGGTTGAGAGCGTTCGTTACCCACGTGGTGCGAGCCAGGCTCAAGACCACTAAGCTACACGCGACCTGATTCAATACATTGACAGGTTGTACTGGACGGGCTTCCTCGCCGAGGAAGCCCGTTCTTTTTTAAGGAAACGACTTTATGTTCTGGACCTTTGTCGCCACTGTTTTCTGTGGCCTGGGCGCCGCCGGGATTGCCCTCGGCATTCGTGCCGCCACCCGCAACCACGCCCCCAAGTGGATCATCCCGGCGTTTGCCGGACTGGGTATGCTTGGTTACCTGATTCACGGTGAGTACACCTGGTACGACCACAAGAAAGACATGCTCCCCGAAGAAGCGGTGGTCGTGGACACCGAAACCGACGGCATCCTCTGGCGCCCCTGGACCTTTGCCTTCCCCTATGTCACGGCTTTCTCCACGGTCGACACCAAGAGCATTAGCCAGGATACAAACAACCCGGACATCATTCGCTTCACGCTGTACCGTTTTGAGCAGAAGCTGACGGACGCCATTTCTCATCGGGTCCATATTCTCAACTGCCAATCCCGGGAACTGGTGCCACTGGGTTCCGATGGCACACCGCGGATCGATAACATGAAACTGCTCGACACCACGGATAGACTGCTGACAACCGTCTGCACCAGCTGATATGACGATCCCAGAATGCCTGCAACCGAGAGAACCGCGTATCCATGATTAGTGCCTGGCTGCTGGTTTTAATTTCCATCACCTACATCTCGGTGCTGTTTTTCATTGCCTGGGCCGGTGACAAACATCCCGGGCTTTACCGGCGCAGGTTCGCGCGCACGCACATCTACGCGCTGTCCCTTGCGGTTTATTTCACCTCATGGACCTTTTACGGCGCGGTTGGCCGCGCCACCCAGGAAGGGCTGGGCTTTCTCCCCATCTACCTTGGCCCCCTGCTGGTGTTCATCTTCGGCGCCCCCTTGCTGCGCCGGATCATCTACATCAGTAAGCGCAACAACAGTACTTCGATAGCCGATTTCATTGCCTCGCGCTATGGCAAGTCCCAGTCACTTGCCGCCATGATCGCAACCTTTGCACTGATTGGCAGCGTTCCCTACATTGCATTGCAACTTAAAGCCATATCCATGGGCTTTAACGTACTTTCAGAAACCGGACCAGCTATTCATGTAGGCAGCAGCGCACCCTGGGCCGACTCGGCCTGGTACATCACGCTGGCACTGGCCGTGTTTACCGTGTTGTTCGGCACCCGCCACCTCGAATCCACCGAGCACCATCGGGGCATGATTCAGGCCGTCGCATTTGAGTCCCTGATCAAGCTGGTGGCGTTCGTGGCCGTGGGCCTGTTCGTTGGCTACGGACTCTACGGTGGCTTTGGTGATCTGCTTGGCCGGGTGCAGGACGCCGACCTCGTTGGCACCCTGACCATGGACGGTGTTGAGGCCCCGGCATTTATCACCCAGACCCTGGTGGCAATGCTGGCGATCATCTGCCTGCCGCGACAATTCCATGTCATGGTGGTCGAAAACACCGATCATCGAGATTTCGAAGTCGCACGCTGGGCTATGCCCATCTATCTGATTGTTGCCAGCGCCTTTGTGCTGCCGATTGCCGCCGCTGGCCTGCTGTCGCCCGGGGGCGTGACCGGTAACCCCGACATTCTCATCCTGCAACTGCCGATCCAGGCTGGTGAGAAATGGCTCGCCATTCTCGCCTTCCTGGGCGGCGGTTCAGCGGCCGCGGCCATGGTGATTGTCTGCTCGGTGGCCATCGCCACTATGGTCAGCAACGAAATCATCATGCCGGCGCTGTTGAAATTTTTCCGGCCCCGAATGAACCGCCGTGCCGACCTAAGCCACCTGTTGTTAAGAATCCGCCGGATTGCCATTTTTGTGGTGCTGCTGACTGCTTACGGCTTCTACCGCATGGCCAGCGAAGACTACAGCCTGACGGCGTTTGGCCTGTTGTCCTTTGCCGCCGCCGCGCAGTTTGGCCCTGCTCTGGTCGGCGGTATCATCTGGCGCCGAGGTAACTACATGGGGGCGGTCTGGGGGCTGGCACTGGGTTTTTTGATGTGGTGCTACACCCTGCTGTTGCCGGCCCTGGCGACCACCGGCTGGATGACTGACACCCTGATTGACCAGGGCCTCTGGGGCCTCGGTTGGACTCGCCCGACGGCACTGTTCGGCTCTGACCTTGACCAGATCAGCCACGGCATTATCTGGAGTCTTGGCATCAACACTCTGGCCTACGTGGTGCTGTCGCTGCTGACACGTCAGCGGGTGCGCGAGAAGATCCAGATTGCGTCGTTCTTCCATGACCCACAACCCAGGGCCGAAACGCCCCAGCACCAGAGCTGGCAAGGCGAAATCCTGACCTCGGATCTGCAAGCATTGACCGACCGGTTCATGGGTGAGGAGCGGTCCGAGACTATTTTGCGCAATTACGAACGCCGCAATGCCATTCGCCTGCACCCTCAGCGTCCTGCCTCCAATCACCTGATGAAGTACATTGAGCGCCAACTGGCCTCGGTGATTGGCGCCTCCACAGCGAGGGTGGTCCTGGAATCGACACTGACCGGCCGTGACATGCAGATCGAGGACGTCGTCAGCATTGTCGACGAAGCCTCCCAGGCCATGACCTTCAGCCGGGAGTTGCTGCAATCTGCTATTGAAAACATCCGCCTGGGGGTATCCGTGGTCAACCACCAGCAGCAACTGGTGGTCTGGAACCAACGTTATCTTGAGCTGTTCACCTACCCGAAAGGGTTCGTACGAGTGGGTCGGCCAGTGGAAGATCTCATGCGTTATAACCTGACTAACGCTAACCTGTCAGCCCGACGCATTGATGAAATTATTGCCGACCGCTGCGGCAGCATGCGTCATGGCCAACCCATGTCGTACGAGCGCCAACGGCCTGACGGCACTGTGATACGGGTCGATGGCAGCCCCATTCCCGGCGGCGGCTACGTGACCACCTTCCAGGACATCACCGCCATGCGCCGGACCGAGCAGGCGCTGAAGGAAACCAACATCTACCTTGAGCAGCGGGTCAAAGAGCGTACCCAGGAACTGCAGGTCATCAACGAGCAGATGTTGAAAGCGAAATCCGTTGCTGAACAAGCAAACCAGAGCAAGACCCGCTTTCTGGCATCCGCTAGCCACGACTTGCTTCAGCCCCTCAACGCTGCCCGATTATTCACCTCGGCGCTGGCCGGAAAGTCTCCAGAGGGCGAAGAAAAGGATCTGGTTGATCACATCGACAGCTCCCTCGGTGCGGCTGAGGAAATCATCAGCACGCTGCTGGACATTTCCAAGCTGGATGCCGGAGCGCTGGAGCCGGACATTGGCGTATTCCCTGTTAACGACATCCTGCGCCACCTGGCCACCGATTTCTCGGCGATCGCCAAGGATCAGGGGCTGGAGCTGCATGTAGTGCCGAGCACAGCGTGGGTACGGTCTGACGCCAAGCTGTTGCGCCGGGTGGTACAGAACTTCCTCTCCAACGCCATTCGCTACACCCCAAAGGGCAAGATTCTGCTGGGTTGTCGACGCCTGAAAGGCTTTCTCCGGATTGATGTCTGGGATACCGGTCCGGGTATTCCGGAAGACCAGCTAGCGCACATCTTCGAGGAATTCCGCCGCTTCCAGACCGGCCGCGACAAAAAAGGCCTGGGTCTCGGCCTGGCCATTGTCGACCGGATCAGCGGTATGCTCGACCACCCGGTCACCGTGCACTCCATCCAGGGTCGTGGCAGCCTGTTCGGCATAACCGTCCCGTTGGCGGCACCGGAACAGATACCCGCCGTTGCTCCACAGCCCGCAACCGGATCCCGCCGGGTTTCAAGCCTTGGCGGCCTCCATGTGCTGTGTATCGACAACGACCCCGCCATTCTTCAGGGCATGGTCGCGCTGCTGGGTAACTGGAAGTGCGATGTCACCGCCGCGGAAAGCCTGGATGACGCCACCGACCAGCTCAACGGCCACGCTCCTGAGATCATCCTCGCCGACTACCAGCTGGACGATAACAAGAACGGCCTGGATGCCATGGACAGTCTGAGAGCAGCGTTGAGTGAGAACATTCCGGGAATCCTGATTACCGGCTACATGGCGCCGGAAGTGCGAGAAGATGCCATTACCAGGGGCTACCATCTGCTCTATAAACCTGTGAAGCCCGCTGCACTGCGGGCTCTGGTCAACAAGTTGCTGAAGCAGAAACGGTCATGAGCGAATCCAGCTACCAAGCGGACGCCTTTCACAAACTAACGTACCTGGTCATCGACGACTTCGAGAACTTCCGTCTGTCCCTGCGGCAGATGCTTCGAGCCTGTGGGGCCGATCAGATTGAACTGGTTGGCAACGCCAAGCAGGCAATCAAATACTGCACTTACAATCATGTGGATGTGGTGCTATGCGACTACAATCTTGGTGAGGGCAAAAATGGCCAGCATGTGCTTGAGGAGCTGCGCCATAAGAACCTGCTGAGACGCTCATCGCTGTTTCTGATGGTCACTGCGGAAACCTCCAAGCAAATGGTGATGGGGGCACGGGAGAACCAGCCCGATGGCTATCTGACCAAACCCATCAACCGTGCCATGCTGGAGCAGCGTCTGATCACACTGCTTGACCAACGCAAGGCACTGTTGCCGATTAACCGGGAAATCGACCGGGAAAATTACCCAGAAGCCATCTCACTCTGCCTCCAAGCCCTGCCCCGGAATCCCCGCCATAAGACCTGGCTCTTGAAGACACTGGGTGATCTCTACTTTCGCCTGGGGGATTTAAGCCACGCCGCCAAGGTCTTTGACGACGTACTTCAACAGCGGGAACTATCCTGGGCCAGGCTCGGGCGCAGCCAGGTGCTGCTGGCTAATCGCAGCCACGATCAGGCCGTCGCCAATCTCAAGCAGCTAATCGATACCCACCCCGATTATATGGAAGCCTACGACCTGCTCGCCGACGGCCTACGCCAGCAAGGCAAACTTTCTGAAGCACAGCAGGTGCTCGAACAGGCCATCGTGCAATCACCCAATGCCCTGCTACGGCAAAAGCAGTTGGCGGAGGTTGCCGAGGCCAATCAGGACATCGACGCCGCGGCCGATGCCTGGCGCCGAACGGTATCACTCGGCACCCACTCGATACACGACAGCGCCGACCATTATCTGGCCTTGGGACAGAGCCTGTCAGAACTCGGCGAGGACGAAGACAATGCTGAGGCCGTTGAACACGCCACCGAGGCCTTAGAAATTCTTGGCTCCATGGAGAAGCGCTTTGCCGACCAGCCGACCGTGGGTCTTCGCAGCCGAATTGTTCAATGCCGAGTGCTGTTTGGACAGGGACAGCATCGAGAGGCAGAGGCACTTCACAACAGTCTCAAGGCGGAATTCGACAGTAACCCTCTGATTGATCCCGACACCAGCCTGGACTACGCCAAGACCCTATTTCGAGTTGGCCGGGACGGGGACGCCAGAGATCTTCTGGGACGCCTCGCTGAGCAGCACAGCGACGAGACAGAGCTCCTGAAACGCATCGAAGCTCTGCTGGATGAACCGGTCGGGTTCCGCCAAAAACTAAAGGCCCGAAACCTTACCCGTGATGGCATAAAAGCGTTCGAGGCTGGCGACCTCACAGCCGCGGCCGCAGCGTTTACCGAAGCGCTCGTAGTGGTTCCAAACCACACTTCGCTAAACCTGAACCTGGTTCAGGTCTTGCTGAAAATCTACGAGGCGGATCCAACCAGTCGCGAACCACTGGAACAGTGCCGGGCAAGACTGGACCGCCTGCAGGGGTTGCCTGAACAACATCGACAACATCGGCGCTATATCGCACTGAGCCAGAAACTGAAGGGATTAACCGCATGACCGATCCCAAGGACCTCACCAACCGTCCCAACCTCGCCAATGACAGCGACCAGAGCATCGACTTCTCCATGGTCCTGGCCTCAACCGTCCATGACATGAAAAACTCGCTGGGGATGCTCCTGAACTCCCTGGACGAGCTAAGAACCGAACATGGCTCCACCTTCGATGGCTCCCCACGGTTCAACACCCTGCAGTATGAAGCCGAGCGCATGCACAACGATCTGGTGCAGCTGCTGGGAATCTATCGTCTGGGTGAAAAGAAACTGTCGGCTCACGTTGAGGAACATTACCTGCCCGACTTCCTGGACGAGCATATGGCACGCCATGCGCCACTGCTCCAGGGCCTGGGTATAGAAGCGTCAATCGAAGCTGGTGATATCACCGGGTTCTTTGACGCCGACCTGTTGACCGGGGTGCTCAACAACACCATCAATAACGCCCTGAGATACTCCCGAAGCAAGATTCGCCTTACGGCCGAAGTACGGGATGGTTATTTGGTATTGGGAGTAGAAGATGACGGCGAGGGTTATCCCGAGAGCATGCAACACACAGGGACCCTGAGCTTTAAATCCCTGGACTTCAACACCGGCAGCACCAGCCTGGGGCTGTTCTTCGCGTCCTCGGTTGCCGGGTTGCACCGGGAGGGCAACAGAACCGGGTCTATCAAGTTGCACAACGGTGGCCAGCTTGGTGGCGGTTTTTTTGAGATCTGGCTGCCCTAGCCAAAACGACCCCAAACACCTCCAAAAACGCTCTTCCAGCTTATTCCTCGCTGTGACTTTCGTTCAGGCAATAAAAAACCCCAGCCTCGAGGAAGCTGGGGTTTTCGGTATTAAGAGTCTGACGATGACCTACTCTCACATGGGCAAGTGCCACACTACCATCGGCGCAGGCTTGTTTCACTTCTGAGTTCGGGATGGGATCAGGTGGTTCCAAGCCGCTATGGTCGTCAGACAAAACGGTTGATCACTGGGGGGACGAGAAAGAAGTGTGATGTTGATTTCGTTGCGTTATCCGCAATTGTCTTGGGTGTTATATAGTCAAGCCGCACGAGCAATTAGTATCGGTTAGCTCAACGCCTCGCAGCGCTTACACACCCGACCTATCAACGTCCTGGTCTTGAACGGCTCTTTAGGGACCTTAAAGGTCCAGGGAGATCTCATCTTGGAAGGGGCTTCCCGCTTAGATGCTTTCAGCGGTTATCCTATCCGAACATAGCTACCGGGCAATGCGTCTGGCGACACAACCCGAACACCAGCGGTTCGTCCACTCCGGTCCTCTCGTACTAGGAGCAGCTTTCCTCAAATCTCCAACGTCCACGGCAGATAGGGACCGAACTGTCTCACGACGTTCTAAACCCAGCTCGCGTACCACTTTAAATGGCGAACAGCCATACCCTTGGGACCGGCTTCAGCCCCAGGATGTGATGAGCCGACATCGAGGTGCCAAACACCGCCGTCGATGTGAACTCTTGGGCGGTATCAGCCTGTTATCCCCGGAGTACCTTTTATCCGTTGAGCGATGGCCCTTCCATACAGAACCACCGGATCACTATGACCTACTTTCGTACCTGCTCGACGTGTCTGTCTCGCAGTTAAGCGGGCTTGTGCCATTACACTAACCGCATGATGTCCGACCATGCTTAGCCCACCTTTGTGCTCCTCCGTTACGCTTTGGGAGGAGACCGCCCCAGTCAAACTACCCACCACACAGTGTCCTCAACCCCGATAAGGGGTCCAAGTTAGAACCTCAAACATGTCAGGCTGGTATTTCAAGGTTGGCTCCATGAGAACTGGCGTTCCCACTTCAAAGCCTCCCAGCTATCCTACACAAACATGCTCAAAGTTCACTGTGAAGCTATAGTAAAGGTTCACGGGGTCTTTCCGTCTAGCCGCGGATACACCGCATCTTCACGGCGATTTCAATTTCACTGAGTCTCGGGTAGAGACAGCGCCCCCATCGTTACGCCATTCGTGCAGGTCGGAACTTACCCGACAAGGAATTTCGCTACCTTAGGACCGTTATAGTTACGGCCGCCGTTTACCGGGGCTTCGATCAAGAGCTTCGCACGAATGCTAACCCCATCAATTAACCTTCCGGCACCGGGCAGGCGTCACACCGTATACGTCCACTTTCGTGTTTGCACAGTGCTGTGTTTTTAATAAACAGTCGCAGGGGCCTGGTATCTTCGACTGGCGTCAGCTCCACCCGCAAGGGGTATCACCTACAACCAGCGTGCCTTCTCCCGAAGTTACGGCACCATTTTGCCTAGTTCCTTTACCCGAGTTCTCTCAAGCGCCTTGGTATTCTCTACCTGACCACCTGTGTCGGTTTGGGGTACGGTCTCGAATAGCCTGAAGCTTAGAAGATTTTCCTGGAAGCATGGCATCAATGACTTCCCGCTCTA
Source organism: Marinobacter sp. LA51 (assembly GCF_030297175.1). Lineage (NCBI taxonomy): Bacteria > Pseudomonadati > Pseudomonadota > Gammaproteobacteria > Pseudomonadales > Marinobacteraceae > Marinobacter > Marinobacter apostichopi. The sequence continues at coordinate 1,418,794 of NZ_AP028070.1, read as the reverse complement.
AAAGAGCAGTCGTCGTCGCGTCTCAGAATTGTGGACCCGGATTTGCCTAAGTCCACTCCCTACACGCTTAAACCGGGACAACCGTCGCCCGGCTCACCTAGCCTTCTCCGTCTCTCCATCGCAGCTATCCAAGGTACGGAAATATTAATCCGTTTCCCATCGACTACACCTTTCGGTCTCGCCTTAGGGGCCGACTCACCCTGCGCCGATTAGCGTTGCGCAGGAACCCTTGGTCTTCCGGCGTGCGGGTTTTTCACCCGCATTGTCGTTACTCATGTCAGCATTCGCACTTCTGATACCTCCAGCAAGCTTCTCAACTCACCTTCGCAGGCTTACAGAACGCTCCCCTACCCCGCATACAAAGTATGCAGCCGCAGCTTCGGTGACCAGTTTGAGCCCCGTTACATCTTCCGCGCAGGCCGACTCGACTAGTGAGCTATTACGCTTTCTTTAAAGGATGGCTGCTTCTAAGCCAACCTCCTAGCTGTCTGAGCCTTCCCACATCGTTTCCCACTTAACTGGTACTTGGGGACCTTAGCTGGCGGTCTGGGTTGTTTCCCTCTTCACGATGGACGTTAGCACCCACCGTGTGTCTCCCGGATAGTACTCACAGGTATTCGGAGTTTGCATCGGGTTGGTAAGTCGGGATGACCCCCTAGCCGAAACAGTGCTCTACCCCCTGTGGTATTCGTCCGAGGCGCTACCTAAATAGCTTTCGGGGAGAACCAGCTATCTCCGGGCTTGATTAGCCTTTCACTCCGATCCACAAGTCATCCCCTGGCTTTTCAACGACAGTGGGTTCGGTCCTCCAGTTGATGTTACTCAACCTTCAACCTGCTCATGGATAGATCGCCCGGTTTCGGGTCTATGCCCAGCGACTAAATCGCCCTATTCAGACTCGGTTTCCCTACGGCTCCCCTAAACGGTTAACCTCGCCACTGAACATAAGTCGCTGACCCATTATACAAAAGGTACGCCGTCACAGAACAAGTCTGCTCCGACTGCTTGTACGCATACGGTTTCAGGATCTATTTCACTCCCCTCACAGGGGTTCTTTTCGCCTTTCCCTCACGGTACTGGTTCACTATCGGTCAGTCAGGAGTATTTAGCCTTGGAGGATGGTCCCCCCATATTCAGACAGGATACCACGTGTCCCGTCCTACTCGATTTCACTAAACTCAGGTTTCGGATACGGGGCTATCACCCACTATGGCGGCACTTTCCAGAGCCTTCTCCTACCAATTGTTTAGCTTAAGGGCTAATCCCCGTTCGCTCGCCGCTACTTAGGGAATCTCGGTTGATTTCTTTTCCTCGGGGTACTTAGATGTTTCAGTTCCCCCGGTTCGCCCCTTACACCTATGTATTCAGTGCAAGGTACCCGACCGAAATCGGGTGGGTTTCCCCATTCAGAAATGTCCGGATCACAGCTCGTTTGCCAGCTCCCCGAACCTTATCGCAGGCTTCCACGTCTTTCATCGCCTCTGACTGCCAAGGCATCCACCGTATGCGCTTAGTTGCTTGACTATATAACCCCAAGACAACTGTGAACGAAGCAACGCTCGTTACCAGGCAAGCCTGATAAAGAGGTTATTTCGAGACAGTTCCTTGAAGCGATATCACAACCACTTCAACGACAACACCGGATAACGCTTGAAATCGCTATCACTTGAATACGTCCTCTCGGAGATAATGAGAGAATCGTACTCGTGTTCTTTCTCGTCCAATTTGTTAAAGAGCAAATCTGACCCAGTGATCAGAAAGAAGAACTTCGCTTAACAACCGATGTCATTAAACCGAAATGCTTGTTTCTGGACACTGCTAACCGAAGTTAGTCAGTAAATATTGGTGGAGCTAGGCAGGATCGAACTGCCGACCTCCTGCGTGCAAGGCAGGCGCTCTCCCAGCTGAGCTATAGCCCCATTTAAGCTACCTCAAATTGTCCAACTCCAGGAGTTGAGCAATTTTGGTGGGTCTGGGTGGACTTGAACCACCGACCTCACCCTTATCAGGGGTGCGCTCTAACCACCTGAGCTACAGACCCAATGGTACGGGCCTGATAGACCCATCTGCTCTCTTTATTAATCAACCAAGTAATTCGTGTGGACTCTGACCGAAGCATTCGGCTTCGTTTAAGGAGGTGATCCAGCCGCAGGTTCCCCTACGGCTACCTTGTTACGACTTCACCCCAGTCATGAACCACACCGTGGTGATCGTCCTCCCGAAGGTTAGACTAACCACTTCTGGTGCAATCCACTCCCATGGTGTGACGGGCGGTGTGTACAAGGCCCGGGAACGTATTCACCGTGACATTCTGATTCACGATTACTAGCGATTCCGACTTCACGGAGTCGAGTTGCAGACTCCGATCCGGACTACGATGCGTTTTGTGAGATTAGCTCCCCCTCGCGGGTTTGCAGCCCTCTGTGCGCACCATTGTAGCACGTGTGTAGCCCTGGCCGTAAGGGCCATGATGACCTGACGTCATCCCCACCTTCCTCCGGTTTGTCACCGGCAGTCTCCCTAGAGTTCTCAGCCGAACTGCTAGCAACTAGGGATAGGGGTTGCGCTCGTTACGGGACTTAACCCAACATCTCACGACACGAGCTGACGACGGCCATGCAGCACCTGTGTCAGAGTTCCCGAAGGCACCAATCCATCTCTGGAAAGTTCTCTGCATGTCAAGGCCAGGTAAGGTTCTTCGCGTTGCGTCGAATTAAACCACATGCTCCACCGCTTGTGCGGGCCCCCGTCAATTCATTTGAGTTTTAACCTTGCGGCCGTACTCCCCAGGCGGTCAACTTAGTGCGTTAGCTGCGCCACTAAGGATTCAAGATCCCCAACGGCTAGTTGACATCGTTTACGGCGTGGACTACCAGGGTATCTAATCCTGTTTGCTCCCCACGCTTTCGCACCTCAGTGTCAGTGTTGGTCCAGGTAGCCGCCTTCGCCACTGGTGTTCCTTCCTATATCTACGCATTTCACCGCTACACAGGAAATTCCACTACCCTCTACCACACTCTAGCCTGACAGTTCGAAATGCCGTTCCCAGGTTAAGCCCGGGGCTTTCACATCTCGCTTATCAAACCACCTACGCGCGCTTTACGCCCAGTAATTCCGATTAACGCTTGCACCCTCCGTATTACCGCGGCTGCTGGCACGGAGTTAGCCGGTGCTTCTTCTGTGAGTAACGTCAAGGCTAGCCGATATTAACGACTAACTTTTCCTCCTCACTGAAAGTGCTTTACAACCCGAAAGCCTTCTTCACACACGCGGCATGGCTGGATCAGGGTTGCCCCCATTGTCCAATATTCCCCACTGCTGCCTCCCGTAGGAGTTCGGGCCGTGTCTCAGTCCCGATGTGGCTGATCATCCTCTCAGACCAGCTACGGATCGTCGCCTTGGTGGGCCTTTACCCCACCAACTAGCTAATCCGACATAGGCACATCCAATAGCGCAAGGTCCGAAGATCCCCTGCTTTCTCCCGAAGGACGTATGCGGTATTAATCCGGGTTTCCCCGGGCTATCCCCCACTACTGGGCAGTTTCCTATGCATTACTCACCCGTCCGCCGCTCGTCAGCGGGTAGCAAGCTACCCCTGTTACCGCTCGACTTGCATGTGTTAAGCCTGCCGCCAGCGTTCAATCTGAGCCATGATCAAACTCTTCAGTTTAAATCATACAAGAATCCGAAGATTCTCTATTCTTGCTCAAGACAAAACTCAATTTCGACGAGTCACTGTCCTGATATTTCGTATCCGAAATACCTCGGCCAGCGCCCACACGAATTACTTGGTCAATTTTTTAAAGAGCGGTTGAGCTGCTGCTCAATCAAGGTGGCGTATTCTACATCGTGTCGCCGCCTTGTCAACCGTTTATTTTCAATGTTTTCCGTCTCCGGAAAGCGCCGAAAATCAACCGGCTTACTGCTTGTTTCGAGAGGCGCATTCTACAGCGAATCGAGCCTCTGTCAACCGCTTTCTGAAGAATTTTGAAACTCAATTTCTTCAGCATTTTCAAACGGTTGCCTTCCTCGGTAGCCGCTGCGTCAGTGGCTTGTCCCTCAGAAGAGATGCGCATTCTACAGACCTGCCCCGAGGTGTCAACGGTTGGTTTTAACTTTTTTCAAAAACCGTTTCTGACCGCCTCAAACCACCCTCTCACAGGGCCCTCTATTGTAGACCACTATAGACAATCCCGCCTGGCTAGAGTTCCACCTTTACGGCCGTCGCTGCTGCACGGGCTTGATCACGCGCCTGCTCAACGGTTTCCCCGCGAGCCAGGGCTACACCCATACGCCGCCGACCCTTCAATTCCGGCTTGGCAAACAGGCGCAATTGAGTGTCTGCCTGAACCAAGGCATTTTCCAGACCGGAGAAACGAACATTGTCAGACTCCCCCTCGGGCAGGATAACCGCAGAGGCCGACGGGCCATTCTGCCTGATCGCCGGAATCGGCAAACCAAGGATCGCTCTTGCATGAAGGGCAAACTCAGACAGCTCCTGGGAAACCAGGGTAACAAGACCGGTGTCATGGGGACGCGGTGAGACTTCCGAAAACCAGACCTCGTCATCCTTTACAAACAGCTCTACGCCATACAGTCCGTAGCCACCCAGATTGTCGACGACAGCACGGGCAATTTCCATGGAACGGTCCAGCGCCAACGGCGACATTGGTTGGGGCTGCCAGGACTCCCGGTAATCACCATCTTCCTGCCGATGCCCGATCGGGTCACAGAAGGAAACGCCATCGCGATGCTTCACCGTGAGCAGAGTGATCTCGTAATCGAAATCGACAAAGCCCTCGACAATCACCCGCCCCTTACCGGCACGACCACCAGACTGGGCATAATCCCAGGCAGCATCCACACTATCGTCACCCTTTACTGTGCTCTGCCCTTTACCGGACGAACTCATCACCGGTTTGACCACAAGAGGAAGACCTACTTCCTTAATAGCAGCGAGATATTCATCCCGGGTGCCCGCAAACCGGTAAGGTGAGGTTGGCAACCCAAGTTCCTCAGCGGCAAGCCTGCGAATACCCTCGCGGTTCATGGTCAGATTCACAGCACGAGCGGTTGGGATTACCCGATAGCCCTCGTCCTCCAACTTCACCAACTCTGGCGTCGCGATGGCTTCGATCTCAGGAACAATAAGCTGGGGCTGCTCCTGTTCAATGACCCGACGCAGACTGGCGGCATCCAGCATATCAATGACGTGACTTCGGTGTGCCACCTGCATGGCAGGCGCGTCGTCATAACGGTCGACGGCAATCACTTCCACGCCATAACGCTGAAGCTCAATCACCACCTCTTTACCCAACTCGCCTGCGCCGCAGAACAAAACCTTGAATGCGCCGTCTTTATAGGGAGTGCCGATTCGAACCGTGCTGGTCGTTTCTGTCATGCCTGAACCTGTTTTCCGTTTAGGGGAGTTTCAGTAGCCTGGGGTCAAAGCGCCACGCTCTCTTCGCGCACGGCTACCTGGCGCAGCACTTCCCTGCGCTCGTCGTTGGTCATTTGTGTCCAGCGGAGAATTTCATCACCCGTACGCTGACAACCAATGCACATGTCGTTTTCATCTAGAGCGCATACCTGCACACAGGGAGAGCGCACGTTATCGGCCACACTCATCGGGACGGCTCACAAGGTTTCAGCTTGGCCAGGTAACGAGCGCCATTTTGCACATAGTGCTCCGCGCTCATCTCCAGCATCTTTTTCTGGTTGTCATTCAGCTCCCGTTTGATCTTGCCGGGCGAGCCAACCACCATGGATCCATCCGGGATCTCCATGCCTTCGGGAATCAGGGTATTAGCCCCGATCAAACAGTGCTTGCCAATTTTTGCACCGTTGAGCACCACCGCGTTAATGCCAATCAGGCTGTAATCGCCGATATCGCAGCCATGGAGCATGGCCTTGTGGCCGACGGTAACGCCCCGCCCCAGGGTCAGCGGAATGCCCGGATCGGTATGAAGCACCGAGCCATCCTGGACATTACTTTCAGGGCCAATGGTGATCAGCTCGTTGTCACCACGAATAACCACGTTGAACCAGACACTCGATTTTTCCATCAAGCGCACACTTCCTATAACTGACGCGTTGTCCGCAACAAACTGACCTTCGCCACTCAGTTCGGGGATTCGCGTATCCAGTTCGTAAAACATATCAGCCTCCAAAGCCTGCATCGGGCGGTTCGAGCAAATCGATACCGGCATCGTACACAGCGTTCATAAAATCAACCAGAACCACCGCCGACAACCCCCATATCTGATATCGATCCCAGCGATAACACGGCACGTAAAATGTGTGATTAAGGAAGTTCAGCGCGTCCGTACGCTCACGCCGATCTTCAAGTAAAAACGACAAGGGAACACGAAATACGCTCTCAATCTCATGTGGATTGGGTTCCATGGGGTGGTCCACGGGTATTACGCCGACATAAGGCGTGACCAAAATGCCGTATCGGGACATCACCTGGCTCAAGGGGGCTATGATCTGCACTTGCTCAGGAGGCAAGCCGATCTCTTCGTGAGTCTCCCGCAATGCGGTGGCAGCCAGCGATGGATCCCCGGGATCCCGCTTTCCGCCGGGATAGGCAACCTGGCCCCGATGAGTGTTCAGATTCGAGGATCTCAACGTAAAGATCATTTCCGGGTTACGATGATCGTCTGTAATAGGCACGAGGATACCGGCTTCCGGATAATCCAGTGCCAGCTGCCTGGGTGCATAGCCCGCCAAACGTTCGGCAAGTAAATCGCGCAAATTGTTGCTCCAGGAGTACATCGCAGGTTGGATGAGACAGAGGCAGCCACGATCGTTAAACTGACTACCAAACCAATTTCCAGTATACGGGGAAACACATGAAGTACTGCAGCACATGCGGCCATCTGGTTGAACAACGCATCCCCGAGGGCGACAACCGCCACCGCTATGTTTGCGTAAGCTGCGAGACCATACATTACCAGAACCCTCGCATTGTCGCCGGCACGGTTCCCATCTGGCAGGGCAAGATCCTGCTGTGCCGCCGTGCCATCGAACCCCGGTACGGCTACTGGACCCTACCAGCAGGCTTCATGGAAAACGCCGAGACAACCGTAGAGGCCGCTGAACGGGAAACACGGGAAGAGGCCCTGGCCGAGGTCGACATCGAGGGCTTGTACTCGATCATCGATGTGCCTCATATCAACCAGGTGCACATGTTCTACCGTGCCACCCTGAAAAACGGCGAATTCGGAGCGGGTGAGGAGTCACTGGAAACCCAGCTGTTTGCCCTTGAGGACATTCCGTGGAACGAGCTCTCCTTCCCAACGGTCCGAAAAACCCTGGAACTGTTTCTTGAGGACTTCCGAAAAGAATCCTTTGGCGTCCACGTGCAGGACATCCGGCACACTATGTCCGCAGCATCCCGCAAGGACTGATCACAGCTCCTCGATTCTGTATACCTCGTAGGCAGGCTCTTCATAGGGATGGGCCTGCTTCAGTGCCTTCAGCGCCTCACCGACCAGGGCGTCTTCACACACCAGCTCCACCTTGTACTCCGCTACTACCTCCAGCTCACCCTGATTGCCCAGGAAAGGATCGCTACCTGCCAGCGGTCGAAACTGACCCTGCCCCAGAGATTGCCAGGCACAGCTGTCGTAATCACCGATCCGGCCTGCACCGGAATTGAACAGCGCATTCTTGGTCTTTTCCAAGTGAGTCTCGGGCACGAAATAGCACAATTTATACATGGCACTCCCCCTGAATATTCGGATATTTTTTGTACAGATTAATGGCTTAGAAACTTACCCACAGAATCTGTGGATAACTCTGGGGAAAGTTTTTGGGAACACGCCCCAAAACCCCGGAATTACTGCACTCGTGTCAAATTGGCGACAAAATCACCCGATTGATTTTATCGTTATTTATCAACACGTTATATTAGGCGCACAAAAATTGAACCTGCTTCTCATTCTTTGTTCACAGAACGCACAACCAAGCACCGTCAGTGTGCATAAAACAAATGAGTCAAGGGCTATTTTGCCAAAAATCCGGGTTTTGGGCCTTGATATTTGCGTCAATTACGGGAATCCATGACATAAAAAAACCGGCCGTGGGAAATATCGTCGTCAGACATTCCCAGGGCCGGCTTTGTTCAGTCCGCAGCTTTAGGCGAACCAGTGCCTCGCATTCCTGAACATGCGAATCCAGGGACCGTCCTCTTCCCAGCCCTCGGGGCGCCAGGAGTGCTGCACAGCCCGGAATACCCGTTCCGGGTGAGGCATCATGATGGTCACCCGACCATCGCGGGTCGTCAGGCCTGTAATACCACCTTCAGAGCCGTTCGGGTTGAACGGATAGCGTTCCGTTGCCTGACCACGGTTGTCGACATAACGCAGTGCTACCAATTCGTTTTCGGTGAAACTGGCCGCATTACCCACACCGTTGAACTCGATCCGGCCTTCGCCGTGAGCGACGGCTATGGGCATACGTGAGCCCGCCATACCATCAAGGAACGCCGACGGTGACTGCATCACTTCCGCCATTACCAGGCGAGCCTCGAACTGCTCAGACTGGTTGCGCACAAACCGCGGCCAGCCCTCGCTACCGGGAATCAGTTCATGCAGATTGGACAGCATCTGGCAGCCGTTGCAGACTCCCAGAGCAAGCGTATCCTGACGATTGAAGAAACCGGCAAACTGATCCCGAACCCGATCACTGAACAGAATTGACTTTGCCCATCCTTCACCCGCACCGAGCACGTCGCCATAGGAGAACCCACCGCAGGCCACCAGACTATTGAAGCGTTCCAGCGTGACCCGTCCGGACAGCAGGTCGCTCATGTGAACGTCTACTGATTCGAAACCGGCCCGATCGAACGCAGCGGCCATCTCTGTCTGGCCGTTAACGCCCTGCTCTCTGAGCACTGCAACCTTCGGACGCGCGCCTGTATTGATATAAGGCGCGGTGATGTCCTCGTTGATGTCGTAAGTGAGCTCGGCACTCAAGCCCGGGTCTTCGGCATCCAACAGGTTGTCGAATTCCTCCTGGGCGCAATCGGCATTGTCACGCAGGGACTGGATACGGTAACTGGTTTCAGACCACAGACGCTGCAGTTCAACACGTGGCTCATCCACCACGGACTCACCCTCGAAGCTCAGCCGCAGCTGATCGTCGTCGTTCAGGGTACCAATCACGCTGGTATGGTCACCAAGGCCGGCGCCAGAGAACTGTTGCAGGACAAAGTCGGTGTCCTCACGGCGAACCTGAATGACCGCACCCAGCTCTTCATTGAAGAGTTCGCGGGCGAATTGCGACGCATCTTCTGCCAGCCCATCGAGTTTGACGTCAACGCCGGTGCGGCCAGCGAAGCTCATCTCGGCCAGGGTGACAAACAGACCACCGTCAGAACGATCGTGGTAGGCCAGCAACTTCGCATCGCTGATCAGACCCTGAATAACCGCAAAGAACGCCTTGATGTCTTCTGGATCATCGAGATCCGGGGCCACCGCGCCTACCTGGCGATACACCTGGGCCAGCGCTGAACCACCGAGGCGGTTCTGGCCGGCAGCCAAATCAATCAGGATAAGGTCAGTGTCACCGGCATTGGTGATCAGCTGCGGCGTCAGGGTCTTGGCCACATCGGTGACCGGCGCAAAGCCACTAACCACCAGGGAGAGTGGCGCAGTAACACTCTTCTGCTCACCGCTGTCCTCTTCCTCCCACATGGTCTTCATGGACATGGAGTCCTTGCCCACCGGGATAGTGATACCCAATTCGGGGCACAGCTCCATACCGACAGCCCGCACGGTTTCGTACAGGTTTTCGTCCTCGCCCGGATGACCCGCAGCGGCCATCCAGTTGGCGGACAGACGAATATCGGAAAGCTTGCTGATCGGGGCAGCCGCCATGTTGGTGATCACTTCACCAACCGCCATACGGCCTGAGGCCGGCGCATCGATAACCGCAACCGGAGTGCGCTCGCCCATGGCCATGGCTTCACCGGCACGGACGTCGAAGGAACTGGAAGTAACCGCCACATCGCTGACCGGCACCTGCCAAGGGCCAACCATCTGATCACGGGCGACCAAGCCTGTGATGGTCCGGTCGCCGATGGTGATCAGGAAGTTCTTGGAGCCCACCGACGGCAATCGCAGAACCCGGCGGATGGCATCGTTCAGGTCAATCTTGGTGGAATCAAAGATTGGCTTGGTAAAGGAAACGCGGCTGACACTGCGGTGCATGCGTGGTGGTTTACCAAACAGCACGTCCATCGGAAGATCAACCGGCTTGTCATCGAAATAGGAATCGCCCAGCTCGAGGTGGTGGCTCTCGGTAGCCTCACCGATCACGGCATATGGGCACCGCTCACGACGGCAAAGCGAGTCGAACCGGTCGAGATTCTCTGGCGCCACCGCCATGACATAGCGCTCCTGGGATTCGTTACACCAAATCTCCAGCGGAGACATGCCCGGCTCATCGCTGGGAATATCCCTCAGCTCGAACTTGCCGCCGCGGCCGCCGTCCTTCACCAGCTCCGGCATGGCGTTGGACAGACCGCCGGCACCCACGTCATGGATAAAGCAGATCGGATTGTGATCGCCCATCTGCCAGCAGCGGTCGATCACTTCCTGGCAGCGACGCTCCATTTCCGGGTTGTCGCGCTGAACCGATGCAAAATCGAGGTTCTCGTTACTTGAACCAGAATCCATGGACGAAGCGGCACCACCACCCAAACCAATCAGCATGGAAGGACCACCGAGCACGATCAGCTTGGCGCCAACCGGGATATGGCCCTTCTCCACGTGATCTTCACGAATGTTGCCCAGACCACCGGCGATCATGATCGGTTTGTGGTAACCGCGTACTTCGTCGCCCGCCGCACCCGGCACCTTTTCCTCAAAGGTACGGAAGTAGCCGGCCAGGTTCGGGCGGCCAAATTCGTTATTAAATGAAGCGCCGCCAATGGGCCCCTCAATCATGATATCCAACGCTGAAGCAATGCGCTCTGGCTTCCCGTACCCGATTTCCCACGGCTGGGTATCGCCCGGAAGGTTCAGGTTGGACACCGTGAATCCGCTCAGCCCCGCCTTGGGCTTGGAGCCACGCCCGGTGGCACCCTCATCACGGATTTCACCACCGGAGCCTGTGGCCGAGCCCGCGGCCGGCGCGATCGCGGTCGGGTGGTTATGGGTTTCCACCTTCATCAGGATGTGGATGTCTTCCTGGTTGTAGCCGTAGACCCCTGTCTCCGAATCCGGGAAGAAACGGCCACCACGGCTGCCACGAATAACGGACGCGTTGTCCTTGTAAGCAGACAGCACCCCTTCGCTGTTCATTTCGAAGGTGTTGCGGATCATCGCAAACAGCGATTTTTCCTGACCTTCACCGTCGATATCCCAAGAGGCGTTAAAAATCTTGTGCCGGCAATGTTCCGAGTTGGCCTGGGCAAACATCATCAGTTCAACGTCGGTTGGATCCCGCTGAAGATCAGTGAACGATTTCGCCAGATAATCAATCTCGTCTTCTGCCAATGCCAGGCCCAGGCGACTATTGGCCTCGACCAGGGCCGTACGACCACCCGCCAGAACCGGCACCCGGCCAAGCGGCCGAGGCTCTTCATGACTGAACAGCAGTTCGGCGCCGCCCATCTCATGGAATACCTTCTGGGTCATGCGATCGTGGAGCAGTGCCGCAATTTTCTCGCGCTGAGCGAGCCCCAGTTTCTTGCGGGCACGGATGTAAAAAGCCGTGCCACGCTCAATACGGTGAATCTGGCGCAGGCCACAATTACGGGCGATGTCCGTCGCCTTACTGGACCAGGGCGACAAGGTGCCGGGCCTGGGAACAACCAGGAACAGGACGCCGTCAGGCTCCTCAACGGGAACGCTGGGACCGTAGGTCAGCAGTCGGTCGAGGATGGCCTGTTCAGACGCTGACAGGCTGTCTTCCAGATCGACGAAGTGCATGAACTCGGCGTATACATGCTCGACTTCAGGAACAGCATCCTGGATACGAGTGTGTAATTTGCGGGAGCGGAATGGCGAAAGCGCGGGAGCGCCGCGAAGTTCAAGCATGATATCAACCTGTATCGCGCGAAACGGGGGATGTCTGGGTGCAATTTTGAAAGGCCGACATGATACTCGAAAGCGAGGTCGGGATACAGCGCCGTGGTAGGGAATTCCCCGGAGTACAATTGACATTGTTTTGCATGTAAATTGATCAACTTTGTTGACCCGCTCACCGGCAGCGACGATCATAAAGGTGTGGCAATGGAGGCTACACCGAGTGTGACACAGGGTGCGTCCAATACTCACACACTGACGTATCCCGACGATTCAGCTGTAAGGGAGTCCAGGGAATTGCTCAGATTCTTGACTGCTTTCGCAGCCGCACCGATTCAGATGATCCTGTTGATCAGTGCAGCTGTGGCCTTAGTTGGCTGCTCGCGCCCCAGTACACTGCAGGAGGTTCTCGCAGAGGACGTTCTGCATGTGATTACCCGTGAAGCCCCCTCGATTTATTACGAAGGGCGAGACGGTGCGACCGGCTATGATTACGAACTGGCAAAACGGTTTGCCGATGAACTCGGCGTCGAGCTGAGAGTTCGCGTGGCCGACGATAACACCGAAATTCTGTCCGTACTGTCCAGAAATTACGCCCACGTCGGCCTCGCCGGTTTGTCGGGTCAGCCGGGCATTGCCGGCCAATACCGAGTGCTGCCCACCGGAATCACCGCGCAATCGGTGGTGGTATATCACCGGGATCTTATGCGCCCGAAATCTCTGGACGACCTGACGGGCCAAACCCTTCACCTGGTTGCTGAAAGCAATCATGAACACCTGATCGCCGATAAGAATCAAGGTTTCGACTGGCGGGTTCATCCCAGCATTGATGCGGCCGGTGTTCTGGCGCGGGTGGAAAGTGGTGAGTTTGCCTATGCCGTGGTGTCATCCAACGAACTGGAACTGAACCACGTTTTCTATCCCCACGTGAAGAAAGCCTTTTACCTGGGAGAGCCAGAGGAACTTGCCTGGCTTTTCCCCGCCGACCAGGACAACACACTGGTCAACGCCGCCAGCGAATTTCTGGACAAATTGGAGGCCGATGGCACGTTGGACCAACTCGCTGAGCGCTTCTACGGCCACCTCGATCAGCTTAACTATGTCGGCGCACGGACCTTCATGCATCACGTGGACAACCGCCTGCCCAAGTACGAGGCGCTGTTTCAGGACTACGCCAGCGATTTCGAGATCGACTGGCGGTTGCTCGCCGCTATTGGCTATCAGGAATCCCACTGGCGCCCCAATGCGGTTTCGCCAACGGGTGTGCGTGGGCTAATGATGCTGACCCGGAATACCGCCAGCTACATCGGTATCAATAACCGGATGGATGCCGAGGAAAGCATTCAGGGTGGCGCCAAGTATTTCCGAATGGTGCATCGGAAGATCCCGAATCGGATACCGGAACCGGACCGCACCTGGTTCGCGCTGGCCTCCTATAATGTCGGCTTTGGACATCTTGAAGATGCCCGTCGCCTGACTGAAGGCGCCGGCAAAAACCCAGACCGGTGGATGGACGTTAAAGAGTTCCTGCCGCTGCTGGCTCAGAAGGAGTGGTACACCAAGACACGTTTCGGCTTCGCCCGGGGCCACGAACCGGTGCTTTACGTGCAGAATATTCGCCGATATTACGATGTCCTGGCACGAATTACCGAGCGGGCACAGCCTGATGCTGCCCCGGCGTCTGAGGTGGTGAATCTGGAACCCCGGAACCCGGATACCGCCTCTGGCCCAAAGAGCCAGCCAGACATGCGGGCAAGCCTGCCGCCCGAATTGGGTCTGATCCCGCCGACGCTTTAGCAACCCGTCGGCGGTTACTGCTCGGGATTCCTTACTTCCAGCGCACGTTCAATCTGACTCCCGGAATATCCGCGACGATTCAGAAATCGGGCCTGACGCACCTTCTCATCCCAGTCATTCTGCAGGTTTTCCAGGCCAAATCGCTTTTCCCTGAGCAACACAGCGCGGCGGCACCAGTCTTCTTCGGTCATTTCATACAGGCACTCCGGCGTTCGGTGCACACCCCGCTGCTGAAGCTCCCCGAGAATGCGCAACGGTCCGTAACCGACGTCTATCCGCTGCCGGGCGTACACATCCGCAAACCGGTCGTCGTCCAGCCATCCCTCGGCCTCATACTCGTCCAGCACCGTCTCAATAATGGCCGATTCGATCTTGCGCTGGCGCAGTTTCAATGACAGCTCGAGCCGGCTGTGCTCGCGCCTGGCCAGCAGCCTCAACGCCGACGAGCGGGCCTTGTATTCCTGATCATCCTGATTTTCCGGTTTTGCCATTTAAACCCTTCCCGCGCGCGTCTTCAAAACGCTAGACTAGCCACCAAATTCATTCCTGCCGGAGCACACCGGCAGGCCGTATCCGGCTTCCTGATTTGGCAGCCGATGGCCGGTGGCGGCTTACTTTGCCCGACACCGTGAACTGGTTTCAATCCTAAAGGATACCTTCATGGCCGCATTCCTCCAGAAACTGTTTAAATCCCGCAAATCCCCGGGCACAACCACCAAACCGCAAAAGCAGCTCAAGACGCCGGACATTGAGAAGGCTGAGCAAGCGGAAAAAGCCGAGAAGGACGAAGCACGAGCCAACCTCAGGGAATCTCAGTTGAAAGCCCTCCAGGGCTCACCTACTCAGAGGGAACTTGCCGACTTGGCCATCAGCGGTGTCACCGCCGAAGTGCGCCTGAATGCAGCGACCCGTTTGACCGACGACGACTGCCTGCAGGAGGTTCAGAAGAAGGCAAAAGGCCGGGATAAGAGTGTCTACCAGGCGGTCCGGCAATCGCTGCAGAACCTTCGTGAGGAACAGGCCCGGCTTGAGGCTATTTCCGAAGCCATCACGGCCCTGATCAAAAACGCAAACGAGCAGGCCCGGAGCGATGATACCAAGCTCTACGAGGCACGCCTGGAAACCCTGAACCAGAAATGGGCCGGGTTGGAAGCACACGCCACCGAAGAACAGGCGCAAGCGTTCCTCGAAGCCAGCTACGGCTGCAAGGAACGACTGCGGGCCATTCAGTCAGCCCGCGAGGAAGAGGCACGCCATCTGGAGCAGACGCGGCAACGGGAAGAAACCCTGAGCCTTCTGTCTACTACCCTGGAAGACTTGCGTGGCCAGTCCCCGGACACCCTGCCCTCCCTGTCGTCTCTGGATGCCCTGCAAAAAACCCAGGAGAACCGCTGGCTTGAAGCCACTCGCGACACACGCGTGGACAAGCAGCAGCAGAAAGCCTACGAGGCCACCATGTTGGGACTGCGAACGTACATAACCGCTGTTCGCCAGATTGGTCAGGTCAGGGAGACACTAACAGAACTGGCCGAAGCGGCTGCGTCCGAGGCCGTTTCCGATGAACAGCGCGCCCAGGCCAAAGCCCTGAGTCAGGACATCAACTGGCCCGACGGCTTCCCGATGCCGTCCCTGCTGGTGCCGATTCACAAGCTGGCTGGCCAGCGCAAACAGGCGGCACCTGCCAAGGCAGAAGATCTGAAAAAGCAGAAAACCATCGCTGCGGATCTGGACGCCACCATTGCCAATCTGGAAGCCGCGTTGGAAGCCAAGCAACTGAAAGAATCGCGGCAGCTGTACAGAGGCGCGCAACAGCAGTTCAAATCACTGGATCATCGCCACGGCAAGCCATTCCAGGCTCGAATGCAACTGCTCACCGGCCAACTCCGGGAACTCAGCGACTGGCTCGGCTTTGCCACCGAACCGAAACAGATCGCCCTGTGCGAACAGATGGAACACCTGGCCGAGCAGCCCATAGAGCCGGAAGCGAAGGCCGAGCGCATCAAGGAACTCCAGAACGAATGGCGCAACCTTGGCGGCTCTTCAGACCGGGAGCTCTGGTCACGCTTTAAAGCTGCTTCGGACAAGGCTTACGAGCCTTGCAAGGAATACTTTTCCGCCAAGTCGGGCCTCAAACGCGCCAACCTGGACACACGCCGGGCGATCTGCGCGGAGCTGGAATCTTTCCTCGCCAACGCTGACTGGTTCAGCATCGACTGGAAGGCCGCTGAAAAGATCCACCTGACGGCACGCCAGGAATGGAAAGCCGCCTGGCCTGTGGAGTTTCGGGAGAACCGACAGGTACAGAAGCATTTCGACAGTCTGCTTAAAAAGCTGGAAGCTCCGCTGGATGAAGAACGTCGGAAAAACGAAGCCCTGAAGCAAGAAATCGTCGACAAGGCCGTTGCCCTGATCGATCACGAGCCCCTGCAAGATGCCATGAACCAGGCGAAAAACCTGCAGTCCGATTGGAAAGCCATTGGCATTACCCGGCACCGTGAAGATCGCAAACTCTGGCAGGCTTTCCGTAAAGCCTGTGACCAGATTTTCGCCCGGCGCGATGCCCAGCGCAGTGAACAACAGCAGGCCACTCAGGCCGCTGATGGCGCCGCCGTGGCAGCACTGCAGGAAACCCAGGGCATTCAACGGGGCCAGGATGTCAGCGTGCTGACCGACTCGCTGACGACGCTGAACAACCTTCAAACGCTCGCGCTGTCATCCGACGTAAAGGAGCGCGTTCAGGAAGAGAAACGGCGATTAAAAAAGGCCGTGGCCGATCAGCAAATGCTGCAGGACATCAGCACCTGGCAATCACTGGTGTTGGCCCGTACCAACGGGCAGCCAGAGCCGGAGCAGGTACCCAAGCACTGGCCGGATCTGGCGGCAGAACAGCAGGGGTGTGATCACGGCGAACTGGTGATACGAGCCGAAATCCTCGGCGGCGTCGATTCGCCCGCCTCGGACCGGCAGCGCCGTATGGAAATTCAGGTGCAGCGCCTGGCAGAAGGCATGGGGTCTTCAGAACAGAATACCGATCAGATGGTGGAGCTGGAGAAACTGGTCGCTAACTGGTGCCTCAAGTCCGCAGGGCAGGCACCGGATCAGGCCCTGGCGAAACGACTGAATAACGCTCTGGCCGCCGTGGCTTCGGACTGAACAGCCAGTTCACTCACGCTGATGCTCCCGAACGAAATCCCTGGCGGACATGACCTCTGCCAGGGATTTTTCTTTCATACTCTTGAGTTCCTCATCCGCCAGGTAGAACATCATATCGATGGAATGTCGGTAATACCGGTTCGGCAGACGGTTCAACGCCACGCACATCACATCGGTCAGATAGTCGGTGGTATCCGCCTCCTGCCGCGTGGCGTCAATCGCGTCCAACACCAGCCGTTCGTAAAAGTTGTCGATGGCATCTCGAAGGGACATGTCACTGCGCCTCTCGTGGTTTCATACACTTACCATTAACCATAGAAGTCCCCAGTGGCGTTGTCATATTGGCTGAGCAATTTCGCCAATTCGATTGGCAGCCCCCGTCATTACCCCCACTCCCCTCAAACCGCTATGGTTACGCCATCAGCATTTTTATCCGTAACAACAACGATCAGAGGACAGACCATGACCACCGAGGCGTATATTTTCGACGCAGTCCGCACGCCGCGAGGAAAGGGTAAAAAAGACGGCTCGCTGCACAGCGTCAAGCCGATCACCCTGCTCACCACCGTGTTGAACGCACTCCAGCAGAGAAACCAGCTGGATACCGCGCAGGTTGACGACATTGTCATGGGCTGTGTCACTGCCGTCGGCGACCAGGGCGCGGATATCGCAAAGACCGCGGCCCTGGCCGCAGACTGGGATGAGAAAGTGGCCGGTGTGACCCTGAACCGGTTCTGTGCCTCTGGCCTGGAAGCCGTCAATCTGGCGGCGATGAAGGTTCGCTCCGGCTGGGAGGACTTGGTGGTTGCGGGTGGTGTCGAAGCCATGTCCCGAGTACCCATGGGCTCCGACGGTGGTGCTTGGGCTTCCGACCCCGATACCAACCTGCACACCGGTTTCATGCCCCAGGGCATCGGCGCCGACCTGATCGCCACCCTGGAAGGATTCAGCCGGGAAGACGTGGACAGCTTTGCCGTGAAATCCCAGCAGAAAGCCGCCAATGCCTGGGCCAACGGCTATTTCGCCAAATCCATCGTACCGGTCACCGACCAGAACGGCGTCACCATTCTCGACCGGGACGAGCAGGTTCGCGCCGACACGACCGTCGATTCCCTGGCAGGCCTGAAACCCTCGTTTCAGATGATGGGCGAAATGGGCTTTGATGGCGTGGCCCGGGAAAAATACCACTACGTCGAGAAGATCAACTACGTGCACCACGCCGGTAACTCCTCGGGCATTGTCGATGGTGCCACCGCCGTATTGATTGGTAGTGAGGCCAAGGGCAAGGCCATGGGCCTGACACCGCGCGCCCGCATCGTCGCCACCGCCGTGACCAGCACCGATCCCACCATCATGCTGACGGGCCCGGCGCCGGCTGCGCGCAAGGCCCTTGAGAAGGCCGGAATGACTGTCGACCAGATTGATCTGTTCGAAGTGAACGAGGCCTTCGCCTCGGTGGTGATGCGGTTCCAGCGGGAACTGTCGGTTCCGGATGAAAAGGTCAATGTGAACGGCGGCGCCATTGCCATGGGTCACCCGCTGGGTGCCACCGGTGCCATGATCCTGGGTACGCTCCTGGACGAACTGGAACGCCGGGACTTGCGCTTTGGCCTCGCCACCCTGTGTGTGGGCGGCGGTATGGGCATTGCCACCATTATTGAACGCGTCTGAACCCGACCCATTTCTGACAGGAGAACTGATTATGAGTGCTATCCGTTACGACCTGGGTTCAGACCAGATTCTGACCCTTACGATCGATATGCCGGGCCAGTCGGCCAACACCATGAATGGCGCGTTCCGTGAGGCGCTGACCGAGACCGTCGCCCGGGTGAAACGCGACCTGGACGACCTGCGCGGCATCATCATCACCTCGGCCAAGAAAACCTTCTTTGCCGGGGGCGACCTGAAAGAGCTGCACAAGGTCACCCGCGACGATGCGCAGGCGTTCGAAACCATGGTGAACGGCCTGAAAGCCGACATGCGTACGCTTGAAACCTGCGGCAAACCCGTGGTTGCCGCCATCAACGGCAGCGCCCTCGGCGGCGGGCTGGAAATCGCCCTCGCCTGTCATCATCGAGTGACATTGAACGACGACAAACTGCAACTGGGTCTGCCCGAGGTCACCCTCGGCCTGCTGCCCGGTGGTGGCGGCACCCAGCGTCTGCCCCGGATGATCGGTCTTGAGGCGGCGTTTCCCTACCTGATGGAAGGCAAGAAAGTGAATCCGGCCGCAGCCTTGAAGGCCGGCATTGTCGATGAACTGGTCGACACACCAGAGGATCTGATTACCCGTGCCCGGGCATTCATCGAAGCCAACCCCAGCTGTCATCAGCCCTGGGATCAGAAAGGCTTCAAGCTGCCCGGCGGCGCGCCACAGCATCCTGCCATGGCGCAAAAACTGGCGATTGCACCGGCCATGCTGAAGCAGAAGACCAAAGGCTGCTATCCGGCGCCGGAGCGCATTCTGTCGGCAGCCGTTGAAGGCGCTCAGGTCGATTTTGATAACGGCAGCCTGATCGAAACCCGATACTTTGCCGAGCTGGTTATTGGCCAGGTCGCCAAGAACATGACCGGCACCTTCTGGTTTCAGCTCAATACCATCAAGGCCGGCGGCAGCCGTCCCGAAGGCATTGAGAAGGAATCCTTCCGGAAGGTCGGAGTGCTTGGCGCCGGCATGATGGGCGCGGGCATTGCCTACTCCACCGCCTCCCGAGGCATTGAAGTGGTGCTGAAAGACGTTTCGGTCGAAAACGCCGGAAAGGGTAAAAGCTATTCGGACAAGCTGCTGGCCAAGAAAGTCAGCCGGGGCCGGATGACGGAAGAGCAGAAGGCAGAGGTTCTTGGCCGCATCAAGGCCACCGACAGTGCTGACGATCTGGACGGCTGCGATCTGGTCATCGAGGCGGTATTCGAGGACAGCGACCTGAAAGCCAAGGTCACCCAGGAAGCGGAGTCGAGGCTTACGCCCAATGGCATCTTCGCCTCCAACACCTCCACCATTCCCATTACCCAGTTGGCCGAAGCCTCCAACGCGCCGGAAAATTTCATTGGCCTGCACTTCTTCTCACCCGTGGACAAAATGCAGCTGGTGGAAATTATCGTGGGCAAGAACACCTCCGATGACACCCTGGCCCGGGCGTTCGATTACGTGCAGCAAATCGGCAAGATCCCCATTGTGGTGAATGACAGCCGCGGCTTCTTCACCTCCCGAGTGTTTGGCACCTTTGTAAACGAAGGCATCTGCATGCTCGGCGAGGGCATTCACCCCGCCAGCATCGAGAACGCCGGCGTTTTGTCCGGAATGCCGGTTGGCCCTCTGGCTATTTCCGATGAAGTCAGCCTGACCCTGATGCGTCACATCCGCGACCAGAGCAAGAAAGACACTGAGGCGGCTGGCAATACGTGGCGCCCTCACCCGGCCGAGGCGGTGATCGATCAGATGCTGGATCGCCATGCCCGCAAGGGCAAAGCCGCCGGCGCCGGATTCTACGAGTACCCGGCCAACGGCAAGAAATACTTGTGGCCAGAGCTGGAAACCCAGTTTGTCGATGCAGACAAGGCCCGCTCGGTGGCGTTGCAGGATCTCAAGGATCGGATTCTGTTCATTCAGGCCATCGAAACCGTTCGTTGCCTGGAAGAAGGCGTATTGCGCACCATCGAAGACGCCAATGTGGGCAGCATCTTCGGAATCGGCTATGCGCCCTGGACCGGTGGCGCTATCCAGTTCATTAACCAGTATGGCGTCCGTGCGTTTACCGAGCGGGCCCGGGAACTGTCGCAGCAGCACGGCGAACGATTTGCACCGCCGAAACTACTGCTCGACCAGGCCGAGGCCAACACCCCGTTCGCCTGACCATCCTGTGAGAGGGGCCCTGCCCCTCTCTTCAACACCAACTGTCCGACTCAACACCAACTGTCCGACGTCATACATGACAATTTCATGGACAGATTGTCACGAACCGAAACCACATGCCTATGGCAACGGTGATAGCGCTTGCCTACAATAAATTGATTCGCCAACGGGTTTGAACGGTTCTGTAATTCGGACCGGCGCCCAGCACCGTCAGGTAAGCATTTATGACCATCGCGGAAAGATTTATCGCCAAGCACACCCCAGCCAGACCCACCCGAACCAGACTCTGCAAGGCCCTAACCATGGCTCTGCTGGTCGCGGTGCCCTGGGGGCTGCAGGCGAAGGTCGATGAGTCGCTGACTTATGAGCCCGTTGCGCCGACCATCGATCAGGCCCGAGCCAACATCCTGATTGCCCGCCAGCTGCAGTTCACCCATTTTCGGGATCTGGGTATCAGCGACGAGCTGTCCGGCGACGTGTTCGACGCCTACCTGGAATACCTGGACGGCCAACGAATTTATCTTACCCAGCAGGACCTGAACAAGATCAACCGGGTTAAGAGCCAGCTAGGCGCGGCCCTGAAAACCGGCCAGCTCCAACCCGGATTCGATATCTACAACCTGGTTCAGCAGCGGGTCATCGAGCGGCTCCAGTTCGCCCTGGATCTGATCGACGACGGCATCACCGAACTGGACTTCAGCGTCGATGAAAGCATTCTGCTGGATCGCTCCGATGCCAAATGGGAGGCCGACACCAAAGCGCTGGACGCACTCTGGGTAAAGCGCATCAAAAATGCCGTGCTGGCGCAGCGACTGAATGGCACCGACGACGAAACCATAGAAGAGAACCTGCGTCGCCGATACGAAGGCCAACTTAAGCGGGCCTACCAGGCGCGTAGCGAAGATGCCTTCCAGGCCTACATGAATGCCTTTACTGGCATGTGGGATCCGCACACCTCCTACTTCTCGCCGCGCACCTCCGAGAACTTCAACATCAACATGAGCCTGTCGCTGGAAGGTATTGGCGCGGTGCTCCAGTCTGATAACGAATACACCAAGGTGGTTCGCCTGGTTCCTGGAGGCCCCGCCTCCAAGCAGGGTCAGCTGCAGCCCGCCGACCGCATCGTCTCGGTAGCCCAGGACGACAAAAAACCGGTCAACGTCATAGGGTGGCGCCTCGATGAGGTTGTCGATCTCATTCGCGGACCGCGGAATTCCGTGGTTAGCCTGGAGGTGATTCCGGCCAACGCCAGCGATGAAACCATCACCAAGACCATTGCCATCAAGCGCGACGAGGTCAAGCTGGAGGAGCAAAGCGCCAGCAAGGACGTGATTGAGCTTGAGCGCGGCGGCGAAGAATACACCGTGGGCGTAATCACCATTCCTACTTTCTACGCCGACTTCCAGGCGATGCAGGCCGGTGATCCAAATTACAAGAGCACTACCCGGGACGTGCGCAACCTGATTACCGAACTGGAACAGGAAGACGGCGTTGATGGTCTGGTCATTGATCTGCGCAACAACGGCGGTGGCGCCCTGCACGAAGCCAACGATCTGGTTGGCCTGTTCATCGACAAGGGGCCGACGGTTCAGATCCGCAACGCCAACAACGACGTTCAGATACTCAACGACGAGGACCCGTCGGTTTCCTACGACGGCCCGCTGGTGGTGCTGACCAACCGGATGAGCGCGTCTGCGTCTGAGATCTTTGCTGGCGCCATTCAGGATTATGGCCGCGGCCTGGTGGTGGGTTCGCAAACCTTTGGCAAAGGCACGGTACAGGCCGTTCGGCCTTTGAACCATGGTCAGCTGAAGATTACCCAATCCAAGTTCTACCGGGTGTCCGGCGGCTCCACGCAGCACAAAGGGGTGATTCCGGACATCGAAATTCCATCCCGGATCGACAACGACCGTATCGGTGAAAACGCCCTCGACCACGCCCTGCCCTGGGACCAGATCGAAGCGGTTCCCCATAATCGTTACTTTGATTTCAGCGGTATTATTGATGAGCTGAGAGACCGTCACGAGGCACGATTCTCTGACAGTCCCGAGTTCAGCCTGCTGCAGCAGGAAATCAACTTTCTGAAAGAGCAGCGCAATCTGGATTCCGTGAGCCTGAACTTCGACACTCGCAAGAACCAGCACGACCAGATCGAGCGGACCCGGCTGAACATCGCCAATGCCCGTCGCGAACTACGTGGAGAGGAGCCTTTTGCGACCCTGGAAGACCTCGAAGATTGGCAGGATCAGCAAGCCGCTGAGCTGGACAATACTGACGACGAGCTGGACTTTGTCATTCGAGAAGGCGGACACATCATGGCGGACATGTTGGAGCTGGATCGGCAGATGGCCTCCATTCTGACGCCGCGTCAAATTGCGGCGCAGGCACCAGCCCAATAATCGGAACGGGACGGAGTATGTCAGAGAACGACAAGGACGAGCCGTCCCGAGCTTCACGACGCGCGCTTCAGGACACCCTGCTGGATGCCCTGCACGCAATGCGGTCGATGGAGGAAATCAAGAAGCTGGAAACCGCCAGTGATCAGGAACCCAAGGACTCCGAAGGCCTGATTGACCGGCTGACCAATCTTACCGGCTCGGCCATCCGCTTTGGCGTTCGGGCAACCGATACTTCCATGCGCGTTGGCCGTGCGCTGATTAACTCCCAGGACCAGCTTCGAGCTATGCTCACCGCGGGCCAGTCCCTGAAAGACATCCGCGAAGTGGCCGGCCTGACCCTCTCGGAGATGAGCGAAGCTCTGGATCTCAGGGACAAATCGGTGCTTGAGGCTATCGAAGACGGCACCAGCACGCTGTCTTTCGAACTGATCCTACGCCTTGCCGCCCTGATTGCCCGGAATGACCCCATCCCGTTCATCATGCGCACCACCCGCAACTACAACCCGGAAGTCTGGCAGATGCTGAACGATTGGGGGGTTGGCCGGCTGCCGTTGCAGTTCGAGCGGGAACGGGAGTTCATCAACATTTTCCGCCGGCACGATGACGCGCGGAACCTGTCCGATGAAGGTTTTCAAAAGGTGCTGGAGTTTACCCGTCAGAGCTTCGAAATGTCCCTGCACTTCGTTGAAGAACAGGAAAAGCAGGTGGCCGAGCTGAAAGCCACCCATGCCGAAAACCTTTCCGAATCAGCCGCCGAAACCACAAAGCCTGGCAAAAAACCGCCAGACACCCGGGGCAGCAAGCCCTCAGCCAAATAACTGACGCATCCCGTTGATGTCCGGGTTGTGAACCACCCCTTTTTCGGTAACGATCACGTCGATCAGATTCGCCGGCGTGACGTCGAACACCGGATTGAACACGTCCACGCCCTCCGGCGCAATCGGGATGCCACGAAACTCCCGGATCTCCGTTCCCTCGCGCTCCTCAATGGGAATGTCCTTACCCGACGCCAGTGCCATATCCACGGTGCTGGACGGTGCCACCACCATGAATCTAACCCGATGGTGACGGGCCAGAACGGCCAGGCTGTAGGTTCCGATTTTGTTGGCCACGTCGCCATTGGCGGTGATGCGATCAGCGCCAACCACCACCCAGCGCACTTCCCTGCTCGCCAGGATGGACGCTGCTGCACCATCGGCGTTCAGAGTGACCGGAATGCCCTCCTGCGCCAGTTCCCAGGCAGTCAAACGGCTACCCTGAAGCCAGGGGCGGGTTTCATCCGCGTACACCCCGTGCAGTAATTTCTCCTCATGCAGGCGGCGGATCACGCCCAGGGCCGTACCATAGCCGCCGGTGGCCAGGGCCCCCGTGTTACAGTGGGTCAGTACCGACAGTGGCTGTTCCGGCTGCATGGCTGCCAGGGCGTGATCCGCCATGGCCAGATTGGCGGCCAGATCTTCCTCATGGATTGCCACGGCCTCTGCAGCCAGGCGCTCGCAGGCTTCAGCCAGGGAATGGCAGTCGTGGAACACCCTCTCCATGCGCTGCAACGCCCAGAACAGGTTAACCGCTGTTGGTCGGGACGCCGCCAGCTCGCGGATTGCCTGTTTGATGTCCGCTTTCCAGTCGCCACCACCGGCATGGCGGGCCGCGAGCGCCACCCCGTAGGCGGCACTGATGCCAATGGCCGGAGCACCCCGCACGACCATGTCGCGAATAGACTGGGCAACCCCGGATGCGCCCTCCAGCGTGATCCAGTGTTCCTCGGCAGGCAGGAGCCGTTGATCCAGTAAGTCCAGGCAGTGCTCATGCCAACGCATTGCCACGGTTCCAACCACTCTTGAAGAGGCGGGCGAAGAAGGACTCGACATAAACACAGCTCCGGTTCTGAAACGCTGAAAAGCGCCAGTATAACGTTTATACTTCCGGGCTACATTTTCAAAGCGTGGAACTCCGCGCCCGGCTCTGAAGGCAGGTAAATGACGGCAGACACCATCACCGCAGCCGATATCCGCATTAACGCCCGTTGGGTGATTCCCATCGAACCCGAAGCCACGGTCCTGGAGCACCAGGCCATCATTATCCAGGGCAACCGGATAGCCGCGGTGATCTCCCGACAGGAGGCCGATGAGCGCTTTCGCACCCGTGAGACCGTCGATCTGGATCATCACGTGGTCATGCCCGGCCTGATCAACCTGCATGGCCACGCGGCCATGTCGCTGTTCCGGGGTTTGGCCGATGACCTGCCGCTGATGACCTGGCTAAACGACCATATCTGGCCGGCCGAGGGTGAGTTCATCAATGAAGACTTCATTGCGGACGGCACCCAACTGGCCATGGCCGAAATGCTGCGCACCGGTACCACCACGTTTTCCGATATGTACTTTTTCCCGGAGATCGCCGCCCAGGCCGCCCACGATGTTGGTATGCGCGCCCAGATTGCCTTTCCGCTGCTGGATTTCCCGACGTCCTGGGGTTCGGGGCCGGATGAGTACCTGAGCAAGGGCGAAGCCTTCATTAACAGCTGGCAAAACGACGATTACATCACCCCTGCCATTGGCCCCCATGCGCCTTACACCGTCTCCGACGGCCCAATGCAGGGTGCCATCTCACTGTCGGCCAGCACCGGCGCACCTATCCAGATCCACCTGCATGAAACCGAGTTTGAAGTCGCCGACGCGACCGAGAAACTCGGCCAGCGCCCCTTGGCGCGCCTGGCCGATCTCGGACTCCTGGGGCCGAACACCCAGTGCGTGCACATGACCCAGGTGAACGATCAGGACCGGGAAGCGGTCGCCCAATCCGGCGCCCACGTCATCCACTGCCCCGAATCCAACCTCAAGCTGGCCAGTGGCCTGTGCCCGGTTCAGCAATTGATGGATTCCGGGATAAACGTCGCCATTGGCACCGACGGTGCCGCCAGCAACAACGATTTGGACCTGTTCGGCGAACTGCGCACCGCGGCAATGATTGCCAAAGTAGTGGCCGATGACGCCTCTGCCCTGTCTGCCCACCAGGCTCTCACCATGGCCACTCTAAACGGTGCCAAAGCCCTCGGCCGTGACCATGAGCTTGGTTCGCTGGTATCGGGAAAACTGGCGGACCTCATTGCCGTGGATCTGAGCGACCCGTTCCTGCAGCCGGTCTATGACCCCGCGTCCCACCTGGTCTACAGCAACCACGGCCGGGCAGTAAGCCATAGCTGGATTAACGGCGTACCTCAATTACAGGATGGCCGCCTCACCCGCATTGATGTAGCTGATCTGATGCTCAGGGTGGATAGCTGGAAGGAACGCATCCGTCAGCAGCAGGCCAAATAACCATACTTCGAAGGATTTCTCAGGCATCAGACCATGACAAACCAGAACGTAGACCGGAATGAAATTGCAAAGTTTGAGGCGTTGGCCAGCCGCTGGTGGGATCCCACCAGTGAATTCCGGCCGCTGCACGACATCAACCCGTTGCGTTTGAACTACATCGATGAGCGGGTGCCGCTGGCCGGCAAACGGGTGTTGGACGTTGGCTGCGGTGGCGGCCTGTTGTCCGAAGGCATGGCCCAGCGCGGTGCTCATGTCACTGGTATCGACATGGGCGAAGCCCCATTGTCGGTGGCGAAGCTGCATGGGCTGGAAAGCGGCATCACCGTCGATTACCGGCAGATCACCGTTGAGGAGTTGGCCGAGGATGCCGACCACTCCGGTCAGTACGACGTCGTCACCTGCCTGGAAATGCTCGAGCACGTGCCCGACCCGGCTTCTGTGATCAAAGCCTGCTCTGCCATGCTCAAACCTGGTGGCCATCTGTTCGTGTCCACCATCAACCGCAACCCCAAGTCCTTTCTGTTTGCGATTGTCGGTGCGGAGTATGTACTGAACCTGCTGCCCCGGGGCACCCACGAGTGGAAGAAGTTCATTCGGCCCTCGGAAATGTCCGATCACCTGCGCCACGCCGGGCTGGAAGTGCTGGAGCTGACCGGCATGACCTACAACCCCGTCACCAAGATTTACAAACTGGGCCGCGACGTCGACGTTAATTACATGATGCATTCCCGAGACGACCGTGAAGCCTGACGCCACCCCTTCAGCCGTCCTGTTTGATCTCGACGGCACGTTGATCGATACCGCCCCGGACTTCATCCGGTGCCTGAACCAGCTGCGCCAGCAGCATGGGCTGGCATCCCTGCCGGCAGCTCACATTCGCCGGTCCGTATCCAACGGCGCCCGTGCCATGGTACGGGTGGGCTTCGGCCTGGAGCCGGAACACCCGGACTACCTCGCCAAGCACACCGCCTTTCTTGATCTCTATGAGGAAGGGGTTGCCGTGGAAACCCGCCTGTTCGAGGGTATGGACCCGATCCTGCTGGGGCTGGAGCAGCGCGGCATTCCCTGGGGCATTGTTACCAACAAACCGGTGCGCTTTGCCGCCCCGCTGGTTCAGGCCCTGGGGTTGGCGCAACGCTGCGCGGCGGTAATCTGCCCGGACCATGTGGCAGAGCGCAAACCACACCCGGAGGCCTTGTTCCTGGCTTGCGACCAGATTGGTGTGGCGCCAGACCAGGCTATTTATGTGGGCGACCACGAGCGGGACATCGAAGCTGGGCGCAACGCCGGGATGAAGACTATTGCCGTGCGCTACGGCTACATCGAAGAGCCTGCGTCCGTTGACCACTGGCAGGCCGACATCATCGCCGACACCGTCAGCGACCTGGCAAAGCTGTTACAATAAGCGCCAGATTTGAACCCGGTTCCCAAACCGGCAACTGCCTGACACGGAGACAGGTTATGCACGATTACCACGCCCCCGCCGATCTTCTGCAAGACCGCATCATCATGGTGACCGGGGCTGGCAGCGGCATTGGCCGGACAGCTGCCCTGGCCTACGCGGCCCACGGCGCCACAGTGATCCTGGTCGGTCGTACCGTTTCCAAACTCGAAACGGTATACGACGAAATCGAAGCCGCCGGTCATCCCAAGCCGGCCATTGTGCCGATGAACTTCGAGGGTGCTGCGGTTAAAGACTACGAAGAACTGGCAATGACTCTGGAAGACAATTTCGACCGCCTGGATGGCATTCTCCACAATGCCGCCATCCTGGGAGACCGCAGTCCGGTTGAGTTGTACGACCCGGAAATGTGGAACAAGGTGATGCACGTGAATGCCACCGCGCCCTTCCTGCTGAGCCGGGCGATGATTCCCCTGCTGCGCAAATCCACCGACGCCTCGGTGATCTTCACCTCCTCCGGTGTCGGCCGCAAAGCTAAGGCGTATTGGGGTGCTTACGCGGTGTCCAAGTTCGCCGTGGAAGGCCTGAGTCAACTGATGGCTGATGAGCTGGATGACGAACGCCACAACGTGCGCGTGAACAGTCTGAATCCCGGCGCTACCCGTACCAATATGCGGGCGCACGCCTATCCGGCCGAGAACCCGCAGCAGAACCCCGCACCGGAAGAGCTGATGCCCATTTACCTGTACCTTATGGGTAAAGACAGCCAGGGCGTTAACGGTCAACAACTGGATGCGCAGCCAAAATAATGGAGCTGCTGTTCTATACCACTACCCAGTGCCACCTGTGTGAGCTGGCCGAAGCGCTGCTGGTCAATACGCCTATGCCCGCGCCGATTCCGGTCGACGTGGTGGACATTGCCCAGTCCGAAGAACTGGTTGAGCGTTATGGAACGCGCATACCGGTCCTGCGCCGTAACGACACTGGCGCCGAACTGGACTGGCCATTCACCAGGGATCAGTTACTCACGTTTCTTCAATGAGGATTGCCTGACATGCTTATGGTCATTTCTCCTGCCAAGACCCTCGATTACGAGAGCCCCCTGGCGACGGAATCCCATACCCAACCGGAGTTTCTCGATCACGCCTGCGAGCTGATCGATCAACTCAAGGAACTCGAACCTCACCAGGTCAGCAACCTGATGAGCATCAGTGAAAAGCTGGGCCAGCTCAACGCCGAGCGCTTTCAGAACTGGCACACGCCGTTCAACCTGGATAATGCCCGCCAGGCTGCGCTCGCGTTCAAAGGCGATGTCTACACCGGGCTGGCCGCCGAGAGCTTCAGCGAGGACGATTTTGCCTTTGCCCAGAACCACCTGCGCATGCTCTCAGGGCTTTATGGTCTGCTGAGGCCGCTCGATTTAATGCAGCCTTACCGGCTGGAAATGGGCACTAAGTTCGAGAACAGCCGCGGTAAAGATCTCTACGCCTTCTGGGGCAGCATCCTGACCGAGGAGCTTAACCGCCTGCTCGCCGCCGACGACGGAGTGCTAGTGAACCTGGCCTCCAACGAGTACTTCAAGAGCGTCAAGAAGAAAGAACTGAATGCTCGCCTGGTCACACCGCAGTTCAAGGACTGGAAAAACGGCCAGTACAAAATGATCAGCTTCTACGCCAAGAAAGCCCGCGGCTTAATGTGCCGCTTTGCCATCGAAAACCGGATCACCCAGGCCGATGATCTGAAAGGCTTTAACCTCGACGGCTATTACTTCAGCGAGGAACAGTCCGAAGGCAACAACTGGGTGTTCCTGCGGGACCAAGCTTAGCTATTGAACCAAGGTTTTCTACCCGATGAATGAAGCAGTGTTTTCACAAATCGCCATGCTGGTGCTACTGACCGGACTTATTGTCTGGATGGGCATCATCGTCTGGGACCTGGCCAAGAAATCCAAGGCCGGTAAGTTTGGGACCTTGGCGCTTTTTATTGTTCTTGGGGCCGGGGTCGTTGGTTTTCTGGTCAAGACCGTGATGGTGGAGATTATGAATCTCTGAGCTCTGACGCCTGAGTCGTCACTTTACGGCCACTAACCGGTGGCCGTATCATCCCTGCCCCTTTTTCGTTTTCTGAATCGTCTAATCTTTTAAACGCAAGGATCAAGCCTGATGTGGTTTCGTAATGCCCGTGTTTTCCGATTTACCAAACCCTTTGATATCTCAGCTGAAGAGCTGGAAGAAAAACTCCAGGCCGACACCTTCAAGCCCTGTGGCCCCCAGGAAACTAACCGGCAAGGCTGGGTGCCTCCGCTCGGCAAGCACGGTGAGCTGCTGGTTCACAGTGCCGATGGCTACCACCTGATTGCCCTGCGCAAAGAAGAAAAGATCCTGCCCGGCGCGGTGGTGAAAGAAGCCGTTGAGGAGAAGGCGGAAGCCATCGAAATTGATCAGGGGCGAAAGGTTCGTCGTAAGGAAAAAGACGAAATCAAAGAGCAGGTCATGCTCGAAATGCTGCCCCAGGCGTTCTCGAAGAACCGCCGCAGCTTTGCCTACCTGGCTCCGAAAGACGGCGTTCTGGTGGTCGATGCCGGATCTGCCAAGCAGGCCGAAGACCTGGCCTCAACCCTGCGCAAGAGCCTCGGTTCGCTGCCAGTCCGGCCGCCAGCGGTGGAACAGGCACCGGCGTTTACGTTTACCGGCTGGCTGAACGAAAGCATCGACATTCCCGGAAAAGTGGTTCTGGGCAACGAGTGCGAACTGAAGGATCCGTCAGAAGACGGTGGTGTTGTTCGTTGCAAGGGGCTGGACCTGAAGGCCGACGAAATCCGCAGTCACCTGGACGCCGGCATGCAGGTCACCAAGCTCTCCCTCACCTGGGACGATAACGTGTCGTTCGTGCTAGACGAAGAGTTGGGCATCAAGCGCCTGAAATTTGGTGAGACCCTGCAGGAGCAGCTGGATGACATCGATACAGATGATGCCGCTGCCAAATTCGACGCCGCCTTCACCCTGATGACCCTGGAGCTGTCCCGGCTGATTCCGGGCCTGCTCGAAGCCATGGGTGGCGAGGACCGTTCGGCCATCGTCGAGGAATAAGTCTTGCGGACAGGAGCTTCCCTAGTGGGAGCTCTTGCCCAGCCGCTCCCGCTGCCAATCCTTTTCCGGCTCATTCAACACCAGCCGGAGATCCATCACTTCTTCTTCCAGATTGTACTTGACCTCAAAGCCCAGATGCTCTGCCAGTTGTAGCATTGGTCGGTTATCAGGTAGCACATTACCCACCATTTCCACCGTGCCGCGAGCTCGACAGTAATCGATCATCTTCTGCATCAGCGCGACACCCAGGCCCTCGCCTTTCATCTTGTCGTGCACCATCACCGCGAATTCGCACTGCAGGTTGTCGGCGTCGGTCCAGGTGCGCACCGTGCCCAGGGTTTCCTCGCCCTCAGCGTCTTCACGGGGCGCATTCGCAATGAACACCATCTCGCGATCGTAATCAATCTGGACCATCTGCGCCACATCTTCCCGTGAGAAGTGTTTGCGGTATTGGAAGAACCGGTAACGAATGGATTCCGGAGACTGCAGCTCATGAAAGGCACGGTGTGCCGGCTCGTCCTGGGCCAGTACCGGGCGAATGATAACCCGGCGCCCGGATTTCGGCAGCACGATCCACTCCTCCAGCTCCCGGGGATAGGCCTGAATGATTGGCTGGCTCGGTTGGTCGCAGACACTGATAGCAATGTTGACGGCAACGGCGCCCTGCTCGTTAAATAGCAGCGGCGAAATTTCCAGGCCCTGAATTTCGGGAATGTCGATCACGATCTGGGACAGGGTCACCAGGGTTTCGGACACTGCCCGAACGTCCTCGTCCGGTTGCAGGCTATTTTCTTTCAGCAGCTTGTACATGTAGGTCCGCCGCAGCAACTCCCGCGCCAGCACCATATTCAACGGTGGCAATGCAATCTGACGGTCGGTGGTAACGTTGATCTCGGCACCAGAGGCCCCGCACACCACCAATGGCCCAAACAGCGAATCCCGGGTGATGCCAACGCTGAATTCGACGCCACCGACGTGCTGGTACGAATACTGGACGGCAAATCCCAGGAAGCCGCTATCAGGAAAATGCAGCCGGTACTCTTCCATCAAGTAACGGCATGCGTCGATGATCGCCGGCTCGCCGTTCAGCTTCTGCATGGTCCCCTTGTAACGACGCTGACTGGGGCTAAGCTTGACGAACGGCTGACAGGCCTGCTCATGAATGATGGTGATATCCACCGGCCGGCGCTCCACCGCAAAGGCCTCGAGCACTTCCTCCATGTCGTCGCAGTACATGGTGTCGATGGTGTTAATGCCGTAATCCGCAGTCAATTCCCGCGCTTCCTGGTTCGACAGATGATTGCGGCCAGCACGCAAGGCCTTGAGCACTACCCGTCGGGTATGACTGCGATCGGCATAATGATCAGTGAACGACTCCGGGGTTTCAGTCAGCAAGCGTTGCACCCGCTGGTGCCGAACATGCTGCATGAAGGCCATGACCGCTTTTTCCGGGCTAAAGAACGAAGGCACCCCTGCCTGATAGAACTCGTCCCGGGCATCCATCACCGTGCTCTGGCCGAGCCAGCAGGTAAACACGTTCAAGCGCGTACCCTGAGCGGCCTGGACCACCGCATCGGCGATCTGCAGACTGTCTTCAGTCAGACTGGGCGCGTACATGACCAGCACGTTGGCCACTTCCGGGTCTTTGGCCAGCACCTTGATGGCTTTTGAATACAGCTCAGGCGAGGCATCGTAGTTGAGGTCGATGGGGTTTCGGCGAGTCCAGTACGGTGGCAGCATTTCGGCCAGCGCTTCGATGCTTTGATCTGATAGCTGGGCCAGTTCTCCGCCCAGATCCGCCAACCGGTCAACCGCCAACACACCCGGCCCTACCCCATTGGCCATGATGGCCAGGGTTTCGCGGCGTAGCGGCCGCATCCGGGTCAGCGTTTCCAGGGCATCGAACATCTGGCCAAGGCCATCCACCCGCAACACACCGGCTCGTTGCAGCATAGCGTCGTAGATCGGATCACTTCGATACAAACCAGCCGGAAGCTGGTGGGCAAACCATTCCGACTCCGGCACACGACCGGATTTCACCGCAATCACTGGCTTGGTCCGGGACGCAACCCGGACCGCCGACATGAACCGGCGCGGGTTGGGTATATTCTCAATGTGCAGCAGGATAGCGCGAGTCTGGGTATCCTGCGCCAGGTAATCGATCAGGTCATCGTGATCGATGTCCATGCCATCACCAAGAGTCAGGAAATAGGAAAAACCCACCCCCCGGGCGAAGGCCCAGTCTATTACCGAGCTGGCGATGGTACCGGACTGGCCAACGAAGGCCACCTTGCCGGGAATCGCACCCATGTGCGCGTAGGTCGCGTTCAGACTCCGGGCCGGCACCATCAGCCCGATGGTGTTTGGTCCCAGCACGCGAATGCCAGTCTCCCGCGCGGCTTCGCGTACCGAATACATCAGCGGCTGCCCGGTTTTACTGTGAGTCCGGGACATGCCCCCGGTCATTACAATGGCCGTACGCACGCCCGCTTCGCCCAGCCGCTTGATGGTCTTGGCAACCGTGTCCGGCGGCGTACAAATAATCGCCAGCTCTGGCGAAAAATCCATCTTGGCGACCTTTTTGACGCAGGGAACGCCATGAACGTTGTCGTAATCGTTCTGGTTGACCACCAACAGCTTGCCGGGATAGCCGCCGCCCATGAGGTTTCGCAGCACCATGCCACCAAGGCTGTTCGACCGCTCCGACGCACCAATTACGACGATGGAGGCGGGATTAAACAGACTTTCAAGGTATCGGGTACTCAAACAGACTCTCCTTGGGTGTCAGGCGCTTGGCGCTAAAGGTGGTAACTCTCAGAAATCAGGTAAGTTATGACTGACCTTCTTATCTTAGGCCCAGATCGATCGATGTAAAACGGCTAGCCCTGGCTTTACGACCAAAGAAACACGGCAGCCTAGTTTATTCCCTGATAACATTGGTGAAAATACAAGCAGATTCAGGGCGTTCAGACACGTATGACCACGGCATTTTTTTCCCACGACGACTGTTTGAAGCACAACATGGGCCCGGGACATCCGGAGTGCCCGGAGCGGATTTCAGCCATTCTCAGTTACCTTGCCGAAACCGGTCTGGATCAGAATCTGGACTGGGTCCGCCCGGAAGAAATCACCCGTGATCAATTACTGACCGTACATCCTGAACAGTATCTGCACCAACTCGACCTGATGCAGCCGACCCGTGGCCGGGTGTTTACCGATCCTGATACCGCAATGATGCCGGATACCTTGCGGGCCGCTCGTCTGTCAGCTGGCGCCAATGTGCAGGCCGTGGACATGGTTATGAGTGGCCAGGTAACGAATGCCTTTGTCTGTGCACGACCACCTGGGCACCACGCTGAACGGGCAAAATCGATGGGGTTCTGTTTCTACAACAACATCGCGTTGGCCGCGATGCGGGCCCTGACCTTCCACCAGCTGGAACGGGTGGCCATCATAGATTTCGATGTGCACCAGGGCAATGGCACGGTGGACATTGTCGGTGGCGATGAGCGCATTCTCATGTGCTCAAGCTTCCAGCACCCGTTCTACCCGCACTCCCACGTTCACAGACAGGCCAGCAACATCATCAACACCCCGATTGCCGCTGGCTGCGCTGCCATCGAATACCGCAAGACCATCGAGAATGCCTGGATGCAGAGACTGCGAGACTTTGATCCTCAACTGATCCTGATTTCAGCCGGCTTCGATGGCCACGCGCAGGATCCCCTGGCGGAACTGAATCTGGAAGTGGAAGACTATCGCTGGTTAACAGAAATGATTGTCGGCGTGGCCCGTGACCACGCCAATGACCGGGTCATTTCAACCCTGGAAGGTGGTTATCACCTCAAGGCCCTGGCTGAAAGCGTTGCGGCTCATGTACAGGTACTAAAGTCGGTCAATTAACCCGGACCATCCTCGGCTGAATCGCCGCCATAACCGTTGGCCTGCTGAAGCTCGGGGCGCTCGCCCTCACGCTGCAAGCGAATGTTGGTTCGGCGGTTGTCCGCCGGGCGCCGTGAAACCGGGTATTGGTCGCCATGGGCACGCACGGTAATCAAATCCTCGGACATACCTCGGGCTTTCAGATAGTCCGCCACCACATTGGCGCGCTTTTCAGACAGCGCCCGATTGTCAATCCGGCTGCCCAGGCGGTCACTGTGGCCATCAACGAAGACTCTCTCGACGCTGGGGTCAGCCAAAACAAAGGTGACTACGTTGTCCAGCAATGCCCGATCGCCGTCGGACAGACTGGAACTGCCACTGGCGAACGGAATGCGGGAACGGCGGATCTGGTCGTAATTCACCGGCAGCAGATTCGCGGTGCAGGCCCGGTAGTTCTGGAACTGCCCGGAGAAATTGACGTTAGATACGTGCACTCGCACCAGGCGGCCATCAAACCAGGATTCCCGGCTGACGGTGGGGCGCATACCTTGCAACAGGCCCTGGACTAGCACCATAGCCTGACGGGTATCCAGCAGCACCGGACGATTACTGTCCGACACCGTCACTTTGCCCATGGACCTGGGCGCAACACCTGGCCGCCAGGCCGGTGCTTCCACCACCAGAGTACCCCGGCCCGGTCGCATCAACGGGGATGACGATTCGAGGAAAAACGTCAGTTGCTCCCCTGCCCGGTGCCGGAAGACCGCCTTGCCGTATCCGGGAACTTCATGCACCAGGGCGCATTCAAAAACGGACTCCGACAGGTACCACTGACTGTTCTCGATACCGGCACCGTAGCTCGCGGCATCAACAGAGGCCGACACCCCAAGCGCCAAGGCGCCGAGCAGATTCGGAAATGATTTGGGAAAGCTGGATGCCATAACGGTTTACCGACGCTCTTGGGTATTTCAGCATATAGCCTGTTTAACGGCGCCCGTCGCACCGACTTTAGCGCCGGATACAAAAACAAACACTCGCCCCTTCTGCTATAATCCGCAAAATTTTCTCAGGGCCATGGCCCACTGACCGAATCGCGGAAACCGCCCATGACCGATCAGATCACCCTCACCCGGCCCGACGACTGGCACCTGCACGTTCGCGACGGCGACATTCTCGCCGACGTGGTGCCAGCCACCGCAGCCTGCTTCGGGCGAGCCATCATCATGCCGAACCTGGTACCGCCGGTCGTTACGGCGACTGACGCGACGGCCTATCAGGACCGAATCCTGGCGGCCGCCGAGGGCACCGACTTCCAACCGCTGATGACTCTGTATCTGACCGAGGGAACCACGCCAGAGACTATCCGAGAAGCCAAGGCTGCGGGTGTGGTGGCTGCAAAACTCTACCCGGCCGGTGCGACCACCAACTCGGCGTCGGGTGTGAAGGATATTCGCAACATCTACCCCGTACTGGATGCCATGGCCGAATGTGGCATGTTGCTGCTGGTTCACGGCGAGGTCACCGACGCAGACATCGACATTTTCGACCGTGAGAAGGTCTTCCTGGAGCGGGTTCTGGCCCCGACCATGGAAGCCTTTCCCAACCTGAAGGTGGTTCTGGAGCACATCACCACCGCGGATTCCGCGGAGTTTGTGCAACAACACAAGGGTGACAACCTGGCCGCAACCCTGACGCCCCAGCACCTGATGTACAACCGCAACCATATGCTGGTGGGCGGTATTCGGCCGCACCTGTACTGCCTGCCAATTCTGAAGCGTAACCGCCATCAACAGGCCCTGCGCGATGCCGTCGCCAGCGGTGACAAGCGTTTCTTCCTGGGGACCGATTCGGCGCCCCACTCCAAGGACCGCAAGGAAGCCGCCTGCGGTTGCGCCGGCTGTTACTCAGCCTACGGCGCACTGAGCCTGTACGCAGAGGTGTTCGATGAGCTTGGCATTCTGGACAAACTGGAAGCATTCGCCAGCTTCAACGGCGCAGACTTCTACGGTCTGCCGCGCAACAGCGACACCGTTACCCTGGTGCGCGAGCCCTGGACCATGCCGGACCAGCTACCGCTGGCCAACGGCCACATCGTGCCACTGAAGGCGGGTGAAACCGTTCACTGGCGCCTTGCGTAAAAAACCATCCTGACTTTTTATCACCTGGCACGACCGGAGTTTGAGTGACTGACGAAAACAAAGAACCGCATCCGCTGTCCCGCCGCTTTCGCGGCTTTTTACCCGTGGTTGTTGACGTGGAAACCGCAGGTTTCAACCCGGAACGGGATGCCCTCCTTGAAGTGGCCGCCGT
This sequence comes from Marinobacter sp. LA51, assembly GCF_030297175.1. Taxonomy (NCBI): domain Bacteria; kingdom Pseudomonadati; phylum Pseudomonadota; class Gammaproteobacteria; order Pseudomonadales; family Marinobacteraceae; genus Marinobacter; species Marinobacter apostichopi. The sequence goes on along the minus strand of NZ_AP028070.1, from coordinate 1,381,551 downwards.
GCTGCTGACCATGGACGAAAACGGCTACCTGGTGCGTGGCGAGACCCACGTACAACAAATCGATCCGTTTGAAGGCGCCAACCTGGAACAGTCGGCCCTCGATTTCACCGGCATTGATCCGTGGAATCCGGAGCGGGAAGCCGTCCCCGAACGGGAAGGCCTGAGCGAAATTTTCACGCCTATTCGGAAGGCAGTGAAAGCCTTTGACTGCAAGCGAGCGGTGCTGGTGGGCCACAATGCCACCTTCGACCATAATTTCGTCTTTGCCGCTGCCATGCGTTCGGACATCAAGCGCAATCCGTTCCACCCTTTCTCAACGTTCGACACCGCTACCCTGGCCGGTCTCGCCTATGGCCACACCGTTCTGGCCCAGGCCTGCAAGCTGGCCGGCATTCCGTTCAACAACAAGGAGGCGCACTCCGCCGCCTACGATGCCGAAAAAACCGCCGATCTGTTCTGCGGCATCGTCAACCGCTGGAAAGAGCTGGGTGGGTTTCCACCGCCACCGGTGGAAGAATCGGAGTAACAGTCATAAAAAACCCCGCCAAGGCGGGGTTTTTCATCACTGGGCGCTAGCTTACCAGTAGATGCCACGCATGATCGCCGCGAAGGCCACCTGCTCGGACGACACCTTCGGCTTCTGGCCAGACTTGCTGCCCGCCGCTGCCGGTGAATCCGGGAACATGCGGTAGCCGGTGTTCATCACGATCTCACCCATCTTCGGCGCCAGTGCATGCAGTACCTGGGCAAAGATACCCAGACGCGTTGCAATGCGCTTCGGACGGTAGACAATGGCTTCGGCAACCATGTCGGCTGCTTCGTCCGGAGTCAGAGTCGGCACAGAATCGTAGATCTTGGTCGGCGCGATCATCGGCGTCTTCACCAGCGGCATGTTGATGGTGGTGAAGGTGACGTTGCGATCTGACCACTCAGCTGCCGCACAGCGGCTGAACGCATCCAGGGCGGACTTGGACGCTACGTACGCGGAAAAACGCGGCGCGTTGGTCAGTACACCGATGGAAGAGATGTTGATCACGTGTCCGCGACGACGCTCCAGCATCTTCGGTGCGAAGCCCATGATCAGGCGCACGGAACCGAAGTAGTTCAGCTGCATAGTGCGCTCGAAATCGTGGAAACGGTCGAAGGCCAGATCCAGGGAACGGCGGATTGACCGGCCGGCGTTGTTAACCAGAACATCGACATGACCGTGGTTGTCCAGAACGGTCTGCACGAAACGGTCGGCGTCTTCCATCTCTGAGAAGTCACACTGGTAGGCGTGCACACTGGCGCCGCGGGATTCAAGGTCCTCAGCCACTTCTTTCAGGCGCTCCGGCTTGCGGGCACCGATAACCAGGATGGCACCTGCGTCCGCCAGCTTTTGCGCGGTGGCAAGGCCGATACCGGAGGTTGCGCCAGTCACAACACACACCCGCCCCTCAACGGTTCCGCGCAGAGTGCGATCTTTGAACAGGTCGGGATCCAGGTTGCGCTCCCAGTAATCCCAGATCACTGCGGAGTAATCGGTGAGCCGCGGCACTTCAATACCGGTATCCTTCAGCACCCGCTCAGTTTCACGGGCGTCGAAACGGGTTGGGTAGTTGATGAAGGACATGACGGAAGGCGGAATGCCCATGTCATCCAAGAGTGCGCTGGTCAGTCGCTTCACCGGCGGCAGGTTCTTCAGGCTCTGGCGGATGAACGGCGGGATGAATCCGAACATACGGGAGTCAATGCGCATACCCATCTTGGGCGCGTGACCCGCTTCCGAGAAGATGTTCAGGATTTCGCCAACCTTGTACGGGTCGGAATCCACCAGGTGGAAGCACTTACCGTCTTCACCGTCCAGATGGGCAATGTGGTCCATGGCGTTAACCACGAAGTCCACCGGTACAATATTCAGTCTGCCGCCCTCGATACCAATAGTGGGAACCCACTGCGGTAGCGCGTGACGAATTTTCTGGATCATCTTGAAGAAGTAATAGGGACCATCAACCTTGTCCATTTCACCGGTCTTGGAATGGCCAATGACCATGCCCGGACGGTAGATACGGAACGGAACCTTACACTCCTCGCGCACCAGCTTTTCAGATTCATGCTTGGTGAGCAGGTAGGGATGATCCAGCTTCTCCGCTTCTTCAAACATATCTTCGCGGAAGGTGCCCTTGAACATACCGGCGGCGGCAATGGAAGACACGTGATGGAAGTGCTTGGCACCCATGGCTTCAGCAGCATTCACTGCAGCGCGAGTGCCTTCAATGTTGGTCGCCTGCTGGGCTTCTTCGTCGGCACCCATGTCATACACGGCAGCCAGGTGGAAGAAATGATCGATGTTACCTTCCAGCGCTTTCATGGCCTTGGCATCGATGCCAAGGTTCTTGCTAGTGAGATCGCCAATAACGGCCTTCACCTGCGACTCGTCTGCACCCCAGCGCTCTCTCAGCTGGTCAAGCTTGCCGAGCGACTGCTCGCGCACGAGTACGTGAACCGTGCCCCCACGTGCCAACAGTTTTTCAACGAGAAAACGGCCAATGAATCCGGTGCCACCGGTCAGGAAATAGTTCATCAATTCTCCACCCTGGTTGTTGCCTATTTATTGTCTATCCATGCCGGTACCCTCTTAGACTTTAGTCGTAAGAATTGCCGGGAATGACGGCATTGTACTTAATTGCAACCTTCATGTATCGAACTTTTTTAGAGCATTTGCTCTGTAACTTGTTGTTTTTATTAGAGCCATTACTCTAACTTTAGACAGGGAGCCGCTCGGGGCGCCTGTCTGTCGAGCCGACACAACGGTTCTGAGATTAGCACATCAAGCGATCACTGCACGCCCTTGCGCTCGATTACCGGAAAGCAATGAAACACCCCGCCAGCAATGACATAATCGGGAACTTATTGCGCCGCCTGGCGTCATCAACACAAGCTCCAATCAAGCACTTGCGGAAACCATCATGAACAAAGACGATCCCAACGCCGAACGTTACATCACCATTGCCCGCGCCTGCCTCAAGGCCATTAATGATACCGCCGAACATTCCGGCAGCCGCGAAGAAAAGATTCAAGCGGTGTACCAAGCCATCGATTCCGCATTCCAGGCTGAATTCTCTGAGTACCGGCAATCTGTTGCCATCATGGCCACCGTATTAGAACGTATCGCTTCCGGCCAGCTTAATGCCGATAGCGCCGCAGACCTGGCCCGGAAAACTCTTGATCAGCAGCCGGAAACTACCCGCAACGCTCTGATGCACTGAGCAAGTCTGAACTCGCAATCAAAGAACGAGGCCTTATGAGCACTGGCACCCTCCGTACCACCATCGCGCGCCCACGTTTCGCCGGCAGCCTGGCTTTGATCGCCCTGCTCTTCAGCAGTGCGTTGGCCCTTGCCGCCGAATCGCCCACCAAGAGCCCAGGCGACGATAATGACTATCGCATCCTTGAGCTGGATAACGGCCTGCGCGCAGTGTTGGTCTCGGATGAGGACGCCGACAAGGCGGCTGCTTCGTTGAATGTTGCCGTCGGTAGCGGCGACGACCCAGCGGATCGTGAGGGACTTGCCCATTTCCTCGAGCACATGCTGTTTTTGGGTACTGAAAAGTATCCGGAGCCCGGCGAATACCAGCAGTTCATCAAGAGCCACGGCGGCAGTCACAACGCGTTCACCGCCTTCCAGGACACCAACTACTTCTTTGATGTTGAGGCCCAGTTTCTGGAGCCTGCGCTGGACCGGTTTGCCGAGCAGTTTGCGGCCCCTTTGTTTACCGCGGAACTGGTAGACCGTGAGCGCAATGCTGTGCATTCAGAGTTCAGCTCCAAACAAAAGGAAGATGGTCGGCGCTTTTACTCGGTCAAAAAGGCGGCCAGCAACCCCGAGCACGCCTTTAACCAGTTTGCAGTGGGCAACCTCAGTACGCTGGAGAATACCGAGGACAACCCGCTGCGGCCCGATCTGATTCAGTTCTGGAAAGACAGCTACTCCGCCAATCTGATGACCTTGGCAGTGTATGGCCCGCAACCGCTGGATAAGCTAGAGCAGATGGTACGCAGTCGCTTCGATGCCATTGAAAACCGCCAGCTCACGCAGAAACCACACCCGGCTGCCTTTTACCTCCCTGAAGCACTGCCAGCTAAAGTCACTGCTGATGCCATCAAGGATGTGCGAAGCCTGACTCTGTCGTTCCCCATTCCGTCCCAGGAAGCGAATTACCGCACCAAACCGGCAAGCTACATCGCCAACCTGTTGGGCCACGAAGGCCCGGGCAGTCTGTTCGATGTACTCAAGCGCGCGGGACTGGTGGAAAGCCTGTCCGCCGGACTGGGCATGGATACCGGCGAGAGTGCCACGCTGGAAATCAGCATGACGCTGACACCGGAAGGATTGCGCCGCGATGACAACATCCTTCCGCTGATGTTCGAGTACATCGCCCAGGTTCGAGCCAACGGCATCAGCGAACAGCGCTTCCGGGAAATGCAACAACTCGCCCGGATCGATTTCCGGTTCCGGGAACAAAGCGACCCCATCCATGAGGTCATGTCCCTGTCCCGGCAGCTGCAACACTACCCGACCAAAGACGTTCTCAGTGCGCCCTGGTTGCTGGAGCGCTATGCTCCCGAGCAATATTCGGCCATTCTTGATCGCCTCACCCCAGAGAACCTGATGGTGTTTGTGCTGGCCCCGGAACCGGCCCTTGAGAGCCCGCAGCAGACCGCCTGGTACGGCGCCGAATGGCAAAAGCAGGCCCTTGAGCCAGAGCGCCTGCTACGCAACGCACTGCCAAAACTGGCAACCCAGCTTCGCCTGCCCCAGCCAAACCCCTTTGTGCCTGAAGAACTCGGCATGGTGCCCGGCCCAAGCATGAACCAGCCAACTCAGCTGGCCAGTCGCGACGGCCTGGAAATCTGGTTTGCCCGGGATACCCGGTTCAATACGCCCAAGGCCAACGTTTTCCTGAGCCTGAGAACCCCGGCGGCGCGGGTGTCGGCCCGCAGCACCGTGCTGACGCAATTGCTGGTGGATGCGGTGAACACCAACCTGAACGCCTGGGCCTACTCGGCGCGTCTCGCCGGCCTGGACTACAGTGTGTACCCGCACCTGCGCGGCGTGACCGTGCGTGTCGGCGGTTACAGCGACAAGCTCCACACCCTGATGAACCGCATTCTTATGCAAGTGGCAGAGCCGACGCTGACCCGTCAACGGTTTGATATTGCCCGCCAGAATCTGGTGGACAGCCTGGAGAACAAAGCCAAAAATCGCCCGGTGGAACAAACCTCCGAGTTCATCCAGACCGCACTTATCGAAGGTGCCTGGAGCACCGAGGACAAATTGGCCGCGGCCCGGGAAGTCACTCTGGACGAACTGAAGTCGTTCTCAAAGGCATTGCTGGCCGAGGTGGACCCGGTGATGCTGGCCCACGGCAACCTCACCCACGCCTACGCGCTCAACCTGGCGCAGCAGGTTCGGGCGGTCGTGCTTGATGACAGCGCCATAGCCACCGTCGACCGGAGCCGGGTACGTCAGCTTCCGGCACAGGAAACCCAGGTGACCCTGGACGTTGAACATCCGGACACCGGCTACACCCTTTACACTCAAGGCGACAATACCGGCTTTAAGGAGCGCGCGCGTTTCCGGCTGCTGGCGCAAATCATCAGCAGCCCGTTCTACGAAGAACTGCGCACCAACCGGCAGCTTGGGTACATCGTCTACGCTACGCCTTTCGAGATACTGGAAACCCCGGCTCTTGGTTTTGTAGTGCAGTCTCCAGGCGCCAGCCCGGCGCAGATTGATCAGGCCGTGCGGGAGTTTTCCGAAGGGTTTGAAGCGACTATCTCTGGCCTGGACGAAGCCAGCCTAAAGCGCGAAAAGCAGGCGGTGATCAGCAAATTACTGGAACGCGACCGCAAGCTCGGAGACATTTCCAGCCGTTACTGGCGCGAAATCGACCGCAACGCCGCCGGCTTTGACTCCCGAGAAAAACTGGCCAACGCCATTGCATCCGTAACCAAAGCGGAACTAGTGGAGACGTTCAAGCAGGCAATTATTGAACGGCAGCGCGCCTTGCAGGTGGTCACGGGCCAAGAGAAAACCAATGCCGATGGCAGCCTGAGCCGATTGATGGCCCTGCCACCGGTGCCAGCCGGCTGAACTAGGCCTCAATCAGGCGCTGAAAGCGAGCCCAGTCTTCGGGCTCGTCCACATCCCAGCGGGGCTCCAGCAAACTGACGCAGAGCCCCAGCTGTTCAAGCCGGGCCTGGGTTTGCGCCAGAACCCGCTCACTTCCCCAGTCAATGTCATCCAGCATACCCGGCACCACGCGGCTGGCGCCGATCAGGACGTAGCCGCCGTCATCAGACGGACCGAGCACCACATCAAATTCATTCAGCTTATCCAGCGCCTGACGCACGTATTGTGGATCCACCGAGGGGCAATCGCTGCCAATCACCACGGCCCGGGAGTGCTGCTCCAGAGAAGAGGTCAGCGCAGCCAGCATCCGGTCGCCGAGCGTCCCACCTTGCTGGATTTTCTGCTCCAGGCCAGCGCATTCCAGGTTATGCACGATAGAATCGGCCTCCAAAGGAACCCGTTCAAGTTCGCGATCCCACCAGAATTGCACCGGATAACCGGTGGCACAGAGGTTGTCGAGAACCGCCAGAGTCAGGGTGACGTGAGCGCGAAGAGCACCACCGGCACCGAGCGCCGGCATCAAACGTGTCTTTACCCGGCCCTCTTCCGGCCATTTAGCGAATTGCATTAACACTGCTTTCGAGCAGTTGGTATCAGGCATTGCGGACATCCGAGCGGTAGGCCTGGGCCAGGGATTCCGGCGACTCGCCGCGCCAATAGCGCCAGCGTAACCGCCACATCAGAAAAATCGTACGCCACGGCCCCAATTTTTCCCAGCGCCGGCTGTCGGTGATCACGGGCGAACGAACACAAAACGGACGGGAGGCCAGACGCAGGCGCCGGGAAAACTCGACGTCTTCCATCAGCGGCAGCAACTGAAAACCACCCAGAGCTTCAAACACATCACGGCGAACGAACATAGCCTGATCGCCGGTGCAGATTCCCGTCAACCGGGACCGGGTGTTCATGAACCAGGCTATCACACGAAACAGAGGCCGCTGCGCGCTCAAGCGCACATCGAACCGACCCCAGGCACGGCGGGTCGCCATAAAGTTCTGTAAACGCGGGAGAGCATCGGAAGGAAGCCGGGTATCGGCATGCAGGAAGAGCAACAAATTGCCACGGGCGACCGTTGCACCGGCGTTCATTTGGGCGGCACGGCCCTTTTCCGCATCGACAACCCGATCGCACAGTGGCCGTGCGAGCGCAGCAGTGCCATCGTCACTGCCAGCATCCACCACAATGATTTCGTGGCCGGCACGTCTCAGCGGCGCCAGCGCTTTGAGGGTACTTTCAATGCCGGTTGCTTCGTTCCACACCGGCATCACCACACTTAGGAAAAACTGATCAGGCAACGTTCACTCCGGGATACCTAGGAATCTGGGCTACACCTTGAGCCGCCCGCTTCAGACCGCTATCATACCGCCCTTCCTGAGAAATTGCCCCCGTAGCTCATCTGGATAGAGCGTCCCCCTCCTAAGGGGAAGGTAGCAGGTTCGAGTCCTGCCGGGGGTACCAGTTACCCTTCCATCAAGACCCTCCACATCCAATCGTTTTAAAACGATTTCTACCTGAAATCCAGTCCGTCCTTAGTCCATCTATATCTATGCTCAGCCACAACCTTTTGGGTACACCCAGACGTTTCACTGAAATTCGCCCGAAATCGACAGTCCGAGGCACGAGCGTTAATCGCTGACGGCGTAGACCCCGATGAGTTCAAAAAGCAGGAGAAAGCCGCTGAGCAAGAGAAAAGCGATACCTTCAAGATAGTGGCTGAGAACTGGCTGAAGCTGAAAAAAGCAAGCTCTCCGAAGGCACCCTGAGGATTGCACGCAGAAGACTGGTGACTTGGGCCTATCCGAGACCAGGCCATCTAACTATCGCGGGAGTGGGGATTGGTACTGAAGCGCCAGCCGTCGCGGCAGCATACCCACAATAGGCACCTGCATAAGCACCGACCACACCAGCCGTTTTCCTTCCGTAGTTGTTCTTGCCAATCCGCCGGGACATGCAGTTGAGGCATTAAATATTACCTCTGTGAATTGGGAAGAAAGGTAGCGTGAGTGCGTTAGTGACTTGGTTCTCAGAGGTGGTATCGGTATAACCTAGCCCAGTGCTTGACGTATGAGCAGCTCAAGGGTTTTATGATCACCTTTGGTATTTAATCCGGGTCGACCAATGCTCTTCCGAAACGTCACCACCGCATTGCTAAGTATTCTGCTTTTGCTCGGCACCGTACCATCGGGTCTAGCTGGGGTAGCAATGGGTGCCACTGATGCGATTGGCAGTGAGACTCATTGCCGTGGAATGGGTCAAGATTATTCGGCTGATTTGGAATCTGGCACCGCCAAGGTACCGACGAACTGCAGTGATCCTGAGAAGATGAACTGTTTGCGGATCGCAGCGCAATGCCCCTTAATACCGCTATATGCGCTAACAGGCGCAAGCTCCATTCCAAGTATTCGGCCCACCACAGGTTTTCGTGCCGCACCGATCAGTGCGGAATATCAGAGTCCTATCTCAGACGTTCTCACGCCCCCACCTGATTCTCGCTCCTGAACCACTGTTCCGCCGAGTCCGGGCTCCAAAGCTCGGCACAAGAATATCCGCTCGAACACAAAAGCAGTTCTGGCAATGGCTACACGGATCCGGATCTGCGCGTAAGGAGAATGACGATGAAAACCACTACGTTCAAAATGATCGGTGCAGGTGCTGTTCTTGCCGCCGCCATCGCTAGCGTTTCCGCTTTTGCCCACAAGCCTGAACAGCAAGGTATGGGCATGATGGGCGAACACATGGAGACCATGGGCGGCATGATGGGAATGATGTCCGGCATGTCCGCCGAGGATCGTTCCAAAATGCAAGCGGAACCCACTCTAGTAAACGGCGTATCGGGTAAAACCGATCATGCAATTACCGTTTACAAGAGCCCCAATTGTTCATGCTGTGCCGACTGGGCAGAGCACCTTGAGAGCAATGGATTCGAAGTGAACATTGAGAACACGAGCAACATCAACGAAATCAAAACCCAACATCAGATTCCACGGGACATGGCTTCTTGTCATACCGGCATTATCGACGGCGTGGTGATCGAGGGTCATGTTCCAGCGGACGACATCAAGGCCTACCTGAAATCACGTTCTCAACCATTCGGCGACAAAATACTCGGCCTCGCTGTCCCTGGCATGCCACATGGCACACCAGGCATGGAAACCGGCAGGCAGGATAACTATGACGTGATGGCATTTACCGCCGACGGCAAGGCTCAAAGCGTCAAACGATACGAGTTCTGATATGCCGGACCTCGCAACCTGGGGCACTCTGGCCGCCTTTCTCGGCGGCCTTGTGTCCTTCTTCTCCCCTTGTACCCTTCCGCTCGTACCGGGTTATCTATCCGTTGTGACCGGCGGCGCGGTAAGCGAAGCCTCAAATAGGTTGAAGGCTTTTTGGTTGAGCCTTTGTTTTGTGATGGGGTTCAGTTTGGTTTTTGTCGCGCTCGGTGCGAGCGCCAGCCTCCTGGGCCAATGGCTGATGGCCTACCGTCAGGAAGCCAATCTGGTGGCAGGCACACTGATTTTGCTGATGGGGCTATTCATGCTGGGTTGGTGGAGCATGCCCGCACTGCAACGCGACTGGCGCCTGGGGCAGACACTGGAAGGTGGGAGGCCAACGGCGGCCTTTTTGCTGGGTGTGGCCTTTGCCGTCGGATGGACGCCCTGTATTGGTCCCATACTTGGGGCCATTCTGGCTCTGAGCTCTACGCATGCCAACGCCGAAACGGGAATGCTGTATCTGGCAATATATTCGTTGGGACTGGCGTTGCCTTTTCTTGGGAGCGCCCTGTTCATTGAGCATTTTCGCAAGCGCATGCGCGGCCTGAGCCGCTGGAGCAGGTTTCTGAGAGCGCTGGCTGGTTTGGTGTTGATTGTCATGGGCGTGATGGTGTTAACCGGTCAAATGACTCGGCTTGCCACATGGATGCTATCCACATTTCCAGTTTTGGGAGAGCTCGGCTAATGTTTTTCAGGAAGTGAGAATGCCTTGGTCTTCGAGTCGCAATAACGGTCTGCTTCAAGCCTCTGTGGTTTCGATGATCCCGGTGTGCAATGACGCAATTAGAGGACAATGAACGTCCCCTTTTTGCCTATGGCATCGGGCGACCATGTCGCTCAGAACATTCTCAATCCTCTCGAGCTTTTTGATCTTTCCACGTACGGACTCCAGTTTGTGCTCGGCCAGGATACTGGCTTCCTGGCAGTGGGCGCCATCTTCCAGCCGAAGCAGGTCGATAATCTCGTCGAGACTGAAGCCCAGGTTCTGCGCCGATTTCACGAACGTCAATCGATCAATATCGGCAGAACCATAGCGTCTAATTCCGCCGGGAGGGCGCTGGGGCTCCGATAACAGACCCCGCCGTTGGTAATAGCGAATGGTCTCGACATGGACACCGGTTGCCTTGGCCAGCCCCCCGATAGTCAGTGGATTTACTTTATTCACCATGCGGGCTTACTCCGTAGTTGACTACGGCATTAGTTTACTTCATCAACTAAGGTCACTAATAGAGCATTTGCCCATGCAAATCATGGACTACCTTACCTTATCCTGCACAGCAGGATAGTTGTTTGACATCCTTGGTAAAGGTTTGAGCGCACAGCTTCAAACCTTCTACCATCGTCAGGTACGGGAACAGCTCATCGGCAATCTCGTTGACGGTCATGCGCGCACGTAGCGCCATCACCGCAGTCTGGATCAGTTCGCCGGCCTCACCCGCCACGGATTGCACACCCAGTAACCGCCCGCTTTCACGTTCCGCGACCAGTTTGATGAAGCCTCCGGTATCAAAATTGACCAGGGCCCGTGGCACGTTGTCGAGGGTCAGGGTGCGGCTGTCAGTGACCAAGCCTCTTACCTCGGCGTCGGCTTCAGACAAACCGACGGTCGCAATCTGCGGATCGGTAAAGACCACTTCGGGCATGGCGCTGAGATCGAGCCGCGCATCACCACCGGTCATATTGACCGCTGCCCGACTGCCACCGGCAGCGGCGACATAAACGAACTGCGGCTGGTCGGTGCAGTCCCCAGCAGCATAGATGTCGGGCACCGTGGTACGCAGACCGTTATCGACTAAAATCGCCCCGCGGGCAGCCTCGACGCCGATAGCCTCCAGGTTCAGTTTGTCTGTGTTCGGTGTGCGTCCCACGGCCACCAGCAGCCGATCGGCCCGCAGCTTCCCCGCGTTCGTGGCGAGAACGAACTCCTCATTGGTATAGCTGATCTGGCTCGCCTGCGTGTTATTCAGAACCTTGATACCCTCGGCCTGGAACGCGGTTTCAATGGCCTCGCCAACCGCCGGGTCTTCACGGGAAAACAGCCGGCTACGCGCCAGGATGGTCACCTCACTGCCCAGCCGGGCAAACGCCTGTGCCAGCTCCACTGCCACGACGGACGCCCCGATGACAGTCAGCCGGTCTGGAATGGTGTCGCTGGCCAGTGCCGTGGTGGACGTCCAGTACGGCGTATCGGACAACCCCGGAACCGGAGGAATGGCTGGCCGCGCACCGGTACCGATGAACGCTCTGTCAAAGCATACTTCGCTTTCCGTGCCGTCAGCTCCCGTCACTGTCAGCGTATTGGAATCGGTAAAACGGGCCTCACCCTGCAGGACAGTGATCGCCGGATTGTCTTCGAGAATCCCCTCATATTTCGCAAGACGAAGTTCATCGACCCGGGCCTGTTGCTGGGACAGCAACCGGGGCCGATCAATCGAAGGCTCGACCGCCCCAATGCCCTCGTCGAACGGACTGGTGCGGCGCAGATGGGCTACGTGAGCGGCGCGGATCATGATCTTAGATGGCACGCAGCCGATATTGACGCAGGTGCCACCAAGAGTGCCACGCTCGATCAGCGTTACCCGGGCTCCGCGTTCCGCCGACTTCAAAGCGGCGGCCATGGCACTGCCGCCACTGCCAATCACAGCAATGTGCAGATCGTTATCACTCATAAACACCACTCCTGAACGAATGTGCTATTGCAACAAAGTCTTGGTTTTTGATGGCTACTCCTGTTTTTCCAGGGTCTGTTTGAGCGTGGATGGATAGCCCGCGTTGGTGGTGGCCTGAGTTAATGCTTCAACGGAGGTTTTCTCATCGTCGAAAATAACCGTCGCATCACGCTCCTCATAGCGGACCTGGACAGAACTCACCCCATCAACCCTCTTGAGAGCGGCTTTGACGGTGATCGGGCAAGCCGAACAAGTCATTCCGGGAACCGACAAGGTCACCGTCTTTTGCGCCGCCAAGGCAGGCAGGCTGAACAGCGTGAACACTACGGCAGTGATCAGGGACTTTTTCATGATGTATGGCCTCTCAGTAAAATAGCGGTAAGACGAAAGGGAACGCCAACGCAATCAGTACGAGCAGCGCGACGATCCAGAAGGTGATCTTGTAAGCGGTGCGCACTTGCGGTACTGCGCAGACCTCGCCCGGCTGGCAATCCTGTGCAGGCCGGTATATCCGACGCCAGGCAAAGACCATCGCCACCAGAGCAGCACCAATAAACCACGGCCGGTAAGGCTCCAGAGCGGCAAGATTGCCGATCCAGGCACCGGAAACACCGAGGGTAATCAGGACCAGAGGGCCAAGACAGCAGGCCGATGCGAGCACTGCTGCGACCCCGCCTGCGATTAACGATCCCCGACCGGATTTGAACTCTGATTTCAACTCTGACATTACGACGGTTCCCTTCATGACTTTGCTGGCTATCTTCAAAATACTTCCGTAGTCGGCTACGGAGTCAAGCCCTGCAGTCCTATAGAAAGTTCAGCGCTCTTGACCCCGTACCGTGGTACGGGCACTAAACTTATATCTCGAATCTATTGGGTGGGAGTTCTGCCATGACAGACATGACCATTGGCAAAGTGGCTGACGTGGTGGGCGTTGGTGTCGAGACGATTCGTTTTTGCGAACGCCCCCCGCGCCGATGCCGGTGATGGGCGGCAACGGGCGCTGGCAAAGCTGAACGATGTCGACCAGAAGATTGGCCAGTTACGACAAATCCGACAGGGGCTTGAGGCACTTGTCGACCGTTGCCCCGGACAGGGTGCGGGCTATTCCACAAACCTCATGAACCGGACAGAGTAATTCCTTAACGCCGTTTCTTGGTACGGAGTCTACCGTCGAAACGCAGTTTCATCTCACCAGAGGGACGCGTCATGTCAAAGCAATATTTCTTGGTTTTAGCAGCCCTAATCTTCAGCGTTTCGGCGATAGCAGCCGACAAACACTACGTATTGGGCGTGGACGGCCTGGCCTGTCCCTTCTGTGCCTATGGCATCGAAAAACGTCTGAATAAAGTAGATGGCGTCACCGATGTGCAGGTCGATGTGGGTGAGAGTCTGGTGCGTGTCACTCTTGAAGAGGGCAAGACCCTCTCAGAGGAGCGGGCACGTCAGGCTGTCGACGAGGCCGGCTTCACGCTGCGCTCATACTCAGAGGCCGAAGGTGAAACAGGAGGCAGTGATGCGAAATAACAACCAGTCAATAGGCTTGTCCCTGCTGGTCGGCGCCCTGGTACTGATCGGTGTGCCTTCGGCACAAGCAGCACCCAACACCTTTAACACGGCTCTGCCCGTGCCGCAGGGTGAAACCATCTGGCGGGAGCAACTGGTCTTGCGGGAACGTTCCGACGGTGGCCCCATGGATCGTGAGGTCTCGGTCCAGGCTCTGGGCAGCGTACTCGGCTATGGCATTACCCCGAAGCTCGCGGTGTTCGGCGTTATCCCTTACTTTTTCAACAAGGCACTGGACGTCACCACTCCCATGGGCCGAATTGAGCGGGATACCGGCGGCATCGGCGACGTCTCGCTGTTCGGGCGTTACACGGTTTACCAGGACGACTTCACCGGCGGCACCTTCCGGGTCGCGCCGATTTTCGGGCTCACTGCACCAACCGGGGACAGTGACGACCGCGATCGTTTTGGCGAACTGCCACGCCCATTGCAGGTTGGTGACGGAGCCTGGGATGGGTTTGGCGGTGTGGTAGCCACCTATCAGACGCTGCAGTACCAAATGGACGCGCAGTTCCTTTACCGCGAAAATGGGCGCCACGACGGCTTCGCTCACGGCGACGAGACCCGCCTTGACGCCTCACTGCAATACCGGGTGTGGCCGCTCAGCCTTGAAGGCGTCTCCGGCACACCGGGCTTTACCTACGCCCTGCTCGAATCCAGTTTTGTTCACCACGAGCGCAACGAGATTGGCAGGGTTACGGATGCCAATTCCGGTGGTACTCAGTGGCTGCTGGCGCCAGGCGTGCAATACATCACACGACGCTGGGTCGTCGAGGGCACAGTACAACTGCCCGTCGCCGAAGATCCCAATGGCGACGCCATTCAGGACAATTACATTGTACGCGTTGGCTTTCGCCGCAACTTCTAGGGTTTGAGGGCATCATGAAAAACGTTGGACAATGGCTGGCCTACATTGCGCTCGGGTTGGTGGCAGTAATCACTCTGCTTGGCTACGCAGGCGGAGCTATCAACCGGAATCAGGAACCGCCCTACTCGCTGACGCTTGCCTGGGGCGAAAAAGGCAGTGCTCCAGGGCAACTCAATGATCCCACCGGTGTTGCGGTAACAGACACCGAGGTTTTCGTCTCCGATGCCCGCAACGGACGTATCCAGGTTTTCGATCACCAAGGACACTTCAAGCGTAAATTCGGTACGCCCGGCGATGAGATCGGTGAACTCGGGCGCCCCATGAATCTGACCATTCACGACGATAAACTCTACGTGCCCGAATACATGAACGACCGGATTCAGGTGTTCAGCCTGACTGGCGAGCCGCTGAGTATGATTGGCAGCCCCGGGAAGGGGCCTGGCCAGTTTAACGCGCCCGGCGGTGTTGCCGTAGCGGACAACGGTGATCTGTTCGTGGCGGACTTTTATAACCATCGTGTACAGCATTTGCGGGCGGATGGCTCTTTCGTACAACAGTGGGGAACAACCGGTGTGACAGGCAGGGGTGCCGGGAAGTTTACCTATCCCACCGACGTAGCGCTGGGAAAGGATGGGATGCTCTACGTGGCCGATGGCTACGGTAATCGTGTCCAGGCCTTCGATACGACGGGCGACTTTCTGCGCAAGTGGGGAGGCCCCTTCGCCATCGGCCTTTACGGGCCGTTCAAAAGCTGGTTCACAACCACAACGTCCATCGCCTTGGGGCCCAACGGTGAGGTCTTTGTGGCCGACTTCTACAATGACCGGATCCAGACATTCACCGCTCGGGGCGACTATCTCACCGCATTCGGAACGCCACCTGAGAACCCCGGCCACACAGCGATGGCGGTTGACGTTGGCCGCGATGGAGCGGTGTGGAGCGTGAACTTTGCCGACAACCGGGTTGAGAAATGGAAAGCTATTAACCCATAAGGCTTTCCATATCCCGAATTCAACCCGGTTTTTTATGCCCTGATTAAACTCCGGGCTTACCGATTTCGCAGGTATTTGATCAGTGCCAGGATGCCCAACACCAGTAGCGTGATCAGCAGTAGCGGCATAATCATCATGGGCAGCATCATCCAGCCCATGCCAGACATCATGGAATTGCACGCCTCCCAGAACCCACTCTCGGGGGCCGCTAGCGCAACCCCGGGTAACAGAATCAGTGTGGATAGCACGACCAAAAATAGTTTCATGGTTAATCTCCTTTTAGTTTGATACACCGGTGATTTGCAGGGCTTCGTAGCGAGCCCTGGCACTAAACAGGTCGCGAATGACCGCTTCCCGGGTGAGCTTTACGCCAGTGAGCTGTCTTGCGCTGTTGATGGCATCTTCCAGTCTGCCCGTGCCGCTGGCCAGCTCGTTCAGGTTGGCTTCCCAATGGGCGCGCTGGTTGGGAAGGTGTCGCTGATCAAGAATTTCAAGGCGGCCGTAGCCTGCCTGAACGGAAGCCTTTACATCACCAATTGACGCCAGCAAATCGCGGTGGGCCTGAGTGGTTTGCCACTGTCGCTGAGAGACTTCAGCCGCCGCCCTGCGAACGGCACTGTTCTGTCGTTGCCCGCTGAGCGGAATCTGAACGCCCACGCCCACCGTCCAGCGCTTGCTTTCGTCAGCCCAGAGGCTGTTGTAGCCCGCACTGGCTGAAAATGTGGGTCTGCGATCGGCTTCCGCTGCATCCAGCCGGGCCCGTGCTTTTGCGGTTCGCGCCTTGGCGGCCTGAACCAGTGGGTGATCAGTTGCCACGGGGATATCCGCCACCATTGGCATGCGGGGAGGCACGGGCAACACCAGCTCGGATGGTTGCGGGCGACGCCCCAATAAAGAAATCAGGCTGGCGGAGAGGCGACCCTGTTCAGCCTGAAGCTCAACCAGTTGCGCATCCAGAGTGTCCAGTTCCGTTTCTATCCTGAGCAACTCGCTCTGGGTACCTTCGCCATATTCCAGTCTTTGCCGGGTTATATCCGCTAATTGTTCCACCAGGGCGCGGGTCTCGTGATGCAACTCAATGGCCCGGTCCGAATACCACAAGCGGGCATAGGCCTCCTTAACGGAAGCAGTCAGTTTCCGTGTCTGCCACAGGGTGTCCTGTCTTGCCGCACGCACGCCCGCCTCCGAGGCGCCACGGGACGCCGATAGCTGATCCGGCCAGGGCAGCTTCTGACTGACCTCAAACCGGTGCCCGACCACATTGGGACCTTCAAGCGTTTCGGGTGCAATGCCGTACTTGACGACAGGGTCAGCCCAGGTATCCGAACCTTCCACGTTCGCCTCCGCTGCCTCGATTGCAGCTTGCTGCGCACTCAGGGAGGCGTTGTTGGCCAGCGCCTCCGCAATCCATTGCTCCAACGTTTCACGGGTTTCCGCCACAGCCGGCATCGAAAGTGCGATGAATGCCGCCAGAGTTGCCTGAATTCCAAGGCGTCGAATCATTGGATCGCTCCTTTTTGGGCAAGCTTTTTCAAACGGGCGCGCTGCCAGAGATAGAAAATCACCGGAATCAGCAGCAAGGTCAGGATCAGCGTGGTGACCATGCCACCGATCATC
The DNA here is from genome assembly GCF_030297175.1 of Marinobacter sp. LA51. Classification (NCBI taxonomy): domain Bacteria; kingdom Pseudomonadati; phylum Pseudomonadota; class Gammaproteobacteria; order Pseudomonadales; family Marinobacteraceae; genus Marinobacter; species Marinobacter apostichopi. The sequence goes on along the minus strand of NZ_AP028070.1, from coordinate 1,364,392 downwards.
GGGCCGGCGATGCGTTGCATCACTTCCGAGCCGGTGCCACTGCCCAGCATGATGGGCACCAGGCCAGCTACAATGGCCGCGAAGGTCATCATGATCGGACGCACCCGTTGCGCAGCCCCCTGGCTGATCGCCTGGCGCAGGGCATCCGCCGACAGTTTCCCGGGCTGATGTTCAACGGTCTCCAAAGCGTTGTGCAGGGACTGGTTCAGGTACACCAGCATCAGTACACCGATTTCCACCGCGACTCCGGCCAGGGCAATAAAACCGACGGCCACGGCTACGGAGAGGTTGTAACCGAGCAGATACATCAGCCAGATGCCGCCGATCATGCCGAATGGCAGGGTGCCGAGGATAATGCCCACCTCGGTCAGGTTGCGGAAGTTCAGGTACAACAGAATGATGATGATCGCCAGAGTCAGCGGGACTACCAGCGTCAGGCGTTCCTTGGCACGCTGCATATACTCATATTGGCCGGACCAGGCCAGGGAGTAGCCGGCGGGCAGATCGATCTGTTTCTGCACCACGGACTGCGCCTCCGTTACCCAACTGCCAAGATCCCGGCCCTCGATATCCACCAGAGTCCATCCATTGATACGGGCGTTTTCCGACTTGATCATGGGCGGCCCCCTGTCGATCCGGATATCCGCAACATCCGCCAGCGCGATACGCTGGCCGTTGGGTGTCACCATCGGCAGCAGGCGCATCTGCTCCACCGAATCCCGGTAACCCTGGGGATAGCGCAGATTGATGGGGTAGCGCTCCAGACCCTCCACTGTGCTGGCCACGTTCATACCGCCAATCGCGGTGCGTACAACGGATTGAATGTCTGCGATGTTCAGCCCGAAACGGGCGGCAGCCTCGCGCTGGATATCCACCTTGATGTACCGTCCGCCGGCCACCCGCTCGGAAAACGCAGAGGCTGTGCCGGGTATGTCAGTCAATACCCTTTCGAGCTCTTCCCCTATACCCTGGATCACCGCCAGGTCAGGACCGGCCACTTTGATGCCGACTGGGGTCTTGATGCCCGTGGATAGCATGTCGATACGGGTTTTAATGGGCATGACCCAGGCGTTGGTAAGGCCCGGAAGTCTGACGGTTTTGTCCAGTTCCCGGCGCAGGGACTCCGGGGTCACGCCGGGTCGCCACTGGTCCCGTGGTTTGAACTGGATAAAGGTCTCAATCATGGTCAGCGGGGCCGGATCGGTGGCCGTCTCGGCGCGGCCGATTTTGCCGAATACCGTTTCCACTTCCGGAATACTGGCGATCAGCTTGTCGGTCTGTTGCAGGATCTGCCGGGCCTTGCCAATGGAGATACCGGGATAGGTGGTGGGCATATACATCAGATCCCCCTCGTCCAGGGGGGGCATGAACTCACTGCCCAGCTTGTTGGCCGGCCAGAAGCCGATGATCAACACCACCAGGCCTCCGGCAAGCATCAATGCCGGCCGTCGCAGGGCCCAGCCGATAGCCGGTCGGTACAGGGCGATCAGCATCCGATTGATGGGGTTGCGATGCTCTGGCAATACCTTGCCACGGATAAAATAGCCCATCAGTACCGGCACCAGGGTGATGGCCAGCCCTGCAGCGGCTGCCATGGCGTAGGTTTTGGTGAACGCCAGGGGAGCGAAGAGCTTCCCCTCCTGAGCCTCCAGGGTGAAGACCGGCAGAAAGCTCACGGTGATGATCATCAGTGAGAAAAACAGCGCCGGCCCGACCTCGCCAGCAGCCCGCGACATCACGGCCCATCGGTTTTCCGGTGTCAGCGGGGTTCGCTCCATGTGTTTATGGACGTTCTCCACCATCACGATGGCCCCGTCCACCATGGCGCCGATGGCAATGGCAATACCCCCGAGGGACATGATATTGGCGTTGATGCCCTGGGCGTGCATCACCACGAACGCCGCAAGGATACCTACGGGCAGGCTGACGATGACCACCAGCGAGGAGCGAAGGTGAAACAGGAATACCGCGCAGATCAGGATGACCACCAGGAATTCCTGCAGCAGCTTTCCATACAGATTGTCCACAGCGTTGTTGATCAGCGTGGAACGATCGTAGGTGGGCACGACTTCTACCCCATCCGGGAGGCTGGCCTTGATCTCCTCAAGCCGTTGTTTAACCCCCTGAATGGTTTCCAGTGCGTTTTCGCCGAAGCGCATCACCACGATGCCACCGGCCACCTCGCCTTCTCCATTCAGTTCGGCGATACCCCGACGTATCTGGGGCCCTAACTGGATATCTGCCACATCCTTCAGCAACAGGGGCTTGCCATTGTCATTAACACCCAGCGGCACCTGGCGCAGATCATCCTCGTTCTGCAGATAGCCGGTAACCCTGACCATGTATTCCGCCTCGGCCATCTCCACCACAGACGCGCCGGTTTCCTGGTTAGCGCTGTTGATGGCGGCATGAATGCGCTGCAGCGTGACGTTGTGGGCTCTCAGTCGGTCCGGGTTCACCACCACCTGGTATTGCTTGACCATCCCACCGACACTGGCCACCTCGGATACACCAGGCACGGTCTGCAGTTCAAACTTCAGGAACCAGTCCTGAATGGCCCTCAGTTCCGACAGGTCATGCTGACCGGTGCGGTCCACCAACGCGTAGGAGTACACCCAGCCAACGCCGGTCGCATCCGGCCCCAGCTCTGGTTTGGCGGCATCAGGCAATTGCCCGGCCACCTGGCTCAGGTATTCGAGTACCCGGGAGCGGGCCCAGTACAGATCGGTGTCGTCATCAAAAATCACGTAAACAAAGGAATCGCCGAAGAAGGAATAACCCCGAACCGTCTTGGCGCCCGGTACCGACAGCATGGCGGTGGTGAGCGGGTAGGTCACCTGGTCTTCCACCACCTGGGGTGCCTGGCCCGGATAGGGGGTTTTGACGATCACCTGTACATCCGACAGGTCCGGGATGGCGTCAATGGGTGTTTCCTTGACGGAATAGAATCCCCACCCCGTCAGCATGAGGGTGGCGAGCAACACAAAAAAACGGTTATGGAGTGACCACTGGATAATGGCGTTAATCATGAGCTGAATCCGGTTTGGTGATCGAAGTCACCTGCTGGCCCTTGCCAGCGGGCGTCAGGGTGAAGACCACCGTGTCATCCTTGCTCAGGCCATCCAGCGTTACTTCGGGCGCGACTGAAAATCCCATGGTCATGCTCGGCCAGTTCAGAGCCGGAATCGGCTCGTGATTCAGCGTTACCTTGCGTTCTTCAGTGTTGATCTCGGTGATCACACCCCGGCTCTGGATCGGGCCCGCGGACTCGTTGGTCTCCATACCGGACATCGAACCCATACTGTTATCTGCCATCCCGGCAGTGTTCTGCTCCTCGGGCTCAAGTCGCAGCATGGCGGCCTCAAGGCTGGTTTCTGAATCAATCAGGAACTGGGCGGACACCACTACCTGCTGCCCTTCTTTCAGCCCCTCGCGAATGACCACCCTGTCGCCTGCTTCCTGGCCGGTCTTGACGGGCACCGGACGAAAATAGCCGTCATCCTCTGCCAGCAGCACGTGCTGACTGCCGCTTCGCTGGATGAGCGCCGGGCGCGGGATAGTGAGCAAGTCCCCACCGATGGGAGCGTCCATGGTGAGATTCACGAACATATTGGGGCGCAGCTGGCCATCCGGATTGGGGACGCGCACCCGAGCCCGCAGAGTCCGCGTCTTCGCATCCAGCTCCGGATAGACGTAATCGATGGTGGCGTCCCAACGGGTGCCCGGCATGGATGGCGTGGCGAATTCAACGGTCTGGCCGGCCGTGACCAGCCCGGACTGACGTTCGAAAAACTCGGCGATCACCCACACCGTATCGCGGCTGCCAATGGCCATGATTTCGGTATCCGGGCGCACGTACATACCCGCACGGGCGGGCAAGGCGGCCACATAACCAGAACCGGGGGCAAACACGGTGATGCGTTCACGCACTTTTCCGGTTTTTTTCAGGTTGGCAATCTGGCTATCCGTCATGCCCAGGGCGCGCAATTTTCCGCCGGTGGCCGTCGCCTCTGACCCTCGCCTAAGGCGCTCAGACATCAGGAATTCCTGCTGGGCGTTTACCAGTTCTGGTGAATAGATCTCGTAGAGTGGCTCGCCACGGTTAACCTTCTCCCCCATCGAACGAACGTGCAGAACTTCTACCCAGCCGGCGATGCGGCTGTGTACATGGATCAGTTGGTCTTCATCGTCGGTGACGTAGCCCACGGTTCGGACCGGAACAGAAACCGCACCCCGGGACACCGCCTGGGTTTTAACGCCCAGATTGGCCCGGACGGCGGCGCTTATCGTCACCCCGCCGTCGTCCCGTCCGCTGTTTTCCTCGGCGTATACCGGCACCAGGTCCATACCCATGGGAGACTTGCCGGGCTTGTCACGGCGGTAGTTGGCGTCCATGGGTGCCACCCAGTACAAGGGCTTACTATCAGACGACTCCTCAGCAGGGTTACCAGAACCGGCTGACTGAGACATCGGCATGGTTTGGTGACTGGTCAGCCAGCCAAGACCAAAGGCGACAGCGATCACTGTCACGATCAGGGCAATGCGCATTGGTATTTCCTCGTTTAAAGCTTTTGAACGCTCGTTAGTTCCCTGAAAGCAGGGTGAACGTGCAGATTAAAGAGTCAGTTCAGGCTTTAGAGGTATTGGGGGGTGGTGTGAGGGTATCGAGGATGATGCTGATATAGCCTTCATGGGGCGGAAAACGGGCGGGGTCAGACAGAGATTGCACCGGTGCAACGGCTTTTACAGAAACCAGTGCACATAGCATCGTACCGCAGTTGCCCTGAGTGGCGGCGACAGCACAATCCGCCGATGCCATATCGCCACAGGCCATATTCTGTTCTGAACGCCCGTTATTTGAGGCTAAACCAGCGTTGCAACAATCCATCGTCGCCAATTGGCTGAAACGGGCGGGAGGTTCCGTTGCGTCTGCCGTAAATTGCGCAAACGCCAGCACCGGCTGTATTGCCATGATCAGCAACAGCAGGTTAACAAGGGCTTTTGGCGTTATCGAGCGTGGCAATTGGAGTGACCTAGATTAATGATTATAAAATTCTTTGATAAATATGTGCACACATCAAGAGCCAGTGCATATCACTGACCCTCCCCGACCGTTGATCACCATTACATGGGGTTCGCAGCGGCTGATGCTTTGCTACTCCCATCCACCAAGACGGTATCCTTAGAGTTGGCTTTAAGGTCAAGTCTTTTGTTGCCTGGATTTTAGTGGAGTGGGCCGTGGCATTACCCTCTCTGAGCAATAGCTTCGACAATCGGGCAGTCGTCCATCGGCCCCTCGCCGGAACATGCCTCCAGAGAATCCGACAGGACCGCCTCAATGCGGGAAAGACTCTGGATCTGATGTCGAATCTTTTCCAACTGCTTTCTGGCGATGCGTTTGGCATCGGCTCGATCACCGTTGGCGTCCTGAAGCATCAGCAGTTCACGAATTTCATCAAGGGTGAAACCCCATTGCTTGGCATGGATGATGAATTGCAACCGGTCAATCGCATCCTCGGGGTAACGGCGGTAGTTGGATTGGGTTCGCGCAGGCTCGGGCATGAGATTCTCCCGCTCGTAGAAGCGGATCGCATGGCTGGCAACACCACTTTTTTCGGAGAGCTCACCGATATTGAACGTTTTCATTCACGCACCTCAGGCGTAATCTTGTAAGCACGAGGGCTAACAGTAACCTTGAAGTAGAGTTTAAGGTCAATAGCTTTTTTGACACGCCAGAGCAGCTAGCAAAATACGTGGATTTCTTCGGTGACAATAATGTAGGACTCACCGGAAAAGAATCCCAGCTTCGCGAATTGGCCAATTGATATCGTACAACTTTTGGCAATGACGGACCTGGCCACGATGGAAATTATGCGGTATCACACACCTGCGCGATTTATGTATTTGATCGCGAAGGTAACCTCCGCCTTTTAATGCGGCCCCATTTGAGTGGGGAAGAAATTCGGCATGACCTCGTTGCTCTCATTCAGGAGGGTTCCTGAACTCAGTCGGAGTTGATACCTCGGTTCACATTTCCGAGTCGACGATCACCTTTGTTGGAAAAAATGTGAAGCACGTGCCAAGGCAGCCGATGCTAAGACTTCCTTGTCACCGTTCAAAAGCCTGCTTTCAACTTATAGCCCTCTTCGTACCTCTGAAATTGCGAGATGCCAATCGAAGAACTATTCGAGTCTTACAGCACATAGGTGGGAACCAGTTCCGATTACACAAATAATTTTGGGGGCACGTAAAAGGAACACTAAATTTAATGTTGTTATAATACAAATAGTTAATGCCAAAGGTGAATCCCGCCGGGCGTACCAGCTACCCTTCAGATGTAATTCGGTATAACTGAGGGCCTCTATTTCTTTTCGGATGGCCAGCAGCTCGTCGAACGCATCGGAAAGCTCCTTGATTCGGCTGAAGTCCAAAATCTCCCCTCTGCCCACTCGATACAGATAACACAAGGCACATTCAGCAAAATTGGAAGCTCTTGTTAGCTGTCGAGGCAGCTACCGATCTCAACCGTCACGCGATGAAGGTTGTCGTGACGGCTGGATGTGTAATGCCACCCAATCCGCTGACTGAGAGTTGTGGTCAGTTCCAATCCAAGTCCGTAGCCCGTGTTTTCTGATGTTTTTGGGGACGCATTCTGTGCTTCTGGCTCTGCGGGGTTGCTGATCGTAACGCAGTTCCCGTGTTGCTCGATAACGACGGTGCCTTCCCAGCAATGTTGATACGCGTTCCGAATCAGATTGCCCAGAATGATGCGTGCTGGCACCAACGGTACAACGCAGCTGAACGGAGAGGTGCTTATCTCCCTGGTCACAGGCTTTCCGGCCAGAAGATACGACATTTCATCCGCAAGCTCCCTGATCAGCCCAGGCAAATCAACGGATTCATGCTGAAGTGGCGTATCCGGCTCATGATTCAGCCAGAGCAGCGTTTCGGTAAGGTGCTTCATGGTCAGGCTAGCGCGGTCGATGCGATCCACAATGCTCTTTTCGTCCTCGTACTTTTCCCTTTTCTCTGCCAGCTTTCGCTGTAGCTCGATGTTGGAGCGAATCGTGCTTATAGGTGTCCGGAGCTCATGGCTCGCGTGTCTGAGAAACCGCCGCTCGCGGTCCAGTGCCTGCTCAACCGTGGAAAGACTGTTTCGGATAAGTTCCGCCATTTCGTTGAGCTCGGGATACGAAAAATCCGGCACAGGGTGCGAGAGTTTGTCGTTGTCCAGGGAATGGGTCCAGGCTCTCAGTGCGGCCATGGGGCGGGACACATGCCGTAAGAGAAGCCAGCCAACAATAGAAATAAATCCAATCACCAGGATACTGACGGTCAGCGTGAGCAATCGGTTTTTCAGTGCAGCTTGAGGTAGCACCTCCGATGCTTCTGGAGGCGTGAGTTTCCGGCTCAGGTAAAGCGGACCGATGGCGGTGTCGTAGCGCATCGCAAAGATGATAGAGCTTGGGCGGCTCAACCAGGTGCTGTCTTCTTTTTTCAGCAGCTGGCCCGATTCGCTCGGTCCATTGGGGAAGGCTTCAAGGGTATAGGCCGGTAAACTTTCCCATTGCAACGCAACGTCAAAACCGCTGAACTCTCTGGCTTGCTCTCTCTGGCCCGAGCCTATTACCTCGCTGAATGTGCGGGCGGTCTTTTCCATGTTGCTTGCCATTGCCGCATCCAGCCCCCGAATGAAATGCTCCTTTGCAACCATGGAGTAGGCAACAACCAGAATGAGACCCAATGCCAGAAAGGACGATATAAGCAGTGCCCTGAGGCTAATCCCGACTTTAAACATTGGGCGCGCCTGTTCCGGAAGGTCTGATGACAAAGCCGACTCCGCTGATGGTGTGCAGAAGCGGCTCGGAAAAGGGGCCGTCGATGGCCTTACGAAGGTTATACATGTGAACTTTCAGGCTGTTGCTGTCAGGGTGGTCGTCTCCCCAAACGGCGTCCATCAACGCTTCACGGGTTACTGGAGATGGTGAGGCTCGCATCAGGCATTCAAGCAAGCGCCACCCCGTAGGCGACAACTTCAGGGCCTGACCGTTTCGCAACAAGCTTTTCTCACTGAGGTTCATCTGCAATTCACCACACGTGAGTTTTCGGACCTGGCCACTTCGCCGGTGCGACAGTGCACGCACCCGTGCCAGCAACTCCTCCATCTCAAAGGGTTTGATCAGATAATCATCGGCGCCAGCATTAAACCCCAATAACTTGTCATCAAGCTGACCACGAGCTGTCAGCATCAGGACGGGTATATCGTTTCCCTGCTCCCGTATACGCTGGCAAAGGCCAAATCCATCCAGGCGGGGCATGTTGATATCCAGCAAAAGGACGTCGTAGCTGTTTTGTTTAATCAGGTTCAGTCCGGCTATGCCATTGCTGACATGGTCACAGATGAATCCCTCCAGCTCCAGGTACTGCACCAGTGTCTGAGCAAGGTCCAGATCGTCTTCTGCCAATAACAATTTCAGCATGGATCTGCCTCTTTTTTATCTGGCCTCACAGTAAACCAGTGGCGGATATCTGTGAATCGCTCGACCACATCGTGCTGAATCGCCACCAAAACCGGGATCAGAATCAAGGTAATCACAGTTGCGAACATGATTCCATATCCCAATGCGACAGCGGCGGGTATCAAGAACTGGGCCTGAGCTGATGTTTCTGACAACAATGGGTAAAGGCCTGCAAACGTTGTAAATGAGGTCAACAGAACCGCTCGCAGGCGACTCCGGCTGGCTTTACTGATCGCTTCAATCTGGTGGTCCGCATCGGATTTCAACTCATTGTAACGGGATACCAACAAAAGACTGTCATTCACCACGACGCCGCTAAGGGCAATAATCCCATTCAAGGACAGAATACTGATGGACAGGTCATTCATCCAATGGCCAAGGATGGCACCGACGATGCCGAAAGGGATAGCCGTCATGATCAGTATTGGCTGGACATAAGACTTCAGAGGAATGGCCAATAGCATATAGATGACCAACATGGCGATGAGGAACACGTGCACCATGGAGCTCTGTGTTTCTGCCTGCTGCTCTGCTTCACCGGCAAAACTGATGTCGAGCCCGGGGTATTGGCGCTTCAGCTCCGGAACCAGATCCTGTTGAAGGCCGGCCACCAGTTCCGAAGCCGACAGAATTTCCTTGTCCACATCGGCGGAGAGATAGAGTGCCCGCTTTCCATCAATGCGGGTGATGGTGTCCCGAGAGTAGCCGTAGGTCACTGTGGCAACACTGGACAAAGGAAGCACTGTACCGTCGTCGGTGCGGATATTGGCGTTCAGCACGTCCGTAGGGTTTTCTCGCGCGTCTTCCGGGTAGCGGACTTTAACCTCCACTTCGTCGTTACTGCGCTGAAAGCGCTGAACTACCTGGCCACTGAAGGCTTGAAGGACCTGCTTAGCCAGGGTATCGGTGCTCAGTCCCAGAGACTTACCCTGTGCATTGAGCTCCAGAAGCAGACGGGGCTGGCTGGCTTCGATGTTGTCTTCGATGCCACTGATCGCCGGGATTGTTGAGAGCTGTTCCTTGATATCCCGGCCGGCTGCTGTCAGCAAGTCATCGTCAGAAGCCTTCAATTCAATACGAAGTGCGTCTACCGTTTCGCGCCGGCTGGCGACGCTAAGGGTTCGTACACCCTCAGGCAGGCTGGCGATGCGTCTCCATTGATTGGAAAAGGCGTTGATGTCGTACGGGGAGTCTGTTGTCAGTTCCACCGTTACTGTTCCGGCCTGGTCGCTTTCGGAGAGTACCTGAAGGTTGGCAATGCCGGTCTCTGAACCGACGTTGGCACGTTCAATGAGCTGCTTATCCACGAGATGGGCTTTTTGCTCCAGGGCAAGCAAGGCGGAATGAGTCAGGCCAAAACTGGCATCGGTTTCCATGGTGATGTTCGCTCGGACCGTTTCACCCGGTATGTTCGGAAAAAAACTGGTTCGAACGGTACCGTTGAAAGGCATGGCCATAACCAGAGCAAACAGCGCAAGGAACAAAACCAGTACTGCATACCGGTACGTGAGTGCCCAGCCGATCACCGCTTTATAGATCCGGTCGTTGAACCACTGAAGACCGGAATCGGCTCCTTGCTGGATACGTCGCCAGATTTCAAGGAACGGGTTTCGACTGGCCCTGCGATGAGTATTCAGGTGTGCCAGGTGGGCCGGAAGAATTAGCTTGGATTCCACAATGGACAACAACAGACAAATGGTAACAACAGCAGCGAACTGGGCATAAATCTGCCCGAGCTTGCCGCTGAGATTCGACAGAGAATAGAAAGCCACCACGGTGGTGAACACGCCAAAGAGTGTGGGCACAGCCACCCGCAAAGTGCCCCGGATGGTGTTGCGGAGGGTGTCACCCTCCTGTTTCCGCACGGTGTATACACTTTCACCCACGACCACAGCATCATCCACCACAATCCCCAGGGCCATGATGAAACCAAAGGTGGTGAACTCGTTGAGGGAAAGACCGGCAAAGCGGTCACCCATGAAGTACATCGTTCCGAAGAAGATAAAGGGCAGCCCCATGGATACCCAAAACGCCACTGTCAGGTTCAGGAACAGGGCCAGAAGAACAAACACCATTACAATGCCGGTCAGTGCATTAGTGACAAGCAGGTCCAGTCGTTCACTGATAGAGCTACTGCGGTCATACCAGCTGGTGAGCTCGATGCCCTGAGGCAGATTCCCGTTGCCATGCCATTCTTCGACCACCTGTTTGGCGGCTTCCACCGTCTCGGTGATGTCGTCCAGCCCGGTGGTGATCACCTGCAATGCAACACTGTTTTCGCCCGCAAAACGGGACAACACAGCGGTATCATCGTCGTAGGTATCGTTAATGAAAGCGACATCACCCAGGGAGACAACCACCCCATCGCTGCTGGTAATCAGAGGAATTACCGCAAACTCTTCCTTTAGATAGGCCTGTTGGGACGCTTTCAACTGCAAATAAACCTGTTCGTTTTTCAGGACCGCTGTCATCGTGCTGGACGATCCCTGATTGATCGCATCTTCGACATCGGACAGGGACAATCCGTAGGCCTGCAATCGCCCCTCATCAATCTCTATCAACATCATGGGATCAATCCAACCGGATTTGCTGACCCGGCTGATGTCAGCCTTTGCAAGCAAGTCGGATTTCAGTTCTTCAGCCAGTTGTTGCAGGGTGTGGCGGTCTGCTTCGCCATGGAGCTGCAACCAGAGCGAGTGCTCCTCACGTTCCGCTTTTTCAATAACCGGGCTCTCAGCGTTGGCCGGAAATGTGGAAATGGCATCCACCTTGTTTTTGACATCTCGTAACAGCACATCCAGGTCGTAATCGCTTTGCTTTTCAACCGTGACTGTCGTACCGCTGGCAGTCGATGTACTGGTGATGTCATTAATGCCGTTAACATCTTCGAGTTGTTCTTCAATCTTGATGGCCAGCCCTTCTTCCGACTGCTGCGCTGAGCCACTGTCGTAGGTTACCGAGATCGTCAGGCTGTCCGGTTCCGTGCTCGGGAACGCTTCTTTACGGAGATCTCCGGCCTGGAGAACACCAAGGCCAATGACCAAAATCAGCAGAAGATTGGCCGCCACCGGATTATTGGCAAACCAGGGAATGATGCCTTTGTTCCAGCTCTGATCAGTCATCGGATGCCTCCACCGGATTGACGGCCATGCCTGGCGTATAGGTGCTCAATGGGTGGGTCAGCACGTTGACGGGCTGGTCGAAGAGCGAATCCGGTGGACGGATATAGATGGCCTGCTTGTCACTGGCAATCGAGTCCGCGGAGAACTTGGCCAGAATGCCATTGAGTACGTACCAGACTTCTCCTCGTTGGCTGAGTGATGACGAGGGTAAGCGCCAGAGATCGTTCAGTTCCCGGCCCTCAATTTCCGCCCTGAGAAATGTCCCGGGCGCCAGCATGTTGTTTTTTTCCAGTGGGCGGTCAACCGCAGCGATCACTGACTGCTGCCGGTTCGTGCCATCCAGGTGAAGTTCCGTTCGCTGGATATAGCCGCGCCATTGCTGCCCGGTTTCGACTGAAATCAGGCTTACCGGCCACTGTCCCTGGTCCAACACGTCGAAATCAGGAAGCTTCTGCCAGTCGAGCTGTGAAACGGGCAAAGAAACTTCGATCCGATCAGTGCTGTAGAGTTCGGCCACATCGTTTCCGGCCTGCAGGTAACTGCCCGTTGAGACGGTGCGGCTGACAATCAGCGCATCGAAGGGTGCCCTGACACGGGTTTGTGCCAGGTCTTTTTCGGCACTGGCCACCGCAGCCTCTGCGTTAGCAACCGCTGCTCGGGCTTGCTCTACTTGAGGTTCATGCAACACCAGCGGAGAATCCGGCTCGCCGGTCATTCCAGAGCCCTGCCACTCTGCTATTGCCTGCTCGGCCTCTCTTTCGGCCTCAAGAAGATCTACCTGCGCAGTGGCCAGGTTGTTTCTTGCACTGGCAAGCGCCGCTCGATAATCGCTGTCTTCCAGTGTCAAAAGAAGATCGCCCTTGCTTACGATACGTCCAGATTCAAACGTTGTTGCAAGTTCAGAGACCTGGCCGGAAACCTGGGCCGTGAGCGTCATCTGATATCGAGATTTGGCCGCACCAAAGGCTTCAACATTGACAGTATGAGCCTCACTTATGACCTGTATTACACCTACATCCGGTGCAATGCCGGCTTCCTGTTTCGAGGGCAGAGGCCGACTTTCTTGAGCTCTTAGTTTCTGGCCGTTGTAGCTGAACACACTGATCAGCACGCCGATGGCGGCCAACAATACAAGCCATTTTGCGTATGGTCGGATCATGACTGACCGGTCTCCTTTATGCCCAGCCCAAGAGCGAGCCCGAGTGTGATTCGGTTGCTCAGGCGTTCGTAGGTTAAGTCGTTAAGTTGCGATTCCAGATCAAAGGTCTGCTGTTGCACTTGGAGTAGATCCAGTACAGAAACCAGACCATTCCGATACTTCTGCTGGTACTGTTGATAGTTGCGACGGGCGCTCAGCAGTGCGCTGTCTATCTGCTGTTGCTGTTGGGCAAGGCTCGATTCCTGTCCAATCGCATCCTCAACTTCCTGTACTGCCTTCAGCAGCGTTTCCCTGTAGGCCTGATAGCTCCTGGCTGTGGTTAATTCTGCAGCTTCGGCATTCGCTTGAAGCTCACCGCCACGGAACAGAGGTGCTGTCAGTTGACCGAGCAATGACCACACCGGATTTCTCAACAAAGCTTCACTTGGCGATGTTCCTGTATCGCTGAGTGCCGCTTCCAGGCTTATCGATGGCAGCATCTCTTTGTAGGCAAGGGAGGCACGAAAGTCGCTTGCTTCAATCGCCACATAGGCAGCTTTCAAGTCTGGGCGGCGCCGTAGCGTTTGGTCGGCAAGGTCAGCCAGGGGTAAAAGAACCTGCGGATAACTGGAGGCAATGACGGTGTTGCCATGACTCCGCCCGAGCAACAGGTTCAGAACCCTTTGCTGTTGCTTCAGGGATTCCTGAACAGCAATCAAGGTAGCTCGCGCGCTGGCAGCCGAGCTCTGGGCACTGTCGAGGTCTTCAAGGTCACCCAGACCGGACCGATAACGCTGGAGAATCCACTGTTCGTTTTTTTCAAGCAGTTCCACACGTTGCGTTTCAATGGCAACGGATCGATCTAAATTGACCAGCTTCAACCAACCCTGAATGACCTCGGCCGCAAGCGTATCCCGGGCAGCCTGGTAGAGGGCTAACTGTTCAGCGACGTCACCGGCTGCGGCCGATGCCTCGTCGGAGATCTTTGACCACAAATCGAGCTCCCAACTTACGCTGACGGATCCGGTGTAGGCGGTACCGAGATCTTCCGTTCTGTTGGCGCCTAATCCTGCCTCGACGTCGGGGAGTTGATCCGCCTGAGTCGCTCGGTATTGGGCACGGAGAATGTCGAGCGAAAGCAGTGTTTGCCTAAGGTCAGGATTGGCTGCGCGCGCTTCGGCGATCAGCGCATCCAGGTCGCGGCTGTTGACCAACTCATTCAGGTAGGTTGTTTCAGAACCAACGTCCATCTCTGACCAGGAGACGACATTCTGACGGTCGGAATCGGCCTGAGAGAGATAATCCGGGCTTGTAGACAACGAACTGCAGCCAGCAACAGCCAGGCAGAGGAAAACAATCAGTGATACTTTCGAGCAGGGGAAACGACACATAAACAAAGTCCAATCAGGTGCGGTCGGGTCTGCGGTAAACGATTGGGCTTAGACTATCTAGAGGCTGGTTAATGGAGGGTTAAGATCGTCAGGGGCGGGGTTCCACCATGACAAATGGTCCCTGCAAGACCTTATCTTCAATACAGGCTTAGCGGTTCGGTTCTACGTATGGAGACGGAAAATAGTCGTCGGCGTTCACTACGCCCTCCGGCTTCATCAGGCAACCATCTAAAAATCTCGTGGAAATCTGATGACTTACAGGAACTTCCGTTACCACCTTTTGTCTTTGGAGCGCCCGTTCAAAAACCAAAGGAGATAAGAATGCCCAAACAGTTACCTCTCGCCCTACTGCTGCTCAGACTCGGTATATTCAGCGTGTTTCTATTCTGGACCCTGGACAAGCTCGTAAATCCCGAACACTCGGCCAAGGTCTTTTCGGCGTTCTACGGCATGGGCGGTCTTGATCTAAATATGTTCTACGTTTTCGGCGTTGCGCAGCTTGCGCTAATTCTAGCCTTTGTCGCGGGGGTCCTGAAAACCTGGACCTATGGCGCCATCCTGGTGTTTCACGGGGTATCCACGCTGTCTGCATTTGCCAAATACCTGCAACCGTTCGACAACCTTCTGTTCTTTGCCGCCTGGCCGATGCTGGCCGCCTGTATCGCCCTATTCCTGCTTCGGGATTACGATACGCTGACGCTGTCCCGGCAGCCTGCTCCCGTCACTGCCTGACAGGTAGCGAACACCCTAACGACTTGGTCTGCCTTTTTGCTGTTTGCCCAACCACGCAGTTTGTGGCAAAAAGCGCAGACCATTTCGACTCAAGTCCGGGCCTATGACTTCTCAAGTGACAACGGTGCCAGCATTTCCTAAAGCGACCATGGCGACCCTTCTGGCACTTTACGTCGCCCAAGGACTGCCCTCCGGACTGTTCGCCCACGCCCTGCCGGTTTTTTGGCGAGAGGCGGGCATTAGTCTTGCCTGGATCGGCGCACTGAAACTGCTGGCATTGCCATGGATTCTGAAAGCCTTGTGGGCGCCGGTCATTGATCGCAGCCTCTGGCAAGTGGCTCCCGTGCGCTGGGTGTTCGGGCTGCAATCAGCGGCCGCCTTGTGTCTGATTGGGCTGGGAATAGTTGGCCTGACACCTCATGGCCCCTGGCTGCCACTGACGGTTGCTGGGATCTTATTGATCAACCTGCTGATGGCGACCCAGGACATCATTACCGATGGCCTGGCGGTTCGGCATGTTCCCGCTAAATGGCGAGGCCTGGCCAACACCTTGCAGGTGGCCGGGTACAAAATTGGCATGTTGGCTGGCGGCGCTTTTTTGCTGATCCTGGCCAGCCACGTTGACGCACAGATCGCTCTCTTGCTGCCCGCAACTCTTTTGATTCTTCTGCTGGTGCTGATTTATCGCGCCCCCATTCTTCGTACTCCCCATCGGCTCTCCAAGTCAGCGGACGAACCGCAGCCGAGCATCATTGACGGCTTCATTGGCCTTATTCGCCAGCCAGAGATGCTTTTCTGGTTGGGCATTGTGGCCTGCTACAAAGTCGGTGATGCTATGGGGTCAGGCATGGTCCGCCCAATGTTGACCGACGGTGGCTGGACATCTGAAGCCATTGGCAACTTCACCCTGGCGACCACTGTGGTTGGACTATTAGGGGCGGCCATCGGCGGATGGCTGTACACCAAACTAGGTGGCCGGCGCAGCCTGATCTGGGCAGGTATCGCGCAGGCCGTAACGATTAGCGCCTGGGTACTGGTCGCTATTAAGGGCACCAGTGCTGCCTTGATATACGGAGTTGGCATCGCAGAACAACTAGCCGATGGCGCATCCACGGTGGTGTTGTTTGCGATGATGATGAATCTGTGTAGGCAGCAATGGGCAGGTACAGACTTTACCGTGCAGGCATCCATTCAGGTCGTGTTTGCGGGCCTGTTTGGGTTAGCAGGTGGCGTATTGGCGGACAGTGTCGGATATAACTATACGTTTCTTGTCGCGGGCGCGGCTGGGCTGCTCGTTACTCTGCTCTACCTCTTCAAAACTCGAACAATGGCTCAAACATCGCCGGCTTGATGGCCACCTCCTCCCGCACTGGCCCGATTCATGCATCCTCCCTAACAGACGATGATTTTCCGGCACACCACGCCGTGAGCCAAGGGAGCACACTACGCCATGTCGCTACTGACATCACTGATTCGAGCCAGCACCCAGTTTCAGCAGGCTATGGAAAAGCGCCCGGCGCCAGAGGGTTCGGGGCAAGGCGCTCCCGCCAAGGCAGAAGCGGCGCAGCCCCAGCCGGCTGGTTCGCCAGGAGACGACCGCTTTACTCCATCCGGTGACAACGTTGCAGACCTGGCCAACCAGAAGTCCCGCAAGCTCGCCATGGCAGATTACAAGCAAACCGTGGGGCAGGATCTTGCCTTTGTGCGGGAAACGCTGCGGCACAAGCTTGCCGAGTACAACCTGCAAGCCGGTACCGCGCTCAGTGTGAACCGGAGTGAATCCGGTAGCGTTCAGGTTTCAGGCGGGATTCCGGATCAGGCGAAAGCCTCGATCGAGAACGATCTGAATGTGAACAAGAATTTCAAGGACGCCTTCGGCCGGCTGAGCATCAACGAGCCAACACTCGGATTCATGGACAACGCCCTGAAGCTCAACCAGGCCTACGGCGTGAACAACCCGTTGCTGGACACCTTGGTCAGCGAGAACCAGCAGTTCAACGGGCTGCAGGATCTGGTGCACCGTTACGACAGCTTGCGGCGCTCCGCTGGCGCTGAACAATTTGAGGTGGCCGGCAACAGTCGGGGCTACGCGTTCAATCTGAATGCGCGCGCCTGATCGTCAGACATTGCCTGATCATTAGACATTAAAAGGGGCGGGATCGCCTTTTCCGACCCGGGTAACCACCGGTGCCTCGCCGGTGAAGTCGACCACCGTGGTGGCTTCCATACCGCAGAAACCGCCGTCGATAATCAAGTCCAGTTCGTGCTCCAGGGTTTCCCGGATATCGTAGGGGTCAGTCATCGGCTCGGTCTCACCGGGCAGGATCAGCGTACTGCTCATGATGGGCTCACCCAGCTCCCCCAATAACTCCTGAACAATGGCATTGTCCGGAACCCGCACACCAACCGAACGGCGCTTGGGATGCAACAGCCGGCGAGGCACTTCGGTGGTCGCATCCAGAATGAAGGTGTAAGGCCCGGGCGTGAAATTCTTGAGCAATCGGTACTGGGTATTATCCACCTTGGCATACACGCCGATATCGGACAGATCACGGCACACCAGAGTGAAGTTGTGCTTGTCGTCAAGGCGTCGAATCCGCTTGATTCGATCCGCCGCCTGCTTGTCCCCCAGGTGACAGCCAATGGCATAAGCTGAATCCGTGGGATACACGATTACCCCACCCCGGCGGAGAATATCCACGGCCTGATTAATAAGGCGTTTTTGTGGAGTTTCCGGGTGAATCTGGAAAAACTGGCTCATGCGTCCTCCCCCTGACCGGTGGGCGCTGTCATGGCTGGGTCCGTTTTCGATCCACCCAGGCAATTGGGTGACTCCGGTGCGGACTGACCTGTTGCTTCCCACTCCTCGGGCGAATACAGATGCAACGCCAGGGCGTGTACTTCTCCCGCCAACTCTTCGGCCAGAACCCGATAGATTGCCTGGTGGCGCTTAACCTTCATCTGACCTTCAAAGTCCGCTGAAACCAGGGTTACCTTGAAATGAGTCTCCGAATTCGGTGGCACGCTGTGCTTGTGGCTTTCGTTCTCCACATGCAGGAGGCGGGCATCGAAAGCCTTGTTCAGCTTTGTTTCGATTGCGTTCTGGATCTTCATAATTCGTCCATTCTCCGAATACGTTCTGTGACTGCAGTCTACTACACAAACCGCCAACCACCCGAACCTTGACAGCAAAGAGCCAAACGGCCACATTCCCATCCCGATTCAACCGCACACACGCTCATGCATCTGTACATCGCCGAAAAACCAAGTCTCGGGCGCGCCATCGCCGCTGCCCTGCCCGGCCCACACCAGAAAGGCCAGGGCTGGATCCGTTGTGGCAATGGCGAAACCGCCGCCACCGTCAGCTGGTGCATAGGCCACCTGCTGGAGCCGGCCGAACCTGCCCGCTACAACCCGGCCTGGAAAAAATGGCGCCAGGAAGACTTGCCCATGTTCCCCGACAAATGGGAGGTTATGCCCAAGGACAGCGTGCGCCAACAATTGAAGGTGCTCGAGTCTCTTATCCGGCAGGCCACAACCATTGTCCACGCGGGCGACCCGGACCGGGAAGGTCAGCTGCTGGTAGACGAGGTCATTCGGTACGTTGGCACCGAGGCGCCAGTCCAGAGGGTACTGATCAACGACCTGACGCCCGCGGCCGTGGCCAGGGCCGTTCAGGCGCCCAAAGACAACCGCGAGTTCCGTCGGCTCTCGCATTCTGCCCTGGCCCGCCAGCGCGCAGACTGGTTGTACGGCATCAACCTGACCCGTTTTTACACCCTGAGTTACCAGCGGCCCGGCGAACAGGGCGTTTATTCTGTCGGGCGGGTTCAAACACCGGTTTTGGGACTGGTGGTTGAGCGTGACAGCACCATTGAGAATTTCGAACCAAAACCCTATTTCCGAATTGAAGCTCAGTTTTCAGCCCAGGAAGACGAGGCCGACCAGAGCCCTTTCACCGCCCGCTGGCTGCCTGACGAACAATTCCAGGACCACTTGGACGAAGAAAACCGGTTACTGGACCGAGCCACGGCGGATCAAATTGCCGCCGATGTACACGGCCGCCCCGGCAACATCACTGAGTCACGGTTCCGGGATCGCCCCGAAGCGCCACCGTTACCGCTGTCACTCTCGGCCCTGCAAATCGAGGCCGGCCGGCTGTTTCGAATGGGCGCTAAAGAGGTGCTCGACACCGCGCAGAATCTTTACGAACGCCATCAGCTTATCACCTATCCCCGGTCAGACTGTCGCTACCTGCCCGAGGGCCATTTCGCGCAGAGGGAACAGGTTGTTCGCGCCATTTCGAGAGTAGCTCCGGATTTGGCAGAAGCTTGCCAGCAAGCCGATACCGAGCGCCGCACGGCAGCCTGGAACGACAAGCAGGTTGATGCCCACCACGCCATCATTCCCACCAGCCGCCCGTCACCGAACGGGACGCTGACCGCTGCCGAACAAAAGCTTTATGGACTGATCAGTCGCTACTACCTGATGCAGTTCGCCGCCGACGCGGTTCACCGGGAGGGGAAGCTCACGGTTCGGGTGACCAACCACCAGTTCAGAGCCACCGAAACTGCCATTCTGGTTCCGGGCTGGAAAACTCTGGAACTGAAGCTTCGCGAAGGCCGCAGCGAAACGTCAAAGGCACCTCTGCCACGCCTGGACAAAGGTGAGCCGGTGTTGTGCGGCGATACCACTATCGCAGAGCGTAAGACCCAGCCGCCACAGCACTTCACCGACGCCACACTGCTGTCGGCGATGACCAACATTGCCCGCTTCGTGACCGACCCGCACCTGCGGAAAACCTTGAGGGAAACGGATGGCCTGGGCACGGAAGCTACCCGTGCCGCCATCATCGACACCCTGTTCAAGCGGGAGTACCTGTACCGCGACAGCCGCCATATTCGCGCCACCGATAAAGCCAAGGCATTGATAACCGCCTTGCCGGAGTCGGTCAGCAAACCGGACCGGACCGCAGTCTGGGAAGCCACACTGGAGAGCATTCGTCGTGGCGAAGGTGATCCACGAGAATTTCTCGACACTCTGAAACAGGAAGTGCGGGGCTTCATCAATCGTCCCCAGGGCGCTCCACACAACAGCCCGGCCGAAGATTTGGCCGAGCCAGCGCAGGACGGCCAGGTGCATTGTCCAAAGTGCCGGGCTCCCATGACCGAAAGGGATGGCAAGTTCGGTCGCTTTTTCGCCTGCACACGCTATCCCCAGTGCCGGGGCACCCGCCCTCTCGAGGATGCGGCGCCGGAGGACGGCACCGGGCAGAAACCCATCCCCTGCCCCCACTGTTTTTCCCCACTGGTCCGCAGGAAAGGGAAAAAAGGCTGGTTCTGGGGCTGCAGTAATTTCCCGGCCTGCCGACAAACAGTCAATGACGACAACGGAAAGCCAGCACTCCACTTACGCAACTCTACATAACGATACTGAACGAACAGCCGGTTTTTGTGATAATCGATTGATATAAACCGGTAATCTGTTCCGTGCCCGGGTATTAGCCACGGCCACAGTCGCAAACACCCACGGAGAGGTCTGATGCGCATTGCTCTGCTTGAAGATGAATATGAACAGGCGCAGCACGTCCAGTCGATGCTGTCAGAGCGAGACCACCACTGTGACACCTTTCCAACGGGTCAGGCATTTCTCAGCGCCGTTCTCCATCGCAGCTACGATCTGCTGATCCTCGACTGGCAAATACCGGACATGACCGGCATCGACGTACTCGAAAGTGTTAGAGCACAGCTCAACTGGGTGGTTCCGGTGGTATTCCTGACCCAACGTGACAGCGAAGCCGATGTTGTGCGCGCATTGGATGCCGGCGCTGATGACTACTTGGCCAAACCTGCCCGGGCGGCAGAGTTGGTGGCACGCATTAACGCCCTCGCTCGCCGCAGCAATCCAGACAGCGAAAAAGAAGTTCTGAAGTACGGCCCCTTTGAAGTGAACACCCAGCGCCGAACCATCACGCTGCACGGGGACGAACTGAGCCTGACCGATAAGGATTTTGACCTGACCCTGTTCCTGTTTCAGAACCAGGGCCGCCTGCTGACCCGGGAAATGCTGCTGGAGCGTGTCTGGGGGCTGGCACGGGAAATCAACACCCGTACCGTCGACACCCATATGAGCCGATTGCGGCGTCGCCTCGGCCTGAACCCAGAAAATGGCTTCCGGATCAAAACCATTTATCAGCGCGGCTACCGGCTTGAATCCATGCAGCATCAGCAAGCGGACCATACGGCCATGACTGGCTCCGAATTAAGTGAGACCGACCGGGCTGCGAATGAGTAGAGCTGGAACACTAAGAACGCTTCTGGCGCTTGCAGCTTCGGTCATTCTCTGGACAGCAACGACTGCCCAGGCCGAGCTGTCCATCACCCAAGGCTCGGGCCTTCCGTCTTCTCAGGCGCCCTCAGCGGCGGCGCAGGAATGGCTCTACACGTTGCGCCCGGGCGAAAATTACCATCAGGTCGCCAAGGAGCTGCTGGCTCGTGGCTACAGCGCATCGCGCCTGCTGCAATTCAACAATATCGCAGAAGATACCCTTGTAGCCGAGGGCGACAGCATCCGAATTCCCCTGCACTGGCTCAAACGCCAACCCGACGCAGCGCGGGTAACCACGGTCTCCGGCTCGGTGCAGCTGATATCCAGGGCAAATGGCCGGAAAATTCCGCTTACCCCCAACACCCTGATTCGGGCTGGTGATGAAATTGTCTCCAGCGCGGGCTCCGCGACCGTCAGTCTGGCGGACGGATCGGAAGTCCGGCTGGCACCCGATTCCCGATTGATCTTCAACCGGCTCACCCAATACGGCAAATCCGGAATGGTAGACACCCGGCTGCGCCTGAATAAGGGCGAGGTTCACACCCGGGTCAAACCGGTGATTGAGGGCGGTGCCCGATTCGAAATTGAAACACCATCTGCCGTTGCCGCAGTTCGAGGCACTGCCTTCGCCCTACAAACGTCGGCAACCGGCAGCAGCCTCCAGGTTACCGAAGGTGTGGTTGATTTTGGTGCCCCCGGGAAAACCCGTCGAATTCCGGCCGGCTACAGCGCTACGGTTTCTACCCAGCCAAGTGGCGGACTCACCATTCGCCGCCTGCCACCGGCGCCCGACGTTAAGCCACTGCCAGCCACACTGACCCAATTACCCGCCACATTGAAATGGGCGCCCAGCCCGGCGACACAGCACCGTCTGGATATTTTTGAATCCGGAAGCGGACGCTGGGTGGAAAGCCGAGAGCTTGACGGCAGCCAATTCGACATCAGCATGCTGGACAATGGCGCCTACGAGATTCACTTGGCGGCACTAACCACCCGTGGCACCACCGGCCTGCCTGCCGTTGTACCGGTAAAAGTGGATCTGCAGGCAAAGGCCGCGAGCCTGATTACGCCTGAGGAAGGCGGCTTGGCAGACGATGATATGCCCGAATTCAGCTGGCGCCTGAATGGCCAGAACGAAGTTGCACGAGTGGAAGTGGCAGAGGACGACAGCTTCAACGATCTGGTAACTTCGAGTGAGTGGGCACCGGAAACCTCAGCCCTGCCCCTGCGCCCGCTTAGTCCGGGTCAGTATTACTGGCGCGTTGTCACTGAAGCAGGTGGCACCTCGGTGGCCACCAGCAAAACCAGGAAAGTGGTAGTGAATGGCAGCCTGCCGCCAGTGCGCATCATCAGTATCAACTACGTTGACAGCCAGGTGCGGGTGTTCTGGGAAAAGGTCCGGACCGCTCAGGAATATCACCTTCAGCTCTCAGAAGAACCGGAATTCCAGAACATAATCAAGGAGGCAACGCTGGCTGAGACGACCGCAGCCTTGCGTCTGATTCCCGGAAGACGGTATTTTGTGCGGCTGAAAGCTCTTTCAGATGCCCCCCTGACCAGTCGTTGGGGCCCCGGGAGGGAACTTTACCTGGAATAATCCATTGATCGACCGATATAGCAGGACGCATGAACCGGGATTGGCTGCCAATAAAAACGACTCCCTGGACCATGGGCCTGCTTCTGAGCCTGCTGATCCTGCTTATCCAGGCATCGGCGCTGCCTGATCGCCTCAATCTCTGGCTTTACGACATAGCCACTACCTCCCTGCCAGCGGAGCCGTCCGATGATGTTGCCATCGTCGCCATTGATGAACTCAGTCTAAACCGCATCGGCCGATGGCCCTGGCAACGCAGTGTCCATGCAGAAGTCATCCGAAAACTGCACGCCGCCGGCGCCGAGACTATTGTCTTCGACATTCTGTTTCCGGAGCCGTCGCCAGACGATGCGGCACTGGCCGGGGCCATGGCTGAGCACGGCAACGTCGTGTTGCCGGTCTACTTATCGCCTCCAGCGTCCAACTACTTGCTGAGCGAACAGCTGCCAACGTCACAGCTGGCCTCTGCGGCCGCCGCAATGGGCCATGCCCACGTGGAACTGGATACCGATGGGGTTGCCCGAGGTCTTTATCTGTACAATGGCCTGGGGCACCATTTATGGCCGAGCCTTTCTGCAGCCGCTACCCGAACGGCCCAACCGAACACCCGTTCCCACGCTGCACCACCGTTTGTGAATGTCCGAGACGGTTATCATGCTGTGCCGCTGGCCGGTGGCGCAGGAACCTTGCCCACTCATTCCTATGTTCGAGTATTGAACGAGCCGGCCAATCCCGGGTTATTCAATGGAAAAACAGTGTTTGTTGGCGCCACAGCGGCGGGCTTCGGGGATATTCTGCCGACCCCCTTCTCAGGATTAAGCCGGCCCATGTCA
Source organism: Marinobacter sp. LA51 (assembly GCF_030297175.1). Lineage (NCBI taxonomy): Bacteria > Pseudomonadati > Pseudomonadota > Gammaproteobacteria > Pseudomonadales > Marinobacteraceae > Marinobacter > Marinobacter apostichopi. Next base: position 1,340,736 of record NZ_AP028070.1, on the reverse strand, counting down.
GGCGTGGAATTCCACGCCAACGCGTACTCCGCGCTGAGCCAGGAGTTAATAATTCAGACGGTGCACCGCTGGGTTGGTCCGGGCCTCGCGCTCGTCACCATCCTTCTGTTGGCCATGTCGCTCCCTAGAATGCGCCCCACTCGCACCCTGTTCGCTTGCCTGTTTACCCTGGCGGCCGTGACAGCTTTATTTCTGCTTGGCCTGTTCACGGCCCGGATCTGGATACCCGTCGCCAATGCATTACTGGTTCCACTGCTGGCCTTCCCGGTATCGAGCGGTTTCCGTCTGGCTATGACCAATCAGTTCCTGAATCGACAGCTGGACGTGCTCGCCCGTACACCCCACGTTTCCGTTCCGGACCCTGCCCGCAGGCACCCACCTCAGCTTCTGGAGCATCTGCAGGCACTACTGCAGCCCCATGGCTGGCTCCTGAGCGAAAACCAATTCATCCTCTCCGCCAAGGAACTTTCTGCGGAGGACATTCCGCCACAGCTGGCTTCCGGACAATGGCATCACGACAGCAATCGCAGCTGGGTGCAATTAATACGAGGCAAAACCATCTACACTCTGGGCCTGATTCTGCCCAACGACCTGAGCCGGGACGCTATTCAGCGCTACCTCCGGCGCCTGCACCTGGAATTATCTCAAGATTCCAAGAAGACCGAGCGCCCGCGAGAGAATATTTCCGCGCGAATCCAACGAGTACGCATGGCCACGGAACGGCTCAATCACATGCAGCAGTTTATTCGCCACAGTTTTGAGCGCATGCCCGATGGCATCATCGTGACCGATGAACTCGGGGTAATCCGGTTCGCCAACGGCCATATTGAAGAATGGTTTAAAGAACCCATGCCCAGTCTTGGCGGGCTGCCGCTGGCGAGGCTTCTGGAGGGCCATGATCCCCGGGAAACGCCCCCCTGGCATGAGACCGTGTCCGAGACGCTGACGCTACAACAGAGCCGGACAGTGGACCTGCACATCCACAACAAAGACTTCCTCATTCACTTTGCACCGTTTGCCCTGCCAGACAGCGACCAGCACGGTATCATCGCCAACATCTCTGATATTTCCGAGCTTCGCGAACAACAACGGCAGCACCGCGAAGCGATCGACTTCATTTCCCACGATGTCCGTTCGCCACTGGTCTCCCAACTGGCCCTGATCGAGCAGCTTAAACGCGACCCCAGCCATATCGACCAGCAACAGCTGGATCAACTCGGCAGATTGGCTCGACGCAGTTACCACCTGGCTGAGGAGTTCGTACAGCTTGCCCGCGCCGAACAACTGACGGAGACACGCTTTTACGAGTGCGAAATCTTGGCAATTGTGGAGAATGCACGCGACAGCGTTAGCGAACAGGCGGCCGAAAAAGGCATTCACTTCCATCTTCAGGGTACTGAGGATCTCTGGCTACGAGGTAATGCGGAGTTGCTTGAGAGAGCAGTCATCAACCTGTTGACCAACGCAGTCCAGTACAGCCCAGCAGAATCGGCAATCGACATTCAGGTATTCCGTGCCGGCCACCTGGCTTGCCTGACCATTGGTGATGAAGGCAGTGGGATTGACGCAGAAGAGCTTCCCCACCTGTTCGACCGTTATCGCCGTCAGAAGCGCAGTGAACTGGCCGGAGTGCACGGCACCGGTCTTGGCTTGTCATTCGTGAAGACAGTGGTTGAAAAGCACAGAGGACAAATTGCAGTAGCCTCGGAACCCGGGGAAGGATCGACTTTTACACTGAGGCTTCCAATAGCCGACCCTCTTGCCTGAGACAGCGCTCCTTCAGGCAGACGGGTAAATCGCGGTTAAGACTGTACAGATTTGCTAACAACGTCTGACGGCTCACTAATGAGACCGCTGGTGTCCTCAACCTGAATGGTAAAGTACCAGGTACCATTATCGAGCCCGCTGATTTCGTAAGACATCTCAGCCTGGGCCTGGGCATTGGTTACCACTACTTCTTCTGTAAGGTTCTCGTTGTCTTGGCCGTAACGGATCACATACCGGTCCAGCTCACCCATGGGAATGCTTTCACCGTTGACGCGAGTCAGAGGTGCATTCCAGCTCAACACCGCCGTACGCACGCCCGATGACCCGCCGACACCCGCTGATGACGAGCCCGAACTGCCAGAGCTTGAAGTGCCTGAGCCGGAAGATCCGCCACCACAACCTGTTAAAAGAGCTCCCATCAAAAACGCGGCGATCCATGCCGTTGACATTTTGCTGACGCGTTTCATGCTTATACCCACCATTATTCCGTCGATTTTGTAAAATTGTATAAAACGAGGACGATATTAAATGTGACAAACGTCGTTTTCCTAATTACAAATTGGTCAATTTTTCGACAGATCCAGGTAATAATTGGGCTTATAACACTGTTTTCTGGGCAATTTTTTGCCCAAAATGACAAATAAGTAAGTACTATCACGTACAAAATAGACAGAAAACAGGCACAGAAATACGCCAGATGAACGAGTTTTTATGAAAGGTACTGGAAGGGGGCGCCAAAATTGCGCCAGCTTTCCATCACCAAAGCTAAGAAAGTGCGTCAAACAATCGGCAAAAGATCAGCGAGCGCCTACGACGAGACAGGTGAACAGGCCGCACCCAAGAAATTCGACTTTTCCGGGGCACAAAAAAAAGACGGATCAGCAAACTGATCCGTCTTTAAAAAATGGTAGCGGGGGCAGGATTCGAACCTACGACCTTCGGGTTATGAGCCCGACGAGCTACCAGACTGCTCCACCCCGCATCAAAACTGGTTGTTTACCGGGGCAACCCCCGATCAACGTGCGCGTATAATAGGGAGCTAACGGCGCCCTGTCAATCACTATTTTCAAACAAATCAGTTGGAAAGGACAGGTCTTCGGTACCCACGCGCTCAGTCGTTCTAGGCGACTGCCAAAGACCAACCGCGTCAATGGCTTCACGAACCGGGCGGAAGGAGCGACGATGTTCAGGAGTCGCGCCCAGGCGATTCAGTGCCTCCAGATGTACGGGCGTCGGGTATCCCTTGTGCTTGGCCAGTCCAAAGCCCGGGTACGTCCGCTCCAACACCTCCATCTCCCGATCCCGCGTCACCTTGGCCAGGATCGATGCGGCACTGATTGCCTCAACCCGGCTATCGCCCTTCACTACCGGTTCGGAGGGCCAGCGCCAGTTCGGACAGCGATTGCCGTCCACCAACACATACTCCGGCTCAACATCGAGGCCCTCAACCGCACGCTTCATGGCCACCATCGTAGCTTGATAGATATTCAGCGTATCAACCTCATGAGCCTCGCAACGACCAATGCACCAGGCCTCAGCCTTGGCCATAATCTCGTCGTAGAGAGCGTTGCGCTTTTTCTCCGTCAGCTTCTTGGAATCGGCAAGCCCGGCAATGGGCCGGTCCGGATGCAGAATGACCGCAGCGGTAACCACTGCACCGATCAATGGCCCGCGTCCCACTTCATCCACACCCGCCAACAAGGAGCCCCGGTAAGAGCACTCGAACGGCGGAAGCTCAACACGCGCCATGATTAACCTCGTCTTCCTTCCAGCAATTCTGAAACCGCCTGCGCGGCCTTTTCATCCGCATCTTGTCTGAGGGTGTGGTGCAACTCGGTAAAGGCATCGACTAGCCGCTGACGTTCACTCTCATTTTCCAGACGTTCGAGTACGGCCGCGCCCAGGGATTCAGGGCTGGCGTCGGCCTGCAACAATTCGGGAACCAACGCCTTTTTCGCCAACAGGTTCGGTAACGCAACATGGGGAATTTTCACTAATCGGGACAGCAACGCGTAGCTGAAATCGCTCAGCCGATATCCAACCACCATCGGCTTTTTCAGCAACATCGCCTCCAGAGTAGCGGTACCAGAGGCCAACAGGACCACATCGGACGCCGCCATCACCTCCCGTGAACGACCTCGGACAATGGTTACCTGCAGCTTCACTTCCAGTGCATCTACCAGGTCCCGCACCTGCCGCTCCCGATCTCGATTGACACAGGGGATCACCAGTTGCAGATCCGGCCGCTTTTCCTGGATCCAACGCGCGGCTTCAAGGAACAGGGTACCCAGACGCTCCACCTCACCAGCCCTGCTTCCGGGTAGCACAGCCAGCAACGGCGCCTGATCATCCAGCCCCAGTTCCTGGCGAGCCTTTCCCGTTTCCGGAACCATCGGTATCCGATCGGCCAACGGGTGCCCGACAAACGCCACAGGCACCTGATGCTCTTCGTAGAAACGAGCTTCAAACGGAAACAGTGTCAGCATCAGATTAACGGACTTGGCAATCTTGAAGATGCGCTTCTGGCGCCACGCCCAGACCGAAGGACTGACATAATGAACAGACGGAATGCCCGCATCACGGCAGCGGCGTTCGATAGCAAGGGTAAAGTCCGGGGAATCGATACCGATCACCACGTCCGGCGGTGTGGTAAAGAAATACTCCAGCAAGCGAGCTCGAATCTGGAACAGCTCTCGGATACGGCCCAGCACTTCAACCAGCCCCATGACGGAAAGCCGTTCCATGGGCACCAGGGAGTGAAAGCCTTCGGCGATCATGTCGTCGCCGCCAATGCCGACGAACCGGGCCTTGGGGTAGCGAGCACGAAGAGAGCGGATTAAACCAGCACCCAGAATATCGCCGGAAGCCTCACCGGCAATGATTCCGAATGTAATAGCGCGGTTGCTGACAACCGCGCACTGCGTAGGATGGTCCATCACCAGCAGGCTCCCGCCAGATTAGCGTATGATGCCGCGGTGCGCTCCACGGAGGGAGTCGATGAGAGGAAGTATCTCGGGAATGTCCGAATAGGCTTTGCTCAACTCTTCCACCGCCTGCTCGGTAGTGAGTCCCTGGCGATAGATCACCTTGTAAGCCCGGCGCAGAGTCAGCAGAACCTCCTTGCTGAACCCACGACGTTTCAGTCCTTCCACGTTCATGCCATGGGGCTCGGCGGACTGTCCGCTGGCCATAACGTAGGCAGGAATGTCCTTGAGCACAATGCTACCACCAGCCGCCATACTGTGCGGGCCGATGTGGCAGAACTGATGCACCATGGTGCCACCGCCCAGAATAGCGAAGTCACCCACGTTCACGTGGCCCGCCAGAGTCGCGCAGTTGGCCAGAATAGCGTTATCACCCACCACACAGTCGTGAGCAACGTGCACGTAGGCCATCAGGAGATTGCCGCTGCCGATTCGGGTTTCGCCACGATCCTGGATCGTGCCCCGATGAATGGTGCAATTCTCACGAATGACGTTGTTATCACCAATCGTCAGCGTCGTCGGTTCACCGGCGTACTTCTTGTCCTGACATTCCTCTCCGATACTGGAGAACTGGAAAATCCGGTTGTTGCGACCGATCACTGTCGGACCCTTAACAACTACGTGGGACAGTATTTCAGTGCCTTCTCCGATTTCAACGCCGGGCCCTATATAGCTCCACGGGCCAACGGTCACGTTGTCCGCGAGTTTGGCTGATGGGTCTACAATCGCTTGAGGATGAATACCCGACCAGTCACTTGTCGCCATCAAACTTCTCTCTCAGCGGTCAGAATCTCTGCCACGCACACGACGTCACCGTCGACTAGTGCCCGACATTCGAATTTGTAGATGCCACGCTTGCCGGTAATCAGCTCTGACTCCATGCAGAGTTGGTCTCCCGGCAACACAGGACGCTTGAAGCGTGCCTTACTGGATCCAGCTAAATATTGTACCACGCCGTCTGCGGGTTTCCGTCCCACGGTCACAAATCCAAGAATCCCGGAAAGCTGCGCCATGGCCTCAATGATCAGCACACCTGGCATGATTGGGTTATTGGGGAAGTGGCCCTGAAAGAAGGGCTCGTTGACTGAGACGTTTTTATAACCCTTGATCGATTTCCCTTTCTCCACTTCGGTAACCCGGTCCACTAGCAGGAACGGATAGCGATGCGGCAGGTATTCCAGAATTTCGTCTATTCCCATCATCTTGCTTGGCCTCAGCCCTTTGTTTTCTTTTCCAGGTCTCTAATTCGTCGCGCCAGATCGTCCAGCTGCCGGAATCGAACGGCATTCTTGCGCCACTGCCGGTTGGTATCCGCACTGGTGCCCGAGGAATACACGCCCGGTTCCCGGATATCGCCAGTCACCAGGGTCATCCCGGTCAAATGCACCTGGTCCGCGATTTCCAGGTGACCCGCAACGCCGGAGGCGCCGCCAAACACACAGTGGCGACCAATACGCGTACTGCCCGCGATACCGACCATGGCAGCCATGGCACTGTGATCACCAATTTGCACGTTGTGCGCGATCTGAATCAGGTTGTCGAGCTTCACGCCGTCTCCGATCAGAGTATCGTCAAGCGCGCCTCGGTCGATGGTGGTGTTTGCACCGACTTCCACATCATCACCCAATACCACCCGGCCTAGCTGGGCAATCCGTTGCCAGACGCCTTTCTCGTTGGCAAATCCAAATCCATCCGATCCAATCACAGCGCCGCTCAAGATGTGACAACGCTGTCCCAGAACCACATCGTGGGCCAGGGTCACGCGCGGCCGGATCACTGCGCCGGCCCCAATTTGGGATCGGGCACCAATGACTGAGCCGGCGCCAATCACAACCTGCTCGCCAACTACAACGCCGGCCTCGATCACCACGTTGGGGCCAATCGAAGCGGTGTCCGCCACGCGGGCATCCGGGTCCACGACGGCCGCCGGGTGAATGCCTGGCTGGGCAACGGGCTCTGGATCAAACCAGTGACTCAGACGAGCGTAGCCAAGATAGGGATTATCGAGTAACAGTACATTGGTTTCAGAGTCGCCGGCGGCTGCCGGAGACATGATCACAGCCGACGCCTGGGTATTCGCCAGGTACTTGGCATAGGACGGGTTCGCCAGAAAACTGATCTGACCCGGTGTCGCTGCCTGCAACGTGGCGAGCCCGGTCACCTCAAGGTCTGGATCACCCTTGAGTTCGGCGCCCAACGCCGTGGCGATTTCGCCGAGCCGGAAGGACTTCTTTGTCATCACTCGCTCCCTAAAAACAGTCCGGGGACAGCCGCTTGGAACTTAACGGTTCAGCTTCTCAAGCAGCTGCGGGGTCAGATTCATCTCCGGCTTCACATAAACCACCGCTTCGCTGGGCAGGATAATGTCGAGATCGTTCTCTTCAAGCAACTCTTCCACAGCGAGATCGACTTCCGGGCGGGCCTGCTCAAGGAATGCTTGCTTACGCTGTGCGACGGCACTATCAAGACGCTGCTTCAGGAAGTTGAATTCCTTCACCTTTTCCTGAAATTCGCCAGTCAGCTTGCTGCGCTCGCTTTCGTTCATCATGGCGCCATCTTTTTCCAGACGCTCTTTGAGCTTACGAGCTTCTTCCTGCACTTCACGTACTTTGGCTTCGTCAGCAGCAAAGTCCTTCTGCAGTGACTCACTGAAGCTCTTGGCATCGTTGGACGAGAACAGTGCCTGGCGCAGGTCAACGACGCCGATGCGGGTCTCGGCCATCGCCGGAAACGATAGCACCATCAGGGCCGCTGCAATCATCATGAAAATTCGGAACATTGGGTTTCTCCTACGTTTAATCCGTTGTTTTTACGCTCTACATTCGTCAGAAAGTCTGGCCCAGCGAGAACTGGAAGACCTGGGTTTCATCACCAGCTTTGTCGTTCAGTGGCTTCGCCAGACTGAAAGCCAGCGGGCCGACGGCGGTAATCCACTGGAAACCGACACCAGCGGACAGCCGCACTTCGTCAAGCTCGGGCTCAAAATCACGGTCAGTATCAAACACCTGCCCTGCATCCACGAAGAACGCGGTCCGCATCGAGCGACTGTCACCGGCAAACGGTGTCGGGAAAATCAATTCAAGGCTACCCTCGGTCAGCACATTACCACCGAACGGATCTGGGTCCGACAAATCGTTGGGGCTGTTGGTGGCCAGCGGCCCCAGGGAGTTGGCCTCGTAACCCCGGACGGAACCATAACCACCGGCGTAAAAGTGCTCGTAAAACGGCATCTGGGTGCGATCGCCATAGCCATCGCCGTAGCCGATGTCTGAGCGGGCCCGGAAAATCCAGTTACCGGAATCGGTGATCGGCTGATAAAAATCAGTCTTATGACTTACCTTGTAGAACGTAAGGTCGCTACCCGGAACCGCCACATCGAGTGACACTGAATGGCTGTAGCCATCGGTTGGCAGGACACCCCGGTTCAGGGTGCTTCGACGCCAGCTACCGAACAGGAAGTAGTTATTAAAGGAGTCACCTTCCTCATCAATGAAATTATTCACTTCCTGGGACGTGAAGGTACCGGCCTTGATGTTGGACTGGGTGTAGCCCAGTCCAAAGTTCAGACGGGTTATGCTATCCGTAGGATAACCGAAGGTAACCCGGCCACCGTATTCATCCAGCAGGTACGAGGAGATGTCCTCGTCTTCGTAGTCGGTCTCACGGGCGAACAGACTGAAGCCACGGCTCACACCGTCCACCGTGTAGTACGGGTCCAGGTAAGACACATTGGCGCTTTTCACTGAGTCACTGACGTTGACGCCAAACGAGACTCGCTTACCGGTACCGAAGAAGTTGTTCTCAGAGACATTAGCACCAAGGATAACCCCCGAATCCTGGGAAAAACCAACGGACGCAGAAAGGCTGCCCGTGGGCTGTTCTTCGACACTGTAGTTCACATCCACCAAATCGTCGGTGCCGGGAACCGGAACGGTTTCAACTTCCACTGCTTTAAAGAAGCCCAAACGTTCGAGCTTGGTCTTGGAAAATTCAATTCGATCGGAGGAAGCAATGCCCCCTTCCATCTGCGTCATCTCCTGGCGCAGGACATCGTCCCGGGTCGAAACGTTGCCATCGAACTTCACCCGGCGAACGTAAGCACGCTTGCCGGGCTCAACAAAGAAGGTCACCGCAGCGGTATTGTCTTCGCCCGGCTCGGGCACAGCATTGACGTTGGCGAAGGCATAACCCTCACGACCCAGCCGGAAAGCCAGTGCCTCGGAGATCGCGGTCATGCGGGCACGGGAGAAAACATCACCCTCTTCCACCGGAATCAGCTTTCGCAGTTCCTCTTCACCGACGATCAGGTCGCCGCGCAGGTTGATTTCGGAGATGGTGTACTGAGGCCCCTCGTTGAGCGCGATGGCAATAAATACCTGCTGCTTATCCGGAGAGATGGAAACCTGGCTCGATTCAACGTTGAAATCCAGGTAGCCGCGATCCAGATAGAACGACCGCAGCGACTCAAGGTCACCACTCAGGCGCTCACGAGCGTATTTGTCGGAGTTGGTAAGAGAGTTCCACCAGGTGCTGGTCTGGAGTTCGAACAGCCCGAGTAACTCCTCGTCCTTGAACTCCTCGTTACCCACGATATTGATATGGTGGATGGCAGCTACCGTGCCCTCATTGATCTCCAGGCGAATAGCAACACGGTTTCGTGGCTGGTCTTCTGCGGTCGCCTTGACGCGGGCGTTGTAGCGGCCCTGGGCGATATAGGAACGGAGAATTTCCAGCTCCAGCCGCTCCAATGTCGCTCGGCGGAACACCTGGCCTTCCTGCAATCCCGCGCCCGAAAGCGCGTCCATCAGCATTTCAGTCTCGATGTTCTTGTTACCCTCAATCTCAATGGAGCTGATGGAGGGACGTTCCCGAACGGTCAGAATCAGAACTCCGGCATCGCGGCTGGCTTCAATATCGGTAAAGAGACCGGTCCGGAACAGGGATTTGATGGCATCGGCCAGCTCGGAGGGATCGACCTGCTCACCAATGTTTACTGGGAAGGATGAAAATACCGTACCGGCAGATACCCTTTGCAGGCCCTCAACCTCAATATCCGCAACCGTAAATTCGTCTGCCGTGGCTGTATTTATGCCAGTCGCGGCTACAGCGAGGCCAATGGCTACACCTAGAAGAGAACGTCTCATTCAAATATTTCGCCTGGTTAATGCGCGTAAAGAGCTCGCAATTCTCACAACCGCATCAGGTCGTTGTAAAGAGCAAACACCATTAATGTAAGAATCAATGCCATACCAATCCGTAATCCGAGTGCCTGGGCCTGGTCAGAAAGCGGCCGCCCCCGGATGGCTTCGATGGTGTAATAAACGATATGCCCACCATCGAGAATGGGCACTGGCAACAAATTAAGGACGCCGAGGCTGATGCTGAGATAGGCCAAAAACCGGACAAAATCTTCGAAACCCGAACTCACGCTGGCTTCTGCAACCCGGGCAATGGTGATCGGACCACTCAGATTGGTCGGTGACAGCAGCCCGGTCACCATTTTCTTGATAGCAACGAGGGTCAGCCTTGTATCTGCCCAAGTTTCATTCACCGCGTGGGGAATCGCTGCCAGCGGGCCATAACTGACTTCCCGCAGCGCTTCCTCGGGCCAGGACACGGGCTGAACACCGGCTCCAACAAACCCAATGGCCTCACTACCCTCAACGGCTTTTGCTTTCGGTGTTATCTGAATCGTGCGTTCGGCACCGTCGCGCAGAATGGTCAGGGTCAGGGTTTGTTCTGGCGCTTTCTGAATGAAGCCCACCAGATCAAACCAGTTCGCCACCGGCTCACCATCTACGGCCAACACCTGATCGCCGGTTTGCAAGCCAGCCTGCTGAGCACGGCCGCCTTCTGAGATCTGTCCAAGTACCGGCGGGATGTCAGGCCGCCAGGGCGTAATCCCGAATTCAGCCAAAGGATTCGGAGATTGCTCGCTCAGGCGCCAACCACCCAGCTCACCCGCGATGGTTCCTCGCGCGCCATTGTCGGTGACCTCCATGGCAATGTTGCCACGCTCACCGGCTCGCTCCAGCAGGCGCATGTTTACATCGCGCCAGGACGAAACCCGATGACCATCCACCGCGTGCAGCTCCATGCCTTCGCGCAGGCCCATCTGTTCCGCCACGGTATCCGGGGCGACGTCGCCCACAATGGGAGCGACCGAGGTGACCCCGACAACACCCAGCAACCAGTACGCGGCCAGGGCGAACAGGAAATTGGCCACGGGGCCAGCGGCGGCAATGGCAATGCGCTGGGACGGTGATTTGGACGTGAAGGCCTGATCCTTCAGCTCTGCCGGAACTGGGCCTTCACGCGCATCCAGCATCTTGACGTAGCCACCCAGGGGAATCGCCGCAACCGCGAACTCCGTGCCATGACGGTCGTACCAGGAAAATAGCGGCTTACCAAACCCCACCGAGAATCGGAGCACTTTGACGCCACAACGGCGGGCAACCCAGAAATGGCCGTACTCGTGCAATGTGACGAGAATGCCCAGGGTCAGCGCAAGCGCCAAAATGGTTTCGATTATTTGCATAGCATTCCCGGTTAGTGGCTAAAACGCACAAGCACAATGTTCGAAATTTCAGACAGTTAACATTCCAATCTGTTCCCGGGCATGCTGTCTCGCTTCAAAATCCTTAGCGAAAATCGCCTCAAAACTGTCTGCTGGCATCACTGTCGTGGCCGCCAGCGTCCGCTCTATGATAACGGGGATGTCGGCAAAACACAGGTTACCGGCCAGAAAGGCTGCGACAGCCTCCTCGTTGGCGGCATTCAGCACCGCTGGCGCTGTACCGCCCTGGACAAATGCCTCGGCTGCCAACCTCAGGCAAGGGAAGCGTACCAGATCTGGCCGCTCAAAATGGAACCGGCCTATGGAAAACAGATCCAGCGGTGCAACCCCGGCGTCTATGCGCTCGGGCCAGGCCAGGCCATTGGCAATAGGAGTACGCATGTCCGGGCTACCCAACTGGGCCAGCACCGATCCATCCACATACTCAACCATGGAGTGAATAATGCTCTCAGGGTGGACGTGTACCTCAACCCGCTCGGGTGTGGTATTGAAAAGCCAGCACGCTTCAATCAGCTCCAGCCCCTTGTTCATCAGGGTGGCAGAATCCACTGAAATTTTCTGGCCCATTGACCAGTTGGGGTGAGCACAAGCCTGGGCCGGAGAAACTGATCGCAATGCCTCAGCGCTATGCTCCCGGAATGGCCCGCCTGAGGCCGTCAACAGAATCCGGGCGACGCCGGCGCCTTTGGGATCGCGAATCCGGTCCGAGGGCAGGCACTGGAATATGGCATTGTGCTCGGAGTCAATCGGTAGCAGCTCGGCGCCAGAATCGGCAACCGCATCCATGAACAGCTTACCGGACATCACCAGCGCTTCTTTGTTCGCCAACAACACCCGCTTGCCAGCGCGCACGGCCGACAGGGTTGGCGGCAGGCCCGCTGCACCAACGATAGACGCCATGACAGTATCCGCAGCCGGGGCCGACGCCACCTCACAAAGCCCTTCAGCACCGCTAAGAACACGGATACCAGGCAGATCAGACAAAAGCCCAGCAAGCAGCTTCGCCGCAGCCTGGTCGGCCATCACCGCCACCTCCGGCAGGAACTCACGACACAGCGCCGCCAGCTCGCTCGCCCGAGTACCGGCTGTTAGCGCATAAATTGAAAAACGATCGGGGTGGCGCCGGATCACGTCCAGTGTGCTCAAACCAATAGAACCGGTCGCTCCGAGTATCGTAAGGCGGCGCGTTTCCATGGTTACCACTGTCCGGCGGTGAGCCAGCCAAGTTGGGTGATGATTAAAGCAAACACGGGAATAGCTACGGTCAGGCTGTCGATGCGATCCATGATACCACCATGGCCGGGCAACAGCTGACTGCTGTCTTTAACACCGCGAAACCGTTTGAGCATGCTTTCCAGCAAATCACCCAACACCGACACCAACCCGGTCGCCAGACTGGCGAGGATCAGGAACATTGTTTCAGGAACACTGGCCGACACAATCAGACTGACCAGCAGTGCGAAGACACCGACGGCAACCAGTCCGCCCCACACACCCGCCCAGGATTTACCCGGGCTGACTCGGGGCGCCAGCTTGGCTTTGCCAAAAGCGCGGCCGGCAAAGTAGGCACCGATATCAGCAACCCAGACCACACAGAATACATAGAGGATCGCCCACAGGCTGTTGCTGACAGCACCGAAGTCCAACACGCCGGTGCGAAGGTGATTCAAACCTACCCAGGCCGGCAGTAGCACAAGTAAACCCATGATGGCGCGGGCCGGCACACTGCCCCAGCCGGCCGATCCGGTGGGATAACTTCGAACCAAAAGGAAACTGACAAACCACCAGGCCAGTGCCAACCAAAGGACAGCAACGGCCGGTACGTTCAGCAGCCCATAAAGAATCGCGGCAATGACAGCTGCGTAGGCCACTCGGCCGCCCTGCCCCTCAATCCCGGACAGATTGGCCCACTCCCAGGCCCCAAGCGTGATGATGGCACCGGTGAATAGGGCAAAACCAAGAGGCGGCAAAAAGAAGATGCCACCAATAGCGATTGGGGCCAGGATCAATGCGGTAATAATTCGGGTTTTTAACACGGTGAACGTCGCTATGGTTTCGTTATTGTTGTGAGGCTTTGGCGGCTATCTGGTCATCGGTCTGGCCGAAACGGCGCTGACGACCAGCGTAAGCCTGCAGCGCCTTGCGCATCTCGTCGGCCTTGAAGTCAGGCCAGAACACAGGAGAAAAGTACAGTTCCGTGTAGGCAAGGTGCCAAAGCATAAAGTTACTGATGCGCTGCTCACCCGCAGTGCGGATCATCAGATCCGGCATCGGCAGGTCACCAATGCTAAGGTGCTGCTGAATCAGGTCATCGGTGATATCGGAGGGTTCAAGCTCACCCGCGCGCACCTTAGCAGCAACCTTGCGGCTAGCCTCGGCGATGTCCCAGTGTCCGCCATAGTTGGCGGCAATGACCAGGGTCATCCGGGTGTTGTGACGAGTCAGTTCTTCCGCCTCATGCATGTGATCCTGCAGCGCGGCACTGAAGGCTGAACGATCACCAATGATCCGCAACCGGATGTTGTTGCGGTGCAGTTTCTTAACCTCACGTTCGAGAGCAAACAGGAACAGCTTCATCAGCGCCGACACTTCGTCTTTCGGGCGCCGCCAGTTTTCACTGGAAAACGCGAACAGAGTGAGCACCTCTACTCCTTCGCGCCCGCAGGTCTCCACCACGGCCTTGACGGCATCCACACCCGCCTTGTGCCCGGCGACACCTGTCAACCGATGCTCTTTCGCCCACCGGTTGTTACCATCCATGATAATTGCCACATGCCGCGGCCGGCTTTCTGCCGACATCGGAATCTCTGCGGATACCGTTCCCGTCATGAAACCCTCTGCTCGACCGGAGGAGAATTAGCCCCCGGATCATCGTTCGCGTGCAAGAAGATCCTGGCGATCAAACCGCCATCAGATCCTCTTCCTTGGATTTCAGAGCCTTTTCGACTTCGGCAATGTAGCGATCTGTCAGCTTCTGGATCTCGTCCTCGCCTCTGCGCTCATCATCCTCGGTGATTTCCTTTTCCTTCAGCAATTCCTTGATGGTGCTGTTGGCATCGCGACGGGCGTTGCGAATAGAAACCCGGCCATGCTCGGCGTCAGCCTTGGCCTGCTTGACCATTTCCTTACGGGTCTCTTCGGTCAGCATCGGCATCGGCACACGAATAACGTCGCCACTGGTGGCCGGGTTAAGGCCCAGGTCAGAGGTCATGATGGCCTTTTCGATGGTCGGCACCAGGTTCTTCTCCCACGGAGTAACCGTGAGCGTACGGTTATCTTCGGTGTTAACGCTGGCTACCTGCTTCAGCGGTGTGGGCTGACCGTAGTAGCTCACCATGACGCTGTCCAGAATGGCCGGGTTCGCCCGACCAGTACGAATTTTCTTGAAAGCCGAATGGAGCGACTCCAGGCTATTCTGCATTTTCTTTTCGGCTTCTGCTTTGATGTCGTTAATCACTTCAGCATCCTCGATTCATTCGTCAAATCATGTGTTGCCGTGGCTTCAGGCCAATAGCCCCAAAGCCCGACTACTCGATCAGTGTACCTTCTTTCTCGCCGGTTACGATGCGCGTCAGGGCGCCCGCCCGGTTCATATCAAACACTCGCAGCGGAATGCCGTGATCCCTGGCCAGACAGATTGCGGTCAGGTCCATGACACCCAGCTTCTTGTCCAGCACTTCGTCGTAAGTCAGGCGATCGTACTTTTCGGCACTGCTGTCCAAGTAGGGGTCTGCGGAGTATACGCCATCAACCTTGGTCGCCTTGAGAACGGCATCCGCCTCGATTTCAATGCCACGCAGGCAGGCCGCCGAATCGGTAGTGAAAAAGGGGTTACCGGTACCGGCACAGAAGATGACTACGTCACCGTCCTTCAGGTCCCGCACCGCGCGACGACGATCGTAATGCTCGACAATGCCGCTCATGGGGATCGCCGACATTACCCGAGTCCGAATGTTAGACCGCTCCAGGGCGTCACGCATGGCCAGGCCATTCATCACCGTGGCCAGCATACCCATGTGATCGCCGGTAACCCGGTCCATTCCAGCCTCGTTCAATGCCGCACCCCGAAACAGGTTGCCGCCACCAACAACCAGGCCGACCTGCACACCAATTCCAATCAGCGCCCCTATTTCAAGGGCCATACGATCAAGGACTTTGGGATCAATACCGAAATCGTGCTCCCCCATCAGGGCCTCGCCACTGAGCTTGAGCAGAACACGCTTGTATCTGGGCTGGGTTTTGGATGATGTCGGCATGAGGATCCCCTTTTCGTCTGTTGGCTGCGGTCCGGCGTAATACGCGTCGCAGGCTTGTATCTGACATACTCCTCATAAAAAGGGGTATCTCAGATACAAGCCCGCCACGAAAGCCAGGCAGACCTGACTAACGTGGCAGACTCAGATGGCACTGTGGTGTTAAACCAGTGCCGAAAGAAGGATCAGGCCTTGCTGGTGCCAGCTGCCGCAGCAACTTCAGCAGCGAAGTCCACTTCTTCTTTCTCGATGCCTTCGCCCACTTCCAGACGAACGAATTCGACCAGTTCGCCACCGGCGGACTTGATCAATTCACCCACAGTCTGATCTGGGTTCTTAACGAAAGGCTGCTCGACAAGGCTATTTTCCTTGAGGAACTTCTTGATTCGGCCGCCCATCATCTTCTCGACGATTTCGGCAGGCTTGCCTTCCATGTCCGGCTGGGCCTTGATGACGTCTTTCTCTTTCTCGAGCTCTTCAGCAGGCATTTCTTCCGGCTTGCCAACACGCGGGTTAACAGCGGCAGCGTGCATTGCGATGTCACGAGCAGTTTCAGAATCGCCAGCAGTCAGGGCAACCACACAAGCAATCTTGTTGGTGCTATGAACGTAGCCACCGACAACCGGGCCTTCAACCTTAACCAGGCGACGCACAGTGATGTTTTCGCCGATCTTCTGAACCAGCGCTTCGCGCTTGGATTCCAGATCGCCTTCCATCAGCTTGGCAACGTCGGTTTCGCCATTTTCGAAAGCAACGGCCAGAACGTCATTGGCGAAGTTCAGGAAGTTGTCGTCACGAGCAACAAAGTCAGTCTCGGAGTTTACTTCCAGAATGTAGGCGACGGTGTTGTCGTCAGAAATCTTGACCAGAGATACGCCTTCAGCAGCAGTACGGCCAGCTTTCTTGGCGGCCTTCAGGCCTGAAGACTTACGCAGCTCTTCGATCGCCGCGTCGACACTGCCTTCAGCCTCTACCAGTGCTTTCTTGCACTCCATCATGCCAAGGCCAGTACGCTCACGCAGCTCTTTGACCATTGCAGCGGTAATTGCAGCCATGTTCAATCCTCTCAACTATTACGAATTCGGTGGGAAGTGCGCCCGGAACAGGCCCGGGCGCACTTTACATCTCAACGTGAAGCTAACGCTTATTCGGCGGCCGGGGCGGCGCCTTCAGCGTCTTCGCTAACTTCTACAAACTCGTCAGCGCCTGAACCTGCAGACTGCGATGCTTCCATGCAGGTATCAGCAACGGCTTTCACATAGATCTGGATCGCACGAATCGCGTCATCGTTGCCCGGGATCACGTAATCAACGCCGTCTGGATCGCTGTTGGTATCAACAACACCAATAACAGGAATGCCCAGCTTGTTGGCTTCCTTGATCGCGATACGCTCGTGATCCACGTCGATTACGAACATTGCGTCCGGCAGGCCGCCCATGTCCTTGATACCGCCAATGGAACGCTCGAGACGGTCCATTTCACGGGTGCGATCGAGAGCTTCTTTCTTGGTCAGCTTGTCGAAAGTGCCGTCCTTGCTCTGGGTGTCCAGATCACGGTAGCGACGGATCGACTGACGGATCGTCTTGTAGTTGGTCAGCATGCCGCCGAGCCAGCGATGGTTAACGAACGGCTGGCCAGCGCGCTCTGCTTCTTCCTTGACGATCTTGGCCGCAGCACGCTTGGTGCCAACGAACAGGATCTTGTTCTTGTTCTCTGCCAGCTGCTGAATGAAGTTCAGCGCTTCATTCATGGCAGGAACAGTCTGCTCAAGGTTGATGATATGAATCTTGTTACGAGCGCCGAAGATGAACTTCGACATTTTCGGATTCCAGTAGCGAGTCTGGTGACCGAAGTGAGCACCTGCCTTCAGCAGGTCACGCATATTTACCTGAGCCATGATAGTTACCTTATTTAGCTTCGGGTTAGACCTCCACGCGTCCGATTGCCCCAACCCGCCTTCATCTAACTGAAGGGAGGCACCCTGGGACAACGTGCCGACACGTGTGTGAATTTGCCGGATTTGTTTCCAGCGGGCGCGTTTATACCATAATTCGAGCGGGCAGCGCCATTATTTTTACCAGCACCCTTCCTTGTACCTAGCCTCTCGCGCCCTTAAAATGCCGGTTTGGTACAAATCAATGGGAAGCCCGATGCAAGTATCGATCAAGACCCCGGAAGAAATCGAAAAAATGCGCGTTGCCGGCCGCTTGGCCGCCGAAGTGCTCGAAATGATTGGCGAACACATCAAGCCTGGAATCAGCACCGAAGAGATTGATCGAATCTGCCACGATTACATCGTGAATGAGCAGAAGGCGATCCCGGCTCCGCTGAACTATAAAGGGTTTCCGAAATCGGTCTGCACTTCCGTCAACCACGTGATCTGCCACGGCATCCCGTCAGAGAAGAAAATCCTCAAAGATGGCGACATCCTGAATATTGATGTCACTGTCATAAAGGATGAGTACCACGGCGACACCAGCAAGATGTGGACAGTCGGCAAACCCAAGCCCGGCACCGAGCGACTGATCAGCATTACCCAGGAGTGCCTCTATAAAGGCATCGAAATGGTCAAGCCGGGCACACGTCTGGGCGACATCGGCCACGTGATTCAACAGCACGCTGAAAAGCACCGCTATTCAGTGGTTCGTGATTACTGCGGCCACGGCATCGGCAAAGTGTTCCATGAAGAGCCGCAGGTGATGCATTACGGCAAACCTGACACCGGCATGGAGCTACAGGAAGGCATGACCTTCACCATTGAGCCGATGATCAACCAGGGTAAATACCAGACCAAGCTGCTGCCAGATGGCTGGACCGTGGTCACCAAGGATCACAAGCTGTCCGCTCAATGGGAACACACTATTCTGGTTACCGCCGATGGCCATGAAGTTCTCACCAAACGAGCGGAAGAGTCCTTCTAAGTGGACCTGAGCGAACTGGAGTCGCGCATTAGCAACGACACCTCCCCGGTGTCTGCAGCCCGTGAGCTGTTACGAGAGCGGTACAATGCCGACGCGGAAGCCTTCCGCCAGGGCGCAGATGTTCGCGCCCTTGTCCACTCCCGAGCCGACACCGTGGACACGGTGCTCAGGCTGATCTGGAATCGCTACCCCTTCTCCAGTTCGCCAGACATCGCCCTGGTGGCGGTCGGCGGCTATGGCCGCGGCGAACTGCACCCTCAATCCGACATTGATCTGCTGATCCTGACCCGCTCCACGATTGAAGAGAGCTGGCAGGACGACCTGAGCGCCTTCATCACCCTGCTCTGGGATCTGAAGCTCGACATTGGCCACAGCGTTCGCAGCATAGAGGAAAGCAAAGCCGCTGCCCGCGATGACGTCACCATCCTCACCAACCTGCTGGAAACCCGCACCATCGCGGGCCCGGACGAGCTCCGGGACGAGCTGAGCACCCAGGTCTACGGCGATGGCGTCAGCACCGATCGCGATTATTTCATCGCCAAGCGGCAGGAACAGCGGGACCGCCACGACAAATACGGCGACACTGAATACAACCTGGAGCCAAATGTGAAGGGCTCGCCCGGCGCATTAAGGGATATCCAGACCATCGGCTGGATCACCAAGCGGCACTTTGGTCTCCAGAACATCGCCGATCTGACCCGGTTCAGCATCCTGACGGAAGAAGAACACCAGATTCTGTTCCAGGGCGAGACCTTCCTCTGGCAGCTTCGCTACGGCCTGCAACTCCTGGCTGACCGGCCCGAGAACCGGCTGTTGTTTGACCATCAGCGTGCACTGGCGCAAATGCTCGGTTACCACGACGAGGGCAAGCGTCTCGGCGTTGAACTGATGATGCAGTCCTATTACCGCACGGTACTGGCACTGGCGGAGCTCGCCGACGTTATCCTTCAATACTACGACGAAGCGATCCTGGGCACGGGCACCATCGACGACATCCAGCCGCTGAACAAGCGCTTCCAGATTCGCAACCGCTATATAGAAGCGGTAAACAATCAGGTATTCGCCTACGCCCCCTACGCCATCATGGAAATTTTCGTGCTGATGGCGCAGCACCCGGAGATCAAGGGCATCAGGGCCACGACCATTCGATCCCTGCGAGCCCACCGACACCTGGTTGATGACGCCTTCCGGTCGGACCTGGCAGTAACCACGCTGTTCATGGAACTGCTGCGAACCCCGCATGCCCTGGACCAGACCCTGTCGGCCATGAAGAAGTACAACGTGCTGGGCCGGTATCTGCCGGAATTTGGCCAGATTATCGGGCAAATGCAGCACGACCTGTTCCACATCTATACCGTGGATGCCCACACCATGCGCGTGATCCGCAACATGGTGCGACTGAACAGCACCGGGGCACGTACCGAATACCCGCTGGCCTCACGACTGATCCACCGGTTACCGAAGCTGGAAACCCTTTACATTGCCGGCATCTATCACGATGTTGCCAAGGGCCGTGGCGGCGATCACTCGGAACTGGGCGCAATTGATGCTGAGGCCTTTTGCCAGCGACATCACCTGAGCGAGCGCGATACCAAGCTGGTGTCCTGGCTGGTGGAGAATCACCTGCTGATGTCGATGACAGCACAGCGCAAGGACATCTCGGACCCCGACATCATCCACAACTTTGCCCAGGCAGTACCCAGTCAGGCCCACCTGGACTACCTGTACGTGCTGACCGTCTGCGATATCAGCGCCACCAACCCGAAACTGTGGAATACATGGCGTGCCTCGCTGCTGCGCCAGCTGTACATCGAGGCCAAGCGCGCCTTGCGCCGGGGCACGGAAACACCGATCAAGCGCCATGAGTGGGTCAGCGCCACGCAGTCGGAAGCCCGGGAAATCCTGCACGCCCAGAATATGACCGACGAACAAATCGACCATATCTGGGATACCGTCGACGAGGATTATTTCCTGCAGGATTCGACCGTGGATATTGCCTGGCAGACGGCCGCCATTATCCGTCACGGCGACAATCCGGATCCGCTGGTGCTGATTCGCGATACCCGCGGCGGCCCCACAGATGGCTACTCCCAGATCATCATCTACATGAAAGACCGGGTTGCGCTGTTCGCTGCCACCACGGCGGTGCTGGAACAACTCAATCTCAACATCGTGGATGCCCGGATAAGTTCGAGCGAAGGCCCCTATTCCATCAGCTCCTATGTCGTGCTGGATGAAAAAGGCCAGCCTCTGGGGACAGACCCGGCGCGGAAGGATCGGGTACGCAAACGGCTGATTGAAGAGCTGGACGACCCTGATGATTACCCCGACATCATTCATCGCCGCACACCGCGGCAGCTGAAGCACTTCGCGTTTCCCACCGAGGTGACCTTCTCAAACGACACCATCAATCAGCGCACCGTCATGGAAGTGATTACGCCGGACCGACCGGGCCTGCTGGCCCGTATCGGGCAGGTACTTCTGGATCACCGGGTGCGCCTGGCCAATGCCAAGATCGCAACCCTCGGCGAACGAGTGGAAGACGTCTTCTTCGTGACCGACGAACAGGGTGAACCCCTGCGCGATCCGGCGACATGCCATGAATTGCAGCAAGATCTCTGTAAAATGCTGGACGATACTCAATGAATCCAAACCTGGACCGACTTCATCCCTATCCCTTCGAAAAACTGGCCAAGCTAAAAGCAGGTATCGCCACACCAGAGCACCTGCGGCCGATTTCTCTGGGCATCGGCGAGCCCAAACACCCGTCACCCGAATTCGTAAAACAGGTGATCGCGGACAACCTCGACAAGCTCGCCAATTACCCAACCACCAAGGGCACCGACGAGTTGCGCACCACCATCGCTGAGTGGGCAACCCGTCGCTTCCAACTTGAAGCCGGCTCACTGAGCGCGGCCGACAATATTGTTCCGGTCAACGGAACCCGGGAGGGCATTTTCTCACTGGTTCAGTCCGTTGTTGCAGGCAGCGATTCCGCCACGGTGGTTAGCCCGAACCCGTTCTACCAGGTGTACGAAGGCGCTGCGTTCCTGGCTGGTGCCACCCCCGTCTACCTGCCCTGTGACGGATCCAACGGCTTCATTCCTGATTTTGGCGCGGTACCGGATTCGGTCTGGCAAGACTGCCAGATCCTTTTCCTGTGCTCGCCGGGCAACCCCAGTGGTGCGGTGATGCCTCGGGAAACCTTGGTACAAGTCATCGAGCTGGCCGACAAGCACGACTTCATCGTTGCCTCAGACGAATGCTATTCCGAACTTTACCCCGATGAAAACCAGCCGCCCGAGGGCCTGCTGCAAACCTGCGCCGCCATTGGCCGCAATGACTTTGCCCGCTGCATCGTGTTCCACAGCCTGTCCAAGCGCAGTAACCTGCCAGGCCTGCGATCCGGCTTCGTGGCCGGCGACGCCTCGGTACTCAAGGGGTTCCTGAAATACCGCACCTACCACGGCTGCGCCATGCCCATCCACAACCAGCTGGCCAGCATTGCTGCCTGGCAGGACGAAGCCCACGTGGTTGAGAATCGAACCGCCTATCGCGCCAAGTTTGAGGCCGTCGTGCCCATCCTTCGCGAGGTCATGGACGTTGAGTTCCCCGATGCCGGATTCTATCTGTGGCCGGTCACACCAATGGACGACGAAACCTTCGCCCGGGAACTGTCAGCCCAGCAGAACGTGCATGTGCTGCCCGGTCGCTACCTGTCCCGCACCGTTGAGGGCCACAACCCCGGAGAAAACCGGGTTCGAATGGCCCTGGTGGCGCCGCTGGACGAGTGCGTGGAAGCCGCGCGGCGCATTGTTGAATTTGTGAAGGCAAATACTCCATGAAGATTTACGGCATCAAGAACTGCGACACCGTCAAAAAAGCTCGCAAATGGCTCGACGAGCAAGGCATTGAACACAGCTTTCACGACTTCAAAAAAGATGGCCTGGATGACGCCCTGCTCCAAAGACTCGAACAGGCCGTTGGCTGGGAAGCCCTGCTTAACCGCCGCGGCACCACCTGGCGCAAACTTCCGGATGAGGTTCGTGATACCATAGACGGTTCATCTGCCCACAGCCTCATGCTGGAAAATCCGTCCATCATCAAACGACCGGTGGTCGAGCATGAAGGTTCAATTTCCGTTGGCTTCAAGGCCGACGATTGGGCCCAACAGTTTTCAAACGCTTAAGTCTGACGATCATAAAGGAGCAACCACCTGATGAGTTTCGCATTCGGTATCGGCATCGGCACCCAGAACAGGCAGGGACATTGGCTGGAAGTCTATTACCAGCAGCCGGTTATGACCCCCGATAACGCCCTGATGGAAGTGGTTCAGAATGCCCTGGACTACAAGGGCGGAAATCAGGCGATCAGCGCCACCGCCGAGCAGCTCAGCCAGCTTGCCCACGCCCTGCGTCAGATTGGCCAGGCCGAACAGGCACGGCTTGCGGAAGCAGCCGAAACCAGCAAGCGCCCTGTTGTAGTTACCATTCTGGAAACCGACGACACGGCCTCGAGCACGCCTGAGGTATACCTCAAGCTGCACCTGATATCCCATCGCATGACCAAGCCTCACGCCTTGAAACTCGATGGCATTTTCGGCTTGCTGCCGAACCTCGCCTGGACCAGCGAAGGTGCTGTCGATCTCGGCGAACTGCCAGACCGTCAACTGCAGGCACGGGTTGAAGGCCGCACGCTAGAGATTAAATCCGTCGATAAGTTCCCGCAGATGACTGATTACGTTGTGCCATCCGGCGTGCGTATTGCAGATACCGCCCGAGTCCGTCTCGGCGCTTACGTCGGCGAAGGCACCACTGTCATGCACGAAGGCTTTATCAACTTCAATGCCGGCACCGAAGGCACCAGCATGATCGAAGGCCGCATTTCTGCGGGCGTCATGATCGGCAAGGGCTCGGATCTGGGCGGCGGCTGCTCCACCATGGGCACTCTGTCCGGCGGCGGCAACATCATCATCGCGGTGGGCGAAAACTGCCTGATCGGCGCCAATGCCGGCATCGGTATCCCCCTGGGCGACCGTTGCAAGGTTGAGGCCGGTCTGTACATCACCGCCGGTACCAAAGTTGCCCTGCTGGATGACAACAACAAGCTGGTGGAAGTAATCAAGGCCCGCGACCTGGCCAACCAGCCGGACCTGCTGTTCCGTCGTAACAGCCAAACTGGCGCCGTGGAATGCAAAACCAACAAGTCCGCCATCGAGCTGAACGAAGAACTGCATGCAAACAACTGAGTCGAAAACCCTTGAGCTGGCCATCGATCTGATCCGCCGGCAATCCGTCACTCCGGATGACGCGGGCTGTCAGGCGCTGATGATGTCGCGCCTGGGTCCGCTCGGTTTTGACGGCGAGAACCTGCGCTTTCGCGACACCGACAACCTCTGGGCCCGCAAGGGTTCAGACGGCCCGGTACTGGCCTTTGCCGGTCACACCGACGTGGTGCCAACGGGCCCGGAGAAGAACTGGGCACACCCGCCGTTTGAGCCGGTCATCAAGGACGGCTTCCTGCTGGGTCGCGGCGCGGCCGACATGAAAGGCAGCCTGGCAGCGTTTGTCACCGCCTGTGAACGCTTCGTTGAGGCGTACCCGAACCATCGTGGGTCAATCGCGTTGCTGATTACCAGTGACGAGGAAGGTCCGGCCCAGGACGGCACCGTGAAGGTGGTCGAAACCCTGGAAGCGCGGAACGAGAAAATTGACTGGTGCCTGATCGGTGAGCCCTCCAGCACGACGGACGTCGGGGATGTGATCAAGAATGGCCGCCGGGGCTCTTTGCACGGCTACCTGACGGTTCGAGGTGTTCAGGGCCACGTTGCGTACCCGCACCTGGCAGAGAACCCGGTACACACAGCGGCGCCGGCACTGGACGCCCTGGCCCGGGAGGTCTGGGACAATGGCAACGATTTCTTCCCGCCGACGACCTTTCAGATCACCAAGATCGAATCCGGAACCGGAAGCAACATCATTCCCGGCGAGTGCCTGGTGCATTTCAACTTCCGTTACTGCACCGAGAATACCGCCGAGAGTCTTGAAGAGCGGGTGGTCGCCATCCTGGACCGGCACGGTCTGAACTATGACCTGGACTGGCATTTGAGTGGCCGGCCGTTCCTGACAGATCGCGGTGCGCTGGTTTCAGCCAGCCAAAGCGCCATTCGGACGGTCACCGGTCGGGAAACCGAGCTGTCGACCTCAGGCGGAACATCCGATGGGCGCTTTATCGCCCCCACCGGTGCTCAAGTCGTGGAACTCGGCCCCATCAATGCCACTATCCACAAGGTGGACGAGTGCGTGAAGGCCGAGGATCTGGATACGCTTTCCCTGATTTACGAGCAAATTCTGGTTGAGCTCCTGGCCTGACGCCGCCCAAGCCGCCCTGCCTCAGTAATGAGGGGGCGGTGTTTCTTCCTCTTCACTCTTGATGTTCGAGGGGGAAACTTCTTTCAATTGCCGATGTAACAGTTGCTTGGCTTGCCACAACTCGCGAAGCTCCAATTCCTGCTTAGCCACCTGCTCACTCAGCGTATTTATTACGTCATCCTGGAACGCCATCCGCGTTTCCAGTTCGTCGAGTCGTGTTTCCAGATCTTTCTCACTCATAATTGCTGCTGCAACTCCCGTGCACGGATCGTTTGAGAATGTGACGGTGTGACTATCTGCACCTTTGATTTCTTTTGCGGATAGCTTGGGTTGATAGCCTTGCTTGATAGCTTCGACTGATAACTCCGGCACGTTCTGGACCTAGCAGCCGCATTGCCTTGGTCAGCAAACCGGATAATCTGGTATCATGCCGCTTTTGCCCGCGGGCGCCTTTACCAACAGGCCAACCGGCGGTTTTCATCGACCGGGTATGCGATTTTACCCGATATCCGGTTTTTTATCGTTAGCGTTACAAGAACGGAGAAATCTTAGTCAATGCGTAATCCAGCCAAAGCGATCCTTGTTGCTCTTCTGATCGCCATTCCAGCTCCCTTTATCCTCGGTTTCCTGCTGGTGTCATTTACCCCGGAACTGTTCCAGATCCTTTCGCAGTCCGAATCCAGCGAATTGGCCAATAGCACCACGTTTGTCCTTGGCAGTGCCCAGGGAATTGCCGCCTACATCATTGCACTGGTGATCTTCACCGTGGCCGGTTTCCTGTCAGTTTCCCTGTCGGCCAAGCAGAAGAGCACAGCACGCAGCTCATCTGGTTCAACCGCACGGTCACAGAGTCAGTCTTACAATGATGACGATGACGGCGACTACGACGACGGTAGCCCCGAGGGTGACGAAGAAGGTACCGTGAAGTGGTTTAACGTGAAGAAAGGCTTCGGCTTTATCGTTCGCGACAGTGGTGACGAGGTATTCGTTCACTTCCGCGCCATTCGTGGCCGCGGCCGCCGGGTTCTACGCCAGGGCCAACTGGTTCGCTTCAATGTTGTAGAAGCGGACAAAGGCTTGCAGGCAGACAACGTGTCGATCCTGAGCGATTGACACCGGTGTCCACGAAAAAGGCAGCCCTCGGGCTGCCTTTTTTAGTTCCAGACCACCAGGTTTTCACCTCGGTGATCCAACCGCCACCATTTTTCATCGGCGACCGGCTCTCCTTCCTTCCAATCACCCGGACTGCACCGGATTTCCGTATCCATGGAACGCCAGGCGCTCCTCGCGCACTCCAGATCGGTATGCCAGGGCAGACTCTCCCCTTCTATCACCAGACAGGTGAAACGTTTTCCGAATGCACCCGGATACAGCGATATCCTCAACCGTTTACCCGCACAGAGGGCGTGCCCCTTGATCACTGATGTCACCTGACTGTCATCCAACTCCAGACTGTCCAGATGACCTGTCAGCCACTGCGAAACAGTGCCCTCTGCAAGGTCACGAATGTATATTTCCAGATCCTGCACCGGCTGAATCTCCATCCTGTTGATTACAATGCAGCACATAGTGAACCGGGCCGGTGTCTGCTGCAAGCCAACGTTCCAGTTCAAGCTGCACGTCAGCCACCGACAATCGCCTCAGCGTGCCTGCAGCTTTTCGCTCACACCAGGTTTTCTCCAATACAGCTTGCCGGCGCTCGATGTCGCCCAGCGCATCAGCGATTGGAGGCACTGCCTCCGCACGCGCCAACGCCACCAGATTCTGCCGGTGCAGCGTATCTGCGGCGCCGGCCAAAGCCACCCTGCCCATTGGGCCGCAGCGGGCAAACAGATCCAGCCTGGCGGCGGCCCGCTCCACCCACTCCAGCATGGCACCGGGCGTGGATATGAGGTTGTTTGGGCAGTTGGCCGCAAATCGAAGGACCGGTCTGGAAAGCTCAACCTTCCAACGCTTTTCGATGTCAGGCTGATGCGCAGTCAGTATCGCCTCGCGCTGATCAGCATCGGAAGTCGGCAAATCGACAATCTCGAGAGCTCGCCCCAAACGACGCTCCAAGGAACAATGATCCTCCTCAGCGCGCTCCGGCCCGAGTAACAGGATCGGTCCTCGCCAGTTGGTGACCAGCTCAGACGCCAGACTTCCCGGCCGTTCCATCATCAGTATCAAGTCCGATGGTGAGGTGTTGTCCAGCACCAGCAATGGCCATTCACGCGGTGAGGTCTGATCTGACGCAGCAAGAGCCGGCAGGTCGTTTGCCATTACCTCGGCCTCGCGACGCAGATCCAGCTCAAGATAATCCCGATTTACCGCCGACAGCATAATGGGCAGCCAACTGGACTTACCGGCTCCCCGTTCTGCTCGAATCCAAAGCAACGAAGAGGATGACGCGGAAACCGTGATGGCAACATCCTCCGCCAGCTTCACCCACTGCGCATTAGTAACCACCAGGGGCACACCGGTATTGGATTCGACTCCGGCTGGGACAGTAGCTATGCCCTCACATGGCCAATTGGGTACCAGCTCAAGCACCGCAACATAAGCCTTATCCCGCAGCCGCTCCATGCCCGTCGTGAGCACGCTAAGAAGCAGATTCCATTCGAGCCAGGGTGCTTCGCTAAGCTCTCGGGAGCACGCAAACCAGTCGACCAGCTGAGACGACAACGCGCCCTCTGCACCAACCTCGGTAACGATCGGTTGCTCACACTGAACGGTTCGCACCAGCTCATCAAGATCAATCCCGCAGCCGCGCAGAAAACGGGGGATATCGGGGCAGGTATCAAGAAGCGCGAGCAGAAAATCTTCCACAGTGATAACAGCACCACCGCGCTCACCGACACTGTCTCGCGCTTTCACCAGCGCCGCCTGACATTCAGGCGCCAGGCATCCTTGCCAATCATCCATCACACGCTCCATGTTTTAACAGCATCATCCTGATGCAAAAAGCTGGGGCTACTGCATATAAGCGCCCCGAATCCGGCAGCCTACCAGCTACCAGTGTTTTCCATGCTGGCCCAGGGCTCTTTTGGCGCAAGCGACTCACCTTTTTGCAGGAGCTCAATGGATATGCCATCGGGGGTGCGCACGAAAGCCATATGGCCATCCCTGGGAGGGCGATTGATGGTGACACCATTCGCCTGCAGGTGCTCACACAGCGCATAGATGTCGTCCACCCGGTACGCCAAATGGCCAAAATTCCGGCCGCCGGAATACTCTTCCGGATCCCAGTTGTAGGTCAGTTCAATCATTGGCGCCTTCTCTTCCCGGGCGCGCGCCTCATCCTCTGGAGTTGCCAGGAACACCAGGGTAAAACGGCCTTTCTCGCTGCTCTTCCGACTGATTTCTTTCATGCCCAGAAGGTCACAGAAAAAGTGCAAAGTCTCGTCGAGGTTGCTGACACGGATCATGGTGTGCAGGTATTGCATATCGGCTCCTGATTACGGCTAACTGATGTCGGGCGTGGCTTCGCCCTTACCTGACAACCAGTTTACGGTATTCTGGACGGATGACTGTACGTACCCCCAACAATAGCCTTCTTGATTTCCAGTATCCTGCGGTTCGCCACCTGGGATGGCTG
This sequence comes from Marinobacter sp. LA51, assembly GCF_030297175.1. Lineage (NCBI taxonomy): Bacteria > Pseudomonadati > Pseudomonadota > Gammaproteobacteria > Pseudomonadales > Marinobacteraceae > Marinobacter > Marinobacter apostichopi. The sequence goes on along the minus strand of NZ_AP028070.1, from coordinate 1,312,286 downwards.
TGTTCTGCGCCTCAGCTGTTACATTCGCCGGCAAGTTTTCAGCCCAGCGATTACCTGCCCACGGATTATCTGGAAACCCTGATAAAATGGGACCAGAACCCCGAGACCGCACCAGCTCTGCTTAGAGAAGTCCCCCAACGCAGGCTCGGCTTTTACTTCGAGCGACTCTACGAAGTGATGCTCTCCGACCTGCTCGGCTGGGAGATCCTGCTGAAGAACACCCAGATCCAGTCCAACGGACACACCCTGGGGGAGCTGGATTTTATCGTTCACAACACTACGGACGATCGAGTTGAACACCATGAGATTGCCATCAAATACTATCTGGGCGTACCCAACGGTCGCAGCGAAGCGCTCTGGTACGGCCCGAATGCCCGGGATCGACTGGATATAAAGAGTGATCGGCTGGTCAATCATCAGAGCACCCGCACGCAGCAGCCGGAAACACTGGCATTACTTTCAAACCACGGAATAAACGGCCCAATAACCGCCCGGATATTCATGCCCGGCTACCTGTTCTATCCATTAGCCGTTGCCCTGGAAGCACCTTCAACAACACCCCAAAACCATCTTCGAGGCTGTTGGACCTATGCCGATACGCTGGAAGAGACGGACACCTCAACCTGGGTCCAACTGAACAAGCCACACTGGGTGGGCCCCTGGTGGCAGTCCGCAACACCACCTGGCACCGAAGCCAGGCAGGCGATCACTGACATCCAAGTCGACCGCATTCCGCGCCTGTTCTCAGAACTTACTCGAGATAGCGCTTCCGACCACTGGAAGGAACGCAGAAGAATCTTTGTTGTACCTTCGTCGTGGCCTGTTCAGGGTAAGTAGTCGATATCCGTATCGAAGTGGTTCGAACCGAACACGGGGAATAAGCCCCTTTCAATTTATCAGATAGGCCAGGCGCCCTCCGGGCGCAGTTCCCGATACTCGGCCATGGACACCTTGCCAAGGTGAGGTGTCAATTTGCACTGGCGCTTTGCCCAGGGGAAACGATTCTGCTTTGCCAACATCTCAGTTCCTTCACCCGCCTTCCAGGCCTCCAAGTCGAGGTCACGCCAATACCGAGGATTCCGATTCGTCTTTGAATCGTGATCTCGGGTCACGGGATCCAGGTGGCGGAAAGGCTCTAGACGGGGCATATCCGGAAGCGGCTCGGTGACATCCATATAGCGTTGAAGCATGTCCCAGAGGGCGAGAACTTCTCCCTTCGTCGGCTCAATGCCGCTAAGCCAGGTCTGATTAAAGGTCTTCTGGGTGTAGCGATGGACAAACATCAGGCGGTAAAAGACTCCTCCGTGTTGAATCACACGTTCCGCGTAGGCATCAAACTCGACAAAGGGTGCTTCGAAAAAACGTTTTCGTCCCATCGCAAAGCGGACCTGGCCGGTTAGTCGGTTAAATTCGCTGCAGCTGTCTTCAAACGATTGATCGAGCTTCGAATTGATGCTTTTCTCGAATGGTTTCAAGAACCAACTAACTCCAGTGTTCATTAGCCATTTGGTACTTGATGGCCCTACCCAAATCACAAAAGCAATCCAGCCGAACGCCACAATCAGCCCGCCAATGTGAACCAATAGATTCAAAAACTCCGAATGCTGTCCGCTCTTCGTGAGTTCAAACACACCTTTTGCGATCATGAACAGACCGCCGACCCAAAGAAGAAGCCCCCACACGAAGGGGACAAACATGAGTAAAATCTTGAAGCCCAATTTGCCATTTAGGAATCGAATTCTATGGTGGTCCCACCACCAGTCATCGCCTGCAAAGTCAGGATCATGAGATTCACGCTCTTTCAGCGCCTCCACATCCTGAACGGTGCGATAATACGGGTTCGAGTTTGCGTAAGTTCCTATCGGTTGCAACTCATCGCCAACCCGATCCCTTTCTTTCGATCCTTTCGGCAGAGGACTGATAGAGCCAGCGTCGAAGGCAAATCTTCGAAAAGCTGACTGTTCTGTCTTCATCATGTCTCTACCTCGGTGAAAAACCAATAAGGTGCCTCTGGCTGCGAAAACGGTTCCAAGAGTGAACCGCTCTTAGCGGGAGGCGCCTCATGCTTGGCGAGATCAAAAGGCTCAAACCGTTGCAGCATTGGCGAAGGGAACACTGCAGGTCCAAACTCTGTATCAATAACAGCCTGAAACCCGACCCTTAACGCGGTCGAAACTGACTCCCGATAACCGAAGCTTTCATGGTTTTCGTTGCGCAGTTCCCGTTTGACCAAGAAGCGAACAGCAGATCGGTCTGGAAGGGATTGTCGGGCAACGACTTTTCGTAATGGTGTCGTATTCCTAAGCTGGAAACTGTGAATAGTCCCTGCAGAACCGAAAGTTTCAACCGCAGAAGAAGCGTACTCGATTTCCTGGAAAACCAAACTCAGTGACTTCTCAGGCAATCCGGACTGACGTTCTCGTGACAGCAATAGCTTACTGGCGAAAGGCATTCGCACTGTCACCACATAGTCATCGGAAGAGGGGAGAAAGTCAGGATTACAAAGGGCTGGGTCAGGTTCGATGTCTGCAAATTTTTGGGCCGTCACTGAGATGGGCGACAAGAGCGTTAGCAGCTGATTGTAGTAGGCCTGATCGCCGAAAGCCTCCGTACTATGGTCTGGATGAACGCCCCATGGCCCTAGCTTGAGCAGCTGCTCGATAGAATCATCCGATGCGTAACCAGCGAAAAGTCCGCCACCAACGACCAATGTCATTCCAAGCATGGCCCACCCCCAACCCGGAATGGCTAAAAGCGTAGCCATTAGCGGTGATGCCACAAAAACAATACCCCCAGCCATTGCGATTGCATGTCCCGCCGCTGCATCAAAGTCCTTATTTGACAGACTATCTCGCATGCCCCAATAGCTCAGAATTACGCTTATCGAGCCCGCAGCGAAGTTAGCCAATCCAATTGTGCGAACGAGAGTCTGTGCACCAAGATGCTGAAGTCGACTACCCACGAACAACCAATTCTTAACATCGAACCAAGGCCGAGTGGCAAATCGCGACATAGCGGTCTGCTGACTTCCAGGAAGACTTTGCGCATGAAGAACTATGGACAACTTGAACGATGCAGCGGCCAACTCTGTCGTCGCCCCGATGTAGGCTTTGACGTCCGCTTTCCACTGTTGATTCTCATCGATGCTACTAAGTTTGGATGCAGCTAGAATTTCTACAATTAGATTAAATGCCGCGAGCATGACCAACCCACGAGACACAGCGGGCCCATCTACAATGCTTCCCACTTGTTTAGCCAAATCCACCTTCACCAGACTAAGCTTCCTGGCCTCTGCATGCCCCGCAGGGGCATAGAAAATCGCTGCATGGCCAGCCACTTTCTGAATTGCCGTTTCCAGTTCATCGGCAGCCCGTGCAGGGCTGGTTGACCCGACCAATTCGCCCGAGTCATCCATCAAGTCAGCATAGAGATAATCATTCTTTCGGGTCAGGATGCCTTCGGTTCGATCGAACTCGGTCAAGCCACGGTTGAGCCCTTCGCCTCGCACGCCGAGGATCGTGCCCGAAGCCTCAACACCGCCACGGTTGACAATGCTGATACCAGCAAGCGCCGGGTCAGCCAGGGTGAAGTTTGAGGCTGCAGACTGCATCACCCTTTGTATCTCAACCTGACTCACCACGCCCTCTTCCATGAGCCGCTCGCCTACCTTCAGTACTGCTGTGCTCCATTCCTCCAAGGCGCGTGCGACCAGACTACCCACTTTGCCTGCGTCCGAAATATTTTTGACGATTCCACCATCGCCGGCCTTGCGGTCGTGGAGCTGTTTTTCCAGATAAGCAAGAGACTGAAGATTCAAACGGTCCAGCATCCCCTCCGTAATCTCAGTACGATCCTCCGTCAGCTTCAGGAGCAGATCATGTGCCGACTTGGACTCTTCGGATAATTCGTCGTCATCGGTGTCTGGAGATTGAGGTGCCCAGGCCGTCAGGAAGTCGCTGTGAAAGAGCCACCGCTTGAGGCTCTTGAAGAGATCACCTTCTTTGGCAAAGCCGTTTGCCCTGAGAACCCCAGGTATCTGCTGTAAAAGGTTCAACTTATCCGCAATCAGCAGGTATCCCTCGCAGATTGCCAGGTCCCCGCATTCTCGGTAATCATCCAGCACCGCCGCCAGAACCGAGCTTTTCATCATTTCCTGAAGCCGTTCCACATGCCGGTTAATGACAGCAACGGCGTGGTCCTTTTCTTTGGTGTCGAGCACCGCATCAAGCTTTTCTTTGTTGATGGCGTCCGCGTATTTCTGCAGATCGGTTTTGCCATCCAGGGTCAATGGATCAAACACAGCCTGTCGAATCAGCATGGCGGAGTGGGCCATGGGCTTCTGCTTGATCGAGGTATCCACGGCATCAAGGTAATGGAGTGCGAGATGCAGCTGTGCCAAGGAGTGGCGCAATTGGAAAAGCGGGTCGGGGATTGAAACACCCACAACCCCCTTTTGACTGCGAAGCTCTTGCAGGCGGTCTTCGCCTGCTTCCCCGTTGAAGTCCATGCCCACTGAATCGTGGCCATCGTCAGAGTCGATCTGCTCGAGGCGCCGAGCCAGGCGCATACACAGTTCGGTGTCATCCGGTGTTGCGAAGTCAGGTTGGTAGACAGCCGGGTTTTCCAGCATCAGCTCCATACCGAGATCCCGGGCTCGTAGAGCGTTCACATTCGCAATGTTCGACGCCGGATAGCCCTTTTCAAAGACAAGGTCGTCGACCGTGGCGGCTGGCCAGGCATGCTCGATGCCACTGGTTCGGGTGAGCCTAGCTTTGGCGTCCTGCTCAAGACGAGAAATGTAGCGCCAGTCCCACTGGACTTCGCTGTAGGCAACACGGATCTCGTTGATGACGGCTCGCCCCTGCAAGAGAACAGGCACCAGGAGGTTTGATAGCCATTCACCTTCGCTGGCTCGGACTACGCTTCCGGGCTTCCCGGATTTCGCTTGGGCCAGACGGACACCTTGGAGGTCGACATCACTCATTAACCCATGAGCGTCAATTTCCAGCTCACGCCAGAGCTCATTCCCTCGGAACACGTACAAATAACCCGGGCGCAGTAGCGCAACTGCGCGCCCGGTATGGAAGGTCAGGCCACCGGATATAAACGGAAGATTTTCGGCAAGTTCTGCCAATGGTTTGATCCGAAGCAGCGTGTTTTCCTGGTGTTCGACCTGCTCGACATTCGATTGGGCACGCTCCAGAAGCGTGAGATTAATGTGCCCGCCGGCGCGTTTTGGAACCGACAGAACCAGCTCACCAGGATTGCTGTCGTCGTATTCGGCACGGCGCCGCACCGAATTTTCCAGGGTTTCATCCATAAAGCTCAGGGTATTGGTCATTGCTCCGATTCTCCCGCTACAGAGTTAATGACAAGCACATCCTCACCGGCCGACGTGCCTCCAATGACGTCGACGATCAGCTCTCTCCGGGGTTTCTCAAGTTCGCGAGGTGGAACAGATTCCGCCTCGGCGTTGCGTCTCTGGCCGACTTCAGCAAGCTTTGCAGGAGGAACGGCGGCACCGCCATCCATGCTCAGGCCGGCCGGCAGCTCAGCGCTCGAAAGATCGACATTCGAGCCCCGCCCCGGTGAGCCGCCTGAATTGATCTTGATGCCCGGGCCGCTCAAGGTCACACCGCTCGCATCCAGTTTGATGAAGCTGCCGCCGCCAGAAATAGTGAGCTCCGCACCGGCGTCCAGCACGACTTTTGACCCAGCCTTGTGATGAAGCTCGCTCCCAGCCTCACTTGCAGAGACTTCACCGACAGAGCTGTGCCAGGTGCCACCGATGTCCTGACTGAAATCTGCACCGTAGGACTCCCGCTTTTCGCCACCGACGGTGACATGTTCGTTTCCTTTAACGTGGCTGAAACTGTGATTTTTCACGGTCAGGTGGCTGTCGTTCTTGATCACTTCGGTGCGGTTGTGTTCGGTGAGCAGGTCCAGGTCCTTCTGGGCGTGGACGTAGATCTGTTCCTTGTCCGCCTCGTCCTCGAATCGTAATTCGTTGCTACCCTCGCCCTTGTGAGTCTGGGTTTTCAGGGTGGTGCGGGTTTTGTGTTCCGGCAGTGCATACGGCGGTTTGTTAGTGGCGTGGTAAGTGCGCCCGGTGATGATCGGCTGGTCCGGATCGCCATCCAGAAAGGACACAATCACTTCATGGCCGATGCGGGGCAGCGCCATGAAACCGTATTGCCCACCGGCCCAGCCCTGGCTGACACGGAGCCAGGCGCTGCTGTGTTCGTCGTTCTGGCTGTACCGATCCCAGGGGAAACGCACTTTCACCCGGCCGTATTCGTCGCAGTGAATTTCTTCACCCTCGGGGCCGGTGACGATGGCGATCTGCGGCCCGTCCATGATGGGGCGATGAACAAACTGCGGGCGCCAGGTGAGGTTGGCGGGGATGGCGCTGAAGCTGTTGTGGTAGGTGGTGGGCTCAGATCCGCCCTCTTCCTCCAGTGCCTGCGGCTGCTGGCCCTGATGAATAACGGCCGTGAGCAGCCAGTCCCGGTTCAGGTTCGGTTGGTCGTGGTCAGTGAGTTCAACCTTGGCGCCCGGTGCGAAGTCCGGGCGATTGCTTTCGCCCTGGGCGGTGCTGGTGTCGTTTCGAAGTGCATCCAGTTTGGCCTGGGTAAACAGCTGGCCACTGGCATCGGCCTTGAACCGGCCCGGGTAGTCGAAGTGCTGATAGTCGTCGCGATGATTGGGGGCGCTGGCACCCTGCTCGTGCATCAGGGCGTAGGCGGGATTCTTGAAGGTGTAGTCTTTGAGCGCCACCGAAGCGGCGCGCACGCGTTCCTGATAGCGGAACTTGAATACCGACAGTTGCCGGTGACTGCCACCGGCAAAGGCGTTATACCCGACCGGCGCCAGAACCGGCGCATCGCCGTGATGATCAGCCACGATCAAGCCGGCCGATGCACTGCCGTCGAGCGCGCCATGCTGATAGCGATAATGCCAGCCTTCCTCGGCAGCCAGTCGCTCCAGAAACGCCAGGTCGCTTTCCCGGTGCTGAACGCAGTATTCCTGCTCCGCCGGCTCGCGCTTGAGCTCGAACACCGAATCCACAATACCCCGCTCTTCCAGCAGTGTGCGTGCAATGGCGTCGGGACGTTGCTTCTGGAAAATCCGGCTGTTGTGCATCAATCCCAACCGCCACACCGGCGGATGAATGACCAGTTCATAGCGGGTTCGGCGGTGGCCAGAGTCGCCGCGAACAAATTCGCTGACCACACCGGTGAAGCGACGCAGCGGTTCCCCGTCCTGCCAGACCAGCAGTTCGACAGGCTGTTCCAAGACATCCGCAGCACCAATAGTGGGATCAGTACTGGCCAGCTGCAAGCGGCCATGAAACAACTCGGAAAGGGCTTCGGTCAGCGCAAAGCCAACCACAGAAAAAACATCGGGTGGGAGCTCACCTACACGGGCGGTGAACTGCAGTCCGCTTGCCTGGGGCATGTCTTCCGTCCTTGAAGAAAAATTTCCTGCTCATCCTGAGCGTGAACGTGAGTATACCGGCGGCCCAGGGGAATGTAATCAAATGGCCTCGGTTACCTCTTCAGGATGAGAAGTTGACCACAGGCTCATTCTTCTGCACCCTAATCTGGTTTCATTACGCAACCGGAGATCAATGTGAGCGAATATAAAAATCGAGCCATAGTCCTCAAACAGCGCCCGCAAGGGGAAATCCAGGATGGCGATCTGGTCATGGAAGAGCGCTCCGTAAGAGCGCCTGGTGACGGCGAAGTCGTTGCCCAGATTCTTTGGCTATCGCTGGATCCATACATGCGTCCGCGCATGAACGACGCCAAGGGGTACATGGATCCCATTGGTATTGATGAGCCCATCGTGGGCGAGAGTGTTGCCCGCATTGTGGAGTCCCGGTCCGACAAACTGAAGGCTGGTGATCTGGTGACCTGTTATTCAGGCTGGCAGGAATACGTAACCTTCCCCGCCGACGCACCCATGGTCTACAAAATTCACCAGAAGGATAACGTACCTCTGCAAACCTATCTGGGCGTGGCCGGCATGCCGGGCCGCACCGGTTATTGCGGCCTGATGTACGTTGGCCAACCCAAGCCCGGCGAAACCGTGGTGGTCTCTGCTGCCTCGGGCCCGGTTGGCACCGTGGTTGGCCAGACCGCCAAAAACGAAGGCTGCCGTGTTGTCGGCGTTGCAGGCGGTCCGGAGAAATGTGATTTCGTGGTTAACGAGCTGGGCTTTGATGCCTGCGTCGATTACAAGGCGGGCAACCTTGAGGCTGATCTAAAGGCCGCCTGCCCCGACGGCATCGACGTTTATTTCGAGAACGTTGGCGGTGCCGTTACCCGTGCCATTGCGCCTCTGCTGTACAACGGTGCCCGCGTACCCATCTGCGGGTATGTGTCAGCCTACAACGCCACTGATATGGCCTCGGTGGAAACACCCTTCCACGTCCTTAAGGCTTTGGATCCCGTGCCCGAGCATCGTTTTTTCCTCGTCACCGAATGGCAGGACAAGCATCAGGAAATCACGGACTTCCTGACTTCACGCATCGCCAGTGGCGAATTGAAGTACCGGGAAACCATTGCTAAGGGTTTGGAGAATGCCGTTGACGCCTTCAAGGGCATGCTCAACGGCAAGAACTTCGGCAAGCAGCTGGTGCACATCGCTGACTGATTGGTTGGCAGCTGTGTGATAACCGGGAAGGTCAGTCTGAGACCTTCAGCAGAACCTTCCCGGTGTTCTGGTTCTCGGCAACGTAGGCCATCGCCTCTTCAACTTTGGTGATTGGCCATTCGCTATCGATCTGCGGGCGAATCTGCCCGGCGCTCAGCAACGGCCATACGTGCCGGTGCAGCGCCTGCATTACCTTGCCTTTGTCGACCACGGTCCGCGAACGCAGCGTGGAACCAATCAACCGATGACGCTTCACCAGCATGAGCCCCAGATCCACCTCGGCTTTGCGGCCGCCCATCAAGCCAATCAAGACGATCCGGCCATCCACGTTCAGGACTTTTTGGTCCTCGCCGATGTAACTGCCACCCACCGGGTCCAGCACCATATCAACGCATCCCCAGCTCTTAACCGCCTCCACAAAAGAACCGTCGTTGCGATTCCAGATACCTGTCGCGCCCAACTGCTGACAAACTTCCAGCTTTGCTGCATCGCCCGCGGTCGCAAACACCGGGTTGCCAAACGCTGTTGCCAGCTGGATAACGGCCGTACCCAGGCCGCTCGCTCCGGCATGAAGCAGTAGGCGCTCGCCCGGCTGCAGTTCCGCTTCCTGATAGAGGTTAAGCCAGGCGGTGGCGAACACTTCCGGAATGGCCGCAGCCTGGTCCAGTGAATAGCCTTTGGGCACGGGCAATACCTGAACCGCAGGCACCACCACCTTGGTGGCGTAACCACCGCCAGTCAGCAAGGCGCACACCTCTTGCCCCACTTCCAGGCCACTGACCGACTCACCCAGCGCCGCAACGCGGCCACTGACTTCCAAGCCCATAATATCGGACGCACCCGGCGGTGGTGGATACACCCCGGCCCGTTGCATCAGATCAGCGCGATTGATTGCAGTCCAGACAACATCGATTTCGACATGGTCGGCCGGCAGTTCTGTGTAATCTTCACAGTCCTCCCAGCTGAGTTTGTCTCCGATTACCTTGATCGCTTTCATCATGTCTGAGGTCTCGGTTTTAGAACATCAGCTCAGCATACCCGATGTTTTTCCAGCGTTGTAATGAGAATATTTTCATAAGCGGCCGCAAGCCTGCCCATGCCCCATTCCAAAGGTTTCAGGGGTTCAACAGATTGGTTCAGCATTGCCGTCAGCCGGTCGGCGGCACCGCGCGCTTCGGCTTGGGCATCGTCAGCGACGCTGGGATAGAGCTGCGAGGGTGGCACGTATTCGGGATAGGCCAACCGGTCAGGTGCCAGGGCGAGGCAGCCGGAAGCCATAGCCTCGAGCATCGACAGCCCCTGGAAATCGTGCAATGCCGTGGAAATCACCACATCTGCCTGGTGTAGAAGCTGATCGTAATCCGAGCGCTTGGGCAGAAAGCCCCACTGTTCGAGCCGGTGGCCATGACGCTGGCGAATGGCGTCAAACGCCTCCGGCTGCTGCCGAAAGGTTCGCCCCACCACGCTCAGACGAAAATCCTGGCCCCGCTTTTCCAGCTCATCCAACAGCAACAACAGGCGATCCGGCCCCTTGTCGTATTCCCATCGATGATTCCACAACAAATGCGGACAGGTTCGGTTCAGGGGCTCCGTGCGATTTACGAACAGGCGGTCCTCAATAGGAACGGGTAACACCTCGGCTTTTTCCGCCAGCTGGCCCAGTGTCTCAGTGGGCACACCATCGGGCAGCTTGCGAAAGAGTTGGGCTACCCCCTCCAGAAAACTGCGACGATTCCAGTCACTGTTGAACAGGACAACATCGGCGGCAAGGGCACTGTAGAGATTTACCATTTGCGGGTCGACGCTGGCGTGCTGCCCTTGCGACTCCGGGTAGGCAAACTGGTTTTCATGCATGTAGAGGACGGCAGGCGTTGCAGCCAGGTGTGGGTGCAGGCCTCGGATGGAAACCAGATCCACCATGGAGGTCACCAGCAGCAGATCCCATCGCTGTTGGATCAGGGGCTCGTTGAGCCAGGTGAGTGCGTTTCCCCGAATCCGCCAGCGGAAGAAGCGCGCTGGAAGGGTCAGTGTCTGCCAGTCGAAGTTCGGCTGGCTGTCGACCAGTTGCTCCCGCCAGCGCCGGTGGCTGTCGGCATCATAGGCGGAAAGCAGCAGGATGCGGGGTTTATCGGCTCTGATCGTGTCGGGCATGCAGGCATTCTGCCCTACTCCCGATTCGACAACCAGACGCTCTGGTAGGGTTTCAGGGTAATGCTGCCCGACTGGTCGTCGATGGTCATGCCCGAGATCAGGTCCACCCACTCATCGGTGCCAATCAGGTTGATGTCACTCAAAGCCACCTGCTGGATTTCGTTGCTGATGTTATGGATGCAGAAGATGGACTGGTCCCGCCGCATGCTCTGGCGCCAGAATCCAAATAGCTGCAGGCCAAGGTGCAGGGTGAACTGGGTGGCGTTGGGGTGAAAAGCTGGCTGTTTACGGCGAATGGCGATCAGTCGCTTCAATTCGTGAAAGGCCTTGCTGTGATGAGCCAGCGGATCCGCCAGCGTCTGCTCCAGCTTATCCAGCTGCCACTGACTCCGATTGATCGATCGCAGCCGGCCGGTGTTCTCAACCCTCTCCAGATCGTTTTCCGTGGCTAGAAGGCTGTGAATGTAAAACGCCGGAATGCCCTCCAGGGCGAGCATCACGGTATGGGCACAAATAAACCGCTGGAACTGCCAGTGATCAACACCGGATTCCGCGGTGCCCTTAAGAGCGTCGTACAAGGCAATGTTGATCTCATAAGGCTGGTCCCGACCATCCGCGGTGCGCCGGTAGGACACCTTGCCGCCGAAGGAATCCATGGTGTTGATCAGCCGCTGCTTCTCTTCCTCGCTCAACAGGCCGTCGGTCGGCCGCATACCTATGCCGTCGTGTGAGGCAATAAAGTTCAGATAGGTGGTGCCGATCTGCGCCGGCGGCATGCTCATCAGCCAGGTTTTCAGATGCCGGCAGTTACCGGTCACCAGGGTATTGATCAGCAGCGGCGGCAACGAGAAGTTGTAAATGACGTGGGCTTCGTTAGCGTTGCCAAAGTAAGTCAGGTTCTCGCGGTTGGGCACGTTGGTCTCGGTGATCACCACCGCCGAGGGGCTGTGATGTTCGATCAGCAATCGCAAAATCTTGATCAGTTCGTGGGTCTGCTGCAGGTGAATGCAGGAGGTGCCCGGCTCTTTCCAGAGGAACGCCACCGCATCCAGCCGAAACACGATCACTCCGTGCTCCAGATACTGCCGGATGATACCGGCAAACTCGATCAGGACCTGGGGGTTGGCGAAGTTCAGGTCGACCTGGTCTTCACTGAACGTGCACCAAACGTGGCGCTCACCGTCCTCAGTCTGCACGGGGTTCAGCAGCGGCGAGGTTCGGGGCCGTACCACGGCACTCAGATCATCCCGTGGGTTGCCCTCAAAAAAGTAGTCCTTGCCCGGATCCACCCGCTTGCGGAAATTCTCAAACCAACGGCTTCGAGCCGACATGTGATTGATCACCAGATCCGCCATCAGCTTGAAGTCGGCGGCAATGGCTTCAACATGCTCCCAGGTACCATGGGACTCGTTAACCGCCAGGTAATCCATCACGGAAAATCCATCATCCGAACTGAATGGAAAGAACGGCAGGATGTGCACCGTGGAAACACTGTCTTCCAGGCAATCCCTCAGAAACTGATGCAGGGTGGCCAGCGGCTTCTGGTCCGCCTGCTTTACCGAATCGGCGTAGGTGATCAGGACCACATCGGCCTCATCCCAATTGTTCTGGTGTGCCTGTGGTGGCGGTTGATCAGGCTCCAGCCCCATGGTTTTCAGCAGCTGATCTGCCAGGCCATCGCACTCCAGATCCGGGTAAACGGTGGTCAGCAGAGACCCCAGTTTTGCTTTCAGCACCTGGGTCATGGTCGGAATTCCTGGTTATCGAGCTCCACGGCTTCCAGTAGTTGTTCCTTGATGTCCGGAATCGCACTGGTCACCCGGTTCCAGCTTGGAATGAACGGCGTGTCCATGGGATTGTCGAGAAAATAGGCGCCGGCGCGCATCACGTTTTGAGCGAAAAGCTCGACCGCTTTCTCTTCCTTGTGGCGATCGAAAGTCAGGCCATTGATGATGGCATCGTTCTGGTAGGTCTCGACAAAATCCAGGGCAATGCGGAAGTAGGAGGCCTTGATGGTCCGAAACTTCTCCGAAGAAAAAATCTCGCCGTTAGTGGCCAGCTTTCGGAACAGCGCTTTGGAAATGTCCATGCTCATCTTGGACAAGCCACGGCTGGCGTCTTCCGCCGACAATTCCTGGTGTTTGTGATCGTAGACATCGGCAATGTCCACCTGGCACAGACGGTTGGTGGCGTAGTTGCGCTTCATCTCGGACAACACGCCGACCTCCAGGCCCCAGTCGCTGGGAATGCGCAGGTCATTGATGACATCAGTACGAAAGGAAAACTCACCCGCCAGTGGGTAACGATAGCTGTCGAGATAATCCAGAAAGTCGCTGGGGCCGCATACCTTCTTCAGGGCGCGAATCAGCGGCGTCACCAGCAGCCGACTGACCCGGCCATTCATTTTGCCATCGGCAACACGGGCGTAATAGCCTTTACAGAACATGTAGTTGAAGCCCGGGTTGGCGACGGGGTAGATCAATCGGGCCACCAGGTCCCGCGAATAAGTCAGGATGTCGCAATCGTGCAGCGCCACGGACTTGCTCACACCTGAGGCCAGAACATAGCCAAAGCAGTACCAGACATTTCGCCCCTTGCCCATCTCCGTGGGCGCCAGGTTCTGCTCTCGCAGCTTCAGGTCCAGATCCCTCAGCCGTGGGCCATCGTTCCACAACACCTTGAAGTTTTGGGGCAGCTCCGAAAAATATTCCAGGGCGTGGCGATACTGCTCCTCATTGGCGCGATCAAGGCCAATGACGATCTGATCCAGATACGGCACCTTGGTGAGTTCGTGCACGATGTTCTTGAGCGCTGGCCCTTCCAGCTCGGAATAGAGCGAAGGTAAAACCAGGGACATGGGGCGGGCCTTGCGGAACTCCATCAGTTCCGCCTCCAGGTCCTCCACGGGCCGACGAACTAGGTTATGCAGGGTGGTGACAATGCCATTCTGGTAAAAGTCGCCCATGGCGGCTCTCCTCTTTGGAACCGGTATTCTTGTTAGTAGCCGTACTCAAACAGGAGATTGAGCACGCACTCATTCCAGCCATCCGGGCCGGGCTTGAGGGAGCGCATGGCGTGCTTGGCCGATGGCAGCTGCACGTCGTCACTGTGGACGCCTCGAATCACAACCGGGATATCCGCCGACTCCAGCATTTGCTGATCGTTGGGGCTGTCTCCCAGGGCAATGGCAACTACCGGCTGCTCACCATAGTGCTCCCGGTATTTACCCAGCAAAAAGTGGACCCCATCGGCTTTATCGAACACACCCATGGCGTGATAAAACCGTCCGCCCTGCACCAGGCGCAGGTTTTCGGCCATCAGGGCTGTGTGAAATTCAGCGAGTTCATCGTCTGGGCCTTCCCACAACAGGGGCTCGGTTCCGAGCCGGTCCTTGGCCATCTCAGCGGATGTTTCATCAAGCCCGGTCAGCTCAGCCAATTCCTTGGCCGACATGTCCTCAAAGCCCTTGAACCGGGCACCGGCCTTGCGTTGAGCCGCCAGCACCGCCAGGACATCTGCCCGGGATGCCCCAAAATTAACCACCTGTTCTTCCGCATTGCCGAAAGTGCCGGCCGGAATCACCACCGCTGCACCGTTTTCGACAATGAAAGGCGCGCCGTTACCCAGTTCTTGGCGCACCTTGCGGATCTCCGGGGCGGTTTTGCTGGAGTTGAGGATTAAAGGAATTCCGGCCTGATCAAGCCGCTTAAGCGCAGGCGCGGCCGCCTCCCAGCGGTAGTTCTCGTGGTTGAGAAGAGTGCCATCCAGGTCAGATATGATCAGTAGCTTCGGCTTGGTCATGGGAATACTCCGTTACTAGGTTCGGAACTGCGGCAACCCAAGGGAATGATCCTCAGCCACCTCAATCAACGCATTGGCTCGTTCGGGCATTTCAGTCAGGCAGGCACGGGTGACGCGCTCGTAGTGCATGATGAACCGGTCCACCTCGGCATCGGTCATAATGCGCAATGATTGGGCGGCGCCGGAACCCTCGCCCGCTTTTGGTGCGTTTTTAATCTTTTCTGCCAGCTTATGTTCCTGCAGCTTTCGCCATTCCCGGACACTGTCCATAGACGGGGCTTTCAGCATCACCAGCGTGTCCAGGTCATCGAAGAACCGGCGGTAGCTGCCCTTCAGACAGTCGTTCACCGTTCTGCGCCAAATACCCTCCATGTCATCTTCAGACTCCAGAGGGTTTAGTGGCTGGTCCAGAGCCTGATCCGGCTCGGGCCGCGCGCCCACACACCAACCTTCGAGCAGGATCACCTGCGCCGGCCCCTGGAATACAGGCCATTCAGCGCGTGGAACCCGGTCATCGACAGACTTGTCAAACATCGGGATGGGTGTCTGGTCGGTCGGCTGCGCAGCTCGAAGCTGCTCGATCACCTGCTGACCCAACTCGACATCGTGGGTGCCGGGCACGCCCCGGGTGCGAAACAGGGGATGAACCCGGTCGGCAAGTTCGCACCGCTCAGCTCTGGTAAGGTAGATATCATCCAGCGAAAAACTGGCGGTTGGGCAGTGATAGTGCTTGCCCAGGATCTCCGTCAGGAACAGCGCCAGAGTCGATTTCCCGGTGCCTTGGGCGCCGTGTATGCCAACCACAATGGTCCGGTTGGCACTGCGCTGCAGCGCGACAAGGTGCTCAACCAATGGGAGTATGGTCTGTTCGGCGGTGTTCACGTAGGTGTCAGGAAGCGCCTCCTGCTTGATCAGGGCGTTGAGGGTTTGTCTCAGCTCAGATTCAGACACGATGTTGGAGTCCCGGCAGTCGATGAATGGTTAATAAGCACAGCAGTATTCGTACCAGTGGGAGTATAGGCATTTTATGAGCAACAACGATTTTCGAGTTGAACATCGCTACTTGGAACTCCCGGACAGTTTCTACACCCGCGTTCAGCCCAGCCCCCTGAAAGACGCCCGTATGGTGTGCTTCAATCACGCGCTGGCCGACGACATGGGCTTTCACACCGAAAACGCCGACGAGTGGACCCAGATCGGCGCCGGCGCCGAACTCCTGGAGGGCATGGACCCGGTAGCGATGAAGTACACCGGTCACCAGTTCGGCATGTACAACCCGGAATTGGGCGATGGCCGTGGGCTGTTACTCTGGGAGACCGTCGGGCCGGATGGCCGGCGCTGGGACTGGCATTTGAAAGGGGCCGGTACTACGCCCTATTCCCGGTTTGGCGACGGGCGGGCCGTGCTTCGTTCAACCATGCGGGAGTACTTGTGCAGTGAGGCCATGGCCGGACTGGGCATTCCCACCACGCGAGCTTTGTTCATGGTCAGTGCGAAGGACCCTGTGCGTCGTGAAACCATCGAAACGGCAGCCGCACTCGTCCGCGTGGCCGAGAGCCACATCCGCTTTGGCCACTTTGAATTTGCCGCCCATCACGAAGGCCCGGAAACCGTCAAAACTCTGCTTGAGCATGTGATCGCCCTGCACTTCCCGCATTTGATCGGGCTTTCGGAGGAAGAGCGACACCAGCGCTGGTTCGAAGAGGTGGTGGAGCGCACCGCCCGGATGATCGCAGACTGGCAGGCCGTCGGTTTCTGTCACGGCGTAATGAATAGCGACAACATGTCGATCATCGGCGACACCTTCGATTACGGCCCCTACGCCTTCCTTGATGACTTTGACGCCGGCTACATCTGCAACCACACCGACCAGGGCGGCCGTTACGCGTACAACCGGCAACCGCAGATCGGCTTCACCAATTGCCGGTATCTGGCCAACGCGTTGTTGCCGGTGATGAACGAGGATGCGGTACGCCGGGGACTGCGCCGCTACGAGGTGGCCTACAACGACCGGTTCCTGCAGAACATGCGGGACAAGCTGGGCTGGCATCAGGAGCATGAGTCTGATCTGGGCCTAATCATGGACACCTTCAGCATGCTGCATGAGCACCATGTGGATTACACCGGTTTTTTCCGGGCACTCTCCAACCTTCGCAGACACGGCGACAAGCCGGTACTGGACTTGTTTGTGGACCGCAGTACCGCCAGCGACTGGCTGCAGCGCTATGAACAGCGGCTCCAGGCGGAAAGCCGATCCGACGAGGCCCGGGATTCAGCGATGCGTGCAGTGAACCCCAAGTACGTGTTGCGAAACTACCTGGCCCAGCAGGTGATCCAGGAGGCCCAGAACGGCGATTACGCACCCATGCACGAATTACTGAAAGTGCTGGAACATCCGTTTGACGAACACCCCGAACACGAGCAATACGCCGCGCCACCTCCGGACTGGGGCAAGCACATGAACATCAGCTGCTCGTCCTGAGCAATCTCGATGACAAGTACCCGCCATAAAACAGCGGTCATAAAAAAGGGTGAAGCCTGAGCTTCACCCTTTTTTGTTTTCCGACAGAGAAACCGATCAGACGGCCTTGGCCGCGATAATCTTCTCCTGCCACTCGGCCGGACCGGTCTGATGCACCGAGGAACCGCGAGAATCCACCGCTACGGTAACCGGCATGTCCTCAACCTCGAACTCGTAAATGGCTTCCATACCCAGTTCCGGGAAGGCAACCACTTCGGCGTTCTTGATGGCTTTGGAAACCAGGTAGGCGGAGCCACCCACGGCCATCAGGTACACCGCGCCAAACTCGCGAATGGCGTCGATAGCCACCTGACCACGCTCGGCCTTGCCGATCATCCCGGTCAGGCCAGTCTTCTCCAGCATGGTGTGGGTGAACTTGTCCATCCGCGTTGCGGTGGTGGGGCCAGCAGGACCAACCACCTCCTCTCGTACCGGGTCAACCGGGCCCACGTAATAGATGAAGCGGCCTTTCAGATCGACCGGCAATTCTTCGCCCTTGTCGATCATATCAACCATCTTCTTGTGGGCAGCGTCACGGCCGGTCAGCATCTTGCCCGACAGCAGTACAGTTTCACCCGGCTGCCAGTCTTTCACGTCTTCCGGAGTGACCGTATCCAGGTTCACCCTGCGAACGTTCTCACTTACTTCCCAGGTGATTTCCGGCCAGTCCTCAAGGCTCGGCGGTGTCTGCAGCGACGGACCGCTGCCATTCAACGTGAAGTGCGCGTGACGGGTGGCAGCGCAGTTCGGGATGATCGCCACCGGCTTGTTAGCGGCGTGGGTCGGATAATCCTTCACCTTCACATCCAGAACGGTAGTCAGACCGCCAAGGCCCTGGGCGCCAATGCCCAGATCATTGACCTTATCGAACAGCTCAAGACGCAGTTCTTCGGACCGGTTGGATGCGCCACGGGCCTGAAGGTCGTGAATATCGATCGGGTCGAGCAGCGACTCTTTGGCCAATTGCATGGCCTTCTCAGCGGTACCGCCGATACCGATGCCGAGCATACCAGGCGGACACCAGCCAGCACCCATCTGCGGCACCATCTTCAGCACCCAATCCACGACAGAATCGGACGGATTCAGCATGGCGAACTTGGATTTGGCTTCGGACCCGCCGCCTTTGGCGGCCACGTGCACTTCTACCGTATCGCCCGGCACCATCTTGTAATGAATGATGGCCGGGGTGTTGTCGCCAGTGTTCGAACGCTTGCCGTCCGGATCGTCCAGAATGGAGGCGCGCAGCACGTTGTCCGGATGGGTATAGGCGCGACGTACACCCTCGTTGATCACATCATCCAGCGGCAGTTCGCAGTCCCACTGGACGTTCATGCCGATGTTTACAAACACCGTCACGATTCCCGTGTCCTGACACAGCGGCCGGTGGCCTTCCGCGCACATGCGCGAGTTGATCAGGATCTGCGCCATGGCGTCCTTGGCCGCCTGAGACTCTTCCCTCTGGTAAGCCTCGTGCACGCTATCGATGAAATCCTTCGGGTGGTAATAGGAAATGAACTGCAGCGCGTCCGCTACGCTTTCAATCAGGTCGTCCTGGCGGATTACCGTGGTCATAGGCGCCTCATCAGCTAGATGTCGTTGTTTGGTGTCGCGATATAAAAGAGGCCGAGAGTTTACCAGAAAATCCATCAGGCGCGGCATCCGGCCAAAGGTAAAGCCGAGTACAAAAGCTGTAACAGCCCGCCGCTAAAAAGCTATCATGCTAACGAAATTATAATTACTCTCTGAAAACCACGCCTGAACGCAAGCCTTACTAAAAAGCACCTAACAACAATCATCTGAACCGGAGGCCCAATGACTGACCTCATCCTGACCGAGCAAGCCGATCGCATCCTGACCGTGCGCATTCATCGGCCAGACCGTAAGAACGCCCTGACCCACGCCATGTACACCGCCCTCGGTGACGCCCTGGAACAGGCCGAAAACAATCCAGATATCCGCTGCGTCCTGTTTACCGGAAGCGACGACTGCTTCACCGCCGGAAACGATCTCGGCGAATTCGCTGCAGGCTTGCCCGGTGCCTTTGAAGATACACCGGTCGGCCGATTTTTACTGTTGCTGGCCAGCGCCACAAAACCGATCGTAGCTGCAGTTAATGGCCCAGCGGTTGGCATCGGGACCACCATGCTATTGCATTGCGACATGGTATTCGCTGGCGCCAACACCCACTTTCAGATGCCATTCGTCAACCTCGGCCTGTGTCCGGAGGGCGCCTCCAGCCTTTTGCTGCCGTCCTGGCTGGGCCGGGTGCGCGCTGCTGAGCTACTGATGCTGGGCGATGCTTTTACTGCTGACGATGCGGCCCGCCTGAGCCTAATTAACCGGGTGTGCGATCCAACCAAAACTGAAGCCACAGCCCGGGAGATTTGCTCGAGACTTTCCAAGCAAGCACCGGCGGCGATGCGCGCCACGAAAGAACTGCTTAACAGACCAATTCAAGCCGAACTCAAGGACACCATGATTGCGGAAGGCAAACGGTTTGCCGACCTGCTGAAGGCACCAGAAGCAGCAGAAGCGTTCAAGGCGTTCGGGGAAAAGCGGAACCCGGATTTTTCGACCTTCAAATAGGCGGGCGACCAACACCTCATTGCTCGACAAACCGCTCAGCGCCAACTATTTTGCAATTTGGCCAATCTCCATTCGTGCGTGGAGTATTCAAAGCGAAAGAATCACACTTTCGGCTGATCAACACTTGCCATACTGGCGCTATAGTCGAAGCTACAGAAATTGGCTTAATGCGCTGGCTACAATTTCAGACAACAGTTAAAAGCAGAACAGGCCACTGACAACGGGCTTACCGGATCAGACCGGCCCCGTCAGCTGCCGAATATAACGACACAACAACAGGAAAAGGTTCCACCCATGTTCAAGAAAACTCTAATAAGCGTTGCCGTGGCGTCTTCCCTTGGACTTACAGGCTGCTTCGATAGCGGCGATTCGGGGAGTAATGCGAATCCGGACTACAAAATAACTGACACCACCATCGATCAGAGCTTGGTGCGTCCGATTTTCGATCCAATTCTTACGTCTCCCGATTTCGACATTCCGGCAAACTTTGACCTGGTGTTGCTGCTGGGTGCGGGCCAAAGCGCCAATTTCGACTTTACAGGTTTCACCACCGGCACAGATCCGGCTTCCGATACCATCAACGACCTTGACGGCTTCTCCACCTCCAGCCAGATCGACGTTCGTTTTAATGGATCGCTGGACGCTTCCACTGTTGTTGCCGGCCAGACAGTACACCTTGTTCCGATCAACATGCTGCCGGTATCAGCCAACACCCCTAGCATTGAGTTGACCGCGAACCCTTCTTACATCGACACGTCAGATCCGTTCGATCTCACTAAATTTGCGACACAGGACGTCCGCACCGAAGTGATTTCCTTGGACGGTGGCTCTGACAACGTCATTCGTGTTACTCCGCTAAAGCCGCTTGAGGATCAGACCAAGTATCTGGTCATTGTTACTGGTGGTGTGAAAGGCGCTGACGGCCAGTCAACAGCTCCCTCGGTGCCCTATTCTCAAATGGCAGGAGACGGTCCGCTGGGCAACCCTGCGTTCCAGACTATTCGTGACGTAATACAGGGTGGCCAGGGTCTGGCCGAAGCCTGGCTGGCGGCAAACTCAATTGATGCCGATGTCACTCTGGCTTACACCATGACCACCACCAACACCAAGACTTCGCTGCATGCAGTCACCTCGCCAGCAACGTTCTTGACTCAGCTTGGTGAAGAAGTTGTTCTGTACTCAGCTCTGCAAGTTGTTCGCGAGAACCTGCCTGCTGGCTCCACTGCATCAACAGTTTTCGCTGCGTTAGCTGACGCTTTGAGCGCGGATCCCCAAAACCTTGAGCTAGCACAGAAGGTTGGCGCAGCAGTTGCCCCTTACCAGACTGACCCCACTCTAGGTCAGCAGGTAGTCGGATCAGCCGTTCCCGGCTTGCCTTTCCCACAGCCACGAACAGCTGCTTTCTACAGTGGCACCACCCGCACTGCAGATAATCTGGCAGCCGTGCAGGCTTCTGGAAACGTTCCTCTCCAGACCGCTGCAGCAGCAACAAACGTGACCGAAGGCGCGATTGAACTTCCATACTACGTAGAGCTGCCAGGTTCTGATGGAGCAGGCTTAGTAGAGGGCATGTGGCGCGGCAGCACGACGCTGGAAACTACACTGAATGCAACAATTACAGCGTTCCGAGATAGCGGCAATCCCGATTACGCCAACCTGTCGAACTTTGAGTTCCCCCGGGACATTGACGGTACACTAAACGTGACCCAGTACATGCCGTTCCCTCAGGAGAACGGTAAAGTTGCAGTTCCTGCAACGGCGTTCTACCCAAGCAACCCGGCAGCTTGCCCCGGTGGCATTACCGACGTTGTGATCTTCCAGCACGGTATTACAGTTGATCGAAGCGTTGCGACTATCCCTGCGATCAATCTCACCGCTCAAACCCTGGGTGGAGGTGACTGTGTCGCAACCATTGCGATCGACCAACCACTTCATGGCCTCGGCGGCAGCACGGTCGGCACAGTACCCGGACTCAATCCTGCCAGCTCCTACGTGGATCCTGCAGACTTTCCGAATGCAGATTTTGTCGGCGAACGCCATTTCAATTACACCGCAATTCCAGGCACGCTTACGCCGGAACAGCAGTCTGACATTACTCAGATTGAATCTGGTAGCTTGGCGATTAACATCGGCAGCCTGCAAACGACACGAGACACTCTTCGCCAGGGTGTTGTAGATTTATTGAACCTGGCCGCAACCATCAAGTCAGGAGCATTTGACATCGATGGCGATGCTGGCACCTACGGCCCTACTAGCTTGCAAGGCGCGACCTTCCACTTCGTGGGACATTCTCTGGGCGGGATCACCGGTACCACGTTCGCCAGCCTTGTTGAGAACGCGACATTGCGCGGGGCCTACGCAGGAATTCCAGGTGTCGACGCTTTCTACCCGAACCTCAGCTCCATCTCTCTGATGAATACCGGTTCGCAACTGAGCAAGCTTGCTGAGAACTCTCCGGCATTCTCCGGCGCAATCTTGGGCGGCCTGTCAGCGGAAACCGGCGGAACCGTGGTTCAGGGAACATCGGCTTTTGAGACCTTCCTGTACGTGTGGCAGTCGGCAGTCGATACCACTGACCCAGTTAGCTACTCTCAAAACCTTGGCGCGAGCATTGCCGCAGCCGGAGATACTAGCATCCTGCTTTCTGAAGTAGTGGGTGACCTGACGGTTCCAAATGAAGCCAACATTTCGCCATTCGGTCAGGCACTGTCTGCTCCTTTGGCAGGCACAGAGCCCCTGATGGCCCTGATCAACCTTGGAGCAGGCGTTGAACCTCTGACCGATGGAGACATAATCTCGGCAAGCAGCCCGAATACGGTTCTGCCGGTCGCGAATGCCGCGTCATTCTTCTTTGGTGCGCAGCCTTGTACAACGGCAAATCACGGCACATTTGTTGCCCCTGCAACACCAGCTGATCCGGATGACCAAGTCTGCCCGAACGGATCTGATACCGGCGACGCCTTTGCTGAGATGATTACCGAAGTGATTGGCAACATCACCGCTCAATCCATCCCGGTCGCAAACTCCGGCGTACTCGGCGATAGCCCGACCATTGACTCGGCGCTGGATCAAAACCAGTAAACTAGAAGCAACCCAACCAAAAACCCCGGCAATCGCCGGGGTTTTTCTTTTCCTGTGTCGTTTTTTTCCTAACAGAGCTTAATCGGACTACTGACCTGCTTCTGCATCACCCCATCCCCCCGATCAACCTCAATCACCATACCCCTGGCCTTCAACTGCGGATGCTCCGCCGCCTCCGAAATCGTCAGCACCGGCTCCACACAAGCGTCCTGATCCGCGAAAATCTCCTGCCATTCAGCCAACGTCTTTTCAGCCACCTTTTCCTTGAGCGCCGCTTTCAATAGCTGTTGCTGCTCAGGCTCCTGACTCAGCGCATATCCCTTCATCTCAGCTAGCCCCAACGTATCGCACAGCCTTGCAGAGAACTGCGGCTCCAGACTGCCAATAGACAGCCAGCGGTTGTCCTGGGTTCGGTAATAATCGTAGAAAGAACCACCGTTTAGCAACGCACCCTCCGGCTTCTGCTCCTGCCCTCCTGCCAGGCTGGCGGCGCCGGCCATGGCATTCATGGCGAAGGCAGCGTCGGTCATGCTTATATCAATGAACTGCCCTTCGCCGGTCTGTTGCCGGTTTATAACGGCCGCCAGGATTCCCATGACCGCATGGTGGGAGCCTCCGGCCACATCTGCTACCTGGATGCCCAGAGGTGGCGGACCACTGTCTACGCGGCCGCAGTGGCTGCTGACGCCCGCCAGCGCGAGGTAATTGATGTCGTGGCCAGCGCGATCGCGATAGGGGCCAGTCTGACCGTAGCCGGTGATGGCGCAGTAGATCAGCTTTGGGTTGATGGCTTTCAGTGTCTCGTAGCCAATCCCCAGACGATCCATTACGCCGGGCCGGAACTGCTCAACTACGATGTCGTAGCCCTTCACCAGCTCCTTCACCCGCTCTACCGCCTCAGCCTGCTTCAGGTTCAGTGGCAGCGTTTGTTTGCCGCGGGTCAGGTAGGAAAACGCGGTGGCAAATTTGCCATCAAACGGCGGCATTACCTTGGTGAGGTCCACCCGGTCCGGCGCCTCTACCCGCAGCACCTCGGCCCCCATATCGGCCAGCAGCATGGTGGCGTAGGGGCCCGGCAACAGGGTGCTGAAGTCCAGTACTTTCAATGAGGTCAGTGGACCTGCCATGGCTTTCTCCTTTGGTGTTCAGTTTATTATTGTCGGATTTGTCAGTAGATCTCATGCTGCCCGGTTTTGCCTTCGGGGCCAACTGCCTGTTCCTTCAATCCCATTGGCCGATTCTGCCAGCTTGTTGATATTTGGCCAGTTGCATTGTGTCGCGGGGGTTTTATGATGGGGCTCGTTTTCAGGAAATAGCGAGTGACATGTCCAACCTGACGGTTTCAAGACACTTTGTGCAGGCCGCGCTGGAAGGTGCCGAGCGTCTGGGTTTTGATACCCATGAAATGCTGAAAGACGCTGGTATATCCCCGGACCTGCTGCGCATTGAGATGGCTCGGGTCAGCAGTGACCAGTTCAGCCACCTGATGCAGGTTCTGTGGCACCGTCTTGATGACGAATTCATGGGGTTCGGCCCTCGCCGCGCCCCTAGCGGCACCTTCGCCACTATGTGTGCGCTGGTGATTGATTGCCCCACACTGGAGGCGGTTTACCGACAGGCTTACCAGTTTTCCCGGCTCTTCGAGCCGATGGTAACCATGGAGCTGGAAACCAGTGGCGATACGATTCGGCTGGTTACGCGCATGGAAGGCGACATACACGACCCCGGCTACTTCCTTCGCGAGAGCATCCTGGTGATTTGGCACAGACTCGGCAGCTGGCTGATCGGTCAGCCGATAGAATTAACCAAAGCTGAGTTCGCCTATCCCCGGCCGGCTCACGGCGATGAATACCGCCACATTTTCCACTGCCCATTGGCATTCAACTCGGATCGCACCGCCCTCACCTTCGATAAGCGCTTTCTCCGCGCGCCGGTGATTCGGGACAAATCGGAAATGCGCCAGTTCCTGAAGACGTCACCGGCGGACCTGCTGTCCCGTCCTGACGAAAGCAACACGTTCACCGGCAAGATCCGGGCACTGATTGGCCGAGACTTTTCCAAGCCCCTGCCCGATTTCGAATGGATTGCCGCCGAACTGCACACCAGCCCGCAAACACTGCGCAGGCGGTTAAAGCAGGAAAACACATCGTTTCAGGAGATCAAGGATTTGCTGCGTCGGGACATGGCGATCTACTACCTGGGCCGTCCGGAATTACCGATTAACGATATTGCCAGCAAAGTCGGCTTCACCGAGCCATCCACCTTCCACCGGGCATTCAAGAAATGGACAGGAGTTACCCCAGGCGCCTACCGCGAAGGCGAGCGGGGCAACTTGGCTGACTGAAGGTCTTCAGGAACCTGCGGGGTTCTGGAGATTGCGGATCAACTTGCCAAAGGTACGGGCGATTTCCTGAGCCTGGCCCCTATCCAGTGATAGCTGTAACAGGCGTGACCCGTCTCGCGGATCGTACACCCAGCAAGTAGTCGCGGCTGTCTCGCAGGCCCATTCCACCTGGGGATTAACCCCGTAAACCGAGAGGGTCTGAGTGGTTCTCACCATCCGGCCTTCGGCATCACGGCGAATTTCCTGCAGGTTAATGGCACTGGATTCGGCTCGAATCCGGTACTCAACATCAGCCGCTTCATCCAACTGCACAACGGTCTGGTCGGCGCGCCAGCCCGCCACTTCCAGCAGACTGTTCAGATGCAGTACAAGTGCCTCCCGATCAGAGTTGACCAGGTAGAGTTTGCGCAGGGAGGACATCTGCTGGTCTCCGGCCGGCTCAATCACAGCCACTTTATTCGACTCGCCATTACCGTTCTGAGGCGCCGCAGCCTGCTCTTTGCGGGTTTTCTCTACCACAGTGATCAGCTTCAACGCTTTCTGGTAGTGGCCGCCATCTGTTCCGGCACTCTCCACATAAGCTTCCAGCGCTGATTGGGCCTCGTTCAGGTGCCCTGCCTGGTACATTACCCGGCCCCGATAAAAGAAGTAGTCCGCGGGTTTTTGACCTTCAAGTTGCTGAAGCCGGTTGAGGTACTCACCTGCCTCTCCCCAGCGTTCTGCGGTCACCGCCTCTTCTGTCGCCAGCATCAGGCGACGGGTCTCATGCTCCGGAGCCAATGCCCAAGCCTGACCAGCCACCAACGTCGATGCTAGAACCAGCCCCAGAGCCCGCTGCCGGGTCTTTCCGTACGATACTGCCATGACACTCACTCCTGATCGTTATCCGCGCCAATCGCCTGTTCTTCCGGCTCTGGAGAGGCTCCCGCCCTCACATCGTCGGGGTCGTCTTCGGCATCCACTTCCGCCTGATCCATGATGCCCTTGGGCAATTCCTTCTTCACCCGAACACCCAGCTCAACAAACCGGTTAGCCTGGGATATCAGATTGCCGCGCCCACGGGTCAGGGTATTCATGGCGGAATCGTAGGTGCCCTGGGCGGTGTGCAACTGCCCTCCGAGACGCTCCATGGCCTCCACAAACACCCGCAGCTTGTCGTAAACCGCACCGGCGCGCTCGGCAATTCGGCGAGCGTTCTGGCTCTGTCGCTCATACCGCCAAATGTTTTCGATCGTCCGCAGCGTCGCCAGCAAGGTAGTGGGTGTTACCACAATAATCTTTCGCTCAAACGCTTCTGCGAAAAGGTTCTCGTCCTGCTGAAATGCCGCCACAAACGCCGGTTCAATGGGCATGAACAACAGTACAAAATCCGGCGAATGAAGCCCGTGAAGCTGGCTATAATCCTTCTCGCTCAGTGCTCGGATGTGGTTCCGAACCGCCTCCACATGCTGTTTCAAGGCCTCTTCACGCGCTGCTTCGTCCTCTTCGGAAACCCACTGCTGGTAAGCCAGCAGGGACACCTTGGAATCGACAATCAGATTCCGGCTGTCCGGCAGGTAAACCACTACATCGGGCCGAAGCAATTGGTTGTCACCGTCGCGGTAGCTTCCCTGGGTCTCGTACTCCACTCCCTTGCGCAGGCCAGACTTCTCCAGCACTCGCTCAAGAATCAGTTCACCCCAGTTACCCTGGATCTTCTTGTCGCCTTTCAGCGCCCGGGTTAGATTCGAGGCCTCCTCGGTAATCTGTCGATTCAGATCCTGGAGCGACTTGATTTCACTTCGCAGCGCCTGACGATCCCTTGTTTCTGTAGTGTAGACGTCTTCTACCCGCTTGCGGAAATCCTGAAGCTGGTCGCGGAACGGGTTCAGCAGCGTATCCAGGCTGGTGCGAGTCTGCTGGCTGAAGCGCTCACTTTTCTGCTCGAAGATCTTGTTCGCCAGATTCTCAAACTCCTGCTTGAGGGCGTCGCGATTGCGCTCCAGCAGTTCCAGCTTTTCCGAGGTGGCGCGCCGTTCCTTATCCAGTGTCACCTCCTGCTCGCGAAGGGTTACCTGGGCCTCGTGCAACTCGCGGGACAATTCATCCGCGCGCTGCTGCTGGCTGGTCCGCTCCTGCTCGAGCTGGGTGATCCGTGAGCGCCGCCCCTCCAGATCCGATTCCTGCCCGGCAACCCGGTTTTCCAGACCCGTTGCGCGCTGACGCCACTGCTCCAGATCCTGTTCGTGTTTGGTTAGCCGATTCTGCTGCTCCTCAAGCGCCTGCTGCAGGTGCTCCGCCTGTTGCCGCTCCATGGCTCGCTCGTGATGGGCCGTCTGCAGCGACTGCTCAGCCTCGGTGCGGGTCTGCTCCAGCGCCTCAAGCTCCGACGCCAATCTTCGACGTGCCCCGGTACTCCGTACCAACAAGGCTGAAAACGCACACACGCCGACCATCAATACCAGTACCCAGCCAGCCACTGCAGCCGGCTGGGACATCATCAAATCAATGACAGCTTCTGGCACTGCATGCACTCCTGTATCTGCGGCGAAAATCTTTAAAAAACCAGACTGTGAATCAGCGCACACAGTCTACCTCATCAATGGAACCTTTTTCCCACCAGGCCGTGACAGTCATCGTGGATCACTGCTTTGATCTCGACTGCTTGGCAAATCCCGGAACCCAGCGCATCTGTTTATAGACGCGCATCGTAATATCGGCTAAAAGGATGGAATGTCCTTTTGTCTTTAGGCATTACGTTTTGTTAACTGTGCCTGGGACGACGACAGGATCGCAAACGGACGAAAAACCATGCTAAAAGAACTCTGGCGAAAACTTGGAACAGACTTCATGCAACCGGGCTGTTCCGCGCCCGCTGCCTATGCTGGACTGGCTGGAACGCGAGAAATGCGCAGTTCTACCGAGCGATCCCGTGTACTTCCCCATATCACCCACACCGGCGAGTTCCATCTGGAACGTTTGACCACCCTGCTGAAAGGCCGCTACAGCAAGGCCTTGGATACGATTGGCGGAGATTCCGGTGACGAAGCGCTGCGCGACCTGATCAACTATGCGGCGCGAATTCAGGATCAGGATGTTCAGCGCGAACTGTTGCTGTTCTACCTGAACTGCTCACCGGTGATTCAGGAATTCCTGCGCTCCGAAACCACGCTGGGCGACGACAACCCCCTGTTCCGGTAATCACTTACCCACAGAACCTGAGAACCCGTCGAAAAATTTCGCTCTTAACCAACTGTAAAGCAACTACACAGTTCGGTTGTTGTATACTCTTGCGCCTACTATCTTCAATTACATTCACACCGGCCGTGGTACCAGCCATGGAAACGGCCTGAGAACTTCCGGCGCAGGGGTATTCAATGGGTTTAAAACACTTACGGGCTGGTTTTCCTCAACCAAGAGTCCTGTTGGCGACTGGCATGCTTATTTTACTGGCCGGCTGCTCGTCAGACCGATATTTCATGGTGCCGAAACAGGACTTGAGCGAGCTGAACTCGTCCGTGAATACCCAACGGGCAACGCTTGTCACCATGGAAAACAATTCCCAGTTCCGTCATGACAAGATGCTGGAAAAGCACCAGGACAGCACCGACTCGATCATTGATGCCATCAAAACTCAGGTTGAAAAACCCAGTTGCCCTCCTGTCCCCGCGCAGAGAGTCTGCCCAACTGTAGAGACCTCCAAGACTCAGGACGCGCGCCTGAAAGGCAAAATAATCGTAGGTCAAGTTGAAAAGATCTACATCGCCGCGACTGAACAGGTGTATAACGCACGCATTGACAGTGGCGCGGAAACCTCCTCAATAGACGCCCGCAACATTACCCGCTTCGAACGCGACGGGAGCAACTGGGTTCGCTTTGATGTCCCAGTTCCCAGCTCGGATAAGCTGGTTACTCTCGAGAAAGAAATCGTCCGCCGAGTCAAAGTTACCCAGGCGGCTGCCGAAGATCCGGAACGTCGCGTGGTCGTTGAGTTCCAATTCGCAATCGGCGATCACCAGCAAGTTGCCGAATTTACCCTGACTGACAGAAACGACCTCGAAAACGAAGTATTGATCGGTCGCAATGTCCTCCGGGACGTTATGCTGATTGATGTCGGCAGGGAATTTACCACCAAGCTGCCCGAAGCCATCGCCAAGAACAGGAATGACTCGTGAAGCCCCGCTCTCGCCTTCCCTTTTATGTCGCCGTATTTTTACTCATCGCTGCTGGTATCTCCCTGGCTGTCTGGCGCCACATTGAGCTTGGTATTCCCTGGCTGACCGGAGAACAGCGCCCGGTCTGGATGCTTGAGGCCCGTGTCGATTTCGATGCCAACGACAGTGCGGTGCAGGCCAGCCTGAACGTGCCGGATCAACCGCCCGGATTCCGCATCCTTAGCGAACAGGCTGCGTCGCCCGGGTACGGCTTCTCGATCATCGAGAAGTCTGGCAATCGCACGGCGGAATGGACCAAGCGCGAAGTCTCCGGTCCGCAAACTTTGTACTTCAAGGCCCAGTTTATTCCGGATGAGACGGCCCTTGGGCGGAAACCTGCCCAGGAACCCAAGGCCAGCAACGTTTTCTGGGAAGAGCCTCAAGCCACCGCTGTGCGCGAGATCCTGACCCAGGCTAAGGCGCGATCCAGTACGCCAGAAAGCATGACCCGTGAACTGATCCGGCTGATGCAGCCCGACACCCGCACTCAGAACACCACCTTGCTGGTCGCCGAAGAAAACTACCTTGATCTGCTGGTAGACATGCTGAACCATTCAGGCATTCCCGCCCGCACCGCCGATGGGCTGAAGCTGGAAGATGCCCGGCGTCGCCAGTCACTGATGCCGTTCCTGCAGATCTACAATGGCCAGCAATGGTTGACCTTTGACCCGAGTAACGCTGAACAAGGCGTTCCAGAGAGCCTGCTGCTATGGCGCCAGGGCTCTGCATCACTGCTGGACGTGGTGGGCGGAGACAACTCTGAAGTGAGCTTTTCCATGCTTCGGCAAACCGTCCCAGCCCTCCAATTGGCGACCATGCAGGTGGAGTCTAATGGGCTCGGTTTCCTGAGCTTTTACGCACTCCCCATTGAGGAGCAAAGCATGTTCCGGATGCTGTTGCTGCTGCCGCTGGGCGCGCTCGTGGTGGCGTTCATGCGGATCGTCATCGGCATTCGTACTTCCGGGACATTCATGCCGGTGCTGATTGCGGTGGCGTTCGTGCAAACCACCCTGATACCAGGGCTAATCGCCTTCCTGTCGGTGGTCTCCATTGGCCTGATGATGCGCGGCTACCTTTCCAGCCTGAACCTGCTGCTGGTATCACGGATATCGGCCCTGATCATTCTGGTTATCTTCATCACTGCCGGCCTGAGCATCATTGGTTATCAGATGGGCTTCAACACCGGCATGACGATCACCTTCTTTCCCATGGTCATCATTGCCTGGACCATCGAGCGCATGTCGATTCTCTGGGAAGAGGAAGGTGCTCATGAAGTCGCGATTCAAGGCGCTGGCAGCTTGTTCGTCGCCATCTGCGCCTACCTTCTGATGAGTACTCCACTGGCCGGGCATCTAACCTTCAATTTCCCCGAATTGCACTTCGCGGTACTCGGCCTGATATTGCTCATGGGGCAATACACCGGCTACAAACTGACGGAACTCAAGCGATTCACCCCCATGAGGGTGTACGACTAACATGGATTGGATCTCACCCCGACGTCTGAACCGGCTGGGTATGCTCAATATGAATCGGCGCAATGTTGATTACATTGCCCGTTACAATGAGCGCTCGTCTTATCCGCTGGTCGACAATAAGCTGAAAACCAAGCTAGCCGTGGCTGAATATGGGGTCACTACGCCCCGTCTGCTGCAGGTGGTACGACAACAACACGAAATCTCCCGTTTCCGCGAAATGGCCGAAGGCCTCGGCGGCTTTGCCATCAAACCCGCAAAAGGGTCCGGCGGCAAGGGCATCACCGTCATTACCGGTCGCGATGATGACTATTACGTCAAAGCTTCCGGATCACGGATAGCTGCGCCCGATCTAGAGCGCCATCTGACCAATATCCTGGCTGGGCTCTATTCACTGGCAGGAAGTCCCGATGTCGCCATTGTGGAGAGTTTGGTGGAGTCTGCACCATCTCTCGCCAAGTTCTCCTATCAGGGCGTACCGGACATCCGCATCGTGGTATTTCAGGGTTATCCAGTAATGGCGATGCTGCGTCTGGCTACCAAGGATTCAGACGGCAAGGCCAACCTGCACCAGGGCGCCGTCGGTGTAGGCCTGGACATCGGCACTGGTCGCAGCCTGAATGCGGTGCAGTTCAACCGCCCTATTACCCTGCATCCGGATACCGGCCTAGCTCTCGAGAACATCGACATTGAAGCATGGGAAGACATGCTGGAAATGGCTGCGCGCTGCTATGAGGCGACCGGTCTCGGCTATATGGGCGTGGATCTTGTGGTAGATGCCAACGAAGGGCCACTGCTACTGGAACTGAATGCCCGCCCCGGCCTGGCTATCCAGATGGCCAATGGCCGTGGCCTGCTGCCCAGACTGCGGAACATCGAGAGCCTCAAGCGCCCGCACTTCACCCCGCGCGAACGGGCGAATTACGCCATGGACGCCTTTGGCGCGCTCTGACTCAGATCTCTGTCAGACACGCACCTGAAACAAAATTCAGACACAAAAAAACCGGGGCCGAGCCCCGGTTTTTTTTACACCCTTACTGGCGCAATTACATTTCGCCTCGGGCGATCAGCAACTTGCGTTCATGGGTCAGGCCTTTTAACAGACCCCACGTCATGACCAGAAGGACGGCAGTAAACGGCAGACCTGCGCTGATGGAAGCCGCCTGAATGGCCCCCAGAGCATCCTCACCGCCGCCGAAGATCAGCGCTGCGGCGATCGCACCTTCCATGACCACCCAGAATACACGCTGAGCTGTCGGTGCGTCGGTCTTACCACCGGCGGTAATGCTATCAATAACCAGCGAACCGGAGTCCGATGAGGTTACGAAGAACACCAGCACCAGGACGATACCGACGAAGGAGATAATGCCGGTCAACGGCAGGTTCTCAAACATCTGGAACATGGCCAGCGGAACGTCGGTCAGACCATTCGCTGCCAGCGCACCGATACCGTTCTGGATCTGCTCCAGCGCAGTACCGCCAAATGCACTCATCCACACCACGGTAATCACGGTAGGGATAATCAGCACTGCGGTGATGAACTCACGCACGGTACGGCCGCGGGAAACGCGGGCGATGAACATACCAACGAACGGTGACCAGGAGATCCACCATGCCCAATAGAACACAGTCCAACCCTGGAACCAGGCTTCGTCTTCACGACCAAACGGATTACTGAATTGAAGAACGTTGCCAACATAGCTGGATGAAGTCACCCAGAGAGTTTCCAATACCGTCATGGTGGGACCGGCAAAGATGACAAAGAACAGCAGAATGCCAGCCAGGCTCATGTTGACGTTACTGAGCACTTTCACACCGCCATCCAGGCCGCGCAGTACAGAAATCAACGCAAGTGCAGTGACACCCACGATGATCGCCATCTGTACGTTAATTCCGTCAGAAACACCGAACAGATAGCTCAAGCCAGCGGCAGCCTGCTGGGCACCGAAGCCAAGGGAGGTTGCCAGACCGAAGATGGTGGCCACCACCGCCAGGATATCGATGATGTGGCCCGGCCAGCCCCAAACCTTGTCACGCAGCAGCGGGAAAAAAGCTGAGCGGATGGTCAGCGGCATGTTCTTGTTGAAGGAGAAGAACGCCAGGGACAGTGCGACGATGGCGTAAATTGCCCACGGGTGCAGACCCCAGTGGTACATCGTGGCGCCCATGGCCAGGTTGGCCGCTTCCGGGGTGTTTGGCTCCACGTTAAACGGCGTTTCGTACCAGCCGGTAAAATAGGCTGTCGGCTCAGCAACCGCCCAGAACATCAGGCCAATGCCCATGCCAGCTGCAAACAGCATGGAAAACCATGACAGGGTCGAGAACTCAGGTTTGGCGTCCATACCACCCAGGCGAATCTTGCCCACCGGCATGAAGATCAACGCAAGGCACACCACCACAAATACGTTGGCACTTAACAAAAAGAACCAGTCAAACGTGGCGATAATGTCCCATTTTGCACCGTCCAGGAGTGACTTCGACTCGGCCGGAAAAATAAGGGTACCTACCACGAAAAGCACGACCAGTATCGCCGTAATCGGAAATACCGGTGCGTGAAGATCCAGGCCGAAAGGATTTATATTATCCTGGCCTGCGACGTAATCCGTCTGATATTCGTCTTTTACTACCTCGCCCACGTTTGGCGCCTCCTGAAGTGGAAAGTCTTGCTGGGAATCGGTATTCAAACGTTACAAGCGCGTCATGATAATGTTTTGAACTCAAAACATCAAAAATGCAGCGAATTGCTGCATCCTCCTTCATCATAGACCAAGAATGCGCCGTGAATAGCTCTCTGCCTGGCGATCGGCTACAGAATTCATAGCGTATCGATATAAGCTGGTACTGCACCAAGTCCTTGCGACCAAAAGGATCCAACTGAGGTAACCATGGAGAAAACAACTACGTTTCCGGTACGTTACACCGTTTACGCGCTGAGCATCGCTGGCTTTATTGTGTCGCTGGCGCTAGCCATATCGTTTGACGCCAGCTACTTCTTCCCGATCGTATTCGGAGCATTGACGGTGCTCGGGACCTACGATCTCCTTCAGAAGAAACACACGGTTAGCCGCAACTACCCGATTCTCGCCAATATTCGCTACCTGTTGGAATCCATCGGTCCCGAGGTCCGGCAGTACTTTATCCAGTCCGACACCGAAGAACGGCCGTTTTCCAGGGAGCAGCGCACTATTGTCTATCAGCGCGCAAAGAACGTCCTGGACAAGCGCCCGTTTGGATCGCAGCTGAGTATGTACGAGGAAGGCTACGAATGGATGAACCATTCCCTAAACCCCTCCCGAATTAATGGCAGTGACTTTCGGATCCTGATTGGTAAACACTGCGCAAAGCCTTACAGCGCAAGCGTATTCAACATCTCGGCTATGAGTTTCGGGTCACTTTCCGCTAACGCGATTCTTAGCCTGAACACCGGCGCGCGGATGGGCGGCTTCTACCACGATACCGGCGAAGGCTCGATTTCCCGCTATCATCGGCAACCCGGCGGCGATCTGGTATGGGAAATCGGCTCAGGCTACTTCGGCTGCCGTCACAAAGATGGCTCGTTCAATCCGGACATGTTTCGCGAGAACGCGACGCTTGATCAGGTCAAAATGATAGAGGTCAAACTATCTCAGGGCGCCAAACCCGGCCACGGCGGCATTCTTCCCGGTGCCAAGGTAACGTCGGAGATCGCCGAAGCTCGCGGTGTAGAAGTGGGCGAGGATTGTGTATCACCCGCTAGCCATTCCGCCTTTTCCACCCCGGTGGAACTGCTCGAGTTCATTGACCAGTTGCGTGAACTTTCAGGTGGGAAGCCAGTGGGGTTCAAGCTGGCGATCGGCCATCCCTGGGAGTGGTTTGCCATCGTCAAGGCAATGCTCGAGACCAACCGCAAACCCGACTTTATTGTAGTCGATGGCGGTGAAGGCGGAACCGGTGCCGCGCCCCTCGAATTCATCAACCGGCTGGGCATGCCCATGACCGAGGCCCTTTTGCTGGTCCACAATACCCTTGTGGGCACCAACCTGCGAGAAGACATCGCCATTGGCGCCGCCGGCAAAATCACCTCGGCGTTTAATATTGCCCGCACCTTGTCCCTGGGGGCCGACTGGTGTAACTCGGCCCGCGGCTATATGTTCTCCCTCGGCTGCATTCAGGCACTGAGTTGTCACACTGGGCGCTGCCCGAGTGGCGTAGCCACCCAGGACCCCAGGCGTGGCAACAAGCTCGATGTCGAACTCAAGAGCAAGCGGGTTTTCAACTTCCACAAAACCACGCTCGATGCGCTTCAGAACCTGCTCGAAGCCTCGGGGCTACGCCACCCTTCTGAGCTCGGCCCGGAGCATATCGTACGCCGGGTCTCCAAGACCGAAGTGCATTCCTATCTGGATCTGTTCAAATTCCTGGAACCCGGTGCGCTACTCGAGGGTGAGACTGGGCTAACGGTGTTCGATAAATACTGGCCGAAAGCGACCTCCGAGAGCTTCGATCCGCCGGAATTTATCCTGAAACTCAGAGAGACCAAGCTCCGGTAAAAAACCGGACGCGAAATGGCTCGAAGCCTGTTTATTTTTGCTGAAGGCTGGTGTAGACTTCGCTCCCGCTAAGCCACTGAGATATCTCCCAAGTTTCTCAAAGGCAGTAGCAATTCGGGGCGTAGCGCAGCTTGGTAGCGCACCTGCATGGGGTGCAGGGGGTCGTAGGTTCAAATCCTACCGTCCCGACCAATTCAGTACATTGAAATCAGCCACTTTCGGGTCGCTGATTTTTTTGTGTCTGAATTTTGCCTGGGCAGAGGTACAGCCCTTTCCCGCCGAATTCCAATAATTTGTCATAAAACCTTCATCGGACTACCTTAAGTTCACGTCCATACCGACATTCCGTCGGGATAAAAACAAAGGATAGTGACGATGAAGACGTTTCTGACCCTGGCCTGCGCCACCCTTCTTTCCCCCGCACTCGCCCAAGGAGCCTTTCAGCTCGACAGCCGTTATCAGGACAAGGACGGCGATCTGATAGCAGACATCCCCAGCGCAGAGTCGGAGCTGAATGATCCCTCCACTCTGATCTTCGCTTACACACCGGTCGAAGATCCTGCGGTTTACCGAGAGGTCTGGTCTGAATTCCTCGCTCACCTGTCCGACGTCACTGGCAAGCGGGTACAGTTCTTCCCGGTACAATCCAACGCTGCGCAAATTGAAGCCATGCGTGCAGGGCGCCTGCACATTGCCGGTTTTAACACCGGCTCCAACCCCCTGGCTGTCGCCTGTGCCGGATACCGCCCCTTCACCATGATGGCCGCCGCCGATGGCTCCTTTGGCTATGAAATGGAAATCCTGACCTACCCAGGGTCCGGTATCGATGCGGTAGAAGACATTCGTGGCAAGGAAATGGCCTTCACCTCCCAGACCTCCAACTCAGGTTTCAAAGCACCTTCTGCCATCCTGAAAGCCGACTACAACATGGTCGCAGGTGAAGACTTCGACCCGGTATTCTCAGGCAAGCATGACAACTCCATTCTCGGTGTCGCTAACCAGGACTACCAGGCAGCGGCAGTCGCAAACTCTGTACTGAACCGAATGCTTCGCCGTGATGTGGTCAGTGAAAATCAACTGGTCAGCCTCTACAAATCCCAGACCTTCCCGACCACAAGCTATGGTATCGCTCACGATCTGAACCCTGAGCTGCAGCAGAAAATTCAGGACGCTTTTTTCTCCTTCGAGTGGGAAGGCACTGCCCTGGAAGAGGAGTTCTCCAAGTCGGGCGAAGCCCAGTTTGTCCCGATCACCTTCAAAAACCACTGGGAAGTGATCCGGAAAATCGATTCGGCTAACGGCGTTGAATACAACTGCAAATAACCAACTCGGCGAACCTTGTGCTAAAACTCGAGAATGTATCCAAGACCTATAAGACCGGAGACAAGGCGCTTCAGGGGATCAGCTTCGAAGTCCCCGCCGGGCAGGTGGTGGGGCTGATTGGCCCCTCAGGTGCCGGTAAATCGAGCCTGATCCGTTGCATCAACCGCCTGGTGGAGCCCACATCGGGCTCCATTCGGCTGGGCGATACCGAGCTGACCCGCCTTAACGGCCGCAACTTGCGCCAGGCCCGACGGCGTATCGGCATGATCTTTCAGGAATACGCGCTGGTGGAACGGCTGACCGTGATGGAGAACGTGCTTTCCGGACGCCTCGGCTATGTGTCCACCTGGCGCTCCTTTCTTCGCCGCTTTGGCCCGGAGGACATAAGCCAGGCCTTCGCCCTGCTTGAGAAGGTGGGGCTCGCAGACCATTACAACAAGCGCGCAGATGCCCTCTCCGGTGGTCAACGGCAACGGGTGGGCATTGCCCGGGCGTTGGAGCAGAATCCGGAATTGCTGCTGGTTGACGAACCCACCGCCTCTCTCGACCCGAAAACGTCCCGCCAGATCATGCGACTAATTCGCGGCGCCTGCCAAGAACGCAGCTTGCCGGCCATCATCAATATTCACGACGTGATGTTGGCTCAGCAGTTTTCCGACCGGATCATCGGCCTGCGAAATGGCGAGGTGGTGTTCGACGGCGCCCCAGACGAGCTGACCAACGACGTCCTGACCCGTATCTACGGCGACGAAGACTGGACCCAGCTACGCGGCGAAGAGAATGCCGAAGAAAGCACGGATGATTCGAATGACGCACCCTCCGTCGACCTTGCCGAGGGGGTATGATGGACCATCAGTCCACAGTGCGTTCAACCTGGAAGCGCCCTCCCCTGCTTTTTACCAACACCCTCTGGCGACGACTGATTTATACCGGCGCCCTGATCTACCTGGTACTCGCCGTGCAAACCGTCGAGGTGGATTGGCAACGGGTTTACCTGGGCCTTGAGCGCGGCTGGCGTTTCATTGAGGGCTTTCTGGTTCCTGATTTCACCACCCGCTGGCGGGATATCCACGAAGGCCTGATCGAGAGCCTGACTATTACCCTGACCTCCACCGTCGCCGGCATCCTGATTTCCGTGCCCATTGGCATCGGGGCAGCCCGCAATCTGGCGCCGGCCCCGGTATACCTGGCCTGTCGCGGAATCATTACCCTGTCGCGCTCGTTCCAGGAAATCATCATCGCGATTCTGCTGGTGGCCATGTTCGGCT
Source organism: Marinobacter sp. LA51 (assembly GCF_030297175.1). Lineage (NCBI taxonomy): Bacteria > Pseudomonadati > Pseudomonadota > Gammaproteobacteria > Pseudomonadales > Marinobacteraceae > Marinobacter > Marinobacter apostichopi. The sequence goes on along the minus strand of NZ_AP028070.1, from coordinate 1,274,359 downwards.
TCGGGCCCTTTGCCGGATTTCTGACCCTGGCATTCGCCACCATCGGCTTTCTGTCTAAGTTGCTGGCTGAGGAAATCGAAAGCTGCGACCGCAATCAGATCGAAGCCATCCGGGCTACCGGGGCTTCCTGGTGGCAAGTGGTGAACTATTCGGTACAACCTCAGGTCATGCCACGGCTGGTTGGTTTGTCTCTGTATCGCCTGGACATCAACTTCCGTGAATCCGCGGTGATCGGCATTGTCGGGGCGGGCGGTATTGGTGCCACTCTGAATACCGCCATCGATCGCTACGAATACGATTCGGCCGGCGCTATCCTGATTCTCATCATAGCCATCGTCCTGGTGGTGGAATATTCCTCTTCGTACATTCGCAGGTGGGTCCAGTGACAAGCTCTTCTTCTCCCGTCTGGCAGCACCGGACCCGAAAACAAACCCTGCTGCGCTGGCTCGGCTGGTTCTGGCTGGTAGCCCTGACCGTGTTCTGCTGGCAACTAATGAACGAGAACACCATCTGGGCTTTCGTCAGCGATGCACCCGCCCAGGCAGCGGACATTGGCAGCCGCATGTTCCCGCCGGCCTGGAGCTATGTGGGTGAGCTCTGGCAACCGCTTTGGGACACCATCAACATTGCCACCCTTGGCACCCTGCTGGGCATTATGATCGCGGTGCCTGTAGCGTTCCTGGCGGCCAGCAACACAACACCCAGCGTCCGCTTCGTTCGGCCTCTGGCATTGCTAATCATTGTGGCATCACGTTCAATCAACGCCCTGATCTGGGCATTGCTGCTGGTGGCCATCATTGGCCCCGGCTTGCTGGCCGGCATCATCGCCATCGGCCTTCGCTCCATCGGCTTTGTTGCCAAGCTGTTGTATGAAGCCATCGAAGAAATAGACGTTACCCAGGTAGAAGCAGTTCGGGCCACCGGCGCAAGCGGCGCCCAGGTCATCGACTACGCCATCGTGCCCCAAATTCTGCCAGCCTTCTGGGGCATCAGCGTATTCCGGTGGGACATCAATATCCGGGAATCCACCATCCTCGGTCTGGTGGGCGCCGGAGGCCTGGGCATCCAACTCAATGCCTCACTGGCCACCCTGGCCTGGAACCAGGTCGCCACCATCTTCTTGTTGATCCTCGGCACCGTGGTGATCTCCGAGTGGGTGTCTGCCCGTGTCCGACAGGCGGTGCTATAAGCCCATGATCGATCAGCACCCCACCTCCTTCGCCGGTATCCAGCCCACACCCGCTTGGGCATTCGAGCAGTACGAGAGTATCAGGGAACGGCTTCCGAGCGCCTCGGCTCGCCAAGCGCAACCCCGACTTGTGGATTCGTTAGCCCCACTGATGAGCGAATTCGACGCCTTTGTCTTTGATGCCTTCGGGGTTCTCAATACCGGGCCCAGTGTCATACCCGGAGCCCTCGATCGGCTCGCTCGGCTGCAGGCTGACAACAAAACGGTACTGGTGTTGTCGAACGCCGCCACAGCAAGCCACCCGGCACTGGCCATAAAGTACCAGCACATGGGCTTTGATCTGGATGAAGAAACGGTGATTTCCAGCCGCTGGTTGCTGGAACAGCACTTGAGGCAAACACCAAACCCGGGGATTTGGGGCGTGATTGCCCCGGAAAAGTCACAGCCGGAGACCTTGCCACTACCTAACAACTCGACACGAACTGTCCGTGCCGACGTCGACGAGGCGACTCTGGACGGACTTGATGGCTTCATCTTCCTGAGCAGCGAAGGCTGGAACGAGACCCTGCAGCACCGGCTAACCAATAGCCTCACTCGTCGGCCCAGACCTGTAAAGGTTGCCAATCCGGACCTTGTCGCCCCCAGGGGCGATCTGCTGACACTGGAACCCGGGTATTTCTCCCATCTGGCGGCCACCGCAACCGGTGCCAGCCTTGAGTTCTTTGGCAAACCCTTTGCCACCGCCTTTGAGGCCGCGCTTGCCAGGCTCCCGGGCATTGACCCGGCACGGGTTCTGATGGTGGGTGATACCTTGCATACCGATATACTGGGCGGTCAGGCAGCTGGAATGTCTACGCTGCTGGTGACCCGTCACGGCGCCTTACAAGGCATGGACATTCAGAACTGTATCCGCCGTTCGGGCATCTACCCGGATTTCATGACTCCATCGATCTGAACCAACGCCACCTTCACCGAGTCCTGCTTCTGTATACCCAGTTCTGAATACCGGACGCTGAAAAAAGGGCACAAAAAAACCGAGGTGGCCTGCGCCAGCTCGGTTTTTCTTTCAGAACGCCCCTACTTTACCGGGGTATTAAGCACGTCCAGAACATCTTCCAGCTCGGTGATCATCTGTCGGATCAGCTGTTTGTACTGGGAGGTGTCATCTTTGACTTCGTGGCTGCTCAGCTTCTGCTTGGCACCACCGATGGTGTACCCCTGATCGTAGAGCAGGCTGCGAATCTGACGAATGGTAATAACGTCAGCCCGCTGGTAATACCGGCGATTGCCCCGGCGCTTGACCGGCGACAGCTGGGGAAATTCCTGCTCCCAATAACGCAAAACGTGCGCCTTTACGGCACACAGGTCAGCGACCTCTCCAATGGTAAAGTATCGCTTCCCCGGAATGGTCGGGAGTTCGTTGTTATGACTGGGTTCCAGCATACGCTTCTACTTTTTGCTTAAGTTTTTGCCCGGGGCGAAACGTAACGACCCGCCGTGCGCTGATGGGAATTTCTTCACCGGTCTTGGGGTTCCGGCCGGGGCGCTGCTTCTTGTCCCGCAGATCAAAGTTCCCGAATCCTGACAGCTTTACCTGCTCGTTGTGGCTGAGGGCGCCTCTGATCTCATCGAAAAAAGCTTCCACCATTTCCTTGGCTTCACGCTTGTTGAGGCCCAACTCCTCGTACAAACGCTCAGCCATTTCCGCTTTCGTCAAAGCCGCCATGTCTCTCAACTCCTCAGTGTTGCCCCCAGCTCTTCTTTCAAGGCGTCTATCACACCATTGAAGAGCGAGTGAACTTCATCTTCATTCAACGTACGTTCCGGATGTTGCCAGAACAGACTCAGAGCCAGGCTACGGTTCCCTTCGCCCAGACTCTCGCCCTCATAAACATCAAAGGCTCGTAACGCTGTCAGTTGCTCACCGGCATGTTTTTTGGCTACACGCTCGACATCGGCAAAGGCGACGTCACTTCCGATAATCATAGCCAAATCTCTGCGAACTTCCGGGAATTTCGAAATTTCTTTGAAATTAGGCACATAACCGGTAACGATTGAATCCAAGAATAGCTCAAACACTAGGATCGTGCCATTAAGTTCAAGATTTTTCTGCACTTGTGGGTGCAATGTGCCTAACCAGCCGACATGTTCGCCATCCCGGAGCAGCTCCGCGGTCTGGCCCGGGTGCAGGGCCGGATGCTGACTGCCAACAAACTGAATCTCGATACCCAGCAAACGGAACAGGCTTTCCAGATCTCCTTTTACATCAAAGAAATCCGCGGTTCTGCGACCGTTTGCCCAGTTTTCGGGGTATTGCGAGCCCACCACGACACCGGCCAGCATCTGCTGCTGATCAATCCGCTCTCCCACCTGCTCGAACCGCAGGCCAGTTTCAAACAGACGAATGCGAGGCTGCTGACGGTTCTGGTTGTAGGCAGCGGTCTTGAGAAGCCCACTCCAGAGACTGGTGCGCATCACCGAGAGGTCTGCAGAGATCGGGTTGGCCAGGGCAATACCCTCACGCTCCGGATCGATCAGCTGCTGAACCTTGGGATCCACGAAGCTGTAGGTGATCGCCTCCTGGTAGCCATTGTCGACAAAGAAGCTCTGAATCGCCGAGATCGGGCGCGTAGCTTCGTCTTCCTGGCGCAAACCCAGAGAACCAACAGGCTCGGTAACCGGGAGGTTGTTGTAGCCGTATATCCGACCGACTTCCTCGATCAGATCTTCCTCGATGGCAATGTCCGGGCGGAAACTGGGCACGCTGACGCGCCAGCCGTCTTTCAGCAACTTGTCGATATGCAAGCCAAGACGGGTCAGGATTTCCTCGACCGTGGTGCGATCAATGTCCAGCCCAAGCACGTCGTAGAGACGAGTAGCGCGCAGGTCCACCGAGTGGTCCTTCGGGAGATCTTCCTTGCTGACCACTTCAATGATTTCGCCGGGTTCACCACCAACGATCTCCAGCAGCAATTGCGTGGCGCGTTCCATGGCCTCGCGCGCCAGCTTGTAATCCACACCGCGCTCGAACCGGTGCGACGCGTCGGTATGCAGGCCATAACCCCGAGCCTTACCGGCCAGGGTAATGGGATCAAAATAGGCCGACTCGAGAATCAGGTCGCCGGTCTGGGCACTGACACCGCTGTGCTCACCACCCATCACGCCAGCAATCGCCACCGGCTTTTCGTGGTCGGCAATAATCAGGGTTTGCTCGGTTAACTTGACCTCCTGGCCATCCAGCAGCACCAGCTTCTCACCAGGCTTGGCCATCCGCACGACAATACCGCCCTGGATTTCGGTGCGATCGAAGGCGTGCATCGGCTGGCCCAGCTCGAGCATGACGTAGTTGGTTACGTCTACGGCGGCATCGATGGAGCGGATGCCGGAGCGGCGCAGCTTTTCCTGCATCCACAACGGCGATTGCGAGCGCAGATTGACGTTGCGCAGAATACGCCCCAGATAACGCGGGCAGCCGGCAGTGGCCTCGATGCGAATATCCGGCACTTCCGAATGCACCGCTTCAACCGGGTGCACCTCGGGACCTTCAACCACCAGGCTGTTGAGCACGCCCACTTCCCGGGCAATGCCCTTGATGGACAGGCAGTCGCTGCGATTGGGTGTCAGATCGACATCGATAGTGACGTCATTGAGCTTCAGGTAGTCGGCAACATCCTGACCTACCGGAGCATCCGCAGGCAGCTCCATCAGCCCGTCGTGGCTCTCGGAAAGCCCCAACTCTGACTCCGAACACAGCATGCCTTCGGACGGCTGGCCGCGCAGCTTCGCCTTCTTGATTTTGAAATCGCCGGGCAGGACCGCACCAACAACCGCAAACGGCACTTTCAAACCATCGCGAACATTGGGCGCGCCACACACTACCTGAACCGTCTGGGTGCCATCGCTTACCTGGCAAACCCGAAGCTTGTCGGCGTCCGGGTGCGGGGTTACCGATTGCACCTCACCGACCACAACACCGCTGAACTGACCGGCAACCGGTTCAAAGCCGTCCACTTCCAGACCGGCCATGGTGATCTGATCCATCAATTCCTGGGTTCCGATTGCCGGATTTACCCACTCGCGCAGCCATTGTTCACTGAATTTCATGGTTAATGCCTTGTCCTGATGCGGTTTCGCCTGTTGATTTGAATGCCGTAAATCGCCGTATTAACGGAACTGGCGCAGGAAGCGCAAATCGTTCTCGAAGAACATGCGCAGGTCATTCACGCCGTAGCGCAGCATGGCCAGACGCTCAACGCCAAGACCAAACGCAAAGCCACGGTACTCTTCGGCGTCGATACCGCAGTGCTCAAATACTTTCGGGTGCACCATGCCGCAACCCATGACTTCCAGCCACTTGATGCTGCCGTCAGCCTCCCTGCCCCACTCGATATCCACCTCGGCGGAGGGCTCGGTAAACGGGAAATAGGACGGACGAAAACGCACTTCAAGATCGCGCTCAAAGAATACCCGCAGGAATTCCTCCACGGTGCTCTTCAGATCGGCAAAGCTGACATCCTTCTCAACCAGCAAGCCCTCCACCTGGTGGAACATCGGGGTGTGGGTCATATCGGAATCACAGCGATAGACACGCCCCGGACAGATCATCCGGAATGGCGGCTTGCCCGCTTCCATGGTACGAATCTGAACCGGTGAGGTATGGGTGCGCAGCAGAGTGCCGGGATTAAAATAGAAGGTATCGTGCATGGCACGGGCCGGATGGTGGCCGGGAATATTGAGAGCCTCGAAGTTGTGATAGTCGTCTTCGATCTCAGGGCCCTGCTCAACGGTGTAGCCCGCCCTCGAGAAAAACTGCTCGATGCGCTGCAGAGTACGGGTTACCGGATGCAGCCCTCCCAGATCCTGGCCTCGGCCTGGCAGGGTGACGTCAATGGATTCGCTCGCCAGCTTGGCCTCAATGGCCGCGCGCTCCAGGTCGGTGCGACGGGCATTGATCGCCTGCTCCACCTTACCCTTGGCTTCGTTGATCTTCTGGCCTGCAGCGGGACGCTCTTCGGCGGAAAGCTTGCCCAGAGTCTTTGCCTGCTGGGTAATCACGCCTTTCTTACCGAGGTACTCAACGCGAATGTGATCAAGCGCCTGCAAGCTGTCGGCTTTATCTACCGCAGCCAATCCGTCCTGAACCAATTGCTCCAGGTTTTCCATTGACCCTGCTCCAAACCAGAAATGGGAGTACAAAATACGAATTCTATAAACAAAAATAGGGGAAGAGCGTGCCCTTCCCCTATCAGAAGGCGTCTCCATGATGACATGAGACGCCCGGATCGATCATCAATCGATGAAGAGCTTAAGCGATCACAGAGATGCTTTGGCTTTCTCGACAACAGCAGCAAACGCCTGCTGCTCGTTCATGGCCAGATCGGCCAGAACCTTACGATCGATTTCGACGTTAGCCTTTTTCAGACCAGCGATCAGACGGCTGTAAGACAGACCGTTAGCGCGGGCGCCAGCGTTGATACGGGCAATCCACAGAGCGCGGAAAGCACGCTTACGGTTACGACGGTCACGATATGCGTACTGACCGGCTTTGATAACCGCTTGCTTGGCTACACGGAATACACGGCTACGAGCACCGTAGTAACCTTTGGCCTGATTGAGAATCTTTTTGTGACGACGGCGTGCGACCACACCACGTTTTACACGAGCCATACTTTAATCCTTCTACCTTAATAAACCTTGTCAGGAATGATTAACGCGCTATCAGCACGCGGTCATACGCTTGATTGAAGCCACATCGGATTTAGCGATCAGCTTGGTACCGCGGAGCTGACGCTTACGCTTGGGGCTCTTCTTGGTCAAGATATGACTGGTGAAGGACTGCTTGTGCTTGAAGCCAGTGGCGGTTTTCTTGAACCGTTTCGTGGCTCCGCTTTTGGTTTTCATCTTAGGCATTTTTAAAACTCCGCATTCTATTTTTAAGAACATCAAATGTGGCCCTGAACGACAAATCCCCCGCAAGCGCGGGGGATCATCACCCGAACAGGATCACTTCTTTTTTCGGGGCGCCACAATCATGGTCATCTGCCGGCCTTCCATTTTCGGCCGCATCTCAACCGTTGCCAGCTCCTCAATATCCGTTTCGATGCGAGCCATGAGCTTCATACCAATTTCCTGGTGTGCCATCTCACGCCCACGGAAGCGAATAGTGATTTTGCCGCGGTCCCCGTTTTCAAGGAAACGTACCAGGTTGCGTAGTTTGACCTGATAATCCCCTTCTTCAGTTCCTGGTCGGAACTTAAGCTCTTTGACCTGCGTCTGCTTCTGCTTTTTCTTGGCAGCCGCCTTGGCCTTCTTCTCGTCGAAGATTTTCTTGCCGTAGTCCATTATCTTACAGACGATCGGATCGGAATCCGTAACCTGGACCAGGTCAAGAGACGCCTCTTCAGCTTGCTTGATGGCGTCCTCAATTGGTACTACACCGACCTGATTGCCTTCGGCATCGATGAGTCGGACTTCGGTTGCGTCAATATTCTCATTGATCGGCGCCTTTGGTGTACGCCCACCCCGATTCGCTCGCTGTTTAATAATTAGATCTCCGTCTTTGTGTTGCCCTTGCGCTCAACTTCTTTCTGTAAAAGTTGTTCGAACGCTTCGAGCGATAGTGTTCCCAAATCTTCACCTTTGCGGGTTCTCACCGCAACGGCGTTGTTCTCGACTTCTTTATCGCCGACAACGACAAGGTAGGGAACCTTGTTAAGAGTATGCTCGCGGATTTTAAAGCCGATCTTCTCGTTTCTCAAGTCAGCATTAACCCTATAACCCAAAGAATCCCACTTTTTCGCCAGATTCTGGCAATAATCGCGCTGATTGTCGGTAATATTCAGCACGGCAATCTGGGTTGGTGCCAGCCAGGTCGGAAACGCGCCTTCGTATTCTTCAATCAGAATGCCAATGAAGCGCTCAAACGATCCCAGCACGGCCCGGTGCAGCATGACCGGCGTTTTCCGCTCTGAATTATCCGCGACAAACTGGGCACCCAGCCGGCCGGGCATCGAGAAGTCGACCTGAATGGTGCCACACTGCCATACCCGTCCGATACAGTCCTTAAGGGAAAATTCGATCTTCGGGCCGTAGAATGCACCCTCACCCGGCAGCAGCTCCCAGTCAACGCCTTCACGGTTCAGCGCTTCTTCCAGCGCGGCCTCGGACTTGTCCCAGACCTCGTCCGACCCTACCCGCTTCTCGGGACGAGTGGACAGCTTGTAGAGGATCTGGTCAAAGCCGAAGTCCTGATAGACCTCGTGCAGAAGATCGATAAAGCGGGAGACTTCTGCCTGAATCGCATCTTCTTCGCAGAAGATATGCGCATCATCCTGGGTGAAGCCACGCACCCGCATCAGGCCATGCAGCGCACCAGAGGCTTCGTTACGGTGACATGAGCCAAACTCGGCCAGCCGTAGCGGCAGGTCCTTGTAGCTCTTCAGGCCCTGGTTGAACACCTGGATATGGCATGGGCAGTTCATCGGCTTGATGGCGTAATCGTGCTTTTCTGACTCGGTGGTGAACATGTCATCGTGGAACTTGTCCCAATGACCGGACTTCTCCCACAACGCACGAGACACTACCTGCGGTGTCTTGATCTCTTTGTAACCATGGAAATGCAGCTTGTCGCGCATGTACTGTTCGATTTCCTGGTACAGCGACCAGCCGTCCGGGTGCCAGAACACCATACCTGGCGCTTCTTCCTGCATGTGGAACAGGTTCAGCTTCTTGCCGATCTTACGGTGATCCCGCTTTTCGGCCTCTTCAAGGCGGTGCAGGTACGCCTTCAGGTCCTTCTTATTGCCCCACGCGGTGCCATAGACCCGCTGCAGCTGCTCGTTGTTGGTATCACCGCGCCAGTAGGCACCGGCCACCTTGGTGAGCTTGAACGCCTTCAGCTTGCCAGTGCTGGGCACGTGCGGCCCACGGCACAGGTCGATGAAGTCACCCTGGCGGTAGAACGACAGGTCCTCGTTGCCCGGGATGTCCTCAATGATTCGGACTTTGTACTCTTCGCCCATATCATCAAACAGCTTCACCGCCTCGTCACGGGACAGTACGGACCGGGACACCGGGATATCCTGTTTGGACAATTCTTCCATGCGCTTTTCGATGCGCGCCAGATCTTCGTTGGTGAACGGGCGATCGAATTTGAAATCGTAATAAAAGCCGTTGTCGACCACAGGCCCAATGGTGACCTGGGCTTCGGGAAACAGCTCTTTAACCGCCATCGCAAGAAGGTGGGCGGTGGAGTGACGAATAATATCCACGCCGTCTTCGTCGCGATCGGTGACAATCGCCAGCTCGGTATCGTCTTCAATTCGGTAACTGGTATCCACCAGCTGGCCATTCACGCGACCAGCCAATGCGGCCTTGGCCAGACCTGCGCCAATGTCGGCGGCAACGTCATGAACGGTTACGGGTTCTGCAAAACTGCGATGGCTGCCATCCGGCAAAGTTACGACGGGCATGAAAAGCTCCAATTGGTTGCTCAGCGGTGATCTATACTAGAGATCACGTGATGACGGCGTTCCACGATACAAACCGCGGGCCGATTCGACCCGGAGTCTACCAGAAAAAAACCCGGCAGGTTAATGCCGGGTTTTTACGGACCAGGTTGGCGTCAGGTGCCTTGGGCACCTTGGGCACCCTGAGGCTCAGAGCGCTCCCGGGCCCGTCGTCGCAACTGGCCGAAGGCAAGCAACGCCAGCAGGATCAAAGCCGGAATGAACATCAGCTCTTTTGGCGGCCGCTCCTTCTGGATCTGGACCGCGTCGATGCTCCAGCCATAGCTGATACCGGCCTTCTCAGCGATACTTCCGAAGTTGACGAAATCAACCACCATCTCCTCACCCTGCGGCGACACCTCCAGACCCGCAGCGGCCAGTCGTTCTGAAGGCGTTTCCGCATCCGGCAACGGCAATCTCAGGTAGGTAGAGACTTCATCACCGTCAATGGACATCCCCGACGCCTGGATGATAATAGGCTCATCCGCCGGTACATTTTCCACATGCTGAAGTACCTCGGCACCTGGACGGTCCTCCGTGGGCGGATAGACTCTATCCCACCAGAAGCCCGGCCGAAACAGCGTGAACGTGACCAGCAGCAACAGTACAGTTTCCCACCACCGGGTCTTGGTAAACCAGTAGCCCTGGGTAGCGGCCGAGAACACCAGCATCGCTGTCACCGCACTGAAGATGGTAATCAACAGGTCTATCCAGCCGGTCAGCCCAATCAACAATAATTGGGTATTAAAGATGAACATGAACGGCAATATCGCGGTTCGGATGTCGTAGGTGAAACCCTGAACACCCGTTCGTATCGGATCGGCTCCGGATATTGCCGCGGCCGCGTAGGCCGCCAACCCCACCGGCGGCGTATCGTCCGCCAGGATGCCAAAATAGAACACGAACAGATGCACCGCAATCAGCGGCACCAGCAGGCCATTGGCCGCACCGAGAGTCACAATTACCGGCGCCATCAGAGTCGACACCACGATGTAATTGGCCGTGGTCGGCAACCCCATACCGAGGATCAGGCTGATGATGGCAGTGAAGATCAGCATCAGCAGCAGATTACCACCGGAGATGAACTCCACGAACTGGGTCATTACCAGACCGATACCGGTTAACGTAACAGTTCCGACAACGATACCCGCTGTTGCAGTGGCAACACCGATACCCACCATGTTGCGGGCGCCGGTTACCAGCGAATGGGTCAGATCGACCACACCCTGCTTCAACTGGGCGCCATACTGGCCTTGCTTGTGGAAGAAGGCCTTGATGGGGCCCTGAGTAACCACGATGAAGATCATGAACACCGTCGCCCAGAACGCGGACAGCTGCGGCGAGAAGCGCTCAACAGTCAGGCACCAGACCAGCACCACCACCGGAAGCAGGAAATAGAGCCCGGTCTTGACCGTTGGACCCACCGGCGGGAGTTCGCCCATCGACTGCTCAGGATCATCTTCCTCCAGAGCCGGAAAACGGGTCGCGTACCAGACCAGCCCGATGTAGGCCGCAAGAAGCAATGGTGTGAGCACCCACATGGCCGCCGCACCGAGCCAGTCTTTCATCCAGCCGATGCCGTAATAGACCACCAGGGTCAAAACACTCAGCCCCAGCAGGATCACTACCCAGTTCAGCATACGCTGGGCCAGGGTTGGTCGATCCAGACGCTCAATGCCCTGCATATTAAGCTTGCAGGCCTCAAGATGAACGATGTAGATCAGGGCCACATAGGAAATCATTGCCGGCAGGATCGCGTGCTTGATGACCTCAAGGTAGGAAATACCCACGTACTCCACCATCAGGAAGGCCGCGGCCCCCATGATCGGTGGTGTCAGCTGACCATTAGTAGAAGCAGCAACTTCAACCGCGCCCGCCTTGGTGGCAGGGAAACCCACCCGCTTCATCAGCGGAATGGTAAAGGTACCGGTGGTAACCACGTTGGCAATGGAGGAACCAGAAATCACGCCACTCAGACCACTGGATACCACGGCTGCCTTGGCAGGTCCGCCACGCATGTGCCCCAGCAGCGCATAGGCCACCTTGATGAAATAGTTACCGGCACCTGCCCGTTCGAGCAGAGCACCAAACAGCACAAACAGGAAGACGAAACTGGTCGAGACGCCCAGCGCCACGCCAAACACGCCCTCAGTACCAAGCCACTGGTGCGATGCCAGCTTGCTCAGACTCGCGCCTTTGTGCGAGATGACATCCGGCATATAAGGGCCGGCCAGGGAATAAACGATGAATACACCAGCAACGATGGTCAGGGGTAAGCCCAACGAACGGCGGGTGGCTTCCAGGAGCAGAACCAGACCACCCAGCGCAACCACCATATCCTGAGTGTTCGGGGCACCGGGACGGGTCGCTAGCTGGTCATAGAAGATGTAGAGGTACGATGCGGCGAATGCTGCCGTCAGTGCCAGAATCCAGTCATACACGGGCACATGGCTGGAATGCTTTCCGCGAATCATCGGGAAGGCAGCAAACGCCAGGAACGCCGCAAAGGCAAGGTGTATGGATCTCGATTCCGTGGAATTGAAGACGCCCATCTCAAAGATGTAAGGAAGCGGTGACGCTATCCAAAGCTGAAAAAGGGACCAGAGCAGTGGAACAACAAACAGAATAACGGCAGCAGGGCCTGTCGTCGCTCTTCCACCGGATTCGGTTTGTAGAAACTCTTCGACTTTCTGCTTGTCGATGTCGTTCCCAGCTCTCGGGTCGCTATTGGTCATAGCTGAATCCTGTCAGAGGAAAACGGAGGGTCATTAGTAGCCGCGGGCACAGTGTGCCCGCGGCCGGGCAAGGTTTCGGTCAGATCAGTCGATCAGGCCCGCTTCCTTGTAATACTTCGCCGCGCCTGGGTGCAGAGGTGCACTCAGCGCGTCAGCAACCATTTCTTCTTTCTTCAGGTTGGCGAACGCCGGGTGCAGACGCTTGAAGCTGTCGAAGTTTTCAAAGACGGCTTTCACAACTTCGTAAACCACTTCGTCTGCAACGTCGGTTGACGACACAAATGTTGCCGCTACACCGAAGGTGGTGACGTCATCGTCACTGCCACGGTACATACCGCCAGGGATGATCGCTTCACGGTAGTACGGGTTGTCTGCAATCAGCTTCTGGCTTGACTCGTTGTCGACGTTAACCAGCACACTGTCGCAGGACGTGGTTGCTTCTTTGATCGAACCGGAGGGGTGACCTACGGTGTAGAAGAAAGCGTCGATGTTGCCATCACACAGGGCCTGGGACTGCTCTGCCGCTTTCAACTCAGCGGCCAGGGAGAACTTGTCCATGGTCCAGCCCATTTCATCCATCAGCACCTCGGCTGTGGCACGTTGGCCTGAGCCCGGGTTACCTACGGAAACACGCTTACCCTCGAGATCGGCAAAGTTCTCGATGCCAGATCCCTTGCTGGCGACCACGGTGAACGGCTCCGGGTGCAGGGAGAAGACTGCACGCAGGTCTTTGTTGGCGCCATCGTCTTTGAACTGGCTGGTGCCATTGTAGGCGTGGAACTGCCAGTCAGACTGGGCTACAGCGAGATCCAGCTCACCCTGGCGGATCGCGTTCAGGTTGTAGACGGAACCACCGGTGCTCTCAACAGAGCAACGAATGCCGTGCTCCTTACGATCCATGTTAACCAGGCGACAGATCGCGCCACCGGCAGGATAATAAACGCCGGTCACACCGCCGGTGCCGATCGTTACAAAGCGCTGCTCCTGAGCAGAAACAGACGTTGAGGCAAAGCCAGCGCTAACCGCAGCAGCGACAGCGAGCGCGGATACCTTTAGTTTCAATGTCATGAGAGTTCTTCCTTTTTCTGATTAGTTATAATCAAAGCCCAACGATGCGCTCGAAGGAGCTTATGGTTCGTTTTAGAACATAGACCAGATCACATTATAAATAAAGTAGGACCCTCACCGCTAACCGTTTGACCATTCAACAAAAAAGCCCGCAGAGCGGGCTTTTTTGCAAATCAGAAAAGCGATTATTTCTTAGCTTGAGCCTTGGCCAACATGCGATCCGGGCGCAACAGGAAGCGCGCCAGGGCCGGCAGCAGCCAGATTGCGCCCACCATGTTCCACAGGAACATGAAGAACAGCAGGAAGCCCATGTCTGCCTGGAACTTGATCGGAGAGAAGATCCAGGTCACTACGCCAAGACCAAGGGTCACGCCGGTGAACATAACCGCTTTACCAGTAGATTTCAAAGTCTCGAAGTAAGCTTCCTGAAGCGGCTTGCCCTCCAGCAGGAACTTCTCAAGCTTACTGTAGATGTAGATACCGTAGTCGACACCGATACCGACACCCAGCGCGATAACCGGCAGCGTCGCGACTTTGATACCGATACCGGAGACCGCCATGATCGCCTCACAGAGGATGGAGGTCAGCCCCAGCGGCACCACGATACACAGTACGGCCCGGATCGAGCGGAAGGTCAGCAGACACAGCAGGCTCACCACGCCGTAAACCATGATCAGCATCTTGTCCTTGGCGTTGGAAATGACCTCGTTGGTGGCCGCCTCAACACCGGCGTTACCGGCCGCCAGCAGGAACGTGTGCTGTTCGTTGCTGGCGCTTGAGGCAAATTCCTCAACTCGCTCAACCACGGTTTGCAGGGTCTCTGCCTTATGATCCTCAAGGAACACCAGCACCGGAGTGAGGCTGCAGTCGGTGTTGATCAGACCAGACGGAGCGTTACGGATAGACGCGTTGATAATCGTCTGGTTACGGGAGATCTCGTACCAGTTCCAGTTACCCTCGTTCAGCGCCTTGGTTACGATCTTGGACACATCTGCCAGAGAGGCCGAAGACTGCACGCCCGGGGTGTTCTGCAACTCCCACTGGAGGCTATCCATAGCACGCAGGACATCGTGCTGAGTACATTGCTCAACCGGTGTCTTCACCATCACCACAAGTACGTCAGCGCTGGTGGAGTAGTTGTCGATGATAAAGGCGTTGTCTCTATTGTATTGCGAGTCTGCGCGCAGCTCAGGAGCACCGCGATCCAGGTCACCGACTTTCAGGTCCTGCTTGTAGTACAGGCCCAGACCAAGTCCGATCACCGCAATCAGCAGGGAAATCGGTGCAACACCGGGGTGGGAGAAGTACGACAACACACGCCATTTGCGGTCCTGCTTTTCACCGTGGTTCTGGACATGCTTCACGCCACCCTTGGAAATGCCGATGTACGACATGATCAGAACGTGCAGCACCAGGTTGGTGATAATTACAAAGGCAACCCCGATGCCCGCTGCAACCGCCAGATCCCGGATTACGTCGATCTCGATGAAGAAGAGCGTCAGGAAACCAAAAGCGTCGGAAATCAGGGCCAGCATGCCCGGAATATAAAGCGCACGGAACGCCAACCTGGCCGCCGTTATCGAGTCAAAACCTTTGGCCGATTCAACCGCCATGGCGTTCACGATCTGAACCCCGTGACTGATACCGATCGCAAACACCAAAAATGGAACCAGTACAGAGTATGGATCAAGACCGTAGCCCAGCAGGCGCAATGCACCCAGCTGCAGGAACACGGCAACGATCGAGGTAAACACCGGAACCAGAGTTCCGGCAATGCAGCGCGAGTACCAGAACAGCAGCAGCGTGGTCAGTACAATAGTGATGCCCGCAAACCAGGCGATCGAACCAATACCTTCGATCAGATCACCGACTTTTTTGGCAAAACCAACAATGTGGATTTCGATGTTGGGGTTCTGCTCTTCGTACTTCGCGCGAATTTTTTCTTCGAGCTGACGGGAAAACTCGCCGTAATCCAGCGGCTGGCCGGTTTCAGGATTGGTTTCGTACAGCGGCGCGTAAACAATCGTCGACTTGAAGTTGTCAGCAATCAGGCGCCCTACTTCGTTGGAGCGCAGCGCGTTTTGCCGCAAAGCCTCCAGACTGGTTTTGGAGCCGTCGTAGTCATCCGGGATGACCGTGCCACCCTGGAAGCCCTGTTCTGTCACCTCAACCCAACGGACGTTCGAGGTCCACATGGATTTGAGCCCGGAACGATCGACACCGTCCAGGTAGAACACCTCATCGGTGATCTGCTTCAGGGTTTCCATGTACTCGGCGCTGAAAATGTCGCCGTCTTCAACCTCCACCGCAATACGGACGAAGTTACCGAGATTCTGGAGATCGTCCCGGTGATCAAGCATGTTGATGATGTATGGGTGCTCAAGCGGAATCATCCGCTCGAAACTGGCGTCCGGCTGGATTTTCGCAGCGTTGTAGCCCAGGAAGAGCGTGAGCAGCACGAAGCCAAAAAGGATAACGGCGCGATTATTAAAGATCAGGCGTTCCAGGAACGGCTCCGCTTTTGGCGTCGTCAGGTAATGCTCGTCCTTGCCATGCTTAAGGTTAGACATTCAAAAGCCCCTTAATTGTCTGTTCGGTTGTTGCCACATCAGGGCATTATTGAAGGTTTTTGCCTTTGGCATTGGTCGTTGTAACACCACCCTCACCGACCAACAGCAATTCAGTGCC